>JAFYNK010000089.1 GCA_017548125.1 Bacteroidales bacterium | reverse complement strand
TTTGTGACTCACAACGACACCTCCGTCATGAGCTATGTTTTGAAAGACCATTTAGGAAGTTTGTATGCCACCGTTACTAACGGCGATGTGGAATATTACAGCTTTGACGCTTGGGGCAGAGATAGAAACCACAACACGCTTCAATACGATAATATCAGTACCACTTTCGACAGAGGCTTCTGCATGCACGAACATTACCGCGACTTCGGCTTGATAAACATGAATGGAAGGATGTATGACCCTCTTGTTGGCAGGATGCTCTCGCCAGATATTGTGATACAAAACCCGGAATACTCCCAATCCTACAACCGTTATTCCTACTGCTTCAACAACCCGTTGAGATTTACCGACCCGAGCGGTTATGTGGTGAGAGGAAGAAATGATGTTCTTAATCCGTATTTCTTGTATTATGACTTTAGTAGTTTTAGCAGTGATGGAAGTTCTTTCAATACCGATTTGTCGGCTGGGAAACAACTGCCTGTAGATGATTGGTATGAAGATTCTGACGGAAATATCAAATGGACTGACTACAAAAGTCAAGCGGAAATGGATGTCGCTGGAATAGATGGGAAATATCTTGGAGAAGCTGTTGTTTTAGTACACGGTAGTTATGATGAAAAATTGGGAGAAGATGGCACTCTAACAGGAAAAGGCGCAAAGCCTGCACAGATTACAGTTTATGGTGTAAATAATGAAGATGATATTGTTGTTTATTGTGGACTATCGGTGTCTTCTGATCCTTTAAAATATTCAATGGTAAAAAGTGGAGACTATAAAGCATTTTATCAAGATATGTCAACGAGTCCATATGGTTTAAAAGGTGGTTCTTTAAGTTATCGCATTATGAATATAGATGGTTCTTTACGTCTACCTATTGAAGGTGGTGAACTTAACAAACAAACTAATAAGAACTATATGGAACATATATTTTTTCACAGAACTAATTTAAACGGGGTTGCCACATATAGTTCTCAAGGTTGTATTATCATTGATGGTAACATAAACACCTTAAATAACTGGAAACATGTAGAAGCACAACTTGAAAAATCATCAAATATATTTTTTAGAATAACTCGATAACTTATTTACTATGAAAAAATATCTTCTACTATTAATGACAATTTTCCTTGTTAGCTCATGCATTCAACGCAAACAACTTGGATATACGAGAGATGGTATACAAGGATATACTCACTTTAAAAACAAGGAGCCATTCGCCATTTATTCCGATTGCCATGATACGTGTTTCGTTAAAATGGTTGATTTGCAAGCTGAACAGGAAGCAGGATACATGGTGACTATTATATCACAAAAAAAAGACTTCTTCTTTGTGCGTTTTGATTATCCCAATATAGGTCAGTTTTGGATAAAAAAAGGTGATATAGGATTAAATATTCGAGGATTAGTATCTGATGATGAAAAAAACACCTCTGTCCCTATTTATAAAAAGCCTTGTTTTAAATCACCAATAGTGGCTAACATAAATTCCCCTCAACATGTGCCAATCCTTAATACAAAACGAAATTGGGTTTATATAGAAGCAATTGTTGAGGACGGCAATGAAATAGAAGGTTGGCTCGCACCTTTTAACCAGTGTGGTAATCCATATACCACTTGTCCATAATATCAAATTGAAATAAAACCTAAACAATGACCGCTATGTCTGAATACTCCCAATCCTACAACCGCTACTCATACTGCTTCAACAACCCGTTGAGATTTACCGACCCGAGCGGATATGTGGTGAGAGGAAGAAATGATGTTCTTAATCCGCAGTATTTTATCTGGTTGAAATCTTCCAACTCAAAAAACGGAAATTCATTCAATACCGATATTGTTGAGGGAAGTCCATCTCCGATTTATGACGAAGCTGGGAACTTCCTTGGCACTGATGACGAAGGATTGCGGGGTGATGCCATTGTAATGAACATAAATGATTTTGTACAAGGAATGTCTCATGAGGATGCTTTGGCATTATCTACAAGTTTGAATGAGAATAATTTGGAGATGGCGCAACTAAAGATGAATACTCACTACTCTAATCTGAAAAATCGTCCGGATTGGGACGGATATTTGACTTATTTAGAAGCAAGGGAATGGTGGAGAAATGGAAATGGTGAAGCGTTGTATGTTGACATTGATAAAATCGATTTGTCAGGGATAGTTTCTTTAGGCGAAAGATTTGTGTATCAAACAAAATCTTTTAATCTTTTAGTTCATTCCGCATCTTTAGATGATGGATTGGTTTATGGACATATTACCCTTAAACGTTATCCGAATCATAAGGTTAGGGCATATTCTGACAGATATGACTTTGAGATGCATAGTTGGAAAAATCCATTAAACTATTTAAGGAACATTGAAACTATGATTGGAAAGATGGTTTCTGGTAACGGGAATAGTTATGAAATCAATATATATGGAGAAACTGAACTGAGACCTATTTTACCATGGATTAAATAATTATCTATTATGTTCTCACTTATATTAATAATATTATCAATAATATCTTTAACAACAGGTTTGTTTTTTGTCAGGCCGGATAGTAACAAAAAAACAAGGTATTTGTTTATCACAGCGTTAATTATAATGTCTGTCGTATTTATTTTTATATTCAATTATGACAATGATACCATTAGATTGGGAAAAGGTATTGTTTATGATAAGATTAGTAAACATATCTTATGCTCTTATGCTACTGATATTCCACCTTACGTTATAGCATACGATTACGACAGAAATTATATAATTGTAAAACAAAGACCTCAATATAAGGAATATGTTATATATGATAGAATCAACTATCCGTTGGGTAAAAATTATACATATTATTGGATAATTATAAAACGAAATAAAAAAGTTATAGGACCTTTGTCGTACGAAGATTTCATAAAGAAGAAACAAATCTATAATGTACCAGACAAACTGAAGTTCAAAAATAGAATATGTAATCATTAAATTTGCTGACAATAAAATAAAATTAAAAATATCAAACAAGAACTGTCATGGTCAAATACTCTCAATCCTACAACCGTTATTCCTACTGCTTCAACAACCCGTTGAGATTTACCGACCCGAGCGGTTATGTGGTGAGGAATATATGGCCTCCTGATGATTTTAGTTTGGGAATAGATCCGTATATTTCATTATTTGATAAAGAGAATGACATTACGTCAAGTTCATATTCATTAGACGAAAGTACAGGAAATGATTTGTGGAACGTAAAAAGAAAAACGACTTATTATTTTGACGTAAAGGATCCTAATTCTATTTCTGTTAATGATGAGAAACATGGGAAATGTGTGTATTTATCGCTGGGAGAAGCTTCCAAATCATTAAACAAATGGGATGATAATGCTAAACAATGGGCTCAAAAAAATAACGATTATTATAATTCTACGGGGAATCAAGGATACATGACAAATAATATTATAGATTACATAATATGGAATAACATAGAAAAATCATATACGGACTACAATGCACAAAACATTAATTACAAACAAATAATCGATGCGTATTATCGTGGAAGTAAAATCATAGTACTATGATTTTTAATGGTTTGTATGATGATGTTGTTTCTAGTAAAGGTCATGCCGCTTTACTGAAAAGTTTTACTATATGGCCCAATAGAGAGGTTGAATTTAAATTCGCAGATCCGTCTCCTAAAAGATTGTTATATGATCATAAAACTTCTATCGATAATTTTATACTTCCGAAATATATAGAATCCATGCAATTTATAGAGTTTAATTTAAAATCTAAATAATTATGAAATACGTATGTTTGATAATATCCTTACTCACGATACATTCATTATTTTCGCAATCAAAACCCAATGGTTTATATGTGGATAAAAAAAATAACGGTGCTATATTTGTCATTAATGATACCATAAGTATAAATTATTTTGATTCTACCCGTTATTACAAAGGCGTGTTTTCTATGAAGAATAAGGAGATTGTATTATATGAAAATATGTTAATTGGCAACAATGCTGATGTTGTGACGGAAGAATGCGATAAAGATTATATAGAATTTTCCTTGTATGAAAAATACCGCAATTATGCAATGGGGGCATCTTCGACCGATGATAGCATCTATTGTAGAAAACTTGATAGTTTTCGTATTTGGTACAATGATAATCTGTATTTTTCATCAAAAAACGATACGGTTTTACGTATTCATCGCAGTTCTATAGTCAATAATGAGCCTATTACTTTTTTCATAGAATCAGAAGTTAATGATTTCTTCTATACAGAACAATGTATTGATGTTGTATTTGGAACACGATATGTCATAATACCCAAAAGCATGTATTTAAAACCCATTCTAAAAGGTAGTCGTCATAAAAACAAATCAAAAGAAAAATATATTTACAAAAAAAGAAAAGATGAAATCATAATAAAGTTCGATAATAACCATAAAATTACATTAAAAAAATCTAAACAACAACTGCCATGTCAGAATACTCCCAATCCTACAACCGCTATACCTACTGCTTCAACAACCCGTTGAGGTTTACCGACCCGAGCGGATATGTGGTGAGAGGAAGACATGATGTTTTTAACCCGAAATATTTTGTCAGATTAAATTCAATCCATTCTAAAAACGGCAACTCTTTTAACACTGATGCTGTTGAGGGAATGACTATGATACTGGGATAGTGGGAAAAAATGTGGGTTTATGTTAGAAAACGGATGGACAATTCGTGGACATAATCATAGTCATCCAAGAATTTCAAAACCATCTAAAGCAGATATAATGTGGGCTGAATCTGTCATTTCGGCGTAATGGACAAATATTAGGATATTATAGAGACACATGTCATTAATGGACAAAAATTAGGATGAAAATTTTATCGGTATTTTATTTCAAATAAAAAAACATCTTGTTGTCTTGTTGTCTTGTTGACTTGTAGTCTTTTTTATTATATTTGCAGAAATATTTGTATTAACTTTTTAAAAAATTATAATTATGGCAAATCACATTACAGACGCTACTTTTGAAGTAGAAGTATTACAAAGCGAAGTTCCAGTTATGGTTGATTTCGGCGCAGCATGGTGCGGCCCTTGCAACATGATCGCTCCTTATATGGATCAATTATCAGAAGAATATGCTGGCAAAGCTAAAGTTTTCAAAGCAGACATCGACGAATGCCAAGGCTTAGCAGCAAAATATCGCATCATGAACGTTCCTACAGTTCTTTATTTCAAAGGTGGTCAAGTAGTTGACAAAAACGTAGGCGGCGCAGCAAAACAAGTATTCGAAGATAAATTGAAGAAATTAATCTAATCGATGCCGATTGAAATCAGCAATATAGCTCAGCTGGGAAGTCTGGAATTTCTGGCTCGTCAAATAGTGGAGGGCTTTATAACTGGTCTCCACAAGAGTCCCTTCCACGGCTTCTCAGTAGAGTTCGCTGAACATCGTCTTTACAACACTGGAGAACCGACCAAAAACATCGACTGGAAACTTTTCGCGAGAACCGAGAAACTTTTTGTGAAACGCTACGAAGAAGAGACCAACCTTCGTTGCCAGATAGTCATCGACAAGAGTTCAAGCATGCACTTCCCAGTGCAGAACAGACTCGACTTCGAACATCCTAACAAATTATGGTATTCAGTATATAGCAGCGCAGCTCTCATCGAACTGATGCGACGCCAGCGTGATGCCGTAGGTCTTTCTGTTTTCGACAACGATGTCACACTCCATACTCCGGCAAAACTGTCGAGAGTGCATTCTAATATGATTTACAGCGAACTAGACAAGCTGATGCTTCCTTACAACAAGACGGAAAAACATTATACCAATGCGACAGATTGTCTCCATAAGATAGCAGAGATGACGCATAAGAGAAGCCTCGTGATAATATTCAGCGATATGCTCGACAATATCGATAACTATCAGGATATGTTTGCAGCTCTTAAACATCTTCGTTATAATAAACACGAAGTGATTCTTTTTCATGTACATGACTCTAATCATGAACAAAAATTAGATTACGAAAATCGTCCTCATAAATTTATCGATTTGGAAACAGGGGAGATGATAAAGCTTAATCCTGTCGAGATAAAAGAAAAATACGAGTCTATAATGACAGCCAAGAAAGAAGAGCTGCTGCGTCAATGTCATCAATATCAGATTGATTATGTGGAGGCTGACATCAACAAGCCATACGATCAAATACTTACATCTTATCTTATTAAAAGAAGTAAGTGACGAATAATTTGAGAAAAAATATTTAATCTAATCTTCTTTGATTCAAAAAAAATCATTAGTTTTGAAAAGATGTTTCAACAACATAAAGTTGTTGCATTTTATATAAATCATTAAATGTATATTATTTTATAAAGATATGAAATACAGTGAGAAAATAAAAATTTTATTCGTGTGCCTCGGCAATATATGCAGAAGTCCGATGGCGGAGTTTGTGATGAAAGACATCGTTGAAAAGGAAAGATTAAGTCATGAATTTGAAATAGCATCCGCAGCCACCTCAACATACGAGATAGGTAACCCAGTCTATCCGCCAGCACGTCAGAAACTTGCCGAACATGGAATATGCTGCGCAGGAAAGACCGCACGTCAAATAACCAAAAAAGATTATGAGTATTACGACTATATTGTCGCCATGGATCAAAGCAACATCCGCAACCTCAAAACGATGCTCGGCGATGACAAACAAGGTAAAATATCTCTCTTGATGGATTACACTTCTCGTCCTGCCGATGTTGCCGACCCTTGGTACACAGGCGATTTTCAGGCAACATGGGAAGACGTCAACGAAGGATGTAAAGAATTATTAACATTCATAATGAATAAAAACAAATAATATATGAAGAGAATTACCTTTTTATTAATAATAGCATTTATAGCTTTGACATCATTCGCACAAAAATCTGAGGTCAATATTATATTAAAACAAGAAAATCGTCTCACGGCTCGCGGCAATGATCACGAATTGATATTAAAGGCGTTGGTTCAATACATAGGAAATAACGAGGCATCCACCAATTTAAAATCAATAAAACTCAATCTAGAAGGAACGACAAGAATAGCTGACGTTGCTGAAGTAAAGGTTTATACATCTGGACTTAACGACTTAGCTAACAATAAATTTCACGAGACAGCAACTTTAATTGGCAGCTGCGTTCCACAGTCGGGAGATTTCATTTGCGAGCTTAACGGCCAACTTCTTAAAGGCATAAATTATTTATGGATTGCCGTACGTGTTGCCGATGACGCTCACGAAGGGAATTTCATCGACATCTCATGTCTTGAAATAAACACAGATGCTGAGACAGCAGAAGTGAAGAATCCATCACCTAATGGAAAACGTGAAATTATCCTTGCCAGAACGACTTTATTACGTCCAGGCGATTACAACTCAACAAACTATCGTATCCCTGCTGTCATAACCGCAAAAAATGGCGATATTGTTGCCATAACTGACAAACGCAAATACAACAACGGCGACCTTCCTGAAGACATTGACATCGTTTGCAATGTTAGCTCCGACGGCGGCCACACATGGACAGAGCCTTACACTATGGCTCAAGGAACAGGCTATGGCAAAGGCTACGGCGACTGCGCTTTAGCATTGACAAATGATGAAAACGGCATCATCGCTGCTTACGTTGGAGGACCTGGATTCTGGGGCTCAACTCCAACAAATCCATTAAGAATGTACATATCAAGAAGTAACGACAATGGAATGACATGGACTGAGCCTGAAGATATTACACATTTTATATATGGCGCAGAATGCGAAGATGCCGAACGCCAAAACTGGCTAGGCGGTTTCTTCGGCTCAGGAAACGGTTTGCTGACATCGACAGGCCGCATCATGTTCGTAGTGGCAATGCGCGAAAACAATGCTAAAGAAGCTGTCTGCAATCATGCAGTATATTCTGACGATAACGGACTTACTTGGAAAGTATCAGGCCGCGCTTCAGTAGGAGGCGACGAGGCTAAAGTGACTGAACTCGTTGACGGAAGAATATTGATGAGCATCAGACATGGCGGCAACAGATGGTTCAACATCTCTGAAGACGGCGGCTTGACATGGCAGGCATCAACATCAGAATGGACAGAAATCAACTCAACAGCATGCAACGGTGACATGATTAGATATACATCAGTAAACGACGGCTACGACAAAAACAGATTGTTACATTCAAGCCCAGTAGGCGATACAAGAAAAAACGTGACTGTATTCGTAAGTTATGACGAAGGAGAGACTTGGCCAACAAGCCGCTGCATAGTGCCTTACAGTTCAGCATATTCTTCATTGTGCATACTTCCTGACAACACAATCGGATTTTATGTCGAAGAGGCATATCAAGGTGAAGGCGACTACTGCACTGTGTTCTACAACTTCAGCCTTAATTGGCTTACAAAAGGAGAAGACGGCTTTTTAAACATCCCTGAAGTCAACAACAATGAAATCAACGAATTGAAAATATACCCTTCACCAACAAACGACATAATAAACATTGATGCAAACGACGCAAGAAACATTAATATATATAATGTATGCGGACAAATCATCTATTCTTTGAATAACAATGACGACATTACAACCATCAATGTTTCAAATTGGAAAAAAGGAATTTATTTCGTTGAAATAATCGGAAAAGACATGAACAAAAAGACAGGTAGATTTGTTGTAAAATAAATACAGTCTTCAACAATATTTTTTTAATACAAAAGTTAGACAAATAACAATCAATAAAAATATATCATCATGAAAACTAAGACTTTATTATTTAGCTTATTAGCATTTATTGTTTTTACTTTAAGCAGCTGCGGACCTAACAACGAGGAATATGCTGATAAAGTGGTGGGCAATTACAACATTACCATAACTCCATATCTGACAGTTAAATATGAAGGTCAAGCATTACCTGTGACAATAGATGAAATAAAAACGACATGTTCCATTACAAAAGCGAACGCTGATGATGACGGCAGCGTTATCATGAAAATAAATGGAATCAACGGCGTGATTAACGACATTGTGATGAACGGATATTGCAGCGGTCTCGGACTAAAGCTTGAAGACAGCAAATACGACGGCTTTATCACAACCGAAAATAACGACAGAATAGAATGTGACATCATCCTTAAAAATACAACAGCTTCAATATCAAATGCAAAAGTATTAAACTGGAACTCAACTGTTACTGGAAAATGTGAAATCAATTATATTGGGCTCGACATAACATGTGATGTAACAGGCACAATCAACTACTATGCAACAATGATTATAGAATAAAATAAATATCATGAATAATTTCGTTTATAACATACCTACAAAAGTTTATTTCGGTGAGAATCAGTTTTCTCATCTTGGCGAAGAGCTTAGAAAATTTGGAACAAGAGTTCTTTTGACATACGGCGGAGGCTCTATCAAGAAGATTGGACTTTACGATAAAGTCATGGATGAGATGAAGAAGGCTGGATTGGAAGTCTTCGAACTATCTGGCATAGAGCCTAATCCACGCATCGATTCAGTAAGAAAAGGAGTACAAATGTGTAAGGAACACAAGATTGACGTCCTGCTCGCTGTTGGCGGCGGTTCAACAATAGACGCCACCAAGTTCATGGCAGCTGGAGCGTGCGTTGACCACGACCCATGGGATTTCTTTAATGAAAAAAGAGCTCCTATCAACGAAGCGCTGCCTATAGTTTCTATATTAACACTATCTGCCACAGGCTCCGAAATGGACAGCGGCGGCGTGATAAGCAACCCTGAAACAAACGACAAAATAGGTCGTCTAGACCCTCATCTTCAACCAAGAGTGTCTTTCCTTGACCCTACAATGACATATTCCGTAAGCCAATATCAAACAGCATGCGGTTCTGTTGACATCATGTCACACATCATAGAAGTTTATTTCAATATGGAACCAGACCTCTATATGCTCGATACTTTTATGGAAGGCATGTTGAAAACCGTCGTAAAATACGCACCAATAGCAATGCAAGAACCTGACAATTACGAAGCTCGCGCTAATCTCATGTGGACTTCTTCATGGGCTATCAACGGATTCATCAATGGCGGACGCGCCAAGGCTTGGAGCTGCCACCCAATGGAACACCAGCTATCAGCTGTCTATGACATCACACACGGTTTGGGTCTCGCCATACTCACCCCTCGTTGGATGGAATATTGTTTGGACGAAAACAATGTATCTAAATATGTACAGTTTGCTGTCAATGTTTTTGGCGTCGATGCAAATCAAGAGCCTATGGATATTGCAAAAGAAGGCATCAAGAGACTATACGACTTCTTCTTCAAGACATTAGGACTTCAAAGCACATTGACAGAGCTTGGAATAGGAGTGGAGCACTTCGCAGAAATGGCATACAAAGCATGTGGCGGAAAAGTGCTTAAAGGATTCAAGGTTTTGACTCAAGAAGACGTTGTCAAAATTTACGAAATGTGTAGATAATATTTTGTAAAGGTGATTTCTATAAATTGCTTTTCAAATGATTCATGAATTTTTCTTTGAGAAGATTTTTGTTTTTCTTGAATGAGCATAGCAAGCTATGTGATTGAAAGAAAGGCAAAAAGATTCCAAGAAAAAAACATAAAGCATGCAAAAGTTTTAATTGTCATTATCAAAAAAAATATTTTAAACGTGGAATTTATAGAAGTCACCTAAAATAAATCCGTAAAAAAATGAAGATACTTCCTGTTGATAAGATAAGAGAAGCTGACGCTTTTACAATTGAAAACGAACCTGTTGATTCTATTGATTTGATGGAACGCGCTGCGTCTAAAATCTATGAATGGTTTATGCAGCGTTGTAAAACCAAGGAGGTTTCTGTTAAAATTTTTTGCGGTATCGGCAACAACGGCGGCGACGGTCTAGCTCTCGCCAGAATGCTTTACGCAACGAACATTGTACCACAGGTCTTTGTAGTGCATTATTCCGAAAAGATGAGCCTCGACTGCGAAACGAACTTCAACAGACTGAAAGAAGAAACCGAAGTGCCGATGTACGACGTTTTCTCCGAAGATGATTTTCCTATAATATATGATAATGATATTCTCATTGATGCAATATTCGGTTCTGGCTTGAATAGACCAATCGAAGGTTTTACAGCAGAACTTATTAAGTATCTTAATAAATCTAACGGGATAAAAATAGCAATAGACATTCCGTCAGGAATTATGGAGTTCAGATCTAACAGTCAACAGCCAATACTCAAAGCCGATTACACCTTGACGTTTCAATTCCCAAAACTTTCTTTTATGTTTCCGGAATATGATCCTTTTGTAGGCAAATGGGAAGTGCTTGATATAAATCTACATAAGGATTATATAGACAATGTGGAGACATTGAACTTTTTTACAACGAAAGATGTCGTTAAGCCGATATTGCGTAAACGTTCTAAGTTCTCTCATAAAGGAACTTACGGCCATGCGTTGTTAGTGGCTGGTTCTTCGGGAAAGACTGGCGCGGCACTTCTGTCAGCGGAGTCTTGCATGAAAACTGGCGTAGGCCTTCTGACAACGCATATTCCTTCCGATGCGCTTCTCCCGATGCAGATATATCTTCCAGAAACAATGATAGATGTAGATAAGTCAAAGACTCATTGTACTGAAATAAATGATATTCTTTCATATACAGCGATAGGAGTAGGGCCTGGACTTGGAAAAAACGAGGAGACTGTGACTCTCCTAAAAAAGATTGTTCAAGAATCCACACAGCCATTAGTTCTTGATGCCGATGCCTTGAATATAATGGCAGATAATCCGACATGGCTCTCGTTCCTTCCTGACAATACGATACTTACGCCGCATCCCAAAGAGTTCGACCGCCTCTTCGGTAAAACGTATGATTCTTATGAACGCCTCGAACTTCAGAGAAAAATGTCGGTTGTCCATAATATTATCATTGTACAGAAAGGCGCACATACCGCTATCACATTCCCTAACGGAACGTGTTTCTTCAACTCGACAGGTAACCCTGGAATGGCGACAGCTGGCAGCGGAGATGTGCTGACTGGAATAATATTATCGCTTCTCGCTCAGAGATATACTCCACAAGAAGCAGCCTTGCTAGGTGTTTATATCCACGGACATGCAGGGGATATTGCAGCACAAGAACTAGGAATGGAGACAATGCTGGCAAGAGACATAACGAGAAACATTGGAAAAAGCTTTACGAGTATTTAGATGGTTGAGGGATTAAAGGGAAAGAGATGTTTTTCATACAACTACATGAAAAGTTACGAAACTATCATGAAAGAAAAATACGTGTAGATACGCGAAGACACTTGGATGGATATGGCGGAAAAATATTTTTTTCTTTGAATAACATTTGTAATAAACATTCGTTATATGGAGAAAATAATGTCTAATAAAAAACAACTGCTGAAATAGATAATCTTTACTTTTTTTATAGAAAAAATATTGTATCTTTGTTAATCAGAAAAAAACGACTATGGTAAAGACAAGTATTCTTTGGGCTGATGATGAGATAGAACTCCTTAGACCACATATTTTATTTTTGGAAAAGAAAGGTTATGAAGTAGTTACGACCAACAATGGCAGTGAGGCGCTAGATTTGGTCCGCGAACGTCATTTTGATATAGTTTTTTTAGATGAGCAGATGCCAGGTATTTCTGGCGTTGAGACTCTTGAAAGAATCAAGCTTGAATATCCTAATCTTCCTATAGTGATGATAACCAAGAGCGAAGAGGAAAGCATCATGGAAGACGCAATAGGAAGCAACATCGCCGATTATCTTATAAAACCTGTTAATCCTAACCAGATTCTGCTTTCGTTGAAAAGAAATCTCGAGAAAAAACAACTCGTAGATGAAAAATCTACATCTAAATATCAGCAAGAATTTCGCAAGATCGGAATGGAACTGAACAACAACCTCAATCATAACGAATGGATTGATGTTTACAAGAACCTTACACGCTGGGAATTGGAATTGCAAAAGTCAAATGACGTAGGAATAAAGGAAATTCTCTCTATGCAAAAGCAAGAGGCAGACAACCTTTTCTGTCGTTATGTGGAAAGAAACTACATCGAATGGGTGCAACCCAATGGCAACGACAAACCAACTCTCTCTCATACATTGATTCGCGACAAGGTGATTCCTCGACTCGACGATAACGACAAGCCTCTGTTTTTCATCTTGATAGACAACCTACGCTATGACCAATGGAAGTCAATTCAAACTCTTTTGGAACCTTATTTCAGGACCGAAAGCGATGACATTTATTACAGCATTCTTCCAACTACAACACAATATGCACGCAACTCTTTGTTCGCAGGTCTGATGCCTCTAGAGATACGTCGTCGTTTTCCTAAATATTGGGTCGATGAAGAAGACGAAGGCACTAAGAACCAATATGAAGACGAGTTGCTAGGCGAACAGCTCCGCCGTTATGGCAAGAATATAAAATATTCATATAATAAAGTCCTTAACCTGGCAGCTGGAAAGAAACTGGCTGAACAGATGTCTAACCTTATGCAGAACAAACTCAATGTGATAGTATATAATTTCGTAGATATGCTCTCACATGCTCGTACTGAAATGGAAATCATCAGAGAACTCGCATCCGACGAAGAGGCTTATCGTTCGCTGATGCTTTCATGGTTTGAACATTCTTATCTCTTCGACATCATGAAATTCATCTCACAGAAATCATGCAACGTGATAGTGACGACAGACCACGGCTCGGTATGGGTGAAAAACCCTGTTAAGATTTTGGGCGATAGAGATGTCAACACAAATCTTCGTTATAAATACGGCAAAAGCCTGAAATATAACGCAAAAGAAGTCTTTGAAATGCGTGATCCAGAAAAGATTTTCTTGCCCAAAGCGAACATCAGCACTTCATACGTATTCACTCGTTCAAACGACTTTTTCGCTTATCCGAATAATTTTAATTATTACGTTAATTATTACAAAAACACATTCCAACATGGCGGCATTTCTATGAACGAAATGTTGATTCCAGTGGCATTTTTGACAAGTAAATAGATTTTGACAATGCAAGATATATCATTTGAAATAAACAATATTGAAGAATTATCAAAAGTATCGGAATTACTTTTGGACTGGCGTGAAAAATCAAATATCATAGCTTTCTATGGTGCGATGGGTGCAGGAAAGACCACTCTTGTGAAAAACTTATGCCAAAAACTCGGCGTTAACGATGAAGTCAATAGTCCAACTTTCGCCTTGGTGAATGAATATCAGACGGAAAACTTTGATTCTGTTTTTCACTTTGATTTTTATAGAATTAAAAGCCTGGAAGAAGTCTTCGACATTGGCTACGAAGATTATTTCTATGGAGGAAGCCTTTGCCTTTTGGAATGGCCTGAACTCATAGATCCTCTTATGCCTGAACATTTTATAAAAGTGGAAATAACACATGGCGATACAGATACGAACAGAAAAATCAGATGTTCACTGATCTAATTGTTAATATTTTTATTGAGAATATGGGCTGCTTAAAATTTTAAGCAGCTTTTTTATTATACATGCTTATTTTTATAACAAAGAAAATTTGATTTTTAATATAAAATGACTAATTTTGTAAGTTGATTTTAAAAATTTTAAATTTGACTCTTAACATTCTAAATACTTGATTATGTGAATGTAATATTCAGTGAATATTGATTGGTAAAAGAATGTTAGAAGTGTTTTGTATAATTAAAGTATAAGTTATGAAAAAGATAGTTTTTGTAGGAAGTGGAGCCATATCAACAGCAATAGGTAATGTTTTGGCAAGAAAGGCTGTCTATGACGTCACATTGCTTTCTATCGAGCAAGAAGTCGTTGATTCAATCAACAATGACAGAGTGAATATAGCCTATTTCCCAAATGTCAAATTGTCAAGAAATATAAAAGCAACAACGGATATCGAAATTTTAAAGGACGCAGAAATAATATTTATGGGTATTCCTTCCACTGCTGTTGTTGGTTATCTCGCTAATAATAAATCATATATAAACCCTAGTGCTATAATCGTCAATCTGGCTAAAGGCTTTGGAAAAGACGACAGACTCATTCCTGAATGTTTGGTTGAGTTCATTCAGAATCCTATCCTCACCATGAAGGGCCCTTCTTTCGCTCGCGAAATAATAAATCGCCAGGAGACTGGTTTCACGCTTGCAGCAGAAGATAGCGTATATTTCAATGAAGTGGCTGAGATATTTGAAAACACCAACATTCATTTCGACTTCTCAAACGATATGCTTGGTGTCGAATTTGCTAGTATCTTGAAAAACATTTACGCAATTGTTATCGGAATGCTCGATGCTAACTACGACTCTCCAAACTTAAGATCTCTTGTCATTACCAAGTCAATCAATGAGATGCGTAAACTCATGCTTTCTTTCGGAGGCCAGGAAATAACAATGTTCAACTACTGCGGCTTCGGAGATTTCTCTCTTACAGCTCTCAATGACATGAGCCGCAACAGAACGCTCGGACTTCTCATCGGCAAAGGATTCTTCAACAGCGGCATCTCTGAAAAAGTCGTTCTCGAAGGTCGTATCGCTGTCGATGTCTTCTATCAGAAAGTTCAGGAAAGTCATATCGACATTAGTGCTTTCCCAATAATGTCAGAGTTGTATCATGTATTCAATGACAACGACTACCCAACTAAAAAGTTTGTTAAAAATATCTTAAACAAAATCAAGTAACTTTTAATTTTCAGTTTTCAATTTTCAATTTGAATAATGGGTATCGTCGTACGTCAGAGTATTAAAGGTTCGATAATGAATTACTTAGGGGTGTTGGTGGGTTTCATCACCACCTTTTTTATCGTTACCAAATATCTTACTACTGAGGAAGTGGGCTTGACTCGCGTTCTCGTCGATGCCTCAATTCTCTTGTCAGGACTAGCTCAGCTCGGGACTAGCACCTCGGCAATGCGTTATTATCCGTATTTCAAAGATGAGAAAGAACGCGACCACGGATTCTTCGGATGGTCGGTGATAATCCCATTCGTGGGTTTCGTCATTTTCTCAATACTCTTCTTCATCTTTAAACAGCCAATAGAAAACTATTTCTCACAAAATTCAGAACTCTTCGTCGATTACATATATTTCGTAATACCGATGTCGTTCTTTATGATGTATCTACTTGTCTTCGAGACTAATTCAAATCTTCTGATGAGAATCGTCGTGCCTAAATTCATAAGAGAAGTGGGAATACGTCTCATGACTTTGGTGGTTTATCTTCTTTATGCTTTCGATGTCATCAACCTCAACGGCATGGTGATAAGTCTCTGTCTTACATACGGAATAGCAACATTATTTAATATAATATATCTATTTTCACTAAAGAAAGTGTCTTTTAAAATACAACCTTCATTTGTGACAAAATGGTTGCGTAAAGACTTTATTTTCTACACCTTATTCTTAATTGCAACTTCGTTGGCAGGAAATCTTATTCCGGTCTTGAATACATTCTTCGTATCCGGAAAACTAGGTCTGGCCGTAGCTGGTGTTAATACTATCGCGGTATATATCGCAAGTATGGTGGAAATACCTTACCGCTCACTCGCAGCAATATCGCGTCCTCATATCTCACAAGGCATGAAAGACAACAACATGTTGGAAGTCAATACTATGACAAAAAACGTGTCGTTACACCAGTTTCTAGCTTCTACATTTATCTTCTTCTTGATATGGATAAATGTGGATTTGATATATAATATTATCCCTAATGGAAATGTTTATGACGAAGCTAAATTCGTAGTCCTGATTCTTTCCGTCGTTAAAGTCATTAACACGTCTCTTAATGTCGGAGCAACAGTATTGAGTTATTCGAAGTACTATTATTACTCGCTCTTGTTCACAGTTGTTTTGACAATAACAGCAATTTATATGAATATAAAACTGATACCTATATGGGGGATGGAAGGAGCTGCAATGGCTTCATTGATTTCGTATATCGTGTATTACACTTTACTTTTAACATTTATCAACTGGAAAATTAAAGTGTCGCCTCTTTCAATGAGAGAAGTATATACTTTGATAATAATACTCACATTATTTGCAATAGATTGGTTATTACAGAATTACATCTCAAAATATATTATTTCATTATTCGATGCTGAATTGGTTGGAAGAATATTCGATTCTGTTATCAGGACTTCGGCCTTGTCTGTATTAGGAATCGTAATTATATATAAATCAAAAATTTCAAAACAAGTAAATAACATTATTGATAAGTTTTTATCAATGTTAAAATTAATATAGAAACAATATGAAAATTATAGTAGTAGGACCAGCGCATCCTTACAGAGGCGGTATTGCAGCTTTCACTGACAGATTGGCGACAGAATTCGTTGCTGAAGATGTTGATGTTGAGCTATATACTTTTACCTTGCAATATCCAGCCTTTCTCTTTCCCGGGAAGACTCAATATTCTGACGGACCAGCTCCGGAAAATATTAAGATATTCCGTAAGATTAACTCTATCAATCCTTTGACTTGGATTAAGACAGCAAAGGAAATACGCAATAAGAAACCAGACATTGTTTTGTTCGCTTATTGGATGTCGTTTTTCGCACCATGTTATGCAAAAATGGCAAAGATGATATCAAAAAACAAGACATCACGTTGCATAGGACTGGTTCACAATATGTTACCTCATGAGAAATCATTACTTGATATATTGTTTTCTCCATGTTTCGTGAAATCGATGGATGCTTTTGTGGCTCTTTCAAAATCCGTTTTGGAAGACATCTCAAAACTCGACAAGAAATCAAAACCAAAACAATTCTCACCTCATCCATTGTACGACCATTATGGCGACAAGGAAGATAGAACATTGGCACTCAGCAGCTTATATTTAGACGACAGATATAATTATCTTCTTTTCTTCGGGTTGATTCGCGAATATAAAGGTCTCGACTTGCTCCTTAAAGCCATGGGTGATGAGCGTATTGATGAATATCCTATCAAACTTATTATTGCAGGCGAGTTTTACGATAAGAAAGAACCTTATCTTCAATTAATTGATAACTACAAAATTAACGATAAAGTTATCATCTGCGACAAGTATATTCCAGATGAAGAAGTAAAGAATTTCTTCAATCTCGCAGATATGGTCGTTCAACCTTATAGATCTGCTACACAGAGCGGCGTTACTCAGGTGGCGTATCATTTCGAGAAACCGATGCTCGTTACTGATGTCGGCGGTTTAAGAGAGATTGTTCCTGATGGGAAAGTCGGTTATGTTGTTGAACCAAAACCTGTTAAGATTGCCGATGCGATATGTGATTTCTATGATAATAACAAGAAAGAGACTTTTGAAGAAAATATCATAGAAGAAAAGAAAAAATACGAATGGTCTAAGATGACTCAGACAATCAAGGATTTATATAAAGAAACTTTAAATAAAAATTGATAATGAAGAAGTTGATATCGCTTTTGACAAAAATATTCCCACGACAAGTCTTAATAAAATTCAGCTATTTATTCAGCATTTTGATAAGGCCGTTTTATTGGGGAAACAAGGTGGAATGTCCTGTTTGTGGAAGGCATTTTCGTAAGTTCTTGCCTTACGGATATGGCGAAGCGATGGATAACAGATTGTGTCCTAGTTGTTTGTCATTGGAACGTCATCGTCTTCTTTGGTTGTATCTGAAGGAAAAGACAAGTTTTTTCACTGATGAGTTAAAGGTGCTGCACTTTGCTCCAGAACAACCTTTCTTAAAAAGATTCAAGAGCTTGAAAAATCTTGATTATACCACAGCCGACCTCGACTCTCCAATAGCAGATCTACATCTCGACGTGACAAAAATTGATTTACCCGATAACACTTACGATGTTGTTATATGCAATCATGTCTTGGAACATGTTGATAATGTTAACAATGCATTTTCTGAAATAAAGAGAATCTTGAAGCCCAATGGCTGGGCAATATTGATGGTGCCAATAAATCCTAATGTAGATACTTTCGAAGATCCATCCATAACAGATCCTAAAGAAAGACAAAGACTTTTCGGTCAATACGACCATGTCCGTCAGTTCGGCAGAGACTATGCTGAGGTTTTGACTAAAGCTGGATTCAAGGTAGAAACCGACAGATTGTATTATGAAATACCAGAAAACCAACGCGAAAGAATGAGACTCGCACGTCCAGGAGAAGAACTGGTTTATAAAACTATAAAATTATGATACGTATCAATACGTGTTCATTTTATAGAAAGCATTGAAACGTATCTGCTATAATTATGATTCAAAAGAAATACTACATACAAAATCTTCGTGTCGCGTTTCCGGTGATATTGTCGTTCGTAGGACAGCAGCTAGTACAGATAATGGATACCATTATGGTAGGACGCCTCGGCGCTGTAGAGCTGTCTGCCGTATCGCTTTCAAGTGCCATCATCCTTAATATCACTATGATAGGTCTAGGCATCGCAATGGGCTTGACACCTCTCGTTGGCATTCATCATGCAAGAAAGGAAAGCCAGAAGTCTGGTGTCTTATTCCAAAACTCCATGTTGCTTAATGCAATAATAAGCGTCATATTATGCGGATTTCTCCTGATAATAAATCCATTGCTGTGTTACTTCGGACAGCCAGAGTCTGTGCTTAAAATACTGGATGGCTATTATTATACCGTCACCTTGTCTCTGATACCATATCTTTTGTTCATGACTTTCAAGCAGTTTCTGGAAGGTCTCGGCAACACTTTCTATTCCATGCTGATAACGATAGGCTGCAATGTCTTAAATATCTTCCTCAACTTTGGTTTCATATATGGCTATATGGGATTCCCTGAGATGGGCGTCACAGGCGCAGGCATTGCAACTCTCATTTCAAGAATCATGATGCCGATAGCATTCTTTGTCATTGTCTTAGTCAAAAAAGAATATCGTCATTATTTCTCATATTTCACACGCGCCGCCTTGTCACTTAAAAAACAATGGGAGCTCGTGAAAGTAGGTTTCCCTATCGCAACGCAGCTCACTCTCGAGCTTTTCTCCTTGACATTCATGACCATCATGATGGGATGGCTAGGGGAGAAGACGCTGGCTGCCAACCAGATTACACAAACCATGATGGGATTCTCTTTCATGATTGCCAACGGCGTAGCTGCCGCTTCCACAATTCTCGTCTCTCACGATGTAGGTCACAAGAACCTTATCGCCATAAAGAATCATACTTATTCCGGAATGCATCTCGGCATTGCTATCATGGCGTTTTTCGCTTTGGTTTACGCCTTCGGCGGTGAATTTTTGGCAAGGATTTTCAGCACCGACGAAGAGGTAATCGCAATAACAGCCAAGTTATTCATCGTCGTGGCTTTGTTTGAAGTAATTGACGGAACGCAAGTTACAATGCTAGGCGCCTTGCGTGGCCTCACAGACGTTAAATTCCCTATGTATTGCGCTATGGTATGTTATCTCTTGGTTGAGATACCAGTAGGTTATCTCCTCGGTTTCAAACTCGGCCTCGGCGCAGAAGGCATCGTCGGGGGCTTCATGGCAGGAATATCACTAGCGGCAATAGCGTTTATATTAAGGTTCAGAAAACTTACAAAAAACTCAGAAATTCAGGATTTCAAAATCTCATAATTTTAGTAATAATAAAAAAACTCAGAAATGATTTCTGAGTTTTTTTATAAAGTTCTATCCAATAAGCTCTAATTTATCAATATTTGTATCATCTTCCATTCTAAGATTGTCGATGATATATTTCTGTCTTTCAGGTGGGTTCTTACCTCCCATATAGAATTTCAGCAGTTCCATAATGCTCGAGTCGTGGCGCAAGATGATTGGCTCCAGTCTCATGTTAGGACCGATGAAATGGCTGAACTCGTCAGGAGATATTTCACCAAGACCTTTGAATCGTGTAATCTCAGGATTTGTTCCCAGACTCTTGATAGCATCGATTCTTTCTTCATCAGTATAACAATAGATAGTTTTCTTCTTATTTCTAACGCGGAACAACGGCGTCTGTAATATATAAAGGTGTCCGTCACGAACCACGTCAGGGTAGAACTGAAGGAAGAATATAAGCAACAGAAGTCGGATGTGCATACCGTCAACATCGGCATCAGTTGCGATAACGATATTGTTATATCTTAAGTTTTCTATTGATTCATCGATATTAAGAGCTGCTTGTAACAAGTTGAACTCCTCGTTTTCATAAACGACTTTTTTTGTCAATCCCAAACAGTTCAACGGCTTACCTCTTAAACTAAAGACAGCCTGTGTCTGAGCGTTACGGCTCTTTGTGATGCTTCCAGATGCTGAATCACCTTCAGTGATGAATAAGGTTGTCTCTAGTTTCTTCTCATGATTTGTGTTGTAATGAATACGGCATTCACGGAGTTTCTTGTTGTTGAGACTTACCTTCTTCGCGCTTTCCTTGGCGAGTTTCTTGATGTTAGCCATGCCCTTGCGTTCTTTTTCGTTTTGGATAATCTTACGCATAAGAGCTTCTGCCACTTCAGAATTGATATGTAAGAAATTGTCGAAATTACGTTTAATGATGTCGGTGATATACGCTCTGATAGTCACACCGTCTGGCTCCATAAATGTAGAGCTGAACTTAGTCTTGGTCTGACCTTCATATTCAGGATTCATCACCTTGATACTTATCGCTGCCACGAAAGAGGAGCGGATGTCTGAAACCTCGTAGTCTTTGTTATAGAATTCTCTGATTGTCTTGGCTATAGCCTCACGAAATACGTTAAGATGTGTGCCGCCGAGAGGGTTATGCTGACCGTTGGCGAAAGAGAAATACTCTTCGTTAGATGTCAGGTTAGAGTGTGTGAAAGCGCATTCAAAGTCGCCTTCTTTGATATGAATGACAGGGTAGGCGCATGTCTCTTCTTTTCCTATCTTACGGAGTAACAAGTCGTAGAGACCATTCTTTGCCTGAAATTTCTGTCCGTTGAGATATACCGCAAGACCGCTGTTAAGGAAGGCATAGTTCCATATCATCTCCTCGACATATTCCATAATATAATGATAATTGCCGAACAATTCTCTGTCAGGAGTGAAAATCATCTCTGTTCCGTTCTTTTCTTCAGTGTCGATGATTTCTGATTCTGTTACAATGTTACCTTTTGAATATTCAACGTATTTGGTCTTGCCGTCACGATACGACTGTGCTTTAAAATGCGATGACATAGCATTCACAGCTTTAGTACCGACGCCATTGAGACCAACAGATTTCTTGAAGACCTTAGAATCATATTTACCACCGGTGTTCATCTGTCCGACACAGTCGCGGAGACTGCCAAGAGGAATGCCTCTACCATAGTCTCGTACACGAACAGTACCATCAACGATGCTGACATCAATGCTCTTGCCAAAGCCCATCACATATTCGTCAATACTATTGTCTATGATTTCTTTGAGAAGGACATAGATACCATCATCATGTGCAGAGCCGTCGCCAGCCTTGCCGATATACATACCAGGACGCGTCCTAATATGTTCAGCCCATTCCAGATGCTTGATGCTATCTTCATTATAATCGACAGCCTCAGGTATGTTTACAAAATCCAACTCGTTATTTTCCATAATGTTACCTCCAGTGATAAAAATATATGTCTCAAAAAAAACTTATCTGCAAAGATAATGAAAAAAAGACTTTAAAACCAGCGTCAAACAAATAAAAAAAAGACAGTTTCAATATTTTTTCAAATGAACAACTAATCATATTATCATTTTTTATGATTCTGATTATATTTCCTTTATTTACATAACTTGAAACTATTAATCAACAAAAAAATCTTTTGTCTTTTGCCTTTTGTCTTTTGCCTTTTATTATCTTTGCATGACTAAAAAAAATAAATTATTATGGCATTGAATTGTGGAATCATCGGTTTGACCAATACAGGAAAAACTACTATATTTAATTGTATATCAAATACAAAGGCTGAAATAGGCGGTTTCGCCACAAAGACAAATATCGGAATGTGCGAAGTTCGTGACGAACGTCTTAAGTTAATCGACAACATTTCTCATTCAAAGAGAATAGTGCCAGCCACTGTTGAAATAGTCGATTTACCTGGATTGACCAAAGGCGGTGAAGGCGTTGGTAACAAATTACTTGCTGAAGTTCAAACTGTTGACGCTCTCATTCATGTACTTCGTTGCTTCGACGACGAAAACATTCCTCACAGCGAAGGCAGCGTAGATCCTGTCCGTGACATGGAACTCGTTGACTTAGAACTCCAAGTGCGCGACCTCGACCTCGTGACTCGTAAATTGCAACGCGTCGAGAAACTCATGAAAAACGGAGAAAAAGACAACAAAAAAGCATACGAAGTATTGACTGTCTATAAAGAAGCTCTTGAAAATATGCAAAACGCTCGTGATGCAAAAGTTGCAGAAGAAGACAAAAAATACATCCAAGACATTCAATTACTTACAGCAAAACCTATCATGTATGTTTGCAACGTCGATGACGCTTCAGCTCTCACAGGCAACAAATATTCAGAAGCTGTGAAAGCCTCTTTAAATGAAGGTGACGAAATGATTATCATCGCTGGTAAACTTGAATCAGAGATAGCCGAACTCGACGACGAAGACAAAGCAATGTTCATGGAAGACGCTGGCCTCACAGAACCAGGTGTCAACAAACTCGTTCGCTATGCTTATCAGACTCTTAAGTTGCAATCATTCTTTACAACAGGTACAGACGAAACTCGTGCATGGACGATACATATCGGCGACACAGCACCTGTTGCTGCTGGTGTAATCCACTCCGATTTACAACGCGGATTCATCAGAGCCGAAGTCATGAGCACAGACGACTTCCTTAAATACGGCTCAGAAGCAGCTGTTAAAGAAGCTGGCAAGTTCCGCGTGGAAGGCAAAAACTATATCGTTCAAGATGGAGATATTTTGAATATCAGATTTAATGTTTAATATAATTTGGATTAAGGTTTAAAACAAAACACACCAGACTTTAAACCTTAATCCTAAAACCTTAAACTATAATATCATGCAAGAATTCGTTGTTTTAGTCGATGCCAACGACAATCCTATCGGCTTGATGGAAAAGATGGAAGCTCACGTGAAAGCTGAGTTACATCGCGCATTCTCAATATTCATCTTCAATACAAAAGGCGAAATGCTACTTCAACAAAGAGCTTTTTCAAAATATCACACTCCAGGATTATGGACCAACACTTGCTGCTCACATCCTCGCCACGAAGAAACTCTTGAACAAGCCACCACACGACGTTTACAGGAAGAGATGGGAATGAAATGCAAACTAGAAGAGATTTTCCATTTTACATATAAAGCCGATGTGACACAAGGACTTATGGAACATGAAATAGATCACGTATTTGTGGGAACAACCGACGAAACTCCTGAAATAAACACCGAGGAAGTGGCTTCATATAAATACGATACCATGGAAAATATCAATCTTGACATAAAAAATAATCCTCAAGAATATACTCCTTGGTTTAAAATAGCATTCGCTGAATTGTTAAAATATTATAACAAATAACTATGGAACTTTCTCATTTCCCTTTTCTTAAAAATATTAAGAATAATAGATTTTTCCTTCTGGCAGGTCCTTGCGTAATTGAAGACGAAGAATCGCCATATAAAATAGCAGAACATCTAGTTAAGATTTGTAACTCATACGACATACCATTGGTTTTCAAAGGTTCTTATCGCAAAGCTAACCGTTCTCGCTTGGATTCTTTTATGGGAATAGGAGATGAGAAAGCCCTTAATGTTTTGGCAGGAATAAAAAAAGAATTTAACATTCCTGTTGTCACCGACATTCACGCCGCAGATGAAGCTCATTTGGCAGCGCAATATGTTGACATACTCCAAATTCCAGCATTTTTATGCAGACAGACCGATTTGCTGATGGCTGCAGCAAAAACCGGCAAAATAGTAAATATAAAAAAAGGACAGTTTTTATCGGGCGCGTCAATGCGTTTCGCCGTTGAGAAAGTGCAACAGATGGGTAACAATTCCGTGATGCTGACCGAACGCGGCAACTTCTTCGGTTATCAAGATTTAGTTGTAGATTACAGAAATATCTACGACATGCAGCAATGTAACGTTCCAGTTATCATGGACGTAACACATTCATTACAACAGCCTAACCAGACCTCAGGAGTGACAGGAGGCAAGCCTGAACTCATAGAACTGATTTCAAAAGCAGCCATAGCTGTAGGCGCTGACGGTATCTTCATGGAGACACACCCAAAACCTTCAGAAGCAAAATCCGACGGTGCCAATATGCTTCGTCTGGAATTAGTGGAGCCTCTACTCGAAAAACTTGTCAGAATCAAAGAGGCTCTTTAATAACAATAATATTCTTATTCTTAATTTTATCTCATTATTTTTTTGCTTTTTGATATTTAGTTATTATATTTGTGCAACTAAATATTTAAAAGCTATCAACTATGAAAAAATTAACTTTTACAACTTTATTCTGCTTTTTATTAACAGCAGTTTTTGCACAAACAACATTATTATCAACAAGTTTTGAAGGTCCAGGCTTCGATGAAGGTTGGACAATGGGCGTATCACAAGGCATTGAACTAGAACCACATGATTATCCAGCAACAGGCCTTGACCCATGGGAAAAATGGGCAATCACTGATGCAACACCTTTCGGATATGTACACTCTGGCGACTCAGCTGCTTGGATAGGAGGGACCTTATACCAAGAACCGACCCACGACTGGCTCATAACTCCGCTGATTTCAATACCAGAAGAAGGCGAAATAGCATTGTACTATTGGTTGTGGTATCACTCAGAACAAATGTACGTCAACAAGTTCTATATCATGGTTTATGATTACGAAAGCTCATCATGGAAACAAGCTTATCTGCTTGCTAATGAATTTAATTCTCCATATCATTACACTGAAGAATACAAATTAAGTCTTAATCCTTGGAAAGGCAAAGACGTGAAATTGGCTTTCGTAAAAAACGGCACTTATCAAATGGCAATGGATGATATAAGAGTCGTTCACTACAATTCAAACAATATACAAGATACAGAATGTATTTCTGCAATGAAACTGTATCCTAATCCTGCAAATGATTGTCTTAAAATAGAAGTTAAAGAATTTACAGATAACAAATTGTCAATCATAGACGTTACAGGCAAAATCGTTTTATCAGAGACATTAACATCTAATAACGTAGAAATAAATATAAGCAGCTTAAACAGCGGTTTTTATTTTGTGAAAGTCGGCAATTATATCGACAAATTATTTGTTAAATAAAATTTACATTATGATAAATCAAACAAAAAAGCGACCTCATGATGAAGTCGCTTTTTTAGTGTTGTATTAAATTATTATTTTTTGAAGTATCTGTTGAATAAACCTTCAAAGCCTTTGCCGTGACGAGCTTCATCTTTAGCCATTTCATGAACTGTATCATGGATAGCGTCTAAATTACGCTCTTTTGCAATACGTGCGATACGCATCTTATCTTCACAAGCACCGCATTCAGCTTGCATACGTTTTTCTAAGTTAGTCTTTGTATCCCATACAACATCACCTAACAATTCAGCGAATTTAGCGCAGTGTTCAGCTTCTTCCCATGCATAACGTTTGAAAGCTTCTGCAATTTCTGGATAACCTTCGCGGTCAGCTTGACGGCTCATTGCTAAATACATACCAACTTCTGTTGCTTCACCCATAAAGTGCGCGTTCAAGTCTTTAATCATATCTTCACCTGTTCCTTTAGCGATGACAACAACATGTTCTGTAACAAAATTCAAAGCTGCGCCTTCTTCAATGACGTTCCATTGAACATTTTGTTTACATTGTGGACATAATTCAGGAGCGTTTTCGCCTTCATGGACATAACCGCAAATAGGACATGCAAATTTTTTATTCATAATATTATTTTTTTAATGGTTAATATTTTTTGTCAACAGTCAACAGTTGACGATTTAATTTATTCTTATTTTTAATTATTTCCAACCCAATTATGCATTATGAATTATGAATTATCAGAGGTTATTTCACCGCGTGTTTATATCCTTGCACCTTATTCCAATCGCCTCTTGTGAAGTCAGGGAACTTGACAGGCAAACCGTTGTTTTCAATAGATGCTGCTGTCAACTCGCCAAGACATGACCACTCTGCTGCATCATATACATCTTGGTCCAATGGAAGTCCGTTTTGTAAACAATATATTAAACGATAGTCCATGATGAAGTCCATTCCGCCGTGACCGCCAACTTGTTTTGCCTTTTCTTCAATGTCTTTTGCAATAGGATGTTTGTAAGCTACCATCAAAGAATCTCTTATGTCATTAGGAACAAAACCATGTGAGTCTAAGTCTTCGTGGTCTGGAATGATGTCTGAAGGAATATTTTCTTCTTTCAATGTAAATCCTTGATATGGATATTTATTTGCAAAACCTTCTGTACCAGTTAATTGATACAATCTATCATAAGGACGTGGAGTATAGACATTATGTTGGATCAATATAGTCTTGCCTCTGTTTGTCTTAATCAATGTTGATGTCATGTCACCGTTTGCGAAGGTCTCTGAACCCATTTTTTCTTTAGCTATCTTCAAACCATTTATTGAAGGTGTTGACAATGAAACAAGATATTCCATTTTATCACCACGGTGAATATCAAGAACTTGACAGACTGGTCCGAGTCCATGTGTGGCATAAACGTCACCAGCATTTTGCTGATTATATTCTAAACGCCAATTGCCTTGATAATGTGCCCAGAATGGTTCCAGATTGTGAATGTAAGCGCCTTGTGCGTGAACGACTTCACCGAAAAGTCCTTGCTGAGCCATGTTAAGACATGTCAATTCGAAGAAATCGTAGCAGCAATTTTCGAGCATCATGCAATGACGCTGCGTCTGTTCAGCAACGTCAACAAGCTGCCAACATTCTTCAACAGATGTTGCTGCTGGCACTTCAACAGCAACATGTTTTCCATGTTGCATTGCATAAACAGCCATAGGAACGTGGTTAACCCAGTCAGTACATATATAAACAAGGTCGATATCGTCACGTTCACAAAGTTCTTTCCAACCTTCTTCACCGCTGTATTCAGCGCATTCTGGCAAATTCTTTCCTTTGATAACCCAGTTTTGTACAGCTTCAACGCGCTCAGGCAACAAATCGCATAAAGCCTTAAACTCAACACCTTCGATGTTTGAAATACGATTTACAGCATCAGCGCCACGCATTCCGAGACCAATGAAACCCATACGGACTACAGGAATTGGGTCAACAGCAAGTTGCAAAACGCTCTTTTGACCTTCAACTCTTTCAGGTTCAGGAAATACAACCATATTATCCTTAACGACATAATTTTTTGAATCTAAATTCTTCACGTCGCTTACAACGTTCTTTTCATTTCCACAACTTATAAGCACCAGTGTGAAAATAACTAATAAACAACCTAATAAAACTCTTTTTCTCATATTAAAAACACTTATTTTTTCGTTGTAAAAATAATATTTTTCTGCGTATATTTTTATATTGTTTAATTTTTTATTTTTACGAAAAATATTGACATTGAAATTATGAAAGATATAGTATTAAAATTTAAGGTTGAAGGCGAAATAACCGACGTAAAACCATTAGGCGAAGGCCTTATCAACGATACATTTAAAGTGTATGTAAAAGGCGAGGAGAATCCAAAATATGTTCTCCAACATATCAACAATGCAATTTTCCAAGACGTTGAGCTGCTTCAGGATAACATTGAAAAAGTTACAGATCACATCCGTAAAAAATTAACAGAAAACAAGGTTGAAGATGTGGAACGTAAGGTCTTGCGTTTTATCCGCACCAATGACGACAAGAAATTCCATTTCGACGGTGAGAAATACTGGCGTCTCATGGTCTATATTTCAGACTCATATACATATCAAACCGTAAACCCAGAATATTCATACACAGCAGGCAAATCGTTCGGTGAATTTCAATCAATGCTGTCAGACATCAATGAGACATTAGGCGAGACTATTCCTGATTTCCACAACCTCGAGCTTCGCTTGAAACAACTAAAGGAAGCTATTGAAAAAGACCCACTTAACAGAGCCAAAGACGTTCAATATTATATTAACGAAATTGAAAAAAGAGCAGAATCAATGTGTCTTGGCGAACAACTCCATCGCGAAGGAAAATTGCCTAAACGTATATGCCACTGCGACACCAAAGTCAACAACATGCTCTTCGACAAAGACGGCAATGTCTTATGCGTTATAGATCTAGACACCGTAATGCCAAGTTTTATCTTCTCAGATTTCGGTGATTTCTTGCGTTCAGCAGCGAACACAGGAGCTGAAGACGATAAAAATCTCGATAACATCAATTTCAACATGGAGATTTTCAAGGCTTTCACAAAAGGCTACATCGAAGCAACCAAGTCATTCCTTCTTCCTATAGAAAAAGAGAATCTGCCGTATGCAGCAAAGTTATTCCCTTACATGCAGACAGTCAGATTCTTGGCAGATTATATCAACGGTGACACTTATTACAAAATTCAATATCCAGAACACAACCTTGTTCGCACAAAGGCACAATGGCGACTGTTCGAATGCGCCGAGCAAAAAGAATCGGAAATGAAAGAGTTTGTATTGAACTCTTGAGCTTTCTTAGTTCTTAGTTCAACGGTAAAGAATCATTGTTTAACATAAATAAGCTTATCGGTGTCGTAGCCTTTTTGTTCTGCGACACCGATAATTTTTTGCAATGTCGTATCATCTAATTGAGGCGTTCTCGACAAGATCCAGAGATATTTAGGAGAACTACTTCCCACCAAGGCGTATTCATAGTCTTTGTCAACCATCAAAACCCTATAGTCAGAATAAAAATTCATAAAGAAAGAAACTCTCAACAATCCTGAAGTATTGGTTGTCTTAGCCTTACCGTCAGCAACTCTATAAACGCCATCACGATAGCCAGAGTTGATAACCTTAATGGTACCGTCGGGAAGCAACTTGTATTCAGCCGTAACATTTTGCATATCACGCTCAAAACTATGGTCAAAGCGAGCTATCTCATACCATTTGCCGAGATATTTACTCAATTCAATAGCAACGGGAGCATTGTCGATCTTCGTTGACGCAAAAAGACTTGCAAGTAACATAACTATAAAGATTTTAGCATTCATAAATATTTTTTTCGCAATAACATTAGAAAAATAATTTTTGTTCAAAGGATGTTTCTCTATTAAAATTAATGTATATTTGCAGAACAATCTTCAGGGCAAGGTGAAATTCCTTTCCGGCGGTGACAGTCCGCGACTTCCTTATGGAACTGATTCGGTGAAATTCCGAAACCGACGGTGATAGTCCGGATGGTAGAAGATTGATTTGTTAAGTGTTTTGTTTTGCCCTGAAGTCTAATTAATGATTTTAGGGATTTTTTATGTCATACAACAAACAAGATATAGAATACATGCGACATGCCATCGAACTCGCAAGACGAGGCGCTGGCTTCGTAAATCCTAACCCAATGGTAGGCTGCGTTGTTGTAAAAGACAATGCCGTTATTGCAGAAGGCTACCATGAATATTATGGCGGATTACATGCTGAACGCAACGCATTAACTAATTGCAAATCTGAATGTAAAGACGCAACACTTTATGTTACCCTTGAACCTTGTTGCCACCATGGAAAAACACCTCCTTGTACTGACATAATCATAGAAAAAGGCATAAAAAAAGTTGTTGTAGGACTTCTTGACCCTAATCCACTTGTAAATAGAAAAGGGATAGAGATTCTTGAAAAAGCAGGAATTGAAGTCATTACAGGAGTCGAAGAGGAAAGCATAAAAGAACTGAATAAGGTTTTCTTAAAATATATTAAGACAAAACGTCCTTACGTTTTACTTAAGACTGCCATGACTCTTGACGGAAAAATAGCTTCCTACACTGGTGACTCCAAATGGATTACCAACGAAAAATCAAGAAAGCTGGTCCATAAATTACGTTCCGAAATGATGGGTATCGTTGCTGGAATAGGAACAGTCAACGCTGACGACCCTATGCTCAACTGCCGTCTGGAAGTTCAACAGCAAACACAGCCATTTCGTCAGCCGATAAGAATCATTGTCGATTCCAAAGCATCTATTTCATTGGATTCACAGATAGTCAGGACATCAAGCGAATGTAGAACAATAATCGCTCATACCAATTCAGCTCCACAGGATAATATTGACAAGCTCAATTCATTAAATGTAGAGACATTGCTTTGTGAAGATAAAGAGGGTCATGTCGATATTAACGACATAATGATTAAATTAGGCCAGAAAAGCATTGACTCTCTGTTACTTGAAGGAGGCTCATGCCTCAACGCCGCCTTCTTGCAGGCTGGCTGCGTAGATGAAATTTACGCTTTTATAGCTCCTAAAATAATAGGCGGAACTCAATCCAAATCACCGATTGGAGGTCAAGGAATCGAACTAATGAAAGACGCAATCACATTCGATAGAGTGAAAGTCGAACAGATAGAAAACGATATATTGATAAAGTGTAAAATGATGTCAACAGACAACGTTCAACAGTCAACAGAACTTGGTGACTCGGCGTCTAAGTAACTCGGAGACTTATAATATGTTTACTGGAATAATTGAAGAAATAGGAAAGATAAAGTCGATAGTACGACATGCCAACAGCATCAAACTCACTGTTGCTGCCAATAAAATCATGTCGGACATGCATATTGGCGACAGCATTTCAACTAATGGAATATGCCTGACCGTCACAACTTTCAATTCGGATTCATTCACCGTTGACGTCATGCCAGAGACAATGATGATGACCAATTTCAAAAATCTGAATGTTAATGATTTGGTAAATCTAGAACGCGCCCTTCCTGCTAACGGACGCCTCGGTGGACACATCGTTTCAGGTCATATCGACGGAATCGGAACTATCATAAGAAAATACAACGACGACAAAGCGATAAGAATGTCGTTTTCAACAACTCCATCAATCTTGGAACTTATAATAAAAAAAGGCTCAATAGCTATCGACGGAATATCATTAACAGTGACAGATGTCGATTCCACATCGTTTTCTGTTTCAATAATAGAACACACCCAAGGTGAAACAACATTGACTTCAAAAAAGATAGGCGAGACCGTAAACCTTGAAAACGACGTAATAGGCAAATACATACAGAAAATTTTTGCCTCGAAACAATCCGACATGTCAGACAACAATATTAATAAAGGTATAAGTTTGGATTTTTTGGAATCTAACGGTTTTTAAAGAGAATAATTAAAAATACAAATATGGAAAAAGACAACAGATTTAATACCATTGAAGAAGCTATCGAAGATCTCAGAAAAGGCAAGATGATTATCGTTATCGATGATCCTGACAGAGAAAACGAAGGTGATTTGATTTGCGCAGCCGAATTTGCCACTGTAGAAAACGTCAACTTCATGGCTTCATACGCCAAAGGCTTGATTTGCATGCCTATGAGCAAAGAACTCACCCACAAGTTAAAGCTCAATCAAATGGTTACAGAAAACACTGATAATCATTGTACAGCTTTCACCGTTTCAATCGACCATGTTGAAACAACAACAGGCATTTCAGCAGTAGAACGTTCAATCACAGCGATTAAATGTGTTGAAGACGATGCCAAGCCAGAGGACTTCAGACGTCCTGGCCACATGTTTCCTCTCGAAGCTCGCGAAGGCGGTGTTTTCAAACGCGACGGACACACAGAGGCTACCGTCGATTTCATGAAAATAGCTGGACTTAAAGAATGTGGTCTCTGCTGCGAAATAATGCGCGAAGACGGAACAATGATGAGAACCACAGAACTTCTTGAATTTGCCAAAGAACACAACCTTAAAATAACATCAATCTCCGACTTGATAAAATATAGAAGAAGAACAGAGTCGTTGGTTGAGAAAGTCACCGAAGCAGAGATGCCTACAAAATATGGCGACTTCATCGCTCACGGTTATATCGACAAAGTCACTGGCGACCATCATATTGCATTGGTTAAAGGTGACGTAACAGGCGAAGAACCTGTTTTGTGCCGCGTTCACTCTGAATGTCTCACCGGCGACGCTTTTGGCTCTTTACGTTGCGACTGTGGCGACCAACTCCATGAAGCAATGCGCCGTATAGAAGAAAAGGGCAGAGGCATCATATTATATCTTAAACAAGAGGGTAGAGGTATCGGTTTGATTAACAAGCTAAAAGCTTACAAACTTCAAGATGAAGGACTGGATACCGTTGAAGCTAATATCGCACTTGGTTTTGCCGCTGACCTCAGAGATTACGGAACAGGAGCGTCGATTTTATCAGACCTCGGTGTCACTAAAATCACTGTCATGACAAACAATCCTATGAAAATAACAGGACTGAACGCATACGGAATTGAAATCGTCGGCCGCGAGCCAATAGAGATGACATGCAACGAGAAAGACGCTTTCTATCTCTATACCAAATACAAAAAAATGGGACACATGCTCCATGTTAAAGAGACACCTAAAAAATAATGCAGAGACGTCACTTCTGTGGCGTTTTATAAAAAAATAGAATAATAACTCGTTGACTGTTGACTGTTAATGTTGACTGTTAACAAAAAAATAACGAACATGAATATTTTAGAAGGAAAATTAATTGCTGAAGGTCAGAAGATTGCTATCGTAGCAGGACGTTTCAACGAAATCATTACAAATAAATTATTAGGCGGTGCTATAGACGCTTTCAAACGTCATGGCGGCGATGAAAAAGACATCGACCTCGCTTGGGTTCCTGGCGCTTTTGAAATCCCATTGGTAGCAAAGAAATTGGCTGAATCAAAGAAATACGACGCTGTTGTTTGTTTAGGTGCTGTTATCCGTGGCGCTACACCTCACTTCGACATGGTAGCAAACGAGACAACAAAAGGCATTGCTGCTGCTGGATTACAAACAGGCGTTCCTATCATCTTCGGAGTCCTCACAACAGACAACATCGAACAAGCAGTCGAGAGAGCTGGTTCAAAAGCTGGCAACAAAGGTTTTGAAGCTGTCACAACAGCTATTGAAATGGTTAACTTGATGAAACAAATATAAAACAATTATTATATCCACGAAAAAACACTAATTATTACAAATATTTTGTGTAAGATTAGTGACATTTCGTGGATATTTTATTTATATAAATCCACAAAACACGAGCAGATTCAAGCTATTTACAAGAGTCATTTACATTCTAAAACATTATAAATCTGATGATTCTAACCTTTTAAAAAAAATATTTAAAAATTGTTTGTATTGTCAAAAAAAATCGTATTTTTGCAGTGGGTAAGTCTTATACGACCAGCTCCTGCAGAATCCCCCAGGACCGGAAGGTAGCAAGGGTATGTGGTTGAGCGGTGCGATATCAAGCTTACCTTTTTTTTATATCAGTTTATGCTCATAGAACCTACATACACACCAAAACAATATTGGCTCACAATATTATCAGCAGGACTCTTGTCAGGCATATTGTCGTCAACAGTTTATTTCATTCTATATTGTTTCTTCTATGTACAGCAATCATTTGTTTTCTCTCTAATATATCTCATACCGCTGCTAGGCTCGACAATAACGCTTATATTCTTCAAACATAAATTCATCTGGAATAAGTTCACATACGGAGCCGCTTTTTCAATGTCTTTCCTTACAGGGCTGTTATCAGCGTCAATATTAAGTATATCTCTATATTTCGCATATTCTTCGATAATAGAATCAAGAATCGACCTTTTTAACAACATCGACAACGAAACGCTTCAACGGCTGATGTCGCCAAGCGCCATATCATTATCGATGTTTTTCATTAATATTATTTTATCCTTATTTTACTCACTGATAATTGCTATCTTTGCAAAAAGAAAAATAAAAGAATAATGGATATTTCAGTTGTTATACCGCTTCTCAACGAAGAAGAATCACTTCCAGAATTGGAGTCTTGGATCAGACGCGTCATGAACGAAAATAAATTCTCATACGAGATTATCTTCGTCGATGATGGTTCAACAGACTCTTCATGGCATATAATCAAAGAATTATCAAAAAACAACGAAAACATAAAAGCTCTTCGTTTCAGAAGAAATTACGGCAAATCTCCAGCCCTCAACGAAGGTTTCAAAATAGCAGAAGGAGACGTCGTCATTACAATGGACGCCGACCTTCAAGACAGCCCAGATGAAATCCCTGGTCTCTTCGATATGATAAAGAACCAAGGCTACGACCTCGTATCTGGATGGAAGAAAAAACGTTACGATTCTAAATTCGCCAAAAACATACCTTCAAAATTCTTCAACTTCACCACACGTCTTATGACGGGAATCAAACTCAACGACTTCAACTGCGGTCTGAAAGCTTATCGCAACGACGTCGTGAAAAACATCGAGGTTTACGGAGAAATGCACCGTTACATTCCTGTCATCGCTAAAGCTGCAGGTTTCGGTCATATAGGAGAAAAAGTCGTCCAACATCAAAAGAGAAAATTCGGAACGACAAAATTCGGCATGAACAGATTCGTAAGAGGTTATTTGGACTTACTCACAATCTCATTCATATCTAAATTCGGAAAAAGACCGATGCACTTGTTCGGAGGACTCGGAACTATATTATTCCTCGCAGGTTTCATAATGGGCATTTATCTCGCTTTCCAAAAAATATTCAACTCAGTGTATGGAATGACAGACAGACCTTTGTTTTATTTGGCTTTGATATGCATGATTATTGGAAGCCAGTTCTTCCTGACAGGTTTTCTAGCAGAACTGATTCAAACCAACTCAGCGAATAAAAAACAATACGGAATAGCAGAGAAGATATAAAAAAAAGAGTCATTTTCATGACTCTTTTTTGCTTCATATTTAAAACATTTGATCTTCGAAATCTTCAATATTATAATCTTCATCTTCGATGTCATATTCGTCCTCGAACTCTGCAAAGATATCATCTTCTGCATCCCAGTCGAAGTCATCATCGAAATTGTTTTCATCAAATACGTCGATGTCGTTCATTTCTTCCATAAATTCAGCCAACTCATCGTCTGTCATTTTATCCAAATCCTGAGTTAACAACTTATGATCGCGAGCAAGTGATCTTAACTCTTTCATGACTTCTGGCGATACATAAAAATCGTCATCATTCTCTTGACAATAGTTGATGTACTTAGGGTCTTTTTCAAAGACTTCTGCTAAGGTTTCACCGGCATATTTTCCGGAAATAAACACAGAATCAATATCGTAAAATTTCATAACTCTTAACTTTTTATTTTTTCCAAAGATATATCTTTTTTTTAATAAAAGAATCGTTTTTAACTATTTTTTGAAAATAAAATAAACTGCTAAAACCAAAAATCCAAAACCAATCAGATGATTCCATCTTAAAGTCTCGTTTTTGAAGATTGTGACACTGATAATCATAAAGACAGTCAATGAGATAACCTCTTGGATAACCTTAAGCTGGACCAGCGAAAATGGTCCGCCGTTTATTTCTGAACCAATTCTGTTTGCTGGAATCATAAATGAATATTCGAAGAATGCCAAGCCCCAACTGCATAAAATTATCAGAATCAAAGGCCAATCAGTCATGATTTTCATCTCCGACAACTTCAAATTACCATACCATGCAAACGTCATAAAGATGTTTGAAACAATTAACAAAAGTACCGTATAAATTCCTTTCATATCTTAAAAAATATTTTGTTAAATAAATACATTTATTCATTTGAAAATGCTTGCAAATATCCGCATTTTTATGATTTAATTTTATTATTTTTGCAAAAAAAAGTAACATGTCCATCGAAAATATCATTAAAGATTCAATAAAAGTAAAAGAAGATATCTTAACAGATAGCGTTTTTCTAAAAAAGATCGAAAATGCGGCTTTTTTGTGTATCGATTCTTTACAGAAAGGTGGCAAGATTCATTTATGCGGCAATGGAGGAAGCGCTGCCGATGCACAACATATCGCAGCAGAACTGAGCGGACGCTTCTATTATGACAGAAAACCTCTAAACGCTGAAGCATTGCACGTCAACACAAGCTACCTCACAGCTGTAGCTAATGATTATTCCTTCGATGAAATATACTCTAGAATGATAGAAGCTTCTGCAAACCAAAATGATATACTTATAGCCATCAGCACTTCCGGCAATTCAAACAATATTATTAAGGCTGTAGAAGCTGCTAAAAGAAAAAAAATGACAGTCATTGGAATGACAGGGAAGAAGGGCGGAAAAATGGTTGATATGTGTGACGTATTACTCAATGTTCCAAGTACTTGCACTCCAAGAATCCAAGAAGCCCACATTATGGTTGGACATATTATTTGCGAAATCATTGAATCAACAATTTTCCCTAAATAATCATGGATTGGAAAAACATAATAGAAAAAGACTGGACACTTTTCTTGGATCGCGATGGCGTTATAAACGTAAGAATCATAGATGGTTACGTAACTAAAATAGAAGAGTTCGAATTCTTGCCTAACGTTATTGACGCTTTTAAAATTTTTAAAGATAAATTCAAAAGAATCATAGTCGTAACAAACCAACAAGGCGTAGGCAAAGGAATAATGACAATGGAAGATGTTGAAACAGTTCATAAACACATGATTCAACAGATTGAAAATCAAGGCGGAAAAGTTGACAAAGTTTATTTTTGCCCTCAGTTAAAAACTGTTGCTGACAATTATAGAAAACCTAGTCCTAAAATGGCTTTGTTTGCAAAAAATGATTTTCCTGAAATTGACTTGTCTAAATCTATAATGGTCGGCGACATGAATTCCGATGTGGAATTTGGAATGAATGCTGGAATGAAAACTGTTTTTGTAGGAGATAACGAACTGAAACTCAATCCAGATTCAAGATATGAATCTCTTTATGATTTTGCAAAAATGTTATAAAATATGGAAAATCTCATACTTGTAGTTTTTGTTGCATACACTTTATTAATATTATTAGTTGCGCATTTTACATCAAGAAAAACCAGCAACAACACATTTTTCACAGGCAACAGAAAATCACCTTGGTTTGTTGTCGCTTACGGAATGATAGGAGCCTCATTATCAGGAGTGACATTTATGTCAGTCCCAGGAGGAGTTTATTCCGGACAATTCACATATTTCGGAATTGTCTTGGGCTATATCATTGGTTATGCAGTTATTGCATTCATGCTTCTACCTTTATATTATAAACTGAACCTAACTTCAATATACTCATATTTAGAAATAAAATTCGGCAAGTCATCTGAAAAGACAGGAGCATTATTATTCATAATATCAAGATTAGTCGGTTCTGCAATACGCATGTATTTGGTTGTCTTTGTATTATATGAATTCGTCTTTAAAGCATGGGGTATTCCGTTCTGGGTTCCAGCTGTGATTTTTATTGTGATAATATTAGTTTACACTTTTAAAGGTGGAATTAAGACTGTAGTGTGGACCGACACATTACAAACGACTTTCCTTATCCTTGCTGCGGCGATGACGGTTGTGATTATCCTTAAAAAACTTAATATTTCATACGCTGAACTAATGTCGATTTCTACAGAAAGAGGCTTTACAAAACTGTTTGAGACTGATTGGTCACACAGCAAGTTCTTTGTTAAACAAATACTTAGTGGAGCATTCATAACCATAACAATGACTGGTTTAGATCAAGATATGATGCAGAAAAATCTTACTTGCAAATCGTTGAAAGATGCGCAAAAAAATGTCCTCACATCAAGTTTTTTCTTTGTAATAGTGAATATTTTATTCATGTCGCTCGGTGCTGCATTGATTTATTACGCACAAGAAACAGGATTACATCTGCCAACAAATGCAAATGGAGTAGTGGTTAACGATAAAATTTTCCCTACAGTAGCATTTTCGCTTGACAAACTCACCAGCATCATATTTATGCTCGGCTTAATCGCTGCTGGTTACTCAAGCGCTGACGGAACTCTAACAGCTTTGACCACAACACTTTGCTTCGACTTCTTACATTTTGATAAAAACAACAAAATATCTGAAGAACAAAAAATCAGATACAGAAAATACATTCACATCGGATTCGCCTTTTTGTATCTACTTGTGATAATAATGTTCAGACCATTTCATAATGAATCACTAATAGATAAAATATTTGAAATTGCAGGCTATACTTATGGTCCGTTGTTAGGACTTTTCACATTCGGACTTTTTGTTAAAAACAGAAAGCCTAATGACAAATACGTACCTATTATCGCTTTAAGTTCACCTATAATAAGTTACATCTTGAATCTTTATTCAAAAGATATATTCTTTGGCTATCAATTTGGATTTGAGATATTGATTGTCAATGGATTTTTAACATTTACAGCTCTTTTATTAATAAGCAAAAAAGAAATTGTCAAATAAAATTATAAAATGAAAAAATTATTACTGTTTTTAGTTATTATTGTTGCAGGCTTTAAAGCTAATGCTCAATATGTTACAAATTACGCAAAAAATGTAAACAACAAAGAAACTGATGGTTTCTATTATCATTTACCACGCAACATAATAAAAGTGGATTTCACTATTGAAAAAACACAAGAGGTAAAAGGAAAATACTATTCTTATGCAAAAGAAATGTTAAATACCGACAACTACATCAAGGAAAACAAAACCACTTATGCCATTAAAAAAGTAGATGTCAGCACTTTAACAGAAGCTGATCCTAATATGGTTTTCTTTATTTCAACAGTCATTGATGAAAAAAGCAAAGAAAGTATTAGCATTAACTTAGATTTAAATTCAGAAGGCGTCATTGAATCGTTTGGACAATCATTCAATACAACAGACAGTAAAGAAAATGTTTTCATCAAGAACGAGCTTCCAATTAACGAACAACTCTCTGATTTTTATTACATTCCAATCAATGAAGACGATGACGATGATAATAACGTCAAATTAACCGAACATGAAATTGCGCTTTCTGTTATAGAAGAAATCAAAAAAATAAGAGTTTCATATTTCGACTTAATAACAGGCTATCAAGAAGTTAACTATGGTAACACTATAAATTACATGGTTGAACAGATTAAAGAGCTGGAAAATGAGTACTTAAGTATGTTTTTAGGCAAGTCAGCAAAAGAAACTTTTACACAATCGTTCTATGTAATTCCAGAAGAAGGCAAAAATTCAATTGTAATAGCAAAATTCTCTGAAACAGAAGGATTTAACAACAAAGCAGGGGAGTCTGTAAAAATTAATTTCTCCGACATAGCTATCAGTTCTAATATCAATAAATTATCAAAAGATGACATTGAAAATAACAAATATAACAACAAGTTATTTTACAGGACACCAGCTAATGCCACAATGAATATTATGTTGGGAGAAAAGAAAATATACGAAAACAGAGTGAAGATAAGCCAGTTAGGAAACATCATTTTAGTTCCAATCAACAAGACGAAATTAACATTTGATACGAATAGCGGTCAAATATTATCGATTATTAAAGAATGAAAAAAGACGCTCGAAAGCGTCTTTTTTTACTTTTAAAATGGTAAATCATCACCATTGTCAGTTTCAAAATATTCTGTTACAGGAATATTGTTTTGCTCGTATGACGGTGATGCAAATTGTTGTGGCTGCATCATTGGTTGCTGCATTGGCTGTTGAAATTGTTGTGCTGGTTGTGGTTGTTGTGGGACTTCCAAATCGAATCTGAAAGGTCTGACATCAGTGTACCATTTGCCGTTAAATTCTCTAGACTCAATGCTGATTTGAGCTTTAATTGTTTGACCTGGAGTGAAGTTTTGAGCTTCAGCAACGCGGTCGCCCCAGCAAACCAAACAAACATGTTTTGGATATTGCTCAATAGTCTCTATAATAAGTTCTTGTTTTCTCCATGCTCCGCGAGCACTTGTTCCTTCGGTTAAACCACCTAAACGAACTACTTTACCTTGAATTTCCATTTCGCGCTATATTTTAATTATTGATTACTAAAGAATTAAAAAAGAAAACTACTTTTGATTCTCATTAGCAAAGGTATCAAAAAAAATTGTACGAAAATATGTTAAACGATAATAAAATTGCTTTTTAACAACAATTAACTTTTACGAGTACTTATGTTAAATTTGATTAAGAAACATCAAAATCAACTTTTGCAAACATATTGAAAATCAGGATATTTTATTATAAATTTAAAACTTCCCCTTTTGGTAAATAATATACATTATGTTAAATAGTATTTGTAAAATATAAAGTCGTGAAGCAAATTCTACTCCACGACTTCATTAATATTATAATCAGTATATTATTCTGCTGATTCTAATGCCTTAGCTTTGTCCATCATTTTTAAACGGATATATAATGTTCTCAAAGCTTGTTTGATAGCTGCATCGTCTGGAAGCAATTCGTATGCTTTTTCAACGTATGGCAATGCTTGTTCATCATAGCCTTTTGCTTCAGCAACCATAACGTCATATTTCTTTTGTGATTCTGCATCGAAACCTAATTCGTTAGCTGCATTGTATAAAGCTGCAGATTTGTCGATGTACATACTACCAATATTAATGTATGAATCAACGTGGTTTGAATCAATTTCGAGAACTTTTTGATAGTAACCTAATGCTTTTTCAATGTTGTATAATGATGATTCTGTGTTGCCATAGATTGTACCTAAAATGAAGTAATAAACAGGATTTGTTGTTTGTTTAATTGCCATTTCTTCAATTTGGTCAACGATTTCAGCTTCTCTCTTTAATTTCAAGTAAGCGTTGATTTGTTCGTTGATGAGGCTTTCATCTTCTGGGAATAATTCTCTACCTTTTTGTAAATATTCAACCATAGCGTCGTTGTTTTCCATGCCACCTTGAGCGATTGCCATGTATTGATAAACTTGAGGTGTTTCGTATGAGTCATTTAATAATGTTGTGCAGAGCTCGATAGCTGTATTGTATTCACCAGCCATAACTGCAATTTGTGCTGCGACCATCAAAGCCTCATTATCTTTTTCACCTATGATAGCCTTTGTTTCGTAAGCTTTCTTGTAGCTTTCGATTGCTTTTACATAATCTTGTGATTCGTATGCTACTGCACCTTGGTTGAAATATTGAGATGTGATTGAATTGACATGTTGGTAAATGTCGCCATAATTGTCTCTGTAGTATTTTTGATCTAATTCAGCGATTTTACCGAATGCGTAAGCACTTTTTGATAATGCATCAGCATCAACTTCATGAAATTCAGGATATGAAGCGATGATATAATAAACTATACCATAGTAATGCCATGTTTTTGCTACATTTTTTGTTTCTTCATGTTCAGCTGCCAAATCGATAGATGTTTTCGCTCTTTCAATCATAATTTTAGCGTTGTTCATTTCTTTTGCAGCTTTATCTGCTCTATTTTGAGCCTTAAATTGCTCTGCAGTTTGTATATAACTTTGAGCATTTTTTCTGTAATTGTGAGCGTTAACGCTTTCTTTGTTTTGTGCCATAGCCACATTAGCCAAGAATGCTAACATAACTACTAAAAATGTCACTTTTTTCATTTTTTTAATTTTTGTGTTGTTATTGATTGATTTTAATTATTCTTCTGATGAATCATTTGTTTCTTCTGATGCGACAGCTTCGTCTATTTCTTGTACCTCAACGATTTCATCGATGATTTGCTCGTTATCAGTCATTTCTGTTTCATCTAACAATTCGTCTTCTGTTTCAATGATGTCGGCGCTTACTTTTGTAACAGCGGCTATTTCATCATTATTACGTAAGTTAATCAGACGGACGCCTTGTGTTGCGCGGCCCATCACTCTCAATGTATCGACAGCAATACGGATTAAGATACCAGATTTATTGATAATCATCAAGTCATCGCCATCTTTAACGTCTTTTATTGCAATCAAATCACCAGTTTTATCTGTGATATTGAGTGTTTTAACACCTTTACCGCCTCTGTTAGTGATACGATATTCGTCTAATTCAGAACGTTTTCCGTAACCTTTTTCAGAAACCACCAAGATGTCTGAAGAACCGTTTGGATCGACGCATATCAAGCCAACTACTTCATCTGTATTTTCATCAGCCAATGTAACGCCTTTAACGCCAGAAGCGCTTCTACCCATTGGTCTTACAGTGCTTTCGTTGAAGCGGATTGCACGACCTGAGCGCAATGCCATTAACATTTCTTGTTGGCCATTTGTTAGACATACTGACAACAATTCATCACCGTCTTTAACTGTCAATGCAATGATACCGTTTTGGCGTGGACGTGAGTAAGCTTCCAATGTAGTCTTCTTAATAATACCTTTCTTAGTTGCCATAATGACAAAGTTATTATTGATGAAGTCTTCGTCGCTCAAAGTTGGCACGTTGATAAACGCCTTGACTTTATCGCCTGGTTCGAGGTTGATAAGATTTTGAATTGCTCTACCCTTGCTTGTCTTTGTTCCTTCAGGAATTGAGAATACTCTGAGCCAGAAGCATTTGCCTTTTTCAGTAAAGAACAGCATGTAGTTGTGGTTTGTTGCCACGAAGAGATGTTCGATGAAGTCTTCATCACGAGCATCAGAGCCTTTTGAGCCTTTGCCACCCCTACTCTGTCTTCTGTATTCGCTGAGGTTTGTACGTTTTATATAATTAAGGTGAGAAATTGTAACAACAACAGGGTCATCAGAAATTAAGTCTTCAATTCTGATATCGTCGGCTGAGTGGACGATTGTTGTTTTTCTTTCATCGCCGTATTTTTCTTTAATTGCAAGAAGTTCAGTCTTGATGATATCAAACTGCATTCCTTCGTTGTCGAGGATTTCTTGAAGATGTTGAATAAGTTTTTGTAATTGTTCCAATTCATCTAATATCTTCTTGATTTCCAATCCAGCCAACTGACCGAGACGATAAGCCACGATTGCTGCTGCCTGTGGGTCATCAAATCCATATTGTTCCATCAAGGCTTGTTTTGCCTCTGAAGAACCGCCTTTACATGCACGGATTGTTGCGATGATTTGGTCAACGATGTCTATTGCTCTAGCAAGACCTTCCAATATATGAGCGCGTTTCTTTGCTTCTCTCAAGTCGTGTTGAGTACGACGAATAACGACTTCATGACGATGCTCTACATAATATTGGATGAGTTGTTTTAAATTCAAAGTGTAAGGACGACCTTTCACAAGAGCGACATTATTAACAGAATAAGAACTCTGCAATCCTGTCATTTGATACAACTTATTAAGGACCACGCTTGACACTGCATCTTTCTTCAATTCATAAACGATGCGCATACCCTTACGGTCGGATTCGTCGCGGATGTCTGAAATACCTTCAAGTTTCTTATCATTGATAAGATCGGCTGTTTTCTTGATCATGTCAGCCTTGTTTGTCTGATAAGGTATTGATGTAGCGATGATTCTCTCGTGGTTGCCGTGTTGTTCAATAGTTGTCTCGCCTCTTAAAATGATACGGCCGTGACCTGTCTCAAAAGCGTCTCTTACGCCTTCATAGCCGTAAATGATACCGCCAGTAGGAAAATCAGGAGCTTTGATATATTGCATCAACTCGCTGATTGTTATGTCTTTATTATCGATATATGCCACTATACCGTCGATGACTTCACTTAAGTTGTGAGGCGCCATATTAGTTGCCATACCGACAGCGATACCGCTTGCGCCATTTACCAAGAGGTTTGGTATCAAGGCTGGAAGCACGACAGGTTCCTTTTCAGAATCGTCATAGTTATTTTGGAAATCGACTGTGTCTTTGTCCAAGTCGATCAGCATTTCTTCTGCTATCTTTCTTAATCTGGTTTCTGTATAACGCATCGCAGCTGCGCCGTCACCGTCGATAGAACCATAGTTACCTTGTCCATCTACCATAGGATAACGCATGTTCCATTCCTGAGCCAAGCGAACCATAGCATCATAAACGGAGCTGTCACCGTGTGGGTGATATTTACCTAAAACCTCACCTACAACCTTGGCAGATTTCTTATAAGGACGATTTGATAACAAGCCCATATCCATCATACCGTATAATATACGACGGTGTACAGGTTTCAATCCATCTCTAACATCAGGAAGCGCACGAGCAACAATAACAGACATCGAATAGTCGATGTACGATGTTTTCATGTGATTCTCAATGTTAATAGGAATTATTCTTTCTCCTCCTAATTGTTCTTCCATCATTTATATTTTAGATATTTTTTCTTTAAAATTAAGTAGCAAAGATAATGTTTTTTTCGTTTTGTATTCTCTATTAAAAATTATTTTTTTGCGATTTTTTTTTCGACGAAATGTTATTTACTGACAGATGAAAAATTGGTTTGGATTTTGTTTGTATATTTGCACAAAATTTTCTGTCAGACATGACAAAAATGGAATTGATTTGTTATAAACATAAATTGATTTGTAAATAATAGAAATAAAATATGGACGCAAAATTTTCTCCAAGAGTTCGTGAAATAATGTTTCGTAGTCATGAGGAAGCTGTGAAATTGGGAAACTCATACATAGGCTTGGAGCATCTTTTTTTAGGAATCATTGATGGCAAGGATAATGGAGTGACTCATATTCTTGACGAGTTAAAACTTGATATTGAAGCATTTAAGCAAAAGCTAGTTGCATCTATAAAGTCAAACATTATAGAGAAAAATGTTTCTGACAACATTCCTCTTACCAAACAAACCGAAAGAGCCTTGAAGTTTACTTACATCGTTGCGAAAGAATTTAATTGTGAGTTCGTAGATCCAGAACATCTTATGCTTGCAATACTTCATGACGACAACAACATTGTTTCTCAACGTCTTGAATACGAAGGAATTAATTACGATATTTTCAAAAACAAATTAAAAGGAAGCGGCATCATCAAGCCAAACCCTATAAATGAAGATATAGTGGAAGAACCAAAAGACACGCTTTTCGATGATGATGATATAGAAGAAGTTAAGCCAAAGGAACCTGCTCACAAGTCACCATCCAACTCAAAGTCCAAAACTCCAGTGCTGGACAACTTTGGTCGTGATTTGACACGTGCTGCAGAGGAAAAGCGCCTCGACCCTATCGTAGGACGCGAAAAAGAACTTGAACGCGTGGCTCAGATTCTCAGCCGCCGCAAGAAAAACAACCCTATCCTTATTGGCGAGCCAGGCGTAGGCAAGTCTGCAATCGCAGAAGGATTGGCCCTTCGAATCGTTCAGCGCAAAGTGTCACGCGCTCTTTATAACAAAAGAATAATCATGCTCGACCTCGCTTCTGTTGTCGCAGGAACAAAATACAGAGGCCAGTTCGAAGAACGTATCAAATCTATACTCAACGAGTTAGAGAAAAACCCTGATATAATTCTCTTCATTGATGAGATTCACACCATCGTAGGCGCAGGCAACGCTAACGGCTCTCTTGACGCAAGTAACATGCTGAAACCAGCTCTCGCCAGAGGCGAACTCCAATGCATAGGCGCTACTACTTTAGACGAATACCGTCAATATATCGAGAAAGACGGAGCTCTGGAACGTCGTTTCCAAAAGGTTCTAGTTGAGCCAACAACTCCAGAAGAAACCGTAGAAATCTTAAATAACATTAAGGATAAATACGAAGACCATCACTTGGTCAAATACGAACCTGAAGCTATTGAAGCTTGCGTAAAACTCACAGAACGTTATATATCAGACCGTTGTCTTCCAGACAAAGCCATCGATGCATTAGACGAAGCAGGCTCAAGAGTTCATATCAGCAACATGAATGTTCCTTCTAAAATCAGCGAATACGAACAGAGATTGGAAGAAATCCGTGAACTCAAGAAAACAGCCATCACAGAACAGAAGTTTGAAGACGCCGGCGAACTCCGCAGCGAGGAATTGATAATTCTTGAAAAACTCGAAGCTGAGAAAAGAGAATGGGAAGCCGACAGCAACTCAAATCGCCAAGTCGTTACTAAAGAAAACGTTGCAGAAGTCATTGCCATGATGACAGGCGTGCCTGTACAAAGAATCGCTCATAACGAAAGTGACAAACTCATGAATATGGAGTCTGAAATACAAGGTTCTGTAATAGGTCAGGACGACGCCATCAAGAAGATAGTTCGTGCTATTCGCCGCAACAGAGCAGGCTTAAAAGACCCTAACAAACCTATCGGAAGCTTCATTTTCTTAGGACCTACAGGCGTTGGAAAGACATATCTCGCCAAGGTTTTAGCAAAATATCTCTTTGATTCTGAAGACGCTTTAATCAGAATTGACATGAGTGAATACATGGAAAAATTCGCCGTGTCTCGTTTGGTGGGAGCGCCTCCTGGTTACGTCGGATACGAAGAAGGCGGACAACTGACAGAAAAAGTTCGTCGCAAGCCTTATTCAATCGTTCTCCTTGACGAGATTGAAAAAGCGCATCCAGACGTGTTCCACCTCATGCTTCAAGTGCTGGACGACGGCCAACTCACCGACAGCTTAGGTCGTAAAGTTGACTTCAAAAACACTATTATCATCATGACGTCAAACATCGGTTCTCGTCAGCTGAAAGACTTCGGACAAGGCGTAGGCTTTGGAACTCAAGCTAAAAAGGACGGAAAAGACGAATACAGCCGCAGCGTTATCGAAAACGCTCTGAAACGTTCTTTCGCCCCTGAATTCCTCAACCGCATCGACGATGTGTTAATATTTAACTCATTAGAAAAAACTGATATTCATAAGATTATCGATGTTGAGTTAAAGAAAGTCTTTAAACGAATCGACGAGATGGGTTACTCACTGGAACTTACAGAAAAAGCCCATGATTATATCGCTGAAAAAGGCTGGGACGACCAATATGGAGCAAGACCTTTGAAACGTGCAATACAAAGATACGTAGAAGACGTTTTGGCAGAAGAGATAATCAAAACAAAAATTAACATAGGCGAAAAAATCATTATCGACTATGATGATGCAAAAGACGAAATGATTGTCAACGTAATTCCTGCTGGAGAAAGAATATTGACAGAATAACTATTTCAATCAACAATATAAAGCGCGTCATTTGATGCGCTTTTCTTTTTCTTTCTAAAGAGAAAATTTATTACCTTTGCAGATTATGAAGAATTTGTCAGAATATATAAACAATAAGTTTTTTAGGGTTATAACAAAGGCCAGCCGCGAACTCAATTATGACTCATACGTCATTGGCGGCTATGTCCGTGACATTTTACTTAACAGACCTTCAAACGACATTGACGTTGTGACAGTTGGAAGCGGAATTGAGTTAGCAAGAAAAACCGCCAGCCTTATCGACGCAAAAAAAGATGTGAAATACTATGGTCGTTTTGGCACAGCGATGATTCGCATGAAAGACAAAGAGATAGAATTCGTCGGGGCAAGAAGAGAGTCATACGAGCCTTCAAGCAGAAAGCCAATGGTTGAAGATGGAACTTTAGAAGACGACCAAAACAGAAGAGACTTCACTATCAACGCCTTAGCCATAAGCCTCAACGAAGAGAATTTCGGAGAGCTTATAGACCCGTTCAATGGCGTTGAAGACTTGAAAAACAAAATCATACGAACACCGTTAGACCCTGACATCACATATTCTGACGACCCTCTACGAATGATGCGCGCAATACGCTTCGCCACACAGCTTAACTTTACCATTGAGGCTGAATCATTTAACTCAATTAAAAGAAACGCTGAGAGAATCAAGATAATCTCAATGGAACGCGTCAATGAAGAGCTTAATAAAATGATACTTTCTCCAAAACCAAGCATTGGATTTAAACTGTTAGACGCTTCAGGTTTGTTAAAAATAATTTTCCCACAGCTTGCCGCATTAAAAGGCGTTGATGTCCAAGACGGCAGAGGTCATAAGGACAACTTCTATCACACAATGGAAGTACTTGATAACGTTGCAGATGCAGGCGGTGATTTATGGTTGAGATGGGCTGCTGTACTTCACGACATCGCCAAGCCTCTGACAAAAAAATACGACAAAGGTATTGGATGGACATTCCATGGTCACGAGACAAAAGGTGCCAAAATGACACCTAAGATTTTTGCAGCGTTGAAATTGCCGCTTAATGAAAAGATGAAATATGTCCAGAAACTCATTTCGCTTCACCTCCGCCCTATCGCTTTGGTACAAGAGGAAGTAACTGACTCAGCCGTAAGACGTTTGCTTTTCGACGCTGGCGACGACATTGATGATTTGATGATTTTATGCGATGCCGACATCACATCAAAGAATGAAGAAAAGAGAAACAAATATCACAATAACTTCCAATTGGTCAGAAAGAAACTTAAAGAATTGGAAGAGAAAGACCACCTCAGGAACTGGCAGCCTCCTGTCAATGGCGAAGTCATCATGACAACTTTCGGCATTACAGAAGGAAGAAATGTTGGCATTATCAAAACAGCCATCAGAGAAGCTGTGCTGGACGGAATTATAGGAAATAACTTCCAAGAAGCATACGAATTCATGAAAGCCGAAGGTATCAAATTGGGATTATCTGTAATACAAGAAGTTACAGAACCTATTGAAGTTAAATCAAACGGACCTGTTCCAAATAAAATCGAGAAATGATGGACAAATATCTTATCATAATAGCAGGTCCGACAGCCTCGGGCAAGACCGCTACCGCCATCAAAGTGGCCAAAGCCCTCGGCACTGAGATAATCTCAGCCGATAGCCGCCAATTTTACAAGGAACTGCCCATAGGAACAGCAGCACCAACAAAAGAAGAACAATCTGAAGTTCAGCATTATATGATTCATAATCTCAAAGTAGAAGATAAATATGATGTGGCAGATTATGAAAACGACGTACTCTCTTTGTTAAAAAAACTTTTCATAAATCACGATAGCGTAGTTCTCACTGGCGGCTCCGGATTGTTTATAGACGCAGTATGCAAAGGACTCGATTCAATTCCAGACATCTCAGAAGAAACTAGAAATAAAGTCACTAAATTGTACGAAGACGGCGGATTGGCAGCTCTTCAGAATGAAACACAGCGCCTCGACCCCGAATATTATAATATCGTTGATAAAAATAATCCAAGACGACTTCAACGCGCTGTGGAAGTCTGCTATCAAACAGGACTTCCCTACTCTTCTTTCCGAAACAATACCGCAAAAGTCCGTGATTTTAAGATAATTAAGGTCGCATTGCTTTGGGAAAGAAACGAACTCATCTCAAGAATCAACCAAAGAGTTGAGAATATGATTTCGGAAGGTCTTCTCGAAGAAGCAAAGGCAATGTATCCCAAACGCCACCTAAACAGTTTAAACACTGTTGGTTACAAAGAATTATTCGAATATTTTGACGGAAAAGTCAGCCTTAATGAAGCTATAGAGCAAATCAAAATAGACACACGCCAATATGCCAAGAGACAAATGACTTGGTTAAGAAAGAATAATGATTACCAATGGTTTACTATTGACGAAATTCCAGAAATGATAAATTACATCAAAACTGTCATTTCTGAGAATAATAACCAATAAGTCCTTCGATAGGATTTTTAACTATCTTACTTATTTTCAAACCTTTATCTTCAAGACATTCGGATAATATGTCTTGAAAATAATATGCAATTGATCCAACAAAACCTATTTCTGTGTTTAAACTTGTCTTGAAATTTAAGATAAAGTATTCTATAAACTCACTGAAACATTTTGAACATAAATTCTTTATGTAATCATGTTCTTTGTTGGCGTAAGCGAATTTAGAAAACTCCGCTAAATATTTGGAAACCTGATTCTTATGATAAACATTTTCTATAAAATCAGATATGTTTATGTCATATTCTTTTTCCATTTTCTCAGACAAATCAGCAGGCATTTTTTGATAGAAATAATCACGAATCAAAGCTTTTCCAATATGATTGGCGCTGCCTTCGTCGCCAACGACATATCCCAATGAAATAGATTTTTCTGTAATTTCTTTTCCATCATAAAGACATGAATTAGAACCTGTTCCTAATATACAGGCGATTCCATTTCGGTCGCCTAAAAGAGCATGACAAGCCGCCAACATGTCGTGTGTGACCTTGATTTCTGCATTAATAAATACTGATGATAAAATATCTTTGATCAAGGCGCAATTCTCTTCTTTTCCGCAACCTGAACCATAAAAGAAAACATCAGTAATTTCTTGAATATATGGATTATATATGGTGTTACCTAAAATTATACTTGAAATATATTTTTTATCAGTATAGTTAGGATTAAAGCCTTCTGTTTGAAAAGAAACAACAATATTTTTATCATTTATGATGACCCAATCAGCCTTTGTTGAACCGCAATCTATGATTAATTTCATTGTTAAATATTTTTTGCAAACATACAAAAAAGGCTGCTCAAACAAGCAGCCCAACCATGAAAAAATCAGTAAAATTAGAAGTTATATTGCAGCATTAGCTGTATTCTGTTTGCATGACCGTTGTCGTCATTTTGGTCAACGCGTTTACCGTAAAGATACTCTGCACCGAATTGTACATTAGGTTTTGCGTACCAGAAAAAGTTAGTTGCTAAATAATATGCTTCTTTGTACATATCTGTATCTTTGTAATAATCAGGTAATTCAACAGCCACTTGACTGAATGTGCACGACATAAACGCTCTTGGAGTGAAGTTGTACTGCAGACCGGCATAATACGCCATTGATGTAACCTGTTCTAACTTACCAGCTTCATCTTTGTCTTTTCTATTATTGTCAATTCTAGGGACAAAGTCGAGTTTCAAGCCGCTGACATCTTGAATGTAAGGTGTAAGACCATTACCGTAAACACATTGATAGTAGAACACTAATTTTTGTTTAACTGTCACCAAACCACTGAGTTGGCAAGCATAAGTTGAAATGATATTATCCTTGTCTTGTGTTACATTTCTATAATTGACGTTACGAATCAAACTGCTCAATCTGATATGGCTGTCATTATTATTTCCCCAAGCATATTGGAGATATGAAGGAATGTCTGGAATGTATTGATTTGTAACACGTTGCTCATTAGATACTGTAAAATCTGTCGATGGCATTTCGAGACCGATACCAGCGCTGAAACGATTACCTCTTCCCCAGTGACTTCTAAAATTCAAGACATCATTTGTCTTGTAAGTCAATCCATTAGGACCTTCCGAGTCGATGGTTGGAGGAATTGCAGCGGCATCGGTAAAAAGACTGGTTGTTCTACCAATAAGAAAATCACCGTAAGTGATGTAAGCATCTTGAATCTCAGGAGTATAACCTGTACCAGAGAAATTCATATTGATGTAAGCGCCAAACTTTGTCTTTTTGTCGGAAAGAGAAACAAGGTTGTAGAATAAAGTACTTTGGTTTGCATTGAATTGCACAAGCTTATCATTGCCAGGCTGCGGATTTACAGGAATTGCCGATGTAGTGAAATATGCCGCATTATTGATTGCGCCATTAAAATCCATCGACATTGTACCTTTAACATAGCCACCAATACCCATCATATACTTCTGGCTTTTACTCATAAAGGCAAAAGACGGAGTCTTAGGAGCGTTGAATCTTTCTGGAGCGTTTTCTTCAAAAATGATAACAAATGTGCTGTCATGTGGCAAATCATTATTGATAATCAACAACTCGCCATGATAAGGATGGTGTTTTTTCGTGATAATAATTTCTTCTTGTGCTTTTGCAAAATTAGGCAATAAGAACAAAGCACCTAGGATTGCGTAAATAAATTTAGTTCGTTTCATAATTCATTTGTTTTTCTCACTAAACAACGAACAACACCAATGGTTCAACATAATTTTAGTTAAGCAAGAAATTTTCATTATTAAATATGAATAATGTGTTTTTTTTACTAGATTTGCATCTCATTTTAGAATGAGCATGTAATTGAATTTATTTTAACGAAAAAAGTAAACAGAATTATGAGAAAATGGCGCATTGAAGATTCAGCAGAGCTTTACAACATTAACAACTGGGGCGTAAACTATTTCTCTATCAATGACAAAGGAAATGTTGTCGTAACTCCAAGAGAAGGTTGTGCTTCTGTAGATTTACGCGAATTGGTTGATGAATTGCAACTCCGTGACGTTTCAGTTCCGATGTTAATACGTTTCCCAGACATCATCGACACTCGTATTGAAACTATCAATTCATGTTTTAAGTCAGCGGCTGAAGAATATGAATACAAAGGAAAGAATTTCATCGTCTTCCCTATCAAGGTCAACCAGATGCGTCCTGTTGTGGATGAAATCGTCAGCCACGGTAAGAAATTCAATATCGGTTTGGAAGCTGGTTCTAAACCAGAATTACATGCTATCATCGCATCAAATACAGATACTAACTCATTGATTATCTGTAATGGATATAAAGACGAAAGTTTCATTGAGTTGGCTCTTTTAGCTCAGAAGATGGGCAGAACAATCATCATCGTTGTTGAGAAACTTAATGAGTTAAAACTCATCACTCGCGTTGCAAAACGTCTGAAAGTCGTTCCAAGCATCGGCGTTAGAATCAAATTGGCCAGCTCTGGTAGCGGCAAATGGGAAGAATCAGGTGGCGACGGCAGCAAATTCGGTTTGACAACATCAGAATTGCTTGAAGCTCTTGAATATCTCGAAAAGAACAACATGAAAGAATGCTTGCGTCTTGTTCACTATCATATTGGAAGTCAAGTTACTAAGATTAGAAGCATCAAAATTGCTTTGAAAGAAGCAGCTCAGTTCTACGTTCAATTACATAAAATGGGATTCAACATTGAATTCGTTGACGTCGGAGGCGGTTTAGGCGTTGACTACGACGGTTCACGTTCAAGCAGCGCAAGCAGCGTCAACTATAGCATCCAAGAATATGTCAACGACGTAATCTTCTCTGTTGCTGACGCTTGCGACAAAAACGATTTGCCACATCCTAACGTAATCACAGAATCAGGACGTGCATTGACAGCACATCACTCTGTTCTCGTTTTCGAAGTACTTGAAACAGCATCATTGCCAGAATGGGACGAAAACGAAGAGATTTTAGAAGAAGATCACGAGTTGATTCACGAACTCAACGAAGCTTGGGATAAGCTCACAAACAAACAATCATCGATGCTTGAGACATGGCACGACGCTCAACAGATCCGTGAAGAAGCCTTGGATTTGTTCAGCCTCGGACTTTTAGACATCAAGTCAAGAGCTAAAGTTGAAAGATTGTTCTGGTCTATCGCAAGAGAAATCAACCAGTTGACATCAGAGTTAAAACGTATCCCTGAAGACTTTAACAACTTGCCTAAATTGTTGGCCGACAAATATTTCTGCAATTTCTCATTATTCCAGTCATTACCAGATGCTTGGGCTATCGACCAGATATTCCCTATCATACCAATTCATAGATTGGACGAGCAGCCAAGCAGAATGGCAACATTGCAAGACGTCACCTGCGACTCTGACGGCAAGGTTTCTTCATACGTAACAACTAAGAACCAATCACATACATTGCCAGTTCACAACAAGACAAAAGACCCTTATTATATTGGTGTATTTTTGGTTGGCGCTTATCAAGAAATTTTGGGCGACTTACACAACTTGTTCGGTGACACCAATGCTGTTCACGTCACTGTTGATGAAAAAGGATATTACATCGACCAAATCATTGACGGTGAGACAGTTGCGGAAGTTTTGGAATACGTACAATACAGTCCAAAGAAATTAGTTAGAACAGTTGAGTCATGGGTTACAAGCTGCGTTAAACAAGGCAAAATCACCGTTGAAGAAGGAAAAGAATTCTTGTCCAACTACAGATCAGGACTTTACGGATACACTTATTTGGAATAAGACATTGAGATATGATATTATGAGACGCCACGGGAGTGACGTCTCTACAGATATACAAAAGGCTTCCCTAAAGCAGCCTTTTGTTGTTATATACATTATTTTTCGCGCAAAGAAACGCAAAGTTTTAGCTTCAACCCATAAATGAACATTAGTCTTTAGTTGCTTCTATGATATTTTGATACGTTCTAACGAATTCTCCGTTTTCAAAATAATAGAAACGACTATAATTCTTTTTGTCGTATTTATCTCCCAAGAGTTCTTTGTAGAATAAATCATCATCATAATCCATGAGTTCAATTCTGAAACAAGCTATATCTATCGAGAACATAGGATTCTTTATGCTCTCAATCTGTGTAAAGGCTTCAGTATAACTGTCTGTAATCACAAATAATTCAATGCCTTTTTCATCGCAATATGATTGAGTCAAGCCCAATGAAGTGCAATTCTCTGATTTACATATTGGCAACCAGCGGTAAATTATTGCTTTTTCTTTTGTAGCTAGCAGTTCTTTCATCTGATTAGGATTGATAGCATAGATACGACCATCGTTGGTCAAGTCTGACAACGAAGTGCTATCGGAAGTCCAATAGACGTTGTTTTTCTGTTCTGAGGTAAGATTCCTCATGAAACTGGCTTCTACGTATGAAGGATGTATAATCTTTATACAACAAGATTGCATTGCCAGTGCTAATGTGATGATTGTTAATAATTTTTTCATAGCGGTTTATTTTTTAAGACAACAAGACTACATGACAACAAGACTACAAGTTTTGGGGTCATATCACAATTATTACATTCATTTTTTGTTCCTCACTAATTTCATAATCCCAAACAAAAGTAAGCCTGCTGCTATAATCCAAGTCCATATTCTGTTTATATCATTATCTTTAATATCAAGTTCTTGTTTTACAACTGTTTCAATTTTCGGACATTCGATATATTGGTTTTCTTCAATTAATTGTAATGTATAATTGAGAACTTTATCACCATTTCTGCATTCTATTTCTTCTAATGAAATTCTTACGGGATAATCAGGCAGCACGCCGCGTCCGTATGGAAACAATTCGTTATAAACCGTGTCGGCAACAATTTTTACAAGTGGGAAGTTTATTATGTAAGAAGAATTTGGAAGAAATAGTTTCTCAAATTTAAGAGCTTTCATTTGATGATATGCGGTTCCTGTCTCGCGCCCAACAATAACACCCCTATCTTGTTTCTTTACCAATCCCGCAAAAGAAGAAGCGGCAGACATGGTTGATTCATTTGTAATGACATAAACCTTTCCAGAATAATTCACTGATGTATCTGGAGAATACACTTCATTATGATACTTGACATAATAACCGGAATTTTCATCGTATTCATAATCATTAAAAAGTATGTCTCCCATAACGTGATTTGTACTATGCTTAAAGAAATCGAAATCTCCTTTCTTTGTTACTATATTGTACATTTCATGTTGAAAATCATCCTGAGCGATAAATGAATACAATTTATTCAATACTTCGACATTTCCGCCAAAGTTGTTTCTCATATCAATAATAAGATTATCGATGCTGTCGCGACTGATCTTCTTGATAAAATCCGCCACTTCATCAAGCTGCTTTTCTTTCAAATCAAAAGTTTGTATTCCAAGATATGCGATGCTGTCGTTTATATTCTTCATATTGACACCATTCAAACCTGGTCCGAAACGATTTATTATATACCAATCTTTTATATAAGGTTTTAATGATATACATTTGCCACCGCCTATTGATTCCGCTTTGAATGTTTGTATCTCCCCATCTTCAAACTCTAATGTCAGGTCATGATTCCTTTCCAAATCTTGAATGTAACGAGAATATCGTGAATCAAACATTACAGCTAAATCTTCTTCAATGCCAGACTGGTTATATCCGTCATACATTTGTATATAATCTTTTAACATATTCATCAAAGAATAGGATTCTATTCCATCGACTGATTTCACCTTTTTTCCTTGATATTGCGAATAAGCAGGCACTGTCCTATGAACCATCAAACTGCTATCTATATAACTTAGTGATACCAAGTTCGTTTTTGGGTTTTCATCGTAAGGATTCTTCACTCTCGTATGACTATCTTTTATCTTATATAATGTTCCCGTAATCGTTCTATCAAAAATTTCCATAGGAACATTCTCTGCGAAACCATCAAATTGTGTTTTTACATAATCATTAAATTCTTCTTCTGATACATAATCATACAGACCAGGAAATCCTTCTTTCAATGCATCAACAAGAATGGCGTAATCTTCAACAGCTTGTTCTCTGCTCAGCGATGTGGCTCTTTTAGTATTTTTAATTTTCTTAAAAGTTGTTTGCAATCCGAAAGGAGTCATCGGGTCGCCAGCGGAAGTCTTTCCTTTTTCCGAAATCATTACGTTAATACATGGATGATTTATTATGTTATAATAATAACCGACATAACCTATTGTGTCGCCATATTTTACATTTTTCCCTGTAATAATGTTATCACAAGGTCTCAATCCAGAAATCCAGATGTTTCTGCCATCTTTCGCGATTATCTTTGCACTTACGCCAATGTGCTTTATATCGATATCGCCAAATTCAACGAACTTTAATGAGTCATTATACCAATCACTGACTTCTCCATAAGTCGTTGATCTTTGATATGCATCTTGGTAAGTATAATAATAAGAAGCAATTTCTCCATCAGTTGGTGCCACAACTGGTGTCATAAATTCTGCTCGTATTATCAAATCCGCATAAAGAAGATTTCCATCCAGATAAGACTGAGGTTTATATATGACATCATCACCAGCATTTTTCCCAGCAATAGGCCAAGTATAACTTTGCGAATATCCAAAGATAAATATTTGAGATAAGATTAAAAAGATAATGAACTTTTTCATAGTGGTTTATTTGACTCTGAGTGCTTAATTTTAATTATGGCGAATTCTCCATAATTAGAATATTTACATAGTTCTATACATTAACATTTGTTCTGCAAATTTACAATCTCAAACTACTTTTGTCAAGAAAAAAAATCATAAAAGATTTTAACGTTTTTTCTTAACAGACAACGGACTTTGGGTATGCATTTTTATTCTATCTAATTTTTGAGACGCAGCAATTACTCATTGTTCATTTTTAAGGTGTAATTAATACGTCTCTACTCCCATTCATTCAATAGCTACTTCATACAACCTCATGTTTCCTGAATTATCATCGGAGAACAAGAAATAAGCCTTGCCACCATGGATTCTTAGATTCTCTATGAAAGGAAATCCTCCCAAGACAGAAACGGTTTCGGCCGTTCCTTTTTCAATATTAATTTTCTTTATAGTTGTGATTCCGTCTTCCAGGAATGTGGTATAGAACTTAGAAGTCGCTTCATCAAGAATGACTTTCTTATTCCATTTCTGAATCACTTTCATCTTGCCGCTCCAATGTTTGTATTTATGGAATCCAAGAGGATTCTCTTCTATCTGTTCTCCAAGATGATTATATATTATAGACTTATCTTCACTGAATGAGAATAATACTAAAGTACTATCGGTCTTAAATATCGGATTATAAATCGGTCGTTGGAACATATTGCCAGCTCTATCGAATCCGCCGAACTTACTCATATTAATCGCCAGTTCTCTTCCCTCTTTATCGATGATATGATGTAAGAGATTCTGTTTTTTACTGCCGTCGGTCTTATAGAAATAATAATAAAGTTCTGTGTTGTAAAAGAAATATTGTCCTGTTACGACGATGCTATCGGTAGCACAGGCCACATTAGAGAAAGACTTTAGAAAATTTTCGAGTGATGAATGATAGAGAAGTCTCATCTCAAGAAACTTACCATTCATCATCAGATGACCGACTTGCCAAACTTCTTTGTTGGAGACAAGATGCATCTCGCCATATACATCTTTAAAAAGATTATAAAACTTATTGGAAATCTTAATTTCCTTTAATGTGTCGCAATTGAAATTAAGATGGAGCAATGCTGCGTTACGTCTTCTCTTAGCGATGATATAGATTCCTTTATCGTTAATCTCATAATCTTCAATGCTTATAACCTTGTTATCGTATGCCACACGAGGGATATTACCTACAATTTCAACTTCCGGCAAAATCGTTGAAAAGATATTCATCTTTATGACGAGCGTATTTGTATAATCCTGTTTATTGATGACACAACTAACATTCTCATAAGCTAGATGACTAGCAAAAATAGAATCTCCTTCTTTTGAATAAAACAATGTGAATCGTCCTTGATTATCACTCACAGCCAACAATGTAGAATCTATGGAATAAATGCCGACATTTTCAAGAACCTTATTTCTGTCGTCGAGACAAACACCTTTAATAGGCATCACGCTTTGCGCGAAAAGTGACATTCCGCAGAAAATAAGTGTGATTGTGAGTAGTAGTTTTTTCATGGTTTTATTTTTTTGCTGTGAGCTATGAACGGTGCCTGAGCCTGTCGAAGGCATCTTGTTTGTCACTTCGACAAGCTCAGTGATCGATATTATTTTCTCTCGCAAAGACGCAAAGGAACGCAAAGTTAATTTCTAACTCCTAATTTCCTTACGATCTGACAAACATCAAATCTGTATCTCTTTCAAAGACGACTTCAAAACTGAAATATACATATGCATTTAGATCTTTGAATAAATCAATTTTATACGTCTCTCCTAATTCCAAATTACTCAAGACAAACTCAACGCTTCTAGGACATACACAGTCACATGGATCACCTTCAATTTCAAACATCGATATACGAATTTTATTTTCATACCAATATGCATCTCCAAAGAATTCTTCAGAGCAACAATTGAATAAAGTACTTGTGGTTTTTATCATAAGACTGCTGTCGTTTATGGCTGTAACATAAATCGTATCATTATCATAATACATTAGTCCACGGTCTTTACTGAGACATTCGGTAACTGAATATCCATTAATTTCAACAGCAGGTTTTGGCTCGCATTTATTCAAAACGACAGCATTCTGATAGTCTTCTTCTGTTATAGTATAAAGGACTTCATGTACATTATCATTTTCGTTTCTTGACAAGATTTCCCAACAAGATTTCTTGAAGATGGATTTTTCAAATGTTTTTATTATTCCTTCATTGCTATAATCAAGTATTTTATAATTAATGCTGTCGTCAAAAATGATGTAAGGTCTGTATTCTTCGTAAAGAATATAGTCAATATTTTGATCTTTACCATCAAATGGAGAAATGCCTATTCCGCCCTCCTGATATACCTCTTTTGTTTCATCAGGTTTAATTATTATTGTATCGGAAGGTCTTACATTTTCGTTTGTTCCATAGACCCTTCCTTGTGTTAATTTGATATCTCTATCAAGACCGTTTCTTACTTTGTAAGTGTCGTCATAACCAGGATCGCAAGACGACAATAATACTGCAAAAGAAATGATTGCAATTGCTGATAATTTTTTAAATGTTTTCATAGTGATTTATTTTTTTGCTGTGAACTCAAGACTTTATTATGCGCTACAAATTTTATAATTTTATTTCAAAAAAGCAAGTGTTTTTAAAAATTTTTCGGGAGGGTAATTGGTTGATATACAGATTGTTTTTAAGTTGACACGAGATACTGAGTTACTGAGAATCACACCTCAATTCCCCAAATCCTCAGATTCTCAATTCCCCAAATCCTCAGATCCTAACTAAAACCGTTCTATAGGATTATTCCTAGATCTTTCATAGTGGGTTATTTTTTTAGTCAACAGACTTTGGGTTATTTTACATGACTAAAAATCACAACTTTAGTCTTTTGTCTTTAGTCTTTAGACTTAAAAAAGGCTACCGAAGTAGCCTTTCCTTTAATTAAACTTATAATAAATAGGTATTGTAAACTGTGTTCTTACATTTTCTCCATCTTGTTTTCCTGGATTCCATTTTGGCATTGAAGAAACAACTCTTAATGCTTCTGCATCACATTCTTTATCAATACCTCTCAAAACTGCAGCGTTGCTGATACTACCATCTTTTTCTACAACAAAAGTAACAAACACTCTACCTTCAATCTTGTTATCCTTGGCCGATTGTGGATATTTTATGTTTTCTTGAAGATATTTCATCATCTCATTTGGTCCACCAGGATATTCTGGCATCACTTCTGTAACTCTGTAAATGGAGTCTTGACTTGCAACGACTTTCTGTGATGATGGCTCGTCTGCATCATTCTTTTTCAACCAGAAGTCTTGGAATGTGAGTTTTTTAACTGGAATATTAACAGCTCTAATTGAGACTGATTCATAACCATCGCAACTAACTTTCACATTATAAGCACCTTCATTAATTCTTGTTATTTTATAGCTTCCATTTTTGTCGGAAGTGGTGTAATAGAGGTCATTGCCATCTTTTTCCAATACAACAGTAGCGAATGCTATAGGTTTTTCAGAGAATCTATCGACAATAGTTCCCAAAAGCTGACCTGCGTTTTCATCAGCTTTGACTACGGCAGATTGTTTCTCATCATTAGGTTTTGTGTTATCACATTGAGTGTTAAGCAAAATCAACAATGCAAACACCGGAAGAGTCAGTAACACCTTGATTACCGAACCCTTTACTTTTTGATTTTTCGTAATCATAGTAATTCTTTTTTTGGTTAATAAAAAACTGAAATTATTAGCTATCGTGCTAAAGTCGTCAGCCGTGCACTGCTGTAACAATAACATCATATAGTTCGATTTTTCGTCTTCATCCTTAATTGCTTCGCTGTCGGCAATGAATTCATGGTTGCTCTTCAACTCGTTCTTAATCATCCTGATAAAAGGATTAAACCATTGGAATGCAATCATTATCTCCATAAGAATGACATCAACAGAATGATAGTTCTTCACGTGACTCATCTCGTGTTTTATAATCATCTCATCGAGATTGTCTTTTGGAATGTAAATGTTTTTTAAGAATGAGAATGGGATATGACTTTCATTTGTGTATATGTAATTAACATCGTCAATCGTCTCAATCTTCTTCCCTGCTTTGATCTTATATATCTTAACGATGTTATAAACGAATTTCATCAGGAAGAAAACAACACCTACTATATATATGTATGAAATTATGTCGGTAACGGATAATGCGCTTGCCTCGACTGGCGTTTCTTCTATCACTGCGTCGCTGTAAAATATCACGTCCATCTCTTCTTTGAACGATGTCATTTCCTGAAAGTGTTGTCCTTCAAGGTTTATTCTGATGAAAGGAAGCGCGAATGCGAAAACGGATATCGTGAGCAAGATGATTCTGTTGAGCTGGAATCTGTTGCTGTTGCGGAACAATAGTTTGTAAGCGAAATACAAGACCATCGTCGCCAAGAATGTAAGTATCAGGTTCGTTATCATAGTTTATTTCTTTAATGCTTTATCAATCATGTTTTTGAGTTCTTGAAGCTGCTCTACCGTGAAGTCTTCCTTCTGTGTGAAAGCTGAGACCAATTCGCTATAAGAATTGTTAAAATAATTTTTCACCAGACCGCAGAGAGATTTGTGCGAATAATCCGATTTTGAAATCAAAGGATAATATCTGTTTGCCTTGCAGAAAGTCTCGTGTGCGACGAATCCTTTCTTCTCCAGGATTCTAACTATCGTAAGCACTGTGTTATAAGCTGGTTTCGGTTCCGGGAAGTTTGCCATTATCTCATTCGCAAATCCTTGTTCTATTTTCCATAGCACTTGCATCACCTGTTCTTCTGCCTTCGTGAGTTCTTTTATATTTTCCATATAATACATTTTTTAAACTTAACGCAGCAAATATATATATTATTTTATAAATATACAACTAAATTTTTAGTTATGAATAAAAAAATAAAATGTCATATATAATACATTGATATTCAATATGACATTTTATTTAAAATTATTTTCTTACTATAACGCTTCCGCTACCTTGATGTGTCGCAAGGACGAGAACCTCGGCAATCTGCACATGTTCTGGAGCATTGGCAGCATACACAGCAACTTCTGCTATGTCGTCGCCTGTCAGCGGTTTGATGCCTTTATAAACGTTAGCGGCGCGTTCTGTATCGCCGTGGAAACGAGTGTTGCTGAAGTTTGTCTCAACCAAACCTGGTTTGAGGTTAGTAACGCGGACTGCGGTATTAGCAACATCGATGCGAAGTCCGTCTGTTATTGTCTTCACAGCAGCCTTGGTGGCGCAATATACATTGCCGTTCGCGTAAGCAGCATCGCCAGCCACGGAGCCGATATTGATGACATGACCTCTATCGCGTTGAACCATACCAGGAACCACGAGGCGTGTCATTGTGAGCAAACCTTTGATATTGGTGTCAACCATAGTGTCCCAGTCGTCAAAGCTGCCTTGATATTCTGGTTCGAGTCCGAGAGCGAGACCTGCGTTGTTTACCAAAACATCTATTTCTTTCCATTCATCAGGCAGATTCTCAATGCATTGTGTCGCCATTTCGCGGTCACGCACGTCAAAGACCAAAGTATAAACCTGAGCGCCTTTAGCAGTGAGTTCGTTGCTTATCTCGTCAAGAAGTTCTTTTTTACGTCCGGTGAGAATGAGACGATCGCCATTAGCGGCAAATTTTCTTGCACATCCGAGTCCGATTCCGCTCGTTGCGCCTGTTATCAATACTATCTTGTTCATTTTGTCAATGTTTTAAATTTCACTTTACATTCACAAAGATAAAATTAATAGTCAAATATACAATTACAAGAGAAATATTTTTTTATTCTACTTGCGAATCATAACTTTAAACTAAAGCTATTGAACTAAGAACTTTTAACTTTAGACTTTAGACTTTAGACTTGTAGTCTCGTTGTCTTGTAGTCTTTTAGTCTTTCTTTGGGCGTTTCGGCTCCGCTTCCAGCTCCGCCGTCGGGCTTTCCGCTATATCTTTGCTCACTCCGCTATCGCTCCGCTCGCAAAGGATGCCGCTCCAATCCCTAACGCAAAAGCGCTCTTATTCAATCATTTCTCTTTCAAATAATCAATCGGATTCAAGTAAAACATCTTTCGTATTCCGTGAGGACTATTGTCGATGCGCCAAGGATAAGGAATCAATGTCACTATTGAATAATGCAGATGCGCTGGCGTATTGATAGCGTTACCTGTATTGCCAACAGTCCCGATCTCTGTATCATGCGTTACAAAAGCAAAGCGTTTGGTTTTTATTTCATCCAGATGAGCATAGTAATGAAGTCGCCATTTAGGTCCTAAAACCAAAACGAATTTACCACTTTTGTCACCATCTCCTATTGTCAGCACAATTCCTACTGTTGAAGATTTTATGCTAGTGCCTTTCTTTGCAAAGACATCAACACCTTTATGCACAACAGAACTACCCCAGCCTTTGTGCCAGAAAGTATTATGATTATAGCTATTATCATCTGCGCCTACAACAGGCATTTTTAAATTCTGAGGAATGAGGAGACAGATAATAATTATCGCTACGAAAACAAATAATATCCTTAATAAAATCTTCTTAATCATATATAAATATCAAAGTTTAAACATATTTCTTAATCAATTTCTTAACACTCCAATTTATAAAAAAGGCAAGCAAGTATAAAACAATGAAGATGATAATATTTACCACATAATATTCCGTCCAGCCTTTGCTGTAGCAAGGAATATTGCTTGGTATATCAAGATGTTCACCTAATTTCCAAAGGTCATTTTTGCAGAGTTGAAATGCTGCGTCGCAATTGATTTTGCCGTATCTGTCATATAACCACGTGCCAAACCAAACGAACGGAACATTATAAACAACACTCATTATTAGCACAAGCAATCTACGTTTAGAAAAACCTTGTCTCATCTTCTTTGCAGCGACAAAAATAACAGACAATGTTGACAATAACATCACCGCATATTGCAAGTAAAGATTGATATAAACGCAAGCCTCGGTATATGTCCAACCGAATATCTTGGAAAGCAATGTTATAAAACCACAGCACGCACCAAAGATGAGGGTTATTATGTAAAAGAAGATATTAGACATGAATTGTTTTTGAAAAATAACTATTGAAATTTGAATATATTGTTTGGAAATAAAATTAAAGCCAACTTACGGGAAATGTAGGTTGGCTTTGTTCTTAATTTTTAATATCTGTTTTTATGGTACTCCCTACTACCTTCTATTCGTTTTTTAAACCTTGATTCATAGAAGTGGTCATAAATTATTCTTATAATGATTCTTCTAATAGAAGCATTGTCCTTTGATAAGACATCCAAACAGAATCCGCTATAATGATAATAAAAACGCCATTCAATATCATCTTCATCAGACGATTTTACAAATTTCAAAACCATCCTATTACCAAAAGAAGAAAAAGGCAAGCCAATGGCTAACACAGGCATTGAATAATTTCTGTTTTCGAGTCCATTATCAATAAGGTCGCCATAAGTGTCTTCTATTTCTTTTATTGCATCAGTCTCAGTAAAAATTGTTCCTGGTTCATATTCTTCATCATAGAAATATGTACCTGCATGTTCTTTATGCCATTGATTAACTTCTTCTTTGGTATCAAAGATAACATAACCAGTTCCCCAAGTATTCTGGAAACAATGTTTTGCATAATAATGATGTTCTCTCAAAAACTGCTTTTTGGCAGTTAAGGCATCATGTGCGTCTGGATAGTAATATCTTCCCATGATCTAAATATTTAATCATTTTAATCAACATCTAGAAAACCAAATTTCTATTTCACAATATGATTCTTATATTATGGCATTATTCCCCATTATTATCAATATATTGTATGTTTTCATATCTAATAAACAAACTAGGCATAAAAGGTCCGATATACTCACATTTTAGCGAATAATTCAGATATATCCAAGGACAGTGCTTCTTTGTCTTGTTTTCTGCCAACACCTGAAGCATTCTAGACACATCTTCTTGAGAAGGTTGCATTGTAAAAGATTTCTTCTTTTTAAGTAAACTTATTGCAATTGAATATTCAACTCGAGGAGTTTCCATCTCACTTGACGTTGTAAAACGTATTTGAGTTTCCGAGGAATCCACATCAGGAATATTAAGAATCATGTCAATCATGTAATAATCCATTTCGGATGTGGCGTGAAATGAAATAGATGTCACATCTAGATAATTACGAAGATTTAAAATATTATTAAAAAGTACACATTCCACACCTGTTTCAATCTTTAGATATAAAATATCTTGTAATGTTTGATATAGTGTATATGGATCACCCTGAGCTGCGTATCTCCAAGAATTCAAAATCCTGCAAACAAAATCCCTCTTCACTGCAAATGGAAGAGTTTTTAGGGCATAAACATAACTAGAGTAATCAAGATCTGTTTGACGAGGCAATGAGTAACTTCTAAATGCATCAAACAATTTTTCCCTATCCCATTCCATCATTGTCAAAGGTTTTGTAAGATGATTTAGAAACTGAGATATTGCAGCCTTTTGTTGAAAATTAAGATTTATATCCATAATATCCTTTTTTATTTAGTAAAATTATCGTATTCAATATTTTTTACTTAAATACGTTTATTCTACGATGGTACTAACAATATTTAATACTGCCTCATGAGCCAATTCTCCTTCCATTATAATTTGCTGTTTTGTAAACGTAGGATGGTTAGCTGCTACCATTGGTGTTTGTCGTTTCAAATTCTGAAGCAATGTACTATTGTTATCAGCATTCCAAGCTTTATACACATCGCTTAATAAGAGTATGTCAACAAATTGGTTGCTGTTTAATCTACCTCTATATTCTGCAATAGGTGCATTACATGCAATGTTAAATGTCATGCTTAGTTTATCCATAGCTTTAAAAACTATAAATGCTCTATGCTTGTTTCCTTCAACACGAGCACTCTCTGACAATGTGCGATTATTAGCCACCCTACTACTATAGTAATAGCACAACATTATAGGTGCATCTCCACCTATTTTTCTAGCATACATTTCAAAAAATGCACACATGGCTACAGTGTCATTATACACACAATCACTAGGACATTTCCAATCTCTTTTTTTTAATTCAGATTCTAATTTAAGCAATACTTTTATCACTTCTGAAGAAGGATCTTTTCCTACAGCTTCATACGACACACGTACTTGTGTATATTCTTTAAGAAGTTTTGTTATCATTTTATTTATAATTTAAATTGCATCTTGATGATCACTTATATATTGTATTTCCACACCCATGTCTTTTCTGAATACAGACAACCTTTTTATTGTACCATTATCTGGCCAACATTCTATTTCAAAACTAAATCTTGGGTCTTCAGCTAAATAATACAAGGTAAAGAATTTTTGTTCGATAAGATGTGCTCGCTTAGGACTCAAGGTCGGTATAATGGAAATAACAACATTGTTTCCAGTTACATCATATTCCAAATTAGCACGTCTTGGGACTTGATCATGTGAGACTAACACTCCATTTTCAAATCTTTTATGACTATTAAACACATGTGTTACAAAAGGCATACAACATTTAAAGTCTACTCCTTAATAGACTGTTCATCAATAATTAAGATAAATATCCAAAAATGGTTCGAATCCAGAATCAAAAGAAATATCTGATATTGGCATGCCAAATGCCATCATCGAAGAACGCATGGCATTATAATGGCCTTGTAAATTCACTCCATATAAAGCAATGGAACCAATCTTTCCACTTCCACTTGCATCAGGATAAAACAAGAACAAATTAACATTCTGACCATTACGTGTTATTTCCAAAGCATGCACCCCTGCATGCATATCATACACAAAATTTCTTATTTGAAAAGATGCATAAGCTGGATAATTCCTAAAACCGTTTTCTATATTTTTAATACGCTGTATGCTATCTTGGTTTAATGATTGATACATCATAGTATTAATTTTGAGTTAAAAATTAACAAATTCTTTTATATAACTTATAATTTAGCCATAATATCTAATGCTTCAATGATATTCATTTCTGGCAAATCACATATAGCTGTTATTAATGACCATAATTTCATTTCAGAATCATCAATGTTTCCATCTGCGCATATTAAAGCACCAAGATATGCGGTAACATAACGTTTTTCAGAAGGAATCATTCTAGATACTATTTGACACGCCTCCGAATACGACATTTTCTCTGACATTTCGATAATAATCTTAGCTTTATTTTGATCTACGCCAAATCTCTGAAGTTCAAGGATAATTACAGCTATTTCTTCCTTAGTAACCTTACCATCTGCTTGTGCCATTGCTTGTGCTAATCTATAGATTGCACTTAATTCTTCATTTGTGAATGTCATAATATTTCATTTTTTCAATGCCCTCACAATTCCCAGAAGAAAGCGGATTATAAAAAAGAAAGGTGTGGGAACTTATTGCTTCATCCTTAGATTAGGTCTTCGCATTACCTTTGACACGGATAAAACAATAGCCCACACCAAAGGATATGTGAAAAGCCAATTATGGCTGTACACACCAATGATGTGGGTGCTATTGCTCATCATCTTCGTGTCAGAGTTAAAGTTGCGAAGTTTAATCTAAGAAGATAATTTCAATAACACCTTTGCACTCCACTGTGGAGTTGCTTTGCAAAGGTAGAAAAGTTTTTCAGATAATATCTATCTGTTGATAAATATTTCCAATAAATTTTTAATAGCTGGTAGATTTTTCAAGTCTCACTATATAAAAGCAAAATTCTGAAAAAATCCACCAAGCTAAAAATCAGAAACTCAGACAGTCGTATGTCTCTAAAATTTCCTCTTGTCTCAATCCCAAGTATCTTTTAGTTATTGCTACACTGCTGTGATTGAACAATTCCATCAGCTTAACTAATGCTAGTTCTGCGTTTTCTCCACTCATAGTGTAAACCTGTCTGCCAAATGTCTTGCGTAATGAATGGCACGAGAAATTACCAACGTGTAAACGGTATTTCTTTTTTACTTCTTTGAGCATTACGTTAATTCTCTGTATGCTGAAAGTTGTACCTTTCTGGCTAAATACAATTTCTTCACACGAAGCATTAAAGGATTTTCACCATTAGATAGTGTTTTCCACTTGTAGCAAACTACTGTAACTGTTGCACTTAACATAACTTTTTCGGTTGAAACATTGGTTGAAATCCTGGTTGAAACATTTACGTTTTAACTGACATTTTTCCACCGTACAACAGGCATTTTTAGGTGTTTTTTTAGATATTTTCACCATTCATGGTCTCCATTTCACCACCGCAACATCTCGTTTTTGATGTTGATTGAAACATCGGTTGAGACCTTGGTTGAAACAAATGGGCAAAAACCACCATTTCAACCACGCTTTTATGCAAAATAAAAAAGGAGTCACATTTCTGTAACTCCTTGATTTTCTGTGTCGGGGTAGCAGGATTCGAACCTGCGACCCCCTGCTCCCAAAGCATATTATTATTACCACCATTTTTATATTCAGACATCTGAATATCAGTATTTTAACAGTAATATATTTTGAGAGAATTATAATGCGGTTGACATATCAGTTGAAACATCCGCTCCAACCAAGAAGATTAAACATTAAATTATCGAACTACGGCTTATTATAGCCACCACAAAGATAATAATAACTATCATTATAAGCTGTGATTTTCAAGTCTTTTTTAATGCTTGCTGAATCTTTTTTATAGGTTTTCGCTTGGTATATAATTCGGTTTTTAATAGCTTTCCAATCTTTATATATTCCGATATTTTAAGTATCTAGAATTAGGTAATAAAAAAGCCAACTTACGGAAAATGTAGGTTGGCTTTGAATGATGATTTATTATGAACACTGATTGAAGAATTAGTATCCCCACATAGATTTACTTACACTTTCACTTACGTAAAGTAACCTATCACCATCAAATTCGAAATTTATATTCCCGTATTGATATTCATATTCTGTTGCAGAAATAGAATAACCACTAAACTTACTTTCTAATCTTCTTGCAAATTGGTTTGGGTCATTTTGAATATCCTCATAGTAAACTTTCCAAAAGCGTCCTTTGTAGAAGTCTATTGTAAACATTCCAAAAGTAGCTCCTTCTTTATTGTAATCACAATAAAATCTAATTTGGTAGAAATCACCAGAGCCACCATAATCTACACAATTGCCATATAGAGACCTAAACTCCCTACCAATTTCTTCAACATTATAACTTGAACCCAATATCAAACCGAAATGTTCCTTTTGTGAAAAAGCACTTAGTGAAATTGACATTACAAACAGAATAAATAAAAACTTTTTCATTTTTTTGTATTATTTTTTGTTAAACATTATTTAAAAATTACTTTTTTAAACCTTATTTACTTTCTTGGCTATCCAAATGCTACATTCATAAAGAGCATATAATGGTATAGTGACAAGAATGCAAGTCATTACGTCTGGTGGTGTAATTATAGCAGAAATTACAGTGATAATAAAAAAAACATATTTCCTATATTTTGACAATAGTTGAGTGTTGATTATATCCATTTTTGCTAATATATAAATAATTATCGGCAGTTGAAACACAACACCCATTACCAATGTTAAAGAGATGAATGATGTAATATAAGAACTTAAAGTTATCATTGTATTGACTTTATCCGCAACGTTATATGTTCCCAAAAATCTGAATGATATTGGAAATATAACAAAGTAACTCATCAAAACCCCAACTATAAATAATGTGTATATAATGACCGCTACAAGTACAGAATATTTACGTTCATTTTCATTTAAAGCTGGTAACACAAAACGAAATAACTCATATAAAATATAAGGTGAAGCTATTAGACATCCTATATATATAGAAGTTGTTATATGCGTCATGAATTGGCTCGATAATTCCGTTGCAATCATATCAACTGCATAATCATTAAAATGAAAATCAAAACCAATCCATTGTATTATCTTCTCTATGAAACGATATGTTACAAAATTGCAATCACTAGGAGCTAATATAATGCGCCAAACTAAATCTTTTATTATAAAGATAAAAACTGCAAATATAGCAGTGACTCCTAAAATGCGGAACAACATTCGGCGTAACACTTCCAAATGCTCACCGAATGTTAGTTGATTATCATTGTTATTTTGCATTATTTAGATTCTTCTAACGAATTATCTTTATCTTTATTTTCATTAGATGGTTTGTTTGTTTGGAGTGGTTCTTCCATTCCTTTTTTGAACTCTTTAATGCCTTGTCCTAATCCACGCATTAACTCAGGTACTTTTTTACCTCCAAATATCAATAATGCGAGAGCACCTAAAAGTAATAATTCTGTTGTTCCTATCATATTTCTAAATGATTATATGTTAGTAAACCAAATAAATATCACATGATTCAAAATCTATTTCCCAATTACCATTTTCGGCACGTTCCCAATTATATTGTTTAGCCATTCTATCCCACCATCCTTGAAATTTTAAAGATGTTTCCCCAATATCTTTGACAAGTTTTTCATATAATAATTCATTGTCTGCTGTCAATATTTTAGCTAATTCATTCAAACCGTTTCTACGTTCAAACAATGTCTGTATTTCTTTTTTTTCTTCTTCTGTTACTTTTCCGATTAACTTCTTCATGATTATTTATTTTTAATGTTATCAAATGGGTCTAAATATGATATTTCTTTTATTTCAGTTTTTGGCATAAAAATGATATGTTCCCTTATAGATAACAGCAAAAAACTAGAAGCATTACGTTCAATGTGAGAAACCACACATTGTTCCTTAGAAGGTGTATTCACTTCTCTTGTTAATCGCTTGTTGAGATAAACACATCTTTTACATTGATAAGCATCACACTCTCTACATAAAGGTGCATATTCTAATTTATAAAGGTGACTGTTTTTAATCATCAATCCATTTTCCAAATTACCCACAGGTTGTTCCTTTGCATAATAAAATGCAGGACATATATAAAATTGTCCATCTGGAGCAAGAGTTATCGTTTTACATCCTGCATTGCAATTGTTCATTTCATTTTCAACCAATCTATCTGTTAAGATATTCAACTGAATAGTTTCACCAGATAGAGTAATATCCTTGACACAACATGCAAATTCATCTAATATTTGTTTGTACAAAATAAAATCATCCTCTTTAAAATCTTCAATATCTGTCAAAACAATATTTAAACGACTTAACTCAACGATTCTGCGTGTTATTTCCTCATAATGCTCAAAGAAATCTTTTTTACTAGTTCTCAAAACATAACTTACATCTTTCAATATTTCAATATTATTCAACTCAAGAAAACCATCAACAACCATCACATCTGCTTTATATGATGTTGAAGATGGTGCTATTATGCTCGCTTTAGTTGATGTAATAATATCTTCATATTCTTTTGGCAAAGAAAACGGAGGTAGTACAAATTGAATAAACAAATCCTCCATAAATGCATATTTAATAGCATTTCGTAGAGTTTCCAATGGCATCAATTTATTTTCTTCAATGTTATCACTGGAATTGTAATAGCAAAAAGAAGTACTTTGGTCACTTAATAATATTACCAAATATTTCATCATAAAGCATTCAGATTACTAAGTTTATTATATAATTTATTCCAATAATAGTTGTTTGCCCTCACTCTTGCTTTATGCATTTTACAAATAGCCGTTGAGCGTTGATAAACGGTAGAAGTATCTGCCGCATCATAATTTTCACCTTGACACCATGCACAACCAGAAGCAATCTCACAATCAATGCATTCTTGTGTTGACTGCGTACATCTGTCTAAGGTAAGGAATGGACGCAATAGGTTCTTATTGATTCCTGTATGAATGTTGCCAATAATCCAAGCATCTTTGTCTCGCAAAGAGTATTGTGCAAATCTGGTGCAAGGATAGAAATTACCAGCAGCATCTATAGACAACATTTTACCAGCTCCGCACCAATTTTGGTTGTCTGTCTCTTTGTCTAATGGTTTGCCTATAAATTCTGTAAAGAAAGAACAAGTGTTCTCTTTGTACAAATCATTATCTATAATATGGTCTGCTAATTCCAATAATTGCTGTTCAAAAAGTTTATCATCATTTTCTTTCCAGACATCTTCAAAAACACAATTGATATTTACTTCATGAATGCCCAAATCCATCAAATGAACTACACTCTCTTTTATGTATGGTATATCATCACTGCTAATAGTAACTTTAGTAGAACTATTAGGGAACTGTTCCAACCACAAAGGAATATTTCGTACTACATCATCGTAAGAACCACGTTCATCATTACCTTTATAAACTCTATTTAAATCATGTTTCTGTTTTGTGCCGTCAATGGTTATTCCAATGCTCAAATGATTAATATTCTTTTTTATAAAATTTTGTACTTCTTCACAATGATAATTTAAACCATTTGTAGAAAAACTAAAACGATAGGAATTAAACCAATGGTGATTTAAGCGGAACATTTCCATTTTAAGATAATCACAGATTTTATCTATCAAGTCTATTTCCAAAAATGGCTCTCCTCCTATAAAATCCCACACAACAGATTCTTCCTTAAATTCATCTTCGTGAGATAATATATAATCAATAGCTTTCTTGGCAACATCCCATGACATTCGTTCTTTAGCATTCTTTCCTACAAGGTAACAATATTTACATGCCAACTGACAATCTTTAGTTACGATGAAAGTAATGCTTTTGGCAATGCCACCTTGCCATTCTTCTAAGCTTTTCTTTATTAAATCCATTTCCTCTTTTAATATCCTACAAACATATTTCCACCTCTACATCCTCCAGAACAACCATATCCGCACTTACCGCTACATGTTCCTGAACAATCTCCTTTACAGCTACCACTGCAACCATTACCACAACCACCAGTGCAAGTTTTAAAACAACCATTACCACAAATTTGTGTACAATCATGTCCGCACTGAGTAAAGCATGAAGTTGCGCACCTATTGGCACATTCATTTGAACACCTTCCAGAACATCCACTACCACATTTTTTAGCACAATCAGAACTACAACTACCAGAACAGTTTCCTCCACATTGACCTTTACAACTACCTGTACAAGTCTCACCACAGCCACCTTTACATCCACTGTGACAAGTAACAGTACACAAGCCTGTACAAGTACCATAACAACTTTGTGGAGCTTCTATTTTAGAAGCCTTATTACTTGCCATTAAATCAATTGAAGGCAACAACATGACACCTAAAATTGGAAGTGTAGCTTTTATCGCTTTCTTAAAGAAATCACGTCTTGAAATATTATCTTCTTTCATAATAAATTATTATTCAAATTTTAAACCTGGGAAATATCGACCATTAAGGTTTATTCCAAAACCAACTTTGTCAAAATGTATATTGTATGTTTCTGGCAAATTCTTAAATGGAGCTATTTTAATAGTTGCTTTGGATGTTATCTTTTTAGTAGGTCTGCCGTTTGGTAATTTTGCGGGTACAAAATAAGGTCCTCTCTTTTTTCTAAAATTTTCAAGTGCCGATGGTTCGTCATCAGATATATAATATTCAACTGTGCCAGAAAACACGTAGTAATTACCATTTTTAATATCTTTGTTTCTTTGTTTCTTATTTGGAAATGCCATATTATCAATAGTAAATTTAAAACGATAGTTCCAAGGTCCTTCAGATGATAAATAAACAATAAATCCACTATAATCACCTTTGATACTTGCCGCTGTTAAATTCCAATCACTCCAATATCCATCAAAATATGCACATGTATAAATATTTACATCTTGTGAAAAAGCATTTATTTTCATAAACAATAATGCTAAAATGATAAAAAACTTTTTTTTCATGACATTTGTATTTTAAATTATTAAACCATTTTTATCCATATAAAAATTGAATGTAAATTATCATAATATCAATCATCTGGTATTAAATGATAAAAAGCTGTGAACTCTTCGTATTCTATCATTAACCACAAAAATCCTTCGTAAGAATTAAAAGAAAGCATGCATCTTTGTCCTTCATCATCAACACATTTCCATGCCATAGACATTCCATTGTCATCTTCATCCTTTGTATAATTTTCGCCAATGCGTCTATAAACAATAGTGTTGTCAGATGTATAAACTTTAACATCCCCTTCGTTATTTGTAAACACTCTAGCATTGCATTCGTACCACTCACCTATTTCTGAACCAACTCCAACACTTATAGCATCCGCTGTAAACCAATTTTGCGCATTGGTAAATAACGGAACTAACATCAATAATAAAATCAATATCTTTTTCATATTCTTGTGTTATAATTATTTACAATTGTATTTATTGCTATATATTCTTCATTTGAAACAATATCCCAATCATATTTATTTTCTTTCCAAACTCTAGAAAATGTATTGTTAGACATTACCTTATCGTATATTTTATAAAGTTGTTTAGATGAAGGAGCTTTTTCAAATGCTTGTGGGTCATATAAAATGGTTGAGTTGGGATAACGAGTATAATAGCCTTCTTCTTTAATTCTACTATCCATAAATGTTTGTAAAGCAATTACATTTTCACTTATTTCTGAACAATGTTGGTATATAAACATTATATTTTTTGCATTTTCTAAAGAATCTATTATTTTATGTATGTATTCTTCTGTGATAGGCGAATCATCACAATTCAAACGTTTGTAAGCATATGTTAATAAAGGAAGTGTAACACCATTTCTAATAAATGGCAAGCCGTTGGATTTTCGGCTCTGTCGTAAATTCCAGTGGGGATAATTGTAAAAAAGTATGTATCTTTGTGTTATGGGAAAGAGTAAAAATAAGATAGAAGATCCGTTGAAGTTGTTGCTGCCTAAGGCTGTATATGACTATTTTGAACTGGTAAACA
>JAFYNK010000088.1 GCA_017548125.1 Bacteroidales bacterium | reverse complement strand
TCTCTCAAAGCAGCAGTGATTTAAAAATTCTTCTAAAGATGCTGCCATAGTAATTTGTTGTGTAATTTCTGTCATATGCCTTTTTTGTGGCAATATACAAAATAGCATGAAGCCAATTAGCGATAATAACAGATTATGGATGGATTTAATTATAACAGAATTGTCTTGGTAGCTGATAATGCACCAAATGAAGGACTTCCTGATGAATTATATAATCGGGAATCCGACAAAGCCCAGTCAAATAATGTTTCTGCGATAAAAACAGCACTTGAAATCATTTGTAAAGAAGTGGTCTTTTATGATTCAATCGAAGAATTCACATATCATACATCAGAACACATTAATGACCTGGTCTTTCCTTATTGGCATGGTGAAAAGTCTCGTAATAAACAGGCTTTAGTCGCTGCTGTTTGTGAAGCGGCAGGAATCAAATATGTTGGTGCAGATGCATATACCAATATTGTTTGTTGCGATAAAATGCTGGCTAAAGATATTTGTAGAATGAACGGGGTCTTGGTACCAGAAAGCATTTGTTATAATAGGAAAATCACATTATCTGATCTTCCAAACTTGAAATATCCAATAATCGTTAAACCTAATTATGAAGGAACATCAATCGGAATATCACAAAATAACCTAATATTGTTACCAGATTATAAAAAAGTGGTTGATGTTGTTAATGAATTGTACGAAAATCTTGGCGAACAAGTGATTGTAGAACAATTCATACCAGGTAAAGAATTTAGCGTCAGCATGATAGGATGGAGAGATCATATTAAAGTTTGGGGTGCAGTTGAACGTTATTCTGAAAAAGATGAACTATATTTTGAGAGTCATTTGCATAGCCATCAGGATAAAATCAAGGAGAATATCTGTTTGAGAAACGCCAAACAATACATGACTGCTTCCATAATGACACGTTTGTTTGAGTTATTTGATTCGTTGGATAAAGTTGAATATATACGTATTGATGGCAAATACTACAACGGCAATTTTTATTGTTTTGAATTGTCACAAGATACAACTTTGGCTCCAGACGGTGCATTCTTCAAAGCTATCGCATATGGAGGATACTCTTTTAAAGAGGCAGTTAATCTTTTGATTAGTAATTGCTTAGAACGTTATAATAATCTATGTCCCAATCAATAACAAATACAGGAAGACATTTGTCATTTACGTATTTTAGTATGTTCGATTGGTAATGCAGCTCACTTTGTAGATTATTAATATCACAGACAAGCTTTTCATAAGAACGTTGCAACTTTTGTTTTTCACTTTCTAAATGTCTAAGATTGGCATAATTGTAACAATTGTACAAAAGCTCGTTAGTTGTAATATCGTTGTACTTGAAGTATTCATCATACAGATGTCTAAATAGATCATCCGAAGTGTCAGACAAACTATTGCTCAAGATAAATGCAGCCAATTTGTTGGATTCAATCAGAATAATATCATCGGAATTAGTACATATTTCTAAGGCTCTATTAAAACTATCTATAGCTGTATCGTATGATTCGTGAAACAACTGAAGCAACCCTGCATTGTTATAGTACTGATGTCTAGGGTAAAGTGAAGATGTCATCAGTTTTTTAGCTATTTCGAGCCATTTTTCAGCTTCTTTTAGTTTTTGTATAAAACATAAATCCCTGGATATAATGATAGCTGATGCAATTTGACCGTACGTCCGGTTTTGTTTTTTATATAATTTGTAAGCCTGTTTCTGCTTGTTTATACGTAAATTATAATCATTTGTTTCATATAATGATATATATCGACAAATATCAGCTTTAAACATTGATTGAGCATAAGTATTGTCATCATTGAGTTTATTCCATAACCTCTTGCATTTCTTCATTTCTCCCTGAGCCCTAAGCATTCTTAATTTCACTAATGATAATGCCAAATTCATTTGGTCTTTTTCATTATTATTATACCATGTGGATAAAATGCTTTCTGCTTTAACAGGCTCTTCGCTTGACACGGCGGCAAGATAGCACGTTTTAGCGATATCATCAAGTTGCTGTACGGTGTTTATATCAAAATCGAGTATGTGTTTAAATTGACCACATTGGTAATATATAAAAATACACCAACGATAGACCACATTATCCCAATCGGGATTTGTTTTGTCTTTCTCATATTGTTTAATTAATGCTGTTAGGAAGAGTACTAAAGATGCGATTGGATATGCTTGAAGTGATCTGTTGATTTTTTCCAATTCTTGAACAAACAACATGTAATCTCCTCTTCTTAAGGCCAATAACAATATTTGTTTATTGCAGTTTAATCGTTGTTCTTCAGTTAGTTCCAGAGAGTAATCCAATTGTTTGTAATGATTAATCCATGCATTGATTGCAATAAGATAAGCCTGTTTAAACTGGATGTTTGTTCTTATTTCAGAAACAATACTGTCATGTGCCAGAACATATGCTGATTTGTTGATATTGAGCAAACCTTCCTGACATAAATAATCAATATTATCCTTGACTGTTTTGTTTTCATTTGTAAGTAATGGAACGATTTGGTCAAGTTTTTCGAGTTCTGAACTAGGCATCTGGCCTTGATGTAATTCTACAGAAGACAAGATTATTTTTTCAGGTTTGGTTAATCGTTCCAAAGCGTCTTTTATTGTATCTTGGTATGTAAGACTTTGTAAGTTTGAGTCTTCTTTATCCAACAACAAGCTCAATATGAACAGATTGCCGTTAGAGTCATCATAACTTGAGCTAATCATATCATACAATTTGTTATTGGATAAAACATTAAGTATTTCTTGTTTTGGCAGTTTGTCAAGCTTATATGCATCTGTCCTAACACCATTCTCTTGAAAAGTCTTACGTAGTTGATTTACAGAAGTTCCATAAGTTGAATAAGTATATTCTGAAAAAAGAAGTACATTGTTTGAGTGTTTTAGAGTATGTGCTAGAAGTTCCATTGAATAGGAATCTATGCATTGAAAATTTTCCATTGCGATAATAACCAAGTTGGACAAAGAATTCAGAATGTTTATCACATATTCTTTCGCAAGATCGAAATAGTAAGTGTAGTCATCCATCCAAGCATCGGCTTCATTCATTGAGGTTGTAATATGATCTATTTCATGTCCGATAGCTGGTAATAAACAGTTAATTCCTATTCTTAAAGCACTGCCTGGAATATCTCGCATTTGCCAGAATTGAGAAAAAGAACGGAGTTTCCAATATTTTTCAGCATTCTTTGAAATTAGACGGACTAGTTTTTTGAAATAAAACCCATCCGTTGCCTCTGAAGCCGCGCCTTTAGTGATTTTAACACGATAAGGAACTCTATAACCGTATTCATTAACCACATAGTCAACTAAACGAGTTTTTCCAATTCCAGACGATGCCACTAAAAACAACACATAAGAATCGGTGCCTTGTTCTTGTATTTTGTGCAATAACATGTTTCTTTCTTGACAACGATCAATAAATATATCCATAATCTGTTATTATCGCTAATT
>JAFYNK010000087.1 GCA_017548125.1 Bacteroidales bacterium | reverse complement strand
TATCTAAATGTAAGTTCTTCATTAGCTTTACCGTAGATTGTCATGAAAATCATGTGTCTGTCTAAAGCTTCGATGTAAATAGGTCTTGCGCTGCCGCGTAATTCTTCACCGACGAATGCGCCGATTTCATAATCCATTTCTAAATTATCTTTAACAAATGCTATCAAGCTCATGTTGTCTGAGTATTTTCCAGCGTCTGCAATCCAGTAGTTGTTTTCTGAAGTGACGTTAGCTCTTGTTCCCTTTGATGCCGATGTTGGATAGACTAAAGTCTTTGTTGTTCCAGAAGTATTCTGGTACATATAACCTTCGCCAGGATTCATTGTGTTGAGACCGCCGAGCCAGCCGATGCCGTCGTAATATTGTGAGAATAAAGTATGTGACTTGATATAATCACCGTGGCTTGGATTGATTGTGGCAAGCGCTTCTTCAACAGAGATGCTTTCGCTTACAGGATAAGAAATCCATCTCCAGTTAGTTCCTATAGTAATAGGATGATTTTCTGGGTTTACAATGTCGCCAACCAATGTCAGTTCATGAGCTGCTGATGCCTGTATCATGTACATGCTTTCAACAGAGACTGAAGTAAGTGAGCCGTACCAGCCAGAATTTGAGTTAGATACGAAAGCTGTCTGGTTCTTGATTTGGAGACCGTTTTCTCCGAGAGCGTCTTCAAGCATTTCAAGTCCGTTGGCGCCTGAGATTTCAATGTATGAAGAGAACCAGCTCCATCCTGATTTAAGATTTCTGCTTTGTACATAGTTGAAGTTAGCGGTTAAATCAACATCTTCTGCGACTGTGAACGAATATTCTGTTTCTGTTGAGACCACGTTTCCATTAATTGTCCAGTTCTTGAACGAGAAGCCTTCGTTTGCTGTTGCTGTTAAGGTTGCAGTCTCGCCGTGAGTATAGACTCCGTCACCGTTTATAGAACCGCCTTCGGCTGGATTTGCTGATGCTGTTACACTGTAAGTTAACAATTCAAAGTTAGCGACCAATTCTTTAGCCTCTGTGACTGTGAAAGAATACTCAGCGTCTGTTGAAACGACTTCGCCGTTTTCTGTCCAGCTGATGAATTGATAGCCTTCGTTTGCTGTTGCTGTTAAGGTTGCAGTCTCGCCGTGAGTATAGACTCCGGCACCGTTTATAGAACCGCCTTCGGCTGGATTTGCCGATGCTGTTACACTATATGTCAACAATTCAAAGTTGGCGATCAAGTTTCTGTCTTGTTTTACGACGAATGAATAAGCCGCGTTTTCAGAAATGACTTCGTCATTTTCAGTCCAATTTACGAAAGTATAACCATCATTTGGCATTGCTGTCAATGTTGCTGTTTCATTGAAATACCATTCGTTAGAGCCTGAGACTGAGCCAGCATCTTCTGGATTGACTGTCACGTTGATATTCATAACATTAGTTGTCATGAGAACGAAACGGTCAGCATTGTCGTTTGCTGTAGCAGTGAAGCTGTAGTCAGATTGAAGTATATTGACGCAAACATCGCTGAATTTATCATATAAGAACAACCCATCATAGCCGCAGTTTTCTTGACTTACCGAAATTGTATATTGTCCCATAGTCTTAGCCTCGAAATAAACTGGCGTTTCATTGAAATTGATTGACATTGATGCGACTGCGCAATCGACGCCATCTATAGGAATGTACAATAATGGTATATTTTCATTCTGATGATTTATCTTATCCAAGCTGAAACCATTATTGAATGTGATATAGGCTCTATCTTGATAATCGTTGTTAGCAACAGTTATTTCAATGAATTTATTTGTTGACGCATTCGCATTTTGTGACACTGTATTTCTAATGATTATAGGATTTTCATTCAAAGCCTTAATCATTATACCTTCACAAGATTTGATAGTTTCGTTTCTGTCAACAACTACTTTCCATGTTCCATCGTTTAAGAGTTTGTAATAACCTTCTGCTAAGCCATTACTTGAATAATTTTCAAGTTCTTCCTTGAATGTGAATAATACAGCACCTGTTTCTGTATTTGTGAGTGAACCCTTAACCTTGTTGCATACAACTGTTCCGTTTCCTTTTTTGATTACGAATGAACACTCTCCAGGGTGGTTTCCTTTTTCCCATTTTACTGTTGCTTCAACACCTCTTGGAACATTTAAGTTGTATGTCGCTGTATATCCGTTAGAGATTGTATAAGACTTGCCTGCGCTTCCATCGCTGAAGCTTACATTCAATTTACAACCGTTCCATCCGTCACCGTATGAGTCTGTCAATTCAAAAACCAACTGGTCTTCAATAATATTTACAATATTGCTAAAAGTATATAAGACACTGTTGTTAGATACATTGCCGAGCGAGCTGTTACTATAGATTATACTGCCGTTTTCATCTTTAATGACAAATGAACACTCTCCAGGATAGCTTCCTTTCTTCCATTTTACTGTCACTTCTTCATACGTATTAATTTCCAAGTTATATGATGCATTTCTTCCGCTTGAAATTGTATAACTTTCATTTAATCCGTTTTTAGATGTAACCAACAAAGCGCAGCCGTTCCATCCGTCGCCGTATGAGTCTGTCAATTCAAATGTTATATTCATCACATTTCCTTTGAGGTTAAAGTTATCTATAGTGATGTCATGTGTGAAAGGATTTGCAACCATATTGAAGCCTGCAAATTCTTCGCTTTCTTTTGTAAGATTATATTCTACATCGCTTGTATTGATATTGCCTGTAAATGACAAGGTGACGTCATTTGAGTTTGCATAAACGTAGGCTCGTCCTGTTTCTAAAGTAGAGAAATCTCCATTGTTATAAGCTTGCAATGAATGTGTTGGCTCGTCATAACGATACAATTCGTATGAATTAGATGTTATGTTGGTTTCTGATGCAGTTGACAAATCAATGTCATTCTTCAATGGGGATGATATTATATTCCATTTACCGTTTGTTTGGGAGAAGTATCCGCTTATTTCTTTTTCAACGGTCACCTCGCCTCTTGTCTTATGACAAATGAGTTGTCCGCCATCTTCAACAGTGACAGTGCCATTGTTACTGATATATAACGAGTAAACCGACAATGTCTCATCTTCTGAAATAACGAGAGGATAATCTACGTATGCATAATCTGTCGGCACAGGTACTGATGTCCATCCGTTTTCGCTATATGTCACGAAACCTACAATCATATCTTGATAATTTGACCATCGTGATTTGTACTCATCTAATGATTCAGAAGGAACATATATTTTTGCAGATGAGTTGATAGAAGAAAACGTTCCCCATTCAATAGTTGCAGGCGTTAAATTATAAGAATAAACATTTTCCAAATTATCACAATATTCAAAAGCCCAACTGCCAATATATGCAATAGAATCGTGGAGTTCAAAATCAACAAAACCATCACAATCATAGAATGCATTATTTCCGATAGAAGTGACTGTAGTTGGTATCTCAATGCTTGTCAATGCATCACAATAAGCAAAAGTATATGGTTTGATTTCTGTCAATTGTGAGTTTTCTTCAAATGTTATCTTTGATAATTGAGAGCTGGAGAAAGCGCTCTCTCCAAGATATGTTACATTATTGGTAATTTCAACATTTCTCAACGAACTGTATCTGAACGCATAATTACCTATATAAGTGACATTATCAGGTATTTCGATGTTTGTCAGTTTTGAACATGATTCGAAGGCGTTATTTCCTATAGTTCTAATATTTTCAGGCATTTCGATGCCAGTCAAATATGAACATGATTGGAAGGCTTTGTTTCCTAATGCAGTAACAGTATATTCAGCATCAGAAATTGTGGCTGTAGTTGGAATTGTAATTTCGGTATTTGCTGATGGTTTTATGTTGCAAACAACATCGCATTCTGCAGGTTCAAAGCCAATGATAGAGAACTTGAGGCTGTAATTTCCATAATCAACTGTAGCAAATTCACCTGGCATTGAAGAATATATTTTTGTGATATTGTAATTGCTCCATGGCAAAGTCGCTTTGTACAATTCTACAGACTGTTCTGGAACCTGAATGTTAGTATGATATGGAATTGTATTAAATGCATTGAGAGCAGTTTCTGGCACTTCTTCAGCGAGGCATCTGATACCATATAATTTTGAACAATATACGAATGCGTTTTCTCCGATGGAAGTAATGCTACTTGGCAAAATAATATTTAACAACATGCTGCAATTTGCAAAAGCATAATCACCGATTGAAGTGAGTTGAGAGTTTTCTGCAAAGTTTATGCTTTCTAATTTTTCACAATAATAGAAAATACGACCTCCCAAGGAAGTGACAGAACTTGGTATTTCCATGCTTGTCAAATTATCGCAATCATAAAATACATAATCTCCAATTGTAGTGACTGAATTTGGGATTTCCATAGTTGTTATTGCGTCACAATTATAAAAAGCATAACTTCCAATTGCTGTCACTGTGTTTGGTATGACTGTATTTTTACATCCCAATATCAATGTGTTTGTTTCTGTTGCAACAATTGCGTTACATTCGTTTCTGCTATCATAAACTGTATTTTCACTTGCAACTGTTATGCTTTCCAATTTAGAACAATTTGAGAATGCATTGCCCGAAACTGATGTAACAGAACTTGGAATTGCAATTTCTGTCAGACTTGAACAATATGCGAAAGCTTGACTGTCAATAGTAGTTAATTGAGAGCCTTCTCCAAATGAGATTTCTTCCAATTTGTCGCATGAATAAAAAGCATAATCATCTATTATCGTGAGAGAATTAGGAAATTCTATGCTTGTCAGATTATCACAATCATAGAAAGCTTGACTGTCGATAGTCGCAAGTTGAGAGTTCGCATCAAATGTTAATGAAGTCAAATTATCACAATCATAGAAAGCATATTCACCTATTGAAGTAACGCTATTAGGTATTACAGATGTTTTGAATCCGGCAATCAATTTGTTATTTTCAGTTTCTATGATTGCGTTGCAATTGTTTCTGCTGTCATATACGGCATTTCCACCTTGTACTTCAATAGTTTCTAAATTGTTGCAATAACGGAAAGCGCTGTTTTCTATGAAAATTACAGAACTTGGTATTTTTACGCTTGTTAAATTATTACAATAATAAAAAGCTTCCCAGCCAATATGTGTTATTGTATTTGGAATTTTTACGCTTGAGATGTAACTACTTCCGAAACCTTGACCTGCTATCGTTGTCACCTTGCATGAATAACCTCTGATTGTTACACCTGAAGGAATTACTATGTCCACAGACGAATAATTGTTTTCGGCCAAACTAACCTCACATTCGTATGGATATGTATTTATAATAACAAATCTTAAAGAATAATCTTCATATTGAATTGTTATTTCTTCTCCATATTCTGGTGCAGGAATAGGTTTTATTGTGTAATTATACCAAGGATATGATTCTTGATAATTATTTAAAGATTCTTCAGGAACATAAATAATCAGATTGTCGGAAGTGTTTTGGAATGGGTCTTCATAATATGTTTCTGGAACAGATTCTGCATAGCAATATATTTTTTCCAAATTAGAACAATCATAAAAAGCACTATAGCCAATATAATTAACTGAAGCTGGAATTTCTATGCTTGTTAAGTTATAACAGTAATCAAAGGCATCATTGTTGATATATGTAACATTAAATTTAATGTCAGAAATTGTTACTGTTGATGGTATTATTATTTCTGTTGACTCATCTGGATATTCACTGCAATAAACGATACATTCCGCATTGCTTGCATTGGAAACGAAAAATGTCAATTCGTATGAGCCGTAATCTATTGTCACACTTTCTTCTTCCAATGAAATTGCTTCTATATTATATTCGTTCCATGGATATGTTGACTGATATTCTGAAACAAGATATTCAGGAACATAGATTGTCAAATCCCAGCAACCATAGAAAACATCATAATCTGTTTCTTTAACAGCTTCACCAAAGCAATAGACTTTTTCCAATTCGTAACAATATTCAAAGGCGCATGAGCCTATATATTCAACGCTTGCTGGAATAGCAATTTCTGTCAAATCAGATTCATAAAATGCGTATGAGCCGATATGTGTTACAGAATTTGGTATTACGGTATTTTTACATCCTTGTATCAATGTTACTTCATTATAATAATAAGATCCTGGATCATAAATTAGAGCATTACAATCATTTCTGCTATCGTAATATGGATTGTCTTCTTCAACAACTATGCTTTCCAAATCTTTACATCCATTAAATGCGCTATTATCAATTGAAGTGACTGAATTTGGAATGAAAATGTCTGTCAAGCCATCGCAATATTGGAATGCAGAATAAGCAATTGATTGTACAGTATTTGGTATAGATGAGTTCTTACATCCTACTATCATTCTGTTGTTTGAAGTTTCTATAATAGCGTTACAACCATTTCTGCTGTCATACGTTGTATTACCACTTTCTACGCTTATGTTTTCCAATTTGGTATAAATGAAAGCATTATCAACAATATTTGTAACAGAACTTGGTATTACTATACTTGTCAAACTTTCACAATCTGAAAACGTCTGATTTCCAATGTATGTAAGTTGTGAGTTGTTTTCAAATGTCACACTCGACAATGCATCGCAATCATAAAATGCATAACCGTCAATAGTTGTAACAGAATTTGGTATTTCTACACTTGTTAAATTATTACAATATTGGAAAGCTCCATTGCCAATAGATGTAACAGAATTTGGTATTTCTATGCTTGTCAAGTTATTATTATAGAAAGCGTTTTCTCCAATAGAGGTTACTGTATTAGGTATTATAGTATTTTTACATCCTGCCAACAATTTATTGCTTTCAGTTTCAATGATTGCGTTGCAATTATTTCTGCTGTCATATACTGTATTGCCGTTTTCAACAATAATTGTTTCCAAGTTTGAACAGCTTTGGAATGTATTGTAATAAATTGAAGTGACAGAACTTGGAATTTCAATGCTTGTCAATCCGTCGCAATAAGAGAAAGCGCTTCCTGCTATTGTTGTAAGAGAATTTGGAATTTCAATGTTTGTCAAGCCATCACATTCATAAAATGCGCTTCCACCAATTGAAGTAAGAGCACTTGAAAGTTCAATATTATTCAAATAACGGCAATAATTAAAAGCGCTGCTTTCAATGCGAGTGATGGTATTTGGCATTTCAATAGCTTTCAGATTATAACAATTACTAAAAGCATTTCTACCTATAGCTGTCACAGTGCATTCAACACCTGATATAGTTGCTGTTTCTGGAATTGTTATCTCTGCATCAACTGTTGGCTTTGTTGAGCAAACCACATCGCATTCCATAGGCTCCAACCCTATCACTGTATATTTAAGGCTATAGTTTTCATAATCCACTATCGCGAAATCACCAGCTTCAATTGTGTAGAACTTTGTGATTTTATAATTGCTCCAAGGTTCGGTAGTCTTATATGAATCTACAGATTGTTCTGGAACTTGGATGCTCATTGTTGCTGGAACACCGTTAAAAGCGGTAACATCGGTTGTTGGGACTTCTGTCGCATAACATTTTATACCGTATAATGTTGAGCAGTCGCTAAAAGCATAACTTCCAATAGAAGTGACACTTGCTGGAATTTCAATTTTTGTTATTTTACAGTTCCTAAAAGCACTATTTCCGATTGTCGCAACATAATTAGGAATCTCAATATTCGTAATATTGTAGCAATAAGCAAAAGCATGATTTCCTATAATTTCAAGCTGTGAGTTTTCGCCGAATGTTACGTTTTCTAAATAATTATTAAAGAAAGCACTATTGCCTATTGAAACGACAGAATCTGGAATTTCTATGTTTTTTAAGCCGTTGCAATATTGAAAAGCATTATTGCCAATTGAAGTCAAAGTATTAGGCAATTCTACATCTGTTAGATAATCACAATCATAAAAAGCGTTTTCACCCAAACTTGTAACATCAAATTCATATCCGGAAATTGTTGCTGTCGTTGGGATTGTTATTGAGATATTTGTTGTTGGCATTGTTGAGCAAGTCACTTCACATTCTTTAGTCTCGAAGTTTTTGATAGTAAATTTCAGACTGTAGTTTTCATAATCGACTATAGCATATTCACCGATAAATACAGGATGTATAGGTGTAATGTTGTAATTTTTCCAATAAGAAACAGCTTTGTATGCATTGACTGAATTTTCAGGAACTTGTATGTTCATGTTTGAAGGAGTGCCGCTGAAAGTGTAATTATATGCTGTTGGTACATTTTCAGCATAACATCTAATGCCTAATAAATTTGAGCAATAATAAAAAGCGTAGTTGCCTATTGAAGTGACAGTACTTGGAATTTCAATGCTTCTCAATTGCATGTAATTATCATTTTGCCAATCACCTGCGAAAGCATATTCTCCAATGGTTTTCAGCTGTGAGTTCTCTTCAAAAGTCACTGTTTCCAATTTTTTGCAATATCTGAAAGCGTAACTTCCTATTGAAGTAACAGAACTTGGAATTTCAACACTTTTCAAATTTGAACAGCTTGAAAATAAATATTGTCCTATAGTTGTAAGTTGAGAATTTTCTTCAAATGTTAAAGTGGCTAAATTAGAACAAGATTGGAAAGCATAATTACCTATTGAAGTAACAGAATTAGGGATTTCAACACTTTTCAAATTTGAACAAGATTGAAATGCATATTGACCAATAGTTGCGAGTTGGGAATTTTCTTCAAACGCAATAGTGTCTAAACTTGAACAATATGAGAATGCGTAATGCCTATTGAAGTAACAGAACTTGGAATTTCAACGCTTGCTAAATCGGAACAGCTTGAGAAAGCATATTGACCAATTGTGACAACAGCGTCTGGTATTTCTATTGATGCCATATCATAGCAATGATAAAAAGCATAATCGCCGATACGTGTTACGGTATTAGGTATTTCCACAGATGTAACGTACCAGTAGCCATATTTAAAAGCATCATTAGCTAAGGCTGTCACGTCACATTCCATTCCTGAGATTGTCACAGAAGAAGGAATTGTTATTGCTGTTGCGGATGATGGTTTTGTTGTACATAAAACCTCACATTCTGTTGGTTCAAAACCTACAATAGTAAATTTCAATGAATAGTTTCCATAATTTACAGTAATATTGTCACCTGCTATTGCATCATACATTTTTGTCACCTTATAATTATTCCAAGGTGATGCTGCTTTGTACAAATCAACAGAATTTTCAGGAACTTGGATGCTCATGTTGGAAGGTGCATTGTTGAATGCGGTACTTGCGGTTGTAGGCACAGCTTCTGCAAAACATCTTATACTATATAATTTTGTACAATTACTAAAGGCATAATTTCCTATTGACGTGAGAGAACTTGGCAATTCTATGTTTGTCAGACTTGTACAATTTTGGAAAGCATATTGACCTATAGAAGTAAGTTGGGAGTTTTCTTCAAAGGTGATATTATCTAATTTTGTACAATAATTAAACGCATAATTTCCTATTGAAGTGACTGAACTTGGAATTTCAATGCTTGTAAATTGCATGTAATTGCTTGAATTTCCAGCGAAAGCATACGCTCCGATAGTTGCAAGCTGTGAGTTTTCTGCAAATGTCACACTGCCTAATTTTGTACAATAATTAAACGCATAATTGCCAATAGAAGTGACTGAACTTGGAATTTCTATATTTGCCAAAATTGAGCAGCTATAAAATGCATAATTTCCTATTGAAGTAAGAGCGTTTGGCAATTCAACATTTGATAATGCGTCGCAATCGTAGAAGGCGTAATCTCCTATTGAGGTAATATTATCTGACATTTCAACATTAGCCAATCCGTCGCAGTCGTAGAAGGCGTTTGTTCCTATAGAAGTCACTGTGCTTGGAATTTCAACACTTGTTATATAATCTGCGTTATAGAAAGCTGAATTTGCGATTGATGTGACTGTATAATCTATTCCAGATATTGTAACTGTGGATGGAATAGATATTGAAGTTTCAACAGTAGGTTTTGTGCTGCATTTAACCTTACACTCAGCTAGTTCTTCATCAGTTACAATAAATTTCAAAGAATAGTTATCATAGTCAATTGTTGTGCTAAATTGCGATAGTTCTTCAACATCGAGTTTTATGTTTGATGCATACGCTAATCGTGTTCCAGAATTACCAGAAGGATGTTCGCTATAAGATGTTGAATTGTCATTTTGTCTATACATAGAAATATAATTGCCACTCGAATAACTTGTGCAATACCATTTTAATGAACTTGTATAGCTGCTAGCAGTCTTTGCTACCACAACGACCAGATTGCTTTCTCCTGAATATTCGAATGGTTCGTCCAGAATAAATGTTTCCCATTCGCTATCTCCAATAATAACATTACTGCCAGAATAAACCATTGTTAGCGAACTCAAAGGAGTCCAATCTGTTGTTGACGAAATGTTATTTCTATCCGTCTCGCCCATGTATATTTTAATGGTGGAAGTACTATAGGAATAATTATTTGCCCGATGATAAGCGATGGAATTAATCAAACATCTTTCGCCGATGTCATCTTTTGAGTAAATAGTTTCATTCCATGAATGTCTGTAATTATTGTTGAATGGAGCATTGTAAGAGGATGATGTTCCATCACCAATTGTAATTTCAGTTTGCGCAAACAATCCCATTCCAGAGATTATGATTGCAATTAAAAGTAAAAACTTCTTCATAATTTTTATTTTAATAGTTTTATATTCATTATCAAATATCACAAAAACGCAAAAAACAAAGCGTTTCAATCTACGCCTTGTATATTTTCATTTTTACAATAAAATAATTATGTCAGATGTTGGCAAAGGCAGTTGTTTGATTAGTAGTGAGTTATTTCATAACATAGATTTTTGTGTCTATGCTTAGAGTACGTAAATATAAGCCAACGTATCTGATATTTATTAGAACTCGTTCACTGGCAAATGTATTTATATTATTTTTATTTATCAAGTTTTTTTTGTTAAAAAATAATGTTCTTTTGCCATTGAATTATAGCCTTTTGCCATTAAAACAATTTCAGCTGAATCGTCATGTTGAATGTCATGCGGTGCAACGGTGTTGTTCCATATTCTGCGACGGCGTTTTTGTGTTCCAATGTGGGATAGCCTTTGTTTTTCTTCCAGTTATAGATTGGATATTGCAAGTCATATTCTTCCATCATAGCATCTCTTGTCGTCTTTGCTAAGATAGATGCTGCCGCTATTGCCTGATATTTGGCGTCGCCGCCTACAATACATTGATGCTTAATATCTTTATAAGGATTGAAGCGGTTGCCGTCTATAAGCAGAAATTCTGGTTTTACTTTGAGTTGTTCGATGGCTCTATGCATTGCAAGGAAAGAAGCGTTCAAGATATTTATCTCGTCTATTTCTTTATTATCAACGATTCCTATTCCGTATGCCAGAGCTTCTTCAATAATCACGTTTCTTAACTTATTGCGTTGTCTCTCAGTGAGTTTTTTAGAATCATCTAACATCGGATAGTCCTTGTTTCTATCTAATATCACCGCAGCAGCAACCACTGGTCCTGCAATACATCCGCGACCAGCTTCATCACAGCCTGCTTCAATCAAATTGTCTGTATAGTGTGCTATGAGATTCATATCATTACACCAAATAATGGTAAATACTGATTAATCAAAACAAATGTTAAAAATATAATCATAATGACATTTGCGATTCTTGATTTCTTAATTTCAGACAACGCTATCGCATAAAACAAAGCAAACATCATAAAAATCAATGCGTTGTTCATAAGCGGTTTTTGCATAAAAAATATGATGAAAGCGAATATCGTCAAGACAAGCGACACCCCTACCCTTTTTCTTACGTTTGTTCCTTTATCGGAATTTGCGTTGCCAAAGATTTTCAATAACGAAACAATAAACAATGTTCCACTTATGACTAGCATTATCTTATTTAAAGCAGTTAATTCAAACGAGAATCTTATGTTTCTGAAAAAATGAGAATACGAGTCTATAAGCATGTCGTAACTGCCGAACAAGAAACTTATGCCTAGCACTAATGCGCTGACAATCAAGAATGATACTATTGGTATCAATGTGTATCTTAACTGATCGAATCTGAATATCAAAAACGACAGCAGAACCCAAAATATCAAGAAAACGGAAGGATAATAAAACAAAGATGCTATTCCTATGAAATAACCGATGTTCATCATATAATTTTCAGGTGCATCTGTCTGATATATAAGGAATAGCGTGTGCATTGCCATCAGTATGAACGGACATGCGAAGATAAATGGATAACAGGAATGCAATTCAGGCGAACAGCACATCATCATTACAAAGGTAAACGCTCCTACTGTACTGTATTTGGAGACGAGGCGGTTTGCCGAAAGCATTGAGTTAAACAGAAATACTGAAAGCAGATATACTATGAACGTCAATATGTTAAGTATAATTGGGGAGAAGTCGAATGCTGAGACTATTATGCTATATAATGGCGTGTTATATTCACTCGGTATGAATGCCGACTTTGTGATAAAAGCCGGCAACCATAATACGAGTGCTATTGCTACAACAACTATTTGTTGTGAAAGATAACTGTGTTTAAAAAAGTTTAGCATTACATTAGAGATTCATCAAGTCTAGACCGATGTCATGACGATAGTTGACGCCTTCAAACTTGATTTTTTCAACATTTTGATAAGCCTTAGTTCTTGCTTCTTCAATATCTTTGCCGTGAGCAGTCACCGCGATGACGCGACCGCCTGAAGTTACCACCTCACCTTTATCGTTGAATTTTGTTCCAGCATGAGCGATGATACAATCTGAGAGTTCTTCGAATCCTGTCATCACCATACCTTTTTTATAATCTTCAGGATAACCGCCAGATACGAGCATTACGGTCACAGATGTGTTTTTTGATGTCTGATAATCAACTTCGTTCAATTTGCCTTGAGCACAGGCATCGAGTAAAGCGACTAAGTCGGAGTCGATGCGTGTCATGACGCCTTCAGTCTCAGGATCGCCCATTCTTACGTTATATTCAATGACGTATGGGTCGCCGTCAACGTTCATCAAACCAATGAAGATGAATCCTTTATAATCGATATTTTCTTCTTTGAGACCTTGTATTGTTGGTTTTATGATTCTGTTCTCAACTTTCTCGACAAATTCTGGTGTCACGAAAGGAACTGGAGAAACAGCGCCCATGCCGCCTGTGTTCAAGCCTGTGTCACCGTCACCGATACGTTTGTAGTCTTTAGCTTCTGGAAGAACGACATAATGTTCACCGTCGGTCAAGACGAACATAGAAACCTCGATGCCTTTCAAGAAAGTCTCAATAACGACTTTAGCAGAAGCTGAACCGAACTTACCTGAGAGCATGTCTTTCAATTCATATTGAGCTTCTTCCAATGAGTCGATGATGAGAACGCCTTTGCCTGCTGCAAGACCGTCAGCCTTAAGGACATAAGGTGCTTTTTGTGTTGTGAGATATTGCAATCCTTCTTCGAGATTGTCGGCAGTCACTGTGAAACATGATGCTGTTGGCACGTTATATTTTTCCATGAAAGCCTTTGCAAAAGCCTTGCTGCCTTCTAACTGAGCGCCTTTTTGATCAGGACCGATAATCTTAATATCTTTTAACTTTTCATCGTTTTTGAAGAAATCAACGATGCCGTCAACAAGAGGCTGCTCAGGACCAACAACGACCATTTCAATATTGAGATTCAACACTGTTTCTTTAACAATATTAAAATCAGCGATGTTGATATTGATATTCTCGCCTATTGAGTTTGTTCCAGCGTTACCTGGAGCGATATAAAGTTTATTAACCAATTCACTTTGAGCGAGTTTCCATGCGAAAGCATACTCGCGACCACCTGAACCTAATACTAAGATATTCATACTTTTTTTATTTAGTTTAAAGTTTAAGGTTTAAAGTTTAAAGCAGTTTTGAAGTTTAGAGTTGAAGGTTTATCCTAATCAAACCTTAAACCTTAAGCATTAAACCTTAAACCAATTATTTATTTTCAATTTCCAGTTTTAAATTTTTCTATGCATTTCCACCACATTTCCGCTGCCTTATCCCATGAGAAGTCTTGTCGTCTGATTCTTCCTTTTTCTATCAATTCCTCGCGTATTTTCTCATCCATGATTTTTTCCATCGCCTCTGCTATCGACTCTTCCTGGAAAGGATCGACGAGCAATGCTGCGCCGGCTGCCACCTCAGGCATTGAGGTGACGTTGGATGTGATGACTGGCGTATCGCATTTGAAAGCTTCAACGATAGGTATTCCAAAGCCTTCAAAATATGAGACATAAACTGATGCCAATGCCGATGCTGTGACAAGATGCAGATCTTCCGCAGACAAGCGTCCAGTGAAGATGACTTCGTCTTTAAATGTCATAGATTCGTAAGCGTTTTTTATCGGTTCTGTCCACCATCTCTTACTTCCGACTATGACGAGTTTTATATCATTACTGTTTTTCTTCTTAAACAAATCGAAAGAAGTGAAAAGACGAGCGAGGTTCTTACGTGGATGCAAGGAACCCACAAACATAAAATAAGGTTTTCCTTCTGAATACTTCTTTCTTATCTCATCTTTAACTTCATCATTTACAGGAATAAAGACATCATTAGCTCCATTATATGCCACATGAATCTTGTCAGGATTTATGCCGTAGCATTCGCAAATGTCTTTCTTTGAAAATTCAGACACTGTTATGATCTTATCTGCTTTCTTGGCATATTTAGGGAAGAATTTCTTATAATGCCAAAGATGAATCTTAGGGAAATCCTGTGGAAAATGCTCGAAGTTCAAGTCATGAAAGACGGCTATTTGTTTGGTCTTACTTCTCAAACTAAGATATGCGTCAGGCGAAAGATACAGATCTGCTTTTATCTTACGGAGATATTTTGCCACTGCAAATTCGAAGAACGCTATATATAAAAAAGGATGACGTGCTGGAGGAAAGAGTACGACAGGCTTCACATTATCGGCGAATATGAACTTTGGATCTGGTTCTCTGTCGAAGATGAAATGAAACTCCACCTCAGGATGCGACAGCACCATACGACGCAGACATTCGTATGTCACCCAGCCGATGCCTTCGAGCTTGTCCTTAAGCAACAATCGTGTATTTACAGCTATTTTCAAAATCCAATTTTTATTTTCACAAAAATAACAATTTAACCAATTAGACGCATCAACGACATCTTGTTTATTTTTTAGGTTACATTGAAACGTCTATACATTCGTTCACTGAGCTTGTCGAAGTGTCGAATGCTGCCTTCGACAAGCTCAGTCACCATTATTCTAAAGTTCCCAAAAGCACTCCCGATACCATCCAATGGTTGAAGCTGCTGCCTTCGTCGTCGCCTTGTGGTATCGCTATTGTGATTGTATGTTTTCCTGCTTTCAAGAAACCCAAGTCGAAATAAACTGGCTGTGTTGCTGTTCCTGGGCACCAGCCTGAACGTGAGAGATCTGAAGAAGACTGACCGTTCCAGAAATTACCTGACACTGGATTCATTTCTCTGTAAGTGGCACAGTCGCAACGCCATGGTGTATGAGTGAACACTTTTTCACCATCGATGATGATGCTGTTTTCTTTTGGGTTGAACTCATCGCCGCCACCCCAGCCGCCATGACCGGTGCTGATATATCTCAATCTAAGATTCTCAACGTTTTCTGGAAGTTCAAACTCAACGGTGAGGCTGTCTGTCTTGAACATACGTCCGTAGTGCTGACCTGCCATTTCCATTACGTTACATGTATTAAATAAAGGTAAAGTCCAGTCATCATTTTGACTTAAATCCCATGAATAATCACCAGGATAAGCGAGGAGATCGAGACTCAATTTATGACCGCCGCCATCGTAGTTGCCAATGAAAGCACCTATCAAGACATCGCCACGAAGATGTTTCGCTACATCTGTGACATCTTGTTTGTAATAAGCGACATCAGACCATTCCAAGCCATCAATTCTGACTCTGTCGTTGAAGTGATTGACACCAAATGGAGTGAAGAAACGCATAAGCTCTACAACAGGAAGGAAATCGTCTTCCAATTTAATCGCTCTGTATGTTATATCTCTTCTATCAGTATAAGAATGAAGCAGTTGAATACTGTCTATTAAAGCATCTTTTAAACTCAACTCTCTGTCGGTTGGAATAACGAAGATAGAACCTGAGCGGTCGTATGCATCGCCGTTTGATTGTTCTTCAACTTCAATAAAATAAGAATAATGTTCTGGGAGATTTTCGAGTTGCACTCTTTTTAATATCAATGTTCCGTAAGCGAAATGAATGACAGTATCGTAAGGAATTTCGCCTGTAAACTTCTCTATCTCAGAGAAATGAATCTGTTCTTTATCGAATATTGGAGTCTTGATTATGAGTTTGTCTTTTGAGATTTTGTCTATGTCTCTTGGAGCGACACGTTGACCCATTTCTGAAGGGATGATTTCTTTTTTGATTTTTTTGTCTTTCTTGATACTTCTCAACTCGAACATTCTGTTGCCGTTGATGAGTTGGCGAACCATGACGCCTTTGAGCACGCCTCTGCTAATAGTAGGCATAGCGTCATAACCGAGAGACTCGGTCATCCATACTTCAATTGTATTGGAATTTATGCTTGTGCGATATTTTTTGCATTCGTAGCCGTTGATTTTCTCGCTGCCCTCTTCAGAGAATTGGATATTTGATGACAAAGGGAATGATGCGAAGTAAGAATCGCCGTCGGCAAACTTCATCTGGAAATAAGCGCTGTCAGTTTCATAATTAACGTAAGTGATGTCTTCTGAAATACCAGGAATCAAATCACCTTGAAATACGTTAACATCTTGGAATTTAGTCTGTTGACCATAGCGTTGCAGTTCTACAAAAGTAGTGTCACCGTTGTTAGAACCGAGTGAATAGATTTGATAAGTGAGACGTTGCTGTGCGCTTGCTGTCAATAAAATTAATGTAAATAAAAACGATAAAAATAACTTTCTGCTCATAATAAATAATTTTGTGCAAATATAATGTTTTTAATCGTTATTTTTGTAAGCATCATCAGCAAATCAATTTAAAATAAATAATTATGAGAAAAAACCTTTTTATCATTGCTTTAGCTGCTTTGTTTATGGTTTCATGCGGAAAGCCAACTAACGAAAAAGCAGCGACTTACGCACCACCTCAAGACATCGTCATCGAGTCAGACATCATGACTCCTGAAGTAATGTGGTCGATGAACCGTATCGGTGAATACGCTGTGTCTCCTGACGGAAAATCAGTAGTTTACAACCTCACCTATTTCATCATTCCAGAAAACAGAAGCAAAACAGACATCTACATCATCGACATCGACGGCAACAACAACAGATGTCTCACCCAGTCATTCGCCAGCGAATACAGCCCGACATGGAACAACGACGGAAGCAAGATTCTCTTCATGAGCGCAGCGAGCGGCGACATGCAAGTATGGGAAATGAACCCTGACGGCAGCGGAAGAAAACAAGTGTCATTCGTGGAAGGCGGCATCGGCGGCTTCGAGTATTCTCCTGACGAATCGCAGCTTCTTTATACCGCTGAAGTGAAACTTAAAGACAATGTCGCCGACATCTACCCTGACCTACAGCTTTCTTCAGGAAGAATCAACAACGACTTGATGTATCGTCACTGGGATCAATGGGTTGACACCTACGGACATATCTTCATCACTGCCGACAATGGCAAGAACACCTTAGATATTATGGAAGGTGAAATGTGGGAAGCTCCTGTAAGACCATGGGGCGGCCTCGAACAAGTGACATGGACAAATGACGGACAAAACATCCTCTATTCTTGCAGAAAGAAAGTCGGTTTGGAATATGCAACATCAACAAACACTGACATTTATCAATACAACATTCCAACAGGCGAATGCATCAACCTCACAGAAGGCATGATGGGTTACGACATGAATGTCGTCGTTTCTCCACAAGGCGACAAGATAGCTTGGGAAAGCATGGAACGTGATGGTTACGAAGCAGATAAACAACGTCTCTTCGTGATGGATTTAAAGACAGGCGAAAAGAAAGACTATTCTATCGGCTTCGACCAAAACGCCACCAACCTCTTATGGGCTGCCGACGGTCAGACAATCTATTTCATCAGCGACCGCAACGCTACAGAGCAGATTTATGCTCTCAGCCTCGCAACAGGTTCTATCAGAAAGATAACAGAAGGCAAACATAATTATATCTCTATCGCTTGGGCAGGCGACAAACTCATCGCTGGACGTCAGTCGATGTCGCACGCTACAGAGTTATACATCGTTGATCCACAGAGCGGCGAAGCAAGACAACTCACTAAAGTCAACGACAACATCTTCAACCAACTCACAATGGGCAATGTTGAAGAACGCTGGGTTGAGACAACCGACGGCAAGAGAATGTTAGTATGGGTCATCTACCCTCCTCACTTCGACAAGAACAAGAAATATCCAGCTCTTCTCTTCTGCGAAGGCGGTCCTCAAAGCACAGTAAGTCAGTTCTGGTCATATCGCTGGAACTTCCAGATGATGGCAGCGAACGACTATATCGTAGTGGCTCCTAACAGAAGAGGTCTCCCAGGATTCGGTCAGGAATGGTGTGAAGCCATCAGCGGCGACTACGGCGGACAATGTATGAAGGATTATCTCTCAGCCATCGACGCCATCGCAAAAGAACCATTCGTTGATGAAGAAAGACTCGGCGCTGTAGGCGCAAGCTTCGGCGGCTTCTCAGTATTCTGGCTCGCCGGCCATCACGAAGGACGCTTCAAGGCATTGATAGCACACGACGGCATGTTCAACTTCGAGTCACAATATCTTGAAACAGAAGAGATGTGGTTCGTCAACTGGGACTTAGGCGGACCTTATTGGGACAAGGACAATCCGGTAGTACAATGGTCATACGCCAACTCGCCACATAAATTCGTTGACAAATGGACCGCGCCTATCATGGTCGTACACGGCGCTGAAGACTACAGAATCTGCTTCACACAAGGCATGCAGGCATACAACGCAGCAGTGTTGAGAGGCATCCCAGCAGAGTTCTTGTACTTCCCAGATGAAAACCACTGGGTTCTCCAGGCACAGAACGGAATCTTATGGCAAAGAAGATTCTTCAACTGGCTTGACAAATACTTGAAGTAATTCATAATGCATAATTCATAATGCATAATTCATAATTGAAGAGATGTGTCGAAGTTACCCAAATATAAACACACATTGACATGTCTCATAAAAACAAACAATCTCGTCTGGATTTCAGGCGAGATTGTTTGTTTATTTGTTATTTAAAAAAGTACAATATTCTTCCAACGATTTTTGCATAACATCTAATGGAATTAATTTACGCTGATATTCTGCAATCATTGTTGGTGAAAGAGATCTGCTTAATGTATATTCCACCATGCTACGATCTGCCGAAGGACAAAGAATAATTCCAATACTTGGATTTTCATTTTCTCTTTTTACGTCACGATCAAGTGCTTCCAAATACATATCCATTTTTCCCACAAATTCAGGTTGAAAATCGGTAGTTTTCAATTCAATTGCGACCAGACATTGTAATGCTCTATGATAAAAGAGCAAGTCAATACGTTTAACAGAACCTCCGACTTGAACAGCATATTCACTTTCTACAAACAAGAAATCTTTACCAAGTTCAAGAATAAATTCTTTCATGTGCTCTAATAATCCACTATGTAAATGACGTTCATTATGTTTGGAAGGAAGATTTAAGAAATCGACAAATGCTTTATCCTTTAAGATAAATTCCACATTTGAATATTCAGCTTTCATTTTTGGAGACAACATCTTATCCTTACTCATTAAAGATAAATATGTTTGATTGACAATACATCTTCTTATCTCATCTGTTTTCAAGCCATATTGCGAAGCATAAAGCATATAAAAAATACGTTCTTCATAACTATTACAACGGTTCATGATTTCGATATGATTAGTAAATGTTGTTATAGTTAACACTAATGGCATTTTTAGATTTATTTCAGATGAGGTTAATTGTGCAGTTGACAACTGCACAATTTTATTTTGTTCCAATTGTGCAATTCCCAATTGCACAAATTCAAACATATGCAGGCGTTCTGTCATATTAAGAAATTCCACTTGACTATAGGTATCATAAAATTTTACCATATTGTACAAATGACGTTTCCCAAAGCCTCTTCTTTTAGGATTTTGAGATTTAAGATAATCAGCTAAATCACTTACGACTTTTGTTCCCCAATTTGAATATTTTAATTGTTTTGATATATATTGCCCTACTTCCCAACTCGTAAGCAAGACTTCTACATTCACATTTACAACAGCCGATACATGATGCAGTTCTATTAGTAAATTTACATATTCAAATTGTTTCTCTAATTCTGTTTGCGGACAATGATGTTTTACAATTTCAATTTTTGATTCCATAATATTATAAAATTAACTTTGGTTTCATACTGCAAAATTAGAATATCGGAATCAAATAAAAAAGTTAAAAAATGTTAAAAAGTGTAATAGAAAATTAACAATGTGTAATGACAATCACGGATATAAAAACAAAAAAAAAAAAATCTCGTCTGGATTCAGACGAGATTGTTTTTTATTCCTCATGAACTAATTTCTGATATCCGTTGAGCAGTTTCTTCTTATGATCATCATTCATTTTCAAAGTGTTTGCCGGAAAACATTGAACTACCGGCGGATGACTATGACATTCCATATAACCATCGTCGCCATCGAGAGTGGTATAACCATCATAGGTATAGTCTAAGTGTCAATTTTCAATTTTAATTACTCATTCCTCACCGCTCTTACTCCATAACCAAAGGCACGGCTTGTCGGGACCACATCCCACGCCTCTAATCGAAATGAAAGAAAAACGCCTGCCATCGCCGACGATGTCCAATAATTACAGTATGTCTTTTTAAGGAACATTTTCTCAAAAGCCACACTGTTGTGTGGAAGGAAGATGCTATTGCCGTTAGGTCCTATAATCTTAAGTCCTTGTTTTCCATTCAGCATCACGTCCTTTTCCAACTCACAAAAGGTTATCAGTTCCAGCATCTCGTCTTTTGTCGGCATTCTCCACTCCTCGCCCCAGTTGGCAGTGGCAGCGTCATATTTCGGGTTGCCAGAAATGTTCCACAGTCTGTTCTTGCTTGTCGCAATATTCTTTTCATGAGTCAGACTGTTCTCTAGGCAATAATTTTCTTTTGGTTTTATCTCGCCCCAAGCGAAATAGTCGCCGATTTCCTCTGGAGAATTCGCGCCGATGTTGCAAGCCGCCCATTTTACGCCGCTTGGCAATCCTAAATCAATGTATTCGTGGTCCATATTTTTTAAGTCAACAGTCAACAGACTTTGTTCATTATTTTTTATTACTTATATATAACAAAAGTGTTACAAAAATTCAGTGATTATATATACCGTTTTGTAAAAATGTCAAAAAAAATTGGACAATGATTTTTTTGCTCACTTCTCAATGCTCACAGCTCATAACCACATAAAAAGATTCAATCATTAAAGATGTTTTTTCCTAAAAATATTTCGCCGGCTTTATCTCTCATAAAACGAGTGCATACGACCTGCGGTTTCGGGTTCGCATAACATTCTATGAATTTAAAACGTGTGACTTTGGCTGGTATCCCAGAATATTCATGCGTGTTTTTATGTAAACCAGTAAAATACATCTCGGCATAATCTTTAAATTTCATTTTATCACTAAAAACTGAAATGTGTTTGCCGTATTTATAGTATGTTGGTTTCTTTCCATGTTCATGATATAAAAATGAATCCTGATTGATTTTTTCAGATAATTCAACACCGAAATTAAATAAATCATCCAACTTATTAGGATTTCCCTTTTTATCATAATTAAATATCATAAAGCTTTTCTCATATACGACAGTCTCATTTTCTTTACCTTTATTTTCAATAAAACCACCATACACTGGCATATATGACCATGGCGATTTCTTAAGGATGGTGATGAGTTTCCTTATACAATCATCCTCGTCATTACAGAGACTGACTATTATATAACCGTTTTCAGAATGCTTATCTAATAGTTGATACAAGGCCTCATTAAACGGTTCCAATTTACGATCTTCATATACAAACGGCGTATATACTGAATCACAATTAGTTTCATTGATATAATCTGGTGAATTTTTCATATAATTTCATATATCCACGGTTGTTGAACTTTGAACTCTAAACTCTGACACTGACTCAGAACTCATTGACTTATTGACTTTAACAAAGTGCAATTAGTTATACACTTCGATATAAGATATTTCAGGGAAGCGTTTGAGCAAAGCGTCACGGAAAGGGATTATAGCATTGCCTCTGCAGTTGACGAAAATCTCCAATTCGTCGGAATTCTTGTCATATCCGATGATATTGCCTTCATAGTCCCATTCTCCATCGGCACCATTGATGGAAAAAAGAAAGAAAGACAAAAGAACGAAGCGAGTCCAGTCCTCGTCTTCAGGACTTCCTCCGCAAAGTTCGTAGAAGCCATCCATCAGTTTCGCCACATCCTCCAGCACTTCTTCCGATGCCTGTATGTTATAAATCATTCCGTAGTTGACACCATCGTCGTAGAGCTCAACCGGAACCTTGCTCAAATCGTTGAATTTATTTTTATTTTCCATGTTTTATCCTAAAAACCCTATTGTCGCCTTTCTCCATTCTTTCTTTTATTTCGCAATAAATTCCCATTTGGGAATCGTTTAGATGTTCGGTACAAATGCTTGAAAGTATCGCTGAACATTTTTGCATCTCATTGATTTCGCGATATATTTCCGCTTTCATCAATGGCTCCACGTCTCCATATTCCTCGACAAATCTTATCGCTATGCTTTTAACAAACTCAAATTCCTCCGCCGATGGAACATGCTCATCATTACCTCTGTAATAAAAGTCATTATATGCCTGTAGCACCCAAAACCTTACATTGTTCAATTTGATAGAGTTGACTTTGCTTATATTTTCAGGGCTTTCGAGACTTTCGCAAAACTGCCAATATACCTCTTTCCATTCCAGATAACTCAGTAAACCACGTGCTCCAAATAAACTTTCTGATTTTTTTGTCTCTTCGTACGGTGGCATAAAATAGTATTTTCTGCAATGCGGACACTTTTGTACTGGAGATGGCTTCTGCAACATAGGAGCAATGAGTTTTCCATCCGACCAAAGCTCTGCGCCGATGTAATTTCCAGACATTAACGACATGATTTCTTTCTCACCTCCACAATGAGGACATGATGTAATTTTTGCAAAACCTAGTCTCATATATTATTATTTTTTTTGCTGTGAGCCTTGAGCTATGAGGAAAATTCTCATTGCTCATACACTCTAAAATTATGGGAAAAATTATCAAAGTGCAGGTTGAATATCTATATCCATACTTGTGGACTTCTTCACATATTCGTATAATATTTTCAAACTATTTTTTCTCCACATTTTCAACATAATAACTTTAGTGCCATCGCTGAGTTCAAATTGAAACTTCAAATCATTATCATCTTTTGGCTTATAGAAATCCCATCCTCCAGCTTTAACTTCATAACCATCAGACTGAGTTCCATCTGCTGTATATTTTCCATCTTTATTGTATTCATAAAACAGATTCTTCAACCATCTGCCATTACCATAATACGAGTTGCATGTATTAGGCTTGAACACTTCATTGAGTTTTCCTAAATCAACCTTGTCATTCTCCATACTTTTCAGCCAAGCATTAATTATCAACCAAGCGGTCTCTCCGTTATTAGCATCTTTTCCTGCCAACATTCGTTCATTCAAGCACTCGTTATTATAAAACACCTGATACTTCGTCGTATCACGCTTCGAAAGATCACCCAACAATTATTCTATCACCTCTTTTTCTTTCACATCATTGTCGTCTTTCACACCACTCATAACAGCAAGTAAAAATCTCTGATTATTATTCCAAAATGGTTCCAGCAACTTAGTTGCATCCTCATCTGCAATCATTGACCTAACACTCGACACCTGAAGTTTTAAATCTTTAAGCAATTTATTGAAATCATTTTTTTCATTAGAACCAAAGACAACCCTTATATTTCCCAGCTTCTTTAACCACTTTTCGGGTATTCTAGATTCATCAACTTCCTTACATTTCTTTAATAGTTCCTTATTGCTAGGTCTAAGTACATATTCATCTGCCCAAAGATATATATCAGACTCTATTGAACATATAGCAGCATCAAGAATCAACGCCTTATGGTTATCCCATATTTTTTTGAAACACTCCGTGCTCTCCATGCTATTAGCTATACTGTTACGTACTTTATCACTTTCCAAACTTGGGAATGTCAATTCTGTTTTAAATTCTTCCAAGAAAAACCTTTGCCTTAACGACAAAGCAGATGAAGCCAACATCGGCAGAATAATGCCATCTACAATATCTTGATAATTTATCTGTATATAAACATCATCAAGTTCACATTTATCAGCACCTGCAGGAGCTAAATAAACATATAACTGTGTAACATATTCACTATTCTTTAACGCAGTCGCATAGTGATAGCGTTGGGTTTGTATAGCATTATCATAACTTTCAACACCAGTCTTTTTTTTACCTTTGCCTTCTCCAGAATCGATTTTATTTTCAATGACTATCTGTAATTTTCTTGCTTTATCGTCTTCGTCATTAAATTCTATATCACAACTGATAAAAACATCTATTCTATCTTGGCACTTTGCAATAATCTTTTGAATATCATCTTCTCCCCATTGATAAAGAGAATTGTTTTTTATATCCAAAGCCGCTGCAACAGAACTCACAGATTTTTCAGTTTCTACTTGTATATCGTTAATCATAAAGTCTCGAGTAATTATATGCCTCTTGATGTCATCAGCAATCTGAGTGTTCTTACTCTTGGCAACAAGTACATCCAAAAGCAACAATATCGGAGAAACCGTACCTGAATCTGTACAGCTCGACTGAAACAACCACTTAAGGAACGAACTATATGTAGTTTCGCTTCTTTGTTTGGAAATGATTTCAAAAAATGTAGGTTCTTTATATTTTTCTCTCAATGCAATAATATCCTTATCACTATTGAACTTTATTATCATCTCTTGATAATTATGTTTGGAAGTCATAATATCCATAATCTGTGATTTAAGATTTTATTTTTTTAAATACACATTATTTATCTAATTCCTTATAAATCAACATTGCAGATGGCAACCATGATACAGCAGAACCATTTATACAACAGCAAGTTGAATACTTTATATCTATTACCTCCACATTATTTTCTTCCAAAAATTTATTTATTCTACAATCCAATCTTTCATGATGAAGTGGATTCATGGAACTTCCCATAGTAAATGTTTTAACCATAATCATAACTTTAACTTATTTAAATATTTATCACTTTACTTATAATTTTAAATTTGTCATTATAGTCCTTGCAGTGATTATACGGCGACGATTAACATTTCACATCTTAACCGAAGAACTTATCTGTTTCAATGATTCTTGTAGCATTATATTCGATACCTATACCTTTATCCTTCAATAACTTACAAATTAACAATTGCTCATCAACGGGTAAATCATTAAAGTTTTCGGGAATCATAGTGTCACATTCGCACTCATAATAGCAATACCTCTCAAAGTATTTGCCCTCACTGTCATTTGTCGCTCCTGCGATATCCGCTTCGCAATTAGTTTCAAAATACACATTTGTTTGCTTGTGTAATTTCACATCTCTGATGTAATATTCCACCGCGCCAACTGAATTGAGCCAGCTTTCAGAAATATGCAGATTGCCATCTTCCAATTCAATATTGTATGGTTGAATCCACGAGTAAGCAAGTGAAAGACCGAAATGCTTGTTTTCATAATCCTCGATGTTGTATACACTGAAAATATACTCTCTATCATCTATAGAATATTCGGATTTAGACATCTCTATTGTGTATAGTTTACCATTCAATCTGCCTATTTCGTATGGCGTATACTCTTCAACACAGATGTCGAACGCCTTTGAGATTTTTTTGTACATTTCTATGCCTACAGCACCTTCAATGACAAAACTATTTGAACCATAATTACTCATATTACTTATTTTTAACTCATTAATAATTTTATTTTTTGCTGTGAGATGTGAGATTATCGAAAGCATGAGAGGCATAAATTCCTAATTGCCTAACATTCTTCTATACCAATAAACTTATAGTTTTCTTCAACAAATTCAACGAGTTTATCAAAGTCGCATTTACGCCACATTTTAACGCACATCGCATTTTTCTGTCCGTTCTCAATAGGTAACAATTTTTCCTCATCGAGATAGAAATCCCACTTTGCCTTCGCTTCTTTACCTTTATGTTTACCAGCGGTATAAGTCAAGATTTCATAGCCGGTCTCGTCAACATTGTCTGGATTAGATTCGTAGAACAAATCGTTGTAGTAACGGTCATAATAGTAAGCATTAAGCTTTTCGCAAGGGAAAGCCTTTCGCAGTTCTGCAAGCGTTGTTGCAGGATATTCCATAAGATAAGCCTTGAATATAGCACAAGCTGCCATCGCTTTTGAGAGACGTTTGTCAGGGAATATCTCCTTTTCGTTGTATGAGACTAAATATTTGCTGTTATCTCTGTTTGAGGATTTAAAGAGTTTATCCAACTTTGCACTGTGTTCACCATACAAATGATATATAACAGCCTTGAAAAGAATCTCGTTGGCATCCCAAAGCATACGAAGGATATTGTCGTCATCAACGTTACCAGAAGTCAGAGTCTCATAACGTTCACCGATAATCTTTTTAACATCAGACGAAGGATATAGCGAAGCAAAAGTACTTTCAAATATATCGCGGTTGTTCGTCACGACACGCTCAAGCAACATCTTCTCTTTCTTAGAAACAGCCAATACGCCATAATGCTTATTGTTTTCAGTCAAGGCAGGACGACCGAGATTGCGAACAAATGCCTCAACAAATTGCGAACTATCCGCATCAACGCTCGACATAAGTGGTTCTATGACGTATGTCAATAGCTCTTGGTAAGTAATATTGATAAATTGATCGCAAGAAGGCTTCTGTTTTGTTGCTGTCAACAAGATACCCATACCGCTATACTCCATCTCAGATGGAAGCTCTTTCATATATGAATTTACAGCATCAAAATATCGCACCGTCTGGTTTTTACCTTCGTTGCTATATATTTTATTTTCGATAACCATTCCGACTGCAAGAGAACTATCCTTACCATCTTCGTCCTCGGCAGTCAATTCCAAAGCAGACCAAATGTCAATACGACCTTTTGAATTATTTGAGCTTAACTTGCCCACACTCTTTTCTAATTCAAAGTCTTCACGAATAGTGATGTTATAGTCTCCAGCAAGAACTCGACTATAGAAATCTACTTTATCATTTTGCTTAAAAATACTCTCTCCCCACTCCTTCGTAGCCACAAGACGCAGGAACAACTTCAGCGTAGCGTCACCCAAACCGTGCTCAGATTTAGGGTTTAACCACCATGCTACAAATGCACTATGACGATTCTCGTTACGTTCAACATTGAGAGCACCGAAGATAGTCTTCTCATTGTAATACGAGTTAAGTTCTTGAAACTCTATACTATTGATAAGATTTAAGATTTTGTTTTTCATATTATTATTTTTTTAAGTCAACAGACAACGGACTACAGTCAACAGACTTTATCCACTGTTTTTAATTTTGCTGTTAGCTAATTTTAAACTTCTCCTCACGTCTTTCAACAACTCCCATGCGCAAGTGCCGTATTGACTTCTGGAGTATCTGCAAAGGAACTCCAAGTCGCCGCATCTAACACGCTCAAAGAATTCTTCCATTTCTGAGCGTTTGACAGGTAAATCCAGACTGAGCACATATTTTCCTAATGAGTTGTTTTCTTCTGCTGTAAGACCAGACCATATCCTATTCGGTCCACATATACCAACTCTTTCCAGTTCCTTATTCATCATCTCGTTGGTTTTCTCCACATTGTCTTCATACCAATACTCGGTGAAAAAATCGACATAGATTTTCATCATCTGAGCATAGATATTTATATTATGCAAATAGTCTTCAATAGAAGATCCTTCCCTATAAGGATTATCAGACAATTTTTCCATTCTTGTCATTTTATTATCACCATAATTTAATTGGTCATCTAAATCTGCTAGAATTGATATTAATGTTATCATATAAAATATTTTTTGGTTATTATATTTTTTTAAAGACTACAAGTCAACAAGACTACAAGACAACAAGTCTTTGTCCACTATTTCCATTTTTGCTATGAGCCGTGAGCTTTGGGCAGTTTTGCTCACAACTCATGGCTCGCAGCTCACTGCTAATTTTCAACTTTCCGTTTTCAATTTTCAGTTTCATTGTTTTAACCTAAAAATCCTATTGTCGCTTTTCTCCATTCTTTCTTTTATTTCGCAATAAATTCTCTTTTGGGATTCGTTGAGTTGTTCATAAGAAATGTTTGAAAGCATTTCTAAGCATTTTTGCATCTCATTGATTTCGCGATATATTTCCGCTTTCATCAATGGTTCAACGTCTTCATATTCCTCGACAAATCTTATCGCTATGCTTCTAACGAACTCGAATTCCTCTGCTGATGGAAATTGCTCATCATTACCTCTGTAATAAAAGTCGTTATATGCCTGCAGTACCCATAATCTGACCTTATTCAATCTGATCGGGTTGACTTTGCATATATTTTCAGGACTTTCAAGACTTTCGCAAAACTGCCAATACGCCTCTTTCCATTCCTGATAACCAAGCAGTCCTCGTGTTCCGAATAAACTTTCTGATTTTCTTGTCTCTTCGTGCGGTGGCATAAAATAGTAATTTCCGCAATGCGGACACTTTTGCACCGGAGATGGTTTCCGCAATATCGGAGCGATGAGTTTGTCATCCGACCAACGCTCGGCGCCGATGCTATTTCCAGACATTAACGACATGATTTCTTTCTCGCCTCCACAGTGAGGACATAATGTAATTCTTGCAAATCCTGGTATCATATAATTTTTTAAAAGTCAACAGTCTTTGTCCACTATTTTTTTGCTGTGAGCTGTGAGTTTTAGGATAAAATGCTCGTTGCTCATTACTTATATATATCAAAAACTAGTAAATAATTCAGTAAATTTTGAAGAATTTTTTTTAACAATAGATATTGAGTTGATTATGTTGAAGTTATAATTAATAAAAAAAATCGCACAGATGTGCGACTTTAGGTGGGAATAAGATAAATCTTTATAAAAAAAGACGCATCAACAATCATTTTTCATTTCACAGGTATTGTTACCACGTCTCTACCAATCATTCCTCAATTCCTAACTCCTCAGTTCCTCAATTCCTAACTCCTCAGTTCCTCAATTCCTAACTCCTCAGTTCCCCAATTCCTCAGATCCTCTCAATTTCTCCACCAACTGCGGCACTCCCACAGCGCCACGTTCTTTGATGTGCGTCAATGGGTTTTGAATATTAGATGTGTCGGGTGTACCTGGGTCGACCAAATAAATCGGCACTTGTTTGTCACGCACATAGTAAACTAACGAGGCTGCTGGATATACTGCCAGCGAGGTTCCCACAACTATCAAAATATCTGCACTTTCTACAATCCTACTTGCGTAGTCGAACATCGGCACATCCTCGCCGAAAAACACGATGTGAGGGCGTAGCAAGGCTCCGTCTTCACCGCGTGCATCGAGTTCCTGCTCCCATCCTTTGTTGATTTCGTATATTAAATCAGGATCCGCCTCAGAACGCAACTTCATCAGTTCGCCGTGAAGATGCACCACTCTCGTAGAACCAGCCTGCTCGTGTAGGTTATCGACATTCTGTGTTATCACGCAGACATCCGCCCATTGTTCCATCTCGGCGATGGCAATATGTCCTGCGTTAGGTTTCTTCGTCAACGACTCCCTGCGACGAAGATTATAAAACTCAATGACTTTCGCTCTGTTGTCCTTCAATGCCTCTGGAGTACACACCTCCTCTATGCGGTAGTTCGCCCAAAGACCATCGGCATCACGAAAGGTCGCAATACCACTATCGGCACTGACGCCAGCGCCTGTAAACACTACTATCCTTTTCTTTTTATCCATATCTTTTTATGTATCAGTTAATTATATTATACTTTCAATATTCCAATTTACTTCGTAATAATACGCTTTTATTTTATATATAACAAAAAGTGGTGAAAAATTTAGTGAAAAATGAAAAAAAATTCACTTTCTCTTTTTTAACCTCAAAAAAGAGAAACAGAAAAGGCTATTTAGCCGAGGCGGCATTCTAACGACTTTGACTTTAAATGATGGAAATGACTATTTGAAATTCTTGGTATAAACGTTAATACTGTGAGGCTATAAAAACAAAAACAATCTCGCCTAACCAGACAAGATTGTTTTCTGTTAAGTTAATTTGTGAATTATATGGATAATGTATTACCAAATATTCTAATTTTTAAACTAATAGTTACACATTCATTATGTTAAAATTAGCTTCTTTTGCAAAAATCAATTTAATTAATAATCAAAACCGATGTACTCGATGGGATATAACAGAGTAAGAAAAAAAATGAAAAAAATTTGTTATTTTTTAACAGTAACAGCATTATGCGTATCAATGACATCTTGTTTATCAAGTTTACCAACAACAACGATTACTCCTGTCGCTACTAACACAATGAATTCCGTTAGTTTTAGCGAATTAAATCTGTCGAGAGAAGATTACAAAATCCTTAATACCATTGAAGTATCTTCAGTTGTAACTGTAAATTATCAAGATAGCCCAAATAATTCTACAATAACAATAATTAAAATCACCGATGATGGTGGCTACTCTGTAGAATTAACAAAAAATAAATATTCAAATATTATAATGTCAACAAAAACATCTGGAGTTTTGAGAGCTGGTTTCTTGACAAATGACTATGGCAATATAGATTATAACAATCCAGAAGCTATAGCAAGAGCAACTGCTTTTAGCAGATTAGTTGGCATGGCAAAAGAGGTTGGTGGTGACGCATTAATAGAACCTATTGTTGCAACTAATTTGGAAGAAAAAATATTAGATAATCAAAAGGACAAAAAAGACAAAAAAGACAAAAAAGATAAAGGTACAACTTTCGTATATCATACAACAGCATCAGCTAAAGTCGTAGTTATCAAAGCTGACAATTAATTTCATTTGCTAATAATATAAGTAATTATAATCATGAAAAAAGTAATTGCTTTTATCTTCTCAGTAATATCTATAGCAAATTTAGTTTCTTGTAGTTCAAGTACACCTACTACAAGTCCTAAAAGTACACCTACTACAAGTCCTAATGTCATTGTTCAGACACCTAATATAGAACCTCAAATTATAAACCTTGCATTAACAGAGCAGGCTTATAATAAATATGTCAATTTGGATTATGGCATCAGACTTAATATAAGAGATGAAAGAGCAAGCCATAAGCAAAACATCTTATACAAACACGACAATTACTTAACGTTAAAACCAGAAGTTAATGCTTATCCTGATGTGGTCTCTTTTGTTTCTGAAAGCATGAAACGTTATATGAAAACCATGGGATTTTCTATTGATTCTGATATTTTAACAGACTATCTTTTTAATGTAAGAATCAAAGATTATAATGTCAGTTATTTGAGTGGCATAGGCTGGTCTGGAACTGTGACAATGACGATTTCTATTAATGACAATAACAATCAGCTTGTATATCCAAACGTTGAAATTGTAGGTAGAGAAACTAAACAATCTTCTGGCAACAATTACTATGTTGCTACAGAAGTAATCAACGCTGCTTATATAAATGCGCTTAATGATATTGATTGGGATAGAATAGCTTATATATTAAAAAGAGCAGACACACCGTCACAAGAAAAAAACAAGCAAGTTACAGGAGATGGCAATACAGCTTTAGAACATACCATTTTAAGTTGGGAAGTTACCTCTCGTCCTGCTGGAGCTGACGTTTATTGGAGAGTTATTTCATCTACTCCTGATGTAAAAAACACAAACAAAAACTATAAGTCAACAACTCCTTATGAGTCAACAGAATCATTTGATATAAAAGGATTACTTATAACAATTCAGCAAACGTTCAGATAGAAATATCTTGTGAAAAACCAGGATATCTGCCTCAGAAGAAAGTCTTTAATCTCAGAGCTGCCATTGATCAAAAATCAATAAATGCGCACTTCACTTTAGTCAAAGACGAATGATATTATATCAGCTTCTAAATTTAAGGTAATGTTGCCAAAAATAGTTGGTAATTGAGCGAAAAAAAAGACAGGTAACGGGCATCCAAAACAGCTCAAGTTACTTGTCTTTTTTTATTCCTATTTTAAAATTCACAACAAAAATAAGTCCCATTAGGGACGATAGTTTCTAGGCAGGTGGTGGAGTGCGTAGCACGGAACCCCTGCTTAAAATGATTGAATTACAATCCTAGTCCTGTAAAGACGACAGAGATTGCATCTGTCGCACCTACGGAGCTTTAATTTTTTTTGTAAACTTATTTTGCAGGGATTCCGCACTACGTGCTTCATCACCTGCCTAGAAACTGCCGCTCCTTCGGAGCTGATTTGAGTTTACTTTTTTGACATAAAAAATAAATTTGATGAAAACGTTTTCATCAAAGTTAATATATTCAATTGATAAACATTGTTTTATAATGATTTTACCAACTATTTTTGTCTATTATAGCAAATTTAAAGGTCGTCTGTTTTAGCAGGCGACCTTCATCATTTTAAAATTATATTAAATTCAAGATATTTATATTTTTGTTTCCTTACGACTTTTATGATAATCCGAACAGTCTTTGAAAAAATCGTGGTTTAAGGCCTCGCTTATTTCAAACAGCAAGTCAGTATAAATCCATGATCGACGGAATACCTTATACAAATTCTCTCTTGTGCAATTCACCTGCGACGACAGCCAAGTGATACTCCTGCCCTGCCTTACCAATTCGCTTTTTATCAGATTGCCGATATGCAATTCATTTTCCTGATATTGTCGTCTGCTGTCCATAGAATTACGTTTTACGCTCAAACTCTTGCTCATAAGCATGAAAAAAGCGTGAACCGCTTCAACTGCCTAAATAGACTCATAGGGTTCTGGTAAAACCGCAGCAACTAAATAAGCACGATCAATTCACGCCGTTTGACGTAAACAACTTGATCTCTTATCCTCCTTGCTTTAAAATTTACCAGATTTTATGAGTAGAGAACAAGAGCCTTAAGCTCTATTTTATAATATGTTGATTATATTTTCCTTTCTATATTTTTTATTTTTTTGATTATTGGCAAAGATAATATAAAATTAACAATTGGCAATTAGTATTTAACATTTTTCATCTAAAAATTTCCAATTCCCGACACCCTTAAATCCCAAGTCTCGTTGTCTTGTAGTCTTATTGACTCATAGACTTTTCTTTGGGCGTTACGGCTATCGCCGTCGGGCTTTCCGCTATATCTTTTTCCGCTTCGCTTCAAAAGGATGCCGCTGCAATCCCTAACGCATTGGGCGATGGAAGTGGCGGGGTTTTAACACTTGGTGTTTTCGTAACCCATAAGGCGTTGCCTTACGTTATATCTGTTTCGCCCTTTCAGGGCTCATTCGGTCGCTGAGCCTGTCAAAGTGACGAGTTCATGCCTTCGACAAGCTCAGGCACCATATACCCCAAATATGTTGTCCATTGACAATTATTACATCTCCACTCGCTGTCTCAGAGCTTTAGCGTCTTGGTGACTTTTTACTCCGAAAGTCCATATTTTCTCAGCAGCCTGTTCCATTGCTCCGACTCCAGAAAGCCAAGCAGATACGGATTTATCCTATTCACAAGATAAGGCTGCGACGACATGAAACAGTAATATTCCTTGTTATTAGGCAGCTCTATCAACGTGACATTCTTGCTCATGTCTTTTTCCTTCTTCTTGAAATAATAGCTTAAAGTAGCACCGTCGTCAACCAAGGCGTTTATCTCTCCTTTCTCTAAAGCTTCAAACGCTGCATCAAAAGAATCATATTGTTTATGCTTTATATGTTTATAATCCAGATATATAGCTGTATTTCTTCCTTCAAGGCATCCGACTTTCATCTTATGTAAGTCATGGATGTTGGTGACGTTGTTTTGCAGTCTTTTCGTTGTTAATTCTGAAGAAATTGTCGCCGTGAAACCGCTTATTATGAGAATGGCAACGAGCATCCAGATGGTTCCTAATATCTTGCCGTTTTTGCTTAAAGGCGATTTGTCGCCGTAACCTACCGTCGTCATCGTCACCCACGACCACCAGAATCCATCTACGATTCCGCTAAGCATTTTATCGGAAAAAGCAGGATTCTTTTTTCTTTCTGCAATCCATATCAAGATTCCAATACATAAGTTGATGAACAGCAATAGTCCGATTGTCTTTAAAAAAGAAAGAGAAAAGAGATTCTTCACTATCGTCACAAATCCTGATTCATAGTGGTTCTCAACAGCGACGCACATCGACGTGATATAAAACGGTTGCGAGAAAAAAGTGCTGTCGGCATGCGACGAATTTATCGCCATCGGGGCAATAGAAATATTGACTTCGCCTTCATAGATATTTGTCATCACATCGTTAAAATCATTCTGAACAAAATGATAGTCAATATTCATTGAATCAGAAATCACACTCCACAAATCGATGGTAAGTCCTGTTATCTCGTCATCTTCGATAATTATAAAAGGAGGACTATTGGTCACACCAACAGACAACTCCTCGCCTTCCGCCCGAAGCGAGAAACATGAAGAAATTATGATTATCAATATAAAAAAACGTTTTAACATATTGTCGTATCTCAATATATTAAAACGTTTAAGAAATGATTTGGTTTTATAAAGACAACAAGTCAACAAGACTAAAAGACTAAAAGACTAAATGCACTTGTTGTCTTGTTGTCTTGTAGTCTTGTAGTCTTTATTTATCTTCTCATTTGTTGTTGCTGCTGTTTCTGCATTTCTTCCAATCTCTTTTGGAAATTGGATTTCTTTACAGGTTTCTTCTTAGCCAATTCAATTTGCTTGCGGAGTCTGTCTTCGTTGATGCAAACCTTGAAGATATACATTTGTAAGAATGTGAACAAGTTAACTAAGAGATAATAGTAGCTCAAACCAGCTGAATAGCTATTGAAGATTCCGAGGAACATAATTGGCATGAGATACATCATCATTTTCATTCCTGGCATAGCTTGATTGCCTTGTGCCTGTTGCATTTGCTTATTATTTATATATGTATAAAGCAATGTTGATGCTGTCATTAATAATGTGAACAAACTTACGTGATCACCATAGAATGGAATGTTGAAAGGCAAGTCCAAAATGCTGTCGTATGTTGACAAGTCGTCTGCCCACAAGAATGACTGTTGACGCAATTCAATACTTGATGGGAAGAAACGGAAGATAGCAATCAATATTGGGAATTGCAATAACATCGGGAGACAACCTGACATTGGACTTGCGCCAGCTTTTTTGTACAAATCCATGACAGCCTGTTGTTTTTTCATGGCGTCTTCTTGCTTAGGATATCTCTCATTGATAGCGTCAATTTCAGGTTTCAAGACACGCATCTTAGCTGTTGACATATAAGATTTGAAAGCGATAGGCATCAAACATATTTTGATGATAAGTGTCAATACAAGAATTACAACGCCATAGCTCCAACCATAATGTCCTAACCAATCAAACACGTTGATAACGATGTATTTGTTGATCCATGAGATCAGCTTGCCACCGAGAGGTATTTGATCTTCAAGGCCTATGCCATATTGTTTCATCACCTTAAAGTTGTTAGGTCCGAAATAATATGACATTTCTATTTTATTATCTTCATTCAAGCCATCGAAAGGAACGTCGATAACTGTACTCATTGATTTTTGATAACGTGAGTTAGAAGGTCTTGATTTAGTATGTAACTCTACGAATGCGTCGTTGAAGCTATCTTTAGAGATAAGTGCATAGCTGAAGAATTTCTGTTTGAAAGAAATCCATTTCACGCCTGAACGCAATTCTTTTTCTTCATTAGCGACTTCTGTCTTTGAAAGAGCTTCAACATCGTTGTTGGCATACATGTAATATATAGTCTCGAAATTCAAGCGGTCGCTTGCCTTTTCTTGTTTAAGAACATCGACAGCCCAATCCATTGTCATGAAACGTGTGTTTGCTGGAATGATGCCTTTGAGATTATTGGTAACGATGTCAAAACCGACCATATATTGGTCTTTGTACATTGTATAACGGAATTCCAAGTATTTATCCATACTCATATTACCTTCATTGTCAGCTGTATAAGCACGCAATGAAAATACTAATGAGTCTTTGCTTCCAACATTGATTGTTTCGTCACCTTCATATTTGTTGCCATTGATATATGGCTCGAAATAAAGGTCGTATGAGTTGATGCCTTTGCCGTCGGCTATGAATTCAAGGTTGAATTTTGAGGTTTCTTCATCAAATCCTATGAGTGGAAGTGAGTCGTATGTTTTATAGTCTTTGAGTTCTATTGTTTTAACGTAAGCTCCACGTGATGAGAGGTCAACTTTAAGCAATTCATTTTCGAGAACCCATGTTTTTTCTTCGCCTTGTGATGCTTTTGCAAAAGAGCCGTATTGTGTGTAACGTTCTGAATATGAACCATCATCTGTCTTTTCCGTTGTTTGGTTCATTGCAGTCATAGCTTCTGCCATGCTGATAGAGTCTTTCACGAAACGTTCTCTCTTGACTCTGTTTATAGAGTCCTGAATGTGACGTTGCTGTGCAATTTCTTCTTTTGATGGTGTCATCCATACTGACCAACCAATCAACACACCTAATATCAAGATGATACCAATAAGAGAATTTTTATCCATATATTTAAGCTTATTTATTTAACGTGCAAAAGTAACATAAATAAGGTATTTACATTACTTTGCACTTGTTTTTTCAATGATAAAATTTGACGTTTTATTGATTATTTTCCGCTATATTCGAGCATAGCTTTTACGAAACCAACGAACATAGGATGAGGTTTCGCCACTGTGCTCTTATATTCTGGGTGATATTGTGAAGCCACATACCAACGGTGACCTTCCACTTCAACGACTTCAACAAGGTTAGTATCAGGGTTGACACCTGTTATCTTCATGCCGTGTTTCTTGAATTCTTCGATGTAAGCGTTGTTGAATTCATAACGGTGACGGTGACGTTCTGAGATGAGTGTCTCGCCGTATGCCTTGTGAAGATTTGAACCTTCTGTCACTTTACATGGATAAGCGCCGAGACGCATTGTTCCGCCCATATTGGTGACGTTCTTTTGTTCAGCCATAATGTCGATGACTGGATGTTTTGTATCGAGGTCCATCTCACGTGAGTGGGCGTCAGCATAACCGAGGACATTTCTTGCGAATTCGATGACAGCACATTGCATGCCGAGGCATATACCCATGAAAGGAATATTGTTGACGCGTGCATATTCAACAGCGTTGATCTTACCTTCAACGCCTCTGCTGCCGAAACCTGGAGCTACCAAGATACCGTCAACGCCAGCAAGGATGTCTTTAGCGTTTTCTCTTGTAATCTCTTCGCTGTGGATGCTCTTGATATGAACTTTTGTCTCGTTAGCAACGCCGCCATGAATCAAAGCTTCACGTATTGATTTGTAAGCGTCTTTCAACTCGACGTATTTGCCAACCAAAGCGACTGTTATTTCATGTTTTGGATTATGGAGACGTTCCAAGAACTGTTTCCAGTTTTCGATGTCAGCCTCACCTTCGTATTGTGTGTTTGTCTTTCTGAGAACTTCTTTGTCGAGGCCTTCCTTCATCATCAATACTGGCACATCGTATATTGAATCAGCGTCGATGCATTCGATGACAGAAGTCTTTTCAACGTTACAGAAAAGAGCGATTTTTGATTTTATAGATTCTGAAAGATGTTTCTCGCAGCGACATACGATGATGTCTGGCTGAACACCTTGTTCTTGTAATGACTTAACAGAATGTTGAGTTGGTTTGGTTTTAAGTTCCTGTGCTGCTGAAAGATAAGGAACGAGTGTGAGATGGATCACCACTGAATCCTGTCCCATTTCCCAGCGCATCTGACGGATAGCTTCAACGAATGGAAGTGATTCGATGTCGCCTACTGTTCCGCCTATTTCTGTGATAACGAAGTCGTATTTGCCTGTATGACCGAGCAACTTGACACATCTTTTTATTTCATCAGTGATATGAGGAACTACCTGAACTGTTGATCCGAGGTATTCGCCTTTTCTTTCCTTATTGATAACGCTTTGGTATATTCTACCTGTTGTAACGCTATTAGCTTGTGATGTTGATGTGTTAGAGAAACGTTCATAGTGACCAAGGTCGAGGTCTGTCTCAGCACCGTCTTCAGTAACATAACATTCGCCGTGTTCGTATGGGTTCAATGTACCTGGGTCGATGTTGATGTAAGGATCGAGTTTTTGAATAGTTACAGAAAATCCTCTTCCTTGCAATAACTTAGCTAATGATGAGGAAATAATTCCTTTACCTAAGGATGACGTAACGCCTCCTGTCACAAAAATGTATTTAGTCTTTTTCATTGAAAAAAGGGTTTTTAAAAACAACGTAATAATCTGACGAATGAATACGTCACTACGGTTTGCAAAAGTACGAAACTTTATTGAGAAATAAAAGAGATTTTAATATTTATTTTTTAGAGGGCTGAAAGGGTTTAGAGGATATAAGAGTGTTTAAAAACAAATGACTAGAGACAAAGGGCAAATGGCGAAAACTATACCTTTCGCCATTTGCCTTTTGTCTTAACAATCCATATACATCTTAAGCAGGCTCTTGCTTGGGTTTTGCTTCAACTTTTTAAGAGCCTTGTCTTTAATCTGTCTGACGCGTTCTCTTGTAAGGTCCAGCCTGTAGGCTATCTCTTCAAGAGTGTAGCTGTGCGAAGCGTCGATGCCAAAATAGAGATTTATTATCTCACGTTCTTTATCTGTCAATATAGACATTGAACGATGAATCTCGGCATTGTCGAGTTTACGGACAATGTTATAGTCGGCCGACTTTGCTCCTTCTGGTATAATAGTGTCAATCAACGACATATCATCGTCTTCTCCAACAGGAGCGTCCATCGACACTTCCTTGGTATTCATGCGTAACGCCGCAATCACTTTATGTTCAGGAAGGTCGAGTTCCTCGGCTATTTCCTTTATAGTAGGCTGTCGATGGTACAGCTGTTCTAGACGTGAAGAAGTCTTTTTAATCTTTGACAAAGAACCTACTTGGTTTAAAGGGAGTCGCACCATCCTCGACTGTTCTGCAACAGCCTGTAAGATTGACTGACGTATCCACCACACGGCGTATGATATGAATTTAAAGCCTTTTGTCTCATCAAAACGCTGCGCAGCCTTTATCAGTCCCACATTTCCTTCGTTAATCAGATCAGGAAGACTTATCCCCTGATTCTGATATTGTTTCGCTACGGAAACGACGAATCTCAGATTCGCTCTGACCAATCTCTCGAGCGCCTGCTCGTCGCCAGCCTTTATCTTCTGGGCAAGCACAACTTCCTCCTCAGGAGAAATCAAATCTTCTCTTGCAATGTCTGCAAGATATTTGTCGAGCGACGCCAGCTCTCGATTGGTAATTGATTTTGAAATTTTTAATTGCCTCATATTTCTTATTACTGCTATCTAAACAATGTTGTTACAGAAATGTTTTATTGAATTGCATTTTTTTACTTTGAACCATTGAGCCATTGAACCAAAGTTCTTAGCTCAATGGTTCTTAGCTCAAAAATTATCTATAAAACTCGAATGTGATATTATAAGTTCCTGTAGAATTGATGCCTTCGATACGAATCTTGCCATTTCTGTCATTGCTTAAAGCTTTTCTGAGGTCATTTTCCGAGCTTACTTTCTGATAATTTACAGATAAAATTATAAAGTCGTCCGTTATTCCTTTTTGTTTGAAAATACCGTCTTTCACTTCAACTATCTTCAATCCGTAGTTTATTCCGAGTTCGCTTTTCAATGAAGATGACAACGCCTGAGCCTTAATTCCCAATACTTCATTATAGAAAGCATCTGTGTCGCCGTGCATCTCCTCTGTTCCCTCCAAATTCTTGAGCGTCAGTTCTTTTATAATGATATTGCCATTACGTTTTATCTTGACATTCACTTTATCACCAGGTCGATATTGACTTACGACACCAATTAGCTGAGAGTTGGAATTTACCGTGATATTGTTGATACTTAATATGATGTCATCTTTCTTGATGCCAGCCGACTTTGCTCCTCCGTTTTCATGTACATCAATCACATAAACTCCCGATGTCACTTCAATGCCTTTTGCTTCAGCAAGTTCCTCTGTTATCTCAGCTATGCTAACTCCAATATACGCTCTTTGCAAAGCTCCATATTGCAAGAAATCCTCCACCACCTTTTTAACTATATTTGATGGAATTGCGAATGAATATCCTTCATAACTTCCAGTACGAGAGGCAATAGCTGCGTTAATACCTACAAGATTACCGTCCATGTTAACCAAAGCGCCGCCGCTGTTTCCTGGATTGATAGCCGCATCGGTCTGAATGAACGACTCTATTGTGCTGCCATCGCCTAAGATATTGATGTTACGAGCTTTAGCGCTTACTATACCAGCTGTGACCGTTGATGTCAAATTGAACGGATTGCCGACAGCGAGCACCCACTCTCCCACCCTGACCTTGTCAGAATCAGCGAAAGTTAGATATTCCAAGTCTTTGGCATCTACCTTAATCAAAGCCAAATCAGTGCTTGGGTCGTTACCAATTATCGTTGCAGTTCTCTTATGTTTATCATTGAAAGTCACTTCAATTTTACTTGCACCCTCAACAACGTGGTTATTTGTAACTATATAACCGTCAGGAGAAATAACAACACCAGATCCATATCCAACAGAAACATTATTAGGAACTTGCATCTGTCCACCATATAGTTGTTCAAGCAATGAACCGAAGAAATCATAATAGCTGTTGCCTTTTGAGACAATTTCCGTTTTGATGTGTACAACGGTGTTGACCGTATTTTCCGCTGCGTTGACGAAACTTTCGCCTTCGTCATTTGACATAAAGGAAGTCCTTAAAATAGGTGTCGGCTCTTCGTTTGTTGAAGTTTGTCGTAACTCTGCATCAGCCAACGATTTCTCTATCTCCTGTTGAGAAAAATAAAGCTTGATTGTCATTAGACCAAATGCTGCGAATAACACGCTCAAGGTCACGATTGAGAATTTAGTTTTGTTTTTCATATTTTAAAATCAGTTAGTTAATAAAAATGATGTCATTCTTCATTTTCAAGTCTCCTCGGGCGACATCATCCCGAATCTTTTTATAAGGGTAAAGATTCTTTCTTCTATAATTAGTTTGCGTTTAAAAATTTACTACTTTTACGTTCAAAATTCCTGCCAAAACATTGCAGTTTTAAAACAATAATATTTTTATGAATATATCTGAAAATCATTACATTAATTTCAGCAAATTCCATGGTGCTGGCAACGATTTCATCATGATAAACGCAATAAAAAATGAAATAGTATTGTCGGAAGAATTAATATTTAAAATGTGTGACAGACGCATCGGCATCGGAGCCGACGGCTTGATAATTTTGATGCATTCTGATAATCATGATTTTAGAATGAGATATTATAACTGTGACGGCAAGGAAAGCACTTTCTGTGGTAATGGAGGACGCTGTATAGCCGCTTTTGCGCATCAGCAAGGCATAATAAAAAACGAAGCAGTCTATGAAGCCGTTGACGGAATCCACAAGGCTAAAGTCACGGAAATCTCATCATGCGAATATCTTGTCGAGCTGTCAATGCGTGACATTTTGTCGTACCAACTCGACAACGACTTCCTTACAATTAACACTGGCTCACCACATTACGTCAAAAAAGTTAATAATCTTAAAGATTTGGATGTCAAAAAAGCAGGTGCGGAAATACGTTATGACAAAAATATTTCCACCGACGGCGTCAACGTTGATTTTCTATTAAACGACAATGGCAACATTCATATCAGAACTTACGAAAGAGGCGTTGAAGATGAGACTTTGGCATGTGGCACGGGAGTGACGGCCTCAGCTATGGCGGCATCACTTTGGTACGGAGGCGACAACATCGACATTTACACCAGGATAGCCAAATTAAACGTTCGTTTCGACAAGGAAAACGACACATTTAAAAACGTAGTTTTAACAGGTCCGGCAACACATGTCTTTGACGGAATGTTTATCTTTGCATAAATTTATTTACAATGTTTGCACAAAACGAGAACTTAATAATAAGAGCTGCCGAGCCACAAGACGCAGCCCTCATATATCAGTGGGAAAACGATCAGGAAATATGGCGCGTAAGCGAGACTTACGTACCTTATTCAATGTATCAGATTGAACAGTTTCTGCTCGGCAACAACGACATCTTCGCCAACCGTCAGATGCGTTTTATCATTGAAAGAAAAGAAGATAATAAAGAAATAGGATGCATCGACATCTACGACTTCGACCCCGTCCATTTCAGAGCCGGCATCGGAATATTATTACAAAAAGAATATAGAAAACTAGGCTACGCCAACGAGTCTCTCAAGCTTATGATTGAATATTGCTTTGATATTCTTATGCTTAAACAGATATATTGCCTCATTGACGTTCTAAATAACGACAGTCTCAGCCTTTTCAAAAAACTCGGTTTCGAGCAATGCGGCTATCGCAAAGAATGGATAAGAACGCCGCAAGGATTTATCGATGAGATTGAATTTCAACTTATAAACCAAAATTTCTGATGGAAACAATAAGATCATATCACAACAAACAAGTCAATAAATTGAAAAAGATAAAACGATATATGTTCATGACGTTGGCTGTCATGGCGGTAATATCAGTCTTTGTTTTTGTCAAGATGTATAAAGCCATCATCTTTCCTAACATATTGATTATTAACGGAGAAAAAGTATCACTTTATATTTATTCCGATGATAATTTCGACGATGTGAAGCAAAAACTCTATTCCGACAGCATCATCATAAATCAGAAATCATTTGAATGGCTTGCCAAGAAACTAGAATATCCTAAATATATCAAGTCGGGACATTACGTCATTTCCAACAATATGAATAACAACAAGCTGTTGAATATGTTACGTTCGGGAAGTCAGACGCCGGTGAAATTCACCTTTAATAATATGAGGACAATAGAGCAATTTGCCGGACGCGTTGCAGAACAACTTGAAATGGATTCTGTTTCTTTATTGAAAGCCGTCAGAGAAAACGCGGCGCTTAAAGAAATGGGATTCAACGAAGAAAACGCCGCGTCTCTTTTTATACCCAACACATACGAATTATATTGGAACATCGACGCCAACGACTTCGTTGAAAAAATGATCAACGAATACAACAGATTCTGGAACGAAGAACGCAGAAGCAAAGCTGAATCATTGAATATGAGTCCAATAGAAGTAAGCATCATGGCATCCATCGTTGACAAGGAAACTACCAAAGTCTCAGAGATGCCGCGTATCGCTGGAGTCTATGTCAATAGGCTAAAGAAAAACTGGCTTTTGCAAGCCGACCCTACCCTGGTGTTCGCTCTCGGCGACTTCGAGATAAAAAGAGTCCTGGACGTACACAAGGAAGTCGAGTCGCCATACAACACCTATAAATATATAGGGCTTCCTCCAGGACCAATATGCATTCCTTCTATCGCGGCAATCGATGCAGTCTTAAACGCCGAAAACCATAAGTACTTCTATTTCTGCGCGAAAGACGACCTTTCAGGTTATCATGTATTTGCAAAAAACATGAGGGAACACAACATCAACGCCGAGAAATATAGAAAAGCATTGAATAAAAAGAAGATTTGGAAATAAGAAAAACTACAAGACAACGAGTAAATCTTTTGTAAATTAGCTAGGGTTATGATTTTTAATGTATAACTTCAGGTGTTATAGGATAAAGATGATAAATTTAGAAAAGTCATATCAAAGACCAAAAGCCAAAGGTCAAAAGTCAAAGGTCAACGTCATTAGTTTGATGCTGCTGCTTTTATATTCATTGTCAGCGTTTTCACAAAACGACATAACAACGAGCAATGATTCATTAAACCTCAAGAGAAACGTAGGCATCGTGATGGGAACTGAAGCAGCCTTGTACGCCGGAACAATGAGCGGACTTTATTTTCTATGGTATGCCGATTATGAACAAGAGCCTTTCCATCTTCATAACGACAACAACAACTGGTTGCAGATGGATAAAATGGGACATACCATGACATCTTATTATGTTGGAATGCTTGGTTATGAAGCACTTCGTCTTGCCGGTTGCGATGAAAGAAAATCCAATCTATATGGAGGTCCTATAGGATTCGTTTTCCTTACCACCGTTGAGGTTTTCGACGGATTGTCGTCTGGATGGGGATTTTCATGGGGCGACATGGCTGCCAATGCCTTGGGAACTGCATTGTTCATGGGACAGCAAGCGCTCTGGCACGAACAAAGAATATCAATGAAATATTCTTACCACAACACTCAATATCCGCAATATCGCCCTGATTTACTTGGAAGTACGTTTACAGAAAGAATGTTAAAAGATTACAACGGACAAACAATCTGGGTTTCATGTAACATAAAATCGTTCATGAATAATGATGCAAAATTCCCTTCATGGATAAATTTGGCTTTGGGATACAGCGCCGAAGGAATGACAGGAGCCGTTTATAACACAAACTATTACAAAGGACAAGCAATACCAGAATTCACGAGAACCAGACAATTCGTCCTTTCACCTGACATCGATTTGACAAGAATACCTACAGACAACAAATTCCTGAAGACGACATTGAAAGTGTTAAGTTTCATTAAGATACCAATGCCAGCACTCATGCTCGACTCACAAGGCAAACTCAGCGCATACTGGCTTTATTTTTAAAAATACAAAAGACTCATCAATGTTTATATACATGATTTTAGGAATCATTGATACATCTCTACTTTTTGTCTTGTGGTCTTGTAGTCTTGTTGACTTTTTCTTATCTTTGCAAAAAATAAAAATCATGATGAAAACATTAAAAATTATAACATTAGGTTTAGTTTTATTTATGGTCAGCTGCGGTAGCAACCCTGACAAATCAAGAAATTTGTACGACAAAGGCGTTGATTATCTTTACCACTCACAATTTGAAGAATCTATAGAATACTTCGACCAAGCAATAAAATACGACCCAGAAAACCATGAAGCCTATTTCCATCGCGGATGCGCCAAATACAACATCTTCCAAAGAGAAGCCGCTTTGCAAGACTATCTCAAAGTCATCGAGTTAAATCCTGATTATCTACAAGCTTATTTCAATATAGGATTATATTACAGAAGCATAAACGATTACGATATGGCTTGCTATTATTTCAAGATAGCAGAAGCCAAAGGCAGACCTAACATGGAAGACTACACAAAACACTGCCGCTGATGTATAAGACTATAATCTGGGACTGGAACGGCACCTTGCTCAATGACCTTGAACTGTCATTGCATTCCGTAAATATTTTATTGGAGGAAAGAAATCTTCCAAGACTTAGTGTAGAGAAATATAAGGATATTTTCGGTTTTCCTATTATTGATTATTATATCAAAGCTGGTTTCAATTTTGAACAAGAACCATTTGAAGTTCCAGCAAAACAATACGTTAAATTATATGCTTCCGGAGCTTCTGAATTGAAGTTGTTCCCAGATGTCGTTGAAACACTATCTTACCTGAAAGAAAACAACTATCAGCTGATAGTGTTATCGGCAATGAAAGATGACAATCTTAAGTTGATGATCAACAACTTGGACATCGCGCATTTCTTTGACGGCATTTTTGGAATTAAGGACAATTACGCTAGAGAGAAAGTCACGATAGGAAAACAAGTCATCGAAAAGTTGAATCTGAATCCAGAAGAATGCGTGATGATTGGCGACTCACTTCACGACGCCGAAGTGGCAGAACAATGCGGCTTCGACTGCATTTTGTACAGCGGCGGCCACGTATCTAAAGAACGACTAAAAACCAAAGGACACAGAATTATAGAAAGACTCTCTGACATTCAGAAGATTATCACATCCTAACACACGAATAAAAGGGACAATTGACAACAGATATTGCGCATAACAGACGCAATGTATCGCGTCCTACAATTATTCATCATTCCTAACTAAAAAAACTTGTTGTCTTGTAGTCTTGTTGACTTGTTGTCTTCAAAACTCAGAGTAAACATCAACAGAGATAAGTCCTTCTTCCATGTCGTAGGTTTTCCACTCTCCTACTTTCCGGTTATCAAGATATTTGCCTTCTTCCTTGACGACGCCGTTAGGATAATAGAAAGAATAATCGCCGTTTAATTTGTCGTTTTGGTATGTGGCTCTTTCCATGATTCTTCCGTTGTCGTAATATTTGACATAGCTTCCGTTTTTCTTGCCGTCGGAGTATTCTGTTTCTTCTATAATCTTTTGTGTTACAGAAGAATAAGCAACACTTTTTCCCACAAGCGTTCCATTTTCATAATTCTCCGTCAAAATGAGAGCACCGTTTGATTCGCTATAATATTCCCATTTATCGTGTCTCTTCTTGTTTATATATTTTCCTTTGGCAATGACTTTACCATTTGCTGCATACATCTCAGTCTCAGTGACGTTTGATTTTTTCAAGTGTGTATTCTTGGCAACGAGAGTTCCATCTTCTGAATAATATAAGAACTCTCCTATCGGTTCGTTGTTTTTAAATTCACCTGTATATCGTATTTTTCCATTATCATAAAAATCAACCCATTTACCTTGTCTGCGTCCTAAGTTGTCTGTCTTGTTATAATCATTTTGCGCGTTGATGTTTTCTAATGAAAAACCAAATAATAATGTCAATGTTAAAGCAAATAATCCTAATATTTTTTTCATGATTTCATTTTTTTTGCAAAGTTAAAAAGTTTTAAGAAATAACGTATCTTTGCGCCAAAATTGTAATTTATGGCAGAATATTCTTCCATTTTATTGGAAAAAGCAGTCGATGAGTTATCAAAGTTGCCGGGCATTGGAAAAAAGACCGCCTTGCGACTCGCCTTGCATTTGTTAGGCGAAGAAAAGATTAAGACGGAACAATTGTGTAAGTCGTTGAACGACATGAGAAATAACATCGTCTTATGCCGACGCTGCTATAACATAAGCGATGAGCCTTTATGCTCGATATGCTCTAATCCAAAACGCGATGAGAACATCTTATGCGTCGTCGCCGACATGAGAGACGTCCTCGCCATCGAACGCACCTGTTCCTTCAACGGACTATACCACGTGCTCGGCGGCATCATCAACCCTATCGAAGGCATCTCGCCAAACGACTTAAGAATCAACGAACTTCTAGAGAGAACCAAGAGAGAAGAGATAAGTGAAATAATTCTGGCATTGCCTGCCACGATAGAAGGCGACACAACAAATTATTATCTGTCGCGAGTGTTAAAGGATTTTAACGGAACGATAACGACTATCGCTAAGGGCATCTCCGTTGGCGACGCTCTGGAATATGCCGACGAAGTGACTCTGGGAAGATCTATAGCGAATAGAATCCCTTATAATAAGGGTTGAGAGAATCTTTTACCTTTAGCCATTAGTCTTTAGACTTTTGTCATTTATCATTAAACTCATCAAGGTTGAAGAGTTCTAATTGGTTTTCTGTGAGATATAATTCATGAGGTACTTCATACTCGTAATGTGATATGAAGCGTTCTATGCTTTTCTTGATCAGTTTTATCGGCGTGGTCTTTCTCGCCTTGCAATAATTTCTCAACGACTTATATTGACCTGATGTCAATTTAAAAGTCACCGCATGATATTTGTAATTCCTGCGGCGACTTTTTTTCTTATTGTTTCTGACTGACATATTTTTCTGGATTTTTGGACTCTTTTTTATTTTGTCACTTCGACAAGCTCAGATATCATTATGTTCACTGAGCTTGTCGAAGGCAAATATTATTTAGTCGCTTCTTCAAGCATAATTTGTGCAAGTCGTTCAGCCTCAGCTTCTGTCTTACCTTCTGAATAAACTCTGATGATAGGTTCTGTATTGGATTTACGAAGATGTACCCAACCTTCTTCAAAGTCGATTTTCACGCCATCAATGGTTGTGACTTTTTCATTTTTGAACTTATCAGCAATCTTTTCGAGAATCAAATCCACATTTGTAGAAGGGTCTAATTGAATCTTGTTCTTCGACATATAATATAATGGGAACTTAGATTTCAATTCTGAACAAGTGCATTGTGATTCACAGAGATAAGTAAGGAAAAGTCCGACACCGACGAGAGCGTCACGGCCGTAGTGCAATTCTGGATAGATGACGCCGCCATTGCCTTCACCACCGATTACAGCTCCTACTTCTTTCATTTTTTCAACGACATTAACCTCACCTACTGCTGCAGCAAAATATTCACCACCAAATTGCTGTGTTACATCACGTAAAGCTCTTGTTGAAGAAAGGTTTGAAACAGTATTACCTTTTTTATGTTGTAAAATGTAAGATGCTATTGTCACGAGAGTGTATTCTTCGCCATACATCTCACCTCTCTCATCGATGAAAGCAAGACGATCAACGTCAGGGTCAACGACGATACCGAAGTCGGCGCCAGTTTCTTTAACCTTAGCGCATGTATCAACCAAGTGAGCTGCGAGTGGTTCTGGATTGTGAGCGAAGTTGCCTGTCACTTCACAGTTGAGTTCAATAATATCATTAACGCCCAATTTTCTGAGTAACATTGGAATTGCGATGCCTCCTGTTGAGTTGACTGCATCAACAACGACTTTAAGGTTAGCTTTTGCTATGATTTCTTTGTTGACGAGAGGTAGGTTGCAAACCATGTCAGCGTGACGTTCAATCCATTCGTTTTCTAATGAATAAGAACCTATTTCATCGATATATGCAAATTCGTAATCGTCAGCAGCAGCTTTTTCGAGCAGCCATTCGCCATCTTCTTTAGAGATAAATTCACCTTTGCTGTTGAGCAGTTTAAGCGCGTTCCATTCTCTTGGATTGTGACTTGCAGTAAGGATGACACCGCCATCAGCTTTCATCTCTGTCACAGCCACTTCAACAGTTGGAGTGGTACTTAATCCGATGTCGATGACATCAGCGCCCATAGCTTGCAAATTGCCGCAAACCAACTGATTTACCATTGTTCCAGAAAGACGACCATCACGACCGACAACGATACGAGGACGACTTACGCCAGAACGACGAATTAAACATATAAATGATGATGTAAGTTTTACAATATCAATAGGTGTAAGACCATTATCAGCCTTTCCACCAATAGTTCCACGGAATCCTGATATAGATTTAATTAAAGGCATAGTTTTTATTTTTTTGCAAAGATAACACAGATTTTCTTAAATTTGCAAAAAAAAGATATGGGATTTGACGACGATAGTTTTTTAGATGATTATGAGATTCAGGAATTGATTGAAAGATTTGAAAATCAGCTTGAAAACGATATACTTTCATATTTTGACGTTGATGAATTGAACATAATGATTGACTATTACATTCAGCATGATGATATTGAAAAAATAAATATACTTGCTGACATGGCTGTGAAATATCATTCAGAGAGCCCCATAATATACAGCATCATGGCGAAGAAATATCTCTCCGTGCAAGATGCCCACAATGCCTTGAAATATCTTCAGGAAGAAGACAATAACACCGAAGACCCTGATTATCATGTCAATTTAGGTTATTGCTATGGATTGCTCAATATGCACAAAGAATCAATCATAGCTTACAAAAAAGCTGTCAAACTCCTTGGCGAAAACGAAAATGTCACTGACATATACGGCTCCATCGGCACTGAATATATGATTCTGAGAGACTACGAAAAAGCGCTTTATTATCTCAAAAAAGGTCTCACAGACAACATCGACTACAGCGAACAGTATATGCAGATTATAAACTGCTATTTCAACCTCGACAGAGGATTCGAAAGCATTGATTTCTTGAAAGAAGAAATTGACAAAAACCCTCATAGCATACCAGCATGGATGTCGCTAGGCAACAGTTATTTAAGACTTCATCTCCTCGAAAAAGCTGTCGAACAATATGAATACGCACTTGCCATCGACCAACACTATGACAAGGCTTATATCAATATCGCGACTATCAACAACGAGCTTGACAAATATCAAGACACTATAGACATCGTTGAAGAGGCTTTCAGAAACAACGTGAAAAAGCCTATTCTGTACTGCCTTTACGGCGAGGCGCTCGCAAAAACAGGAATGAAACTAGAAGCCATAAACAACTTCAAGAAAGCCTTGGAATTGGACGAAAACATGGCTGAAGCATACGCCGGATTAGGATTCATCTTCTGCGAAGAAGAAAACCATAAATCTGCCGTTAAATTCTTAAAGCGCGCTCACGAACTCTCGCCTTTCAACACCGACTACCTCTTTGTTCTCGTTGAAGAAAACAATAAACTAGGAAAATATAAAACATCCATCAAATACCTAAAAGAAATAGAAGAACTCTATCCTTATGACGTCAACCTATATATCGCTTTTATGGAAGTGTATATTTTGATGGACGACATCAATAAAGCTATAAAATATATCGAAAAAGGTCTGGAACTACTTGGAAGACAAGCTCCTTTGTTGTACAGAATGGCATTCATAAACTTCATAGACGACGAAGAACAGTTAGGACTTATGAATCTTGAAGAAGCTTTGGAGCTTGACACGGAAGGCGTTCAAGAATTTATAGACTTCGACCCTAATTATATCTTGAACAACGACAATATTGTAAATTTAATAAACGAATATAGAAATAAAAACAACAAACTTATTTAGTATGAATCAGTACATTGCTAATTTTTTCAAAGGAGTTGGCGTAGGCTCTGCCAATGTTATCCCAGGTGTTTCAGGTGGAACAATAGCTCTCATAACAGGTATATTTGAACGTTTGATAAATGCACTGAAATCGTGTAACTTAACAGCTATTAAGTTATTTTTCACAGGCAAGTTCAAAGAATTTGCAGAACACATCGACTTATGGTTCTTGGCATCGGTAGGATGCGGTGTCGTTGCAGCCATCTTTTCAATAGCTAGATTATTTGAATTCCTATTTGCAGAATATCCTATTTATTTATGGTCATTCTTCTTCGGAATGATTTTAGTTTCAATATATTATGTCGGAATAACGATTGAAAAGTTCAACTGGAAAGTCATTTTATCATTCGTAGTCGGAACGGCATTTGCATTGTTCATCGCTTTTGGAACACCAGCAAAAGAAAACAGCAACATAATTTATCTTATGATATGCGGCGCCGTTGCAACATGCAGCATGATTCTTCCAGGTTTATCAGGCTCATTCGTTTTGGTGTTGATGGGCAATTATCAACTCATCATGATTGACGCTGTCAACGATTTGAATCTTAAGATATTAATTCCTGTAGCCATAGGCGGCGTTGTTGGTCTGCTCGCCTTCTCTCATCTTTTATCATGGATTTTCAAGAATTTCAGAGATATTACTATTGCAGTTTTGACAGGCTTCATCTTAGGCAGCATGCCTATCATCTGGCCTTGGAAAAATGACGTCATCACTTATTTCGGCAGCGAAGCCAAAGTGACAGGCTATGAATATTATTTCCCTGAATTAAACACTGACTTCGCAATAGCATTGGTTATCATGCTTATAGGCGCAGCATTAATCGTATTGACAGAAAAGATGGCGAAGAAATTATAAAGACAAAAGACCAATGCCTAAAGACAACAACTTTAGTCATTTGCCTTTCGTCATTAGTCATTAAAACAAAAGGAAAAAATGAATTACGATAAGATGTACGGTTTACTTGGAAAATCATTGGGACATTCTTTTTCGAAGGATTATTTCACTAAGAAATTTTCCGAATTGAACCTTGACTATTCTTATCAAAACATAGAATTAGAGAATATCAGCGACATTATTCCTTTCATTAAGAAAAACAAAAATTTAAAAGGTTTTAACGTTACAATTCCATACAAAGAAGAGATAATTCCATTTCTTGATGAAGTTGACCTTACCGCAAAGGAAGTCGGAGCTGTCAACACTGTTAAAATTGAAGACGGAAAGTTAATAGGATTTAACACTGATGTCGTTGGTTTCAAGAAGCTTCTTGATAAGACACCAAGTCACCAAGTCACCAAGTCACCAAGTTTGATTTTTGGAAACGGCGGCGCATCAAAGGCTGTTCAATATGTTTTAAACAAGAAAGGCATTCCATATAAAATTGTAAGCAGAGCTTTTAAATTAGGAATGAGGAATGAGGAATTAGGAATCAGTTATGAGGAACTTAATATTACCGGTTTTGAACCTTATTCCATAATAATCAATACGACGCCTGTAGGTATGTATCCTAATGTCAATGAATGTCTGGAACTTCCCTACTCCACTGCCAACGAGCAAATGGTCTTCATCGATTTGATTTACAATCCTGAAGAGACATTATTCATGAAAAAAGGCAAAGCTCAAGGCGCTGCAACATATAATGGAATGACAATGCTACATGAACAGGCAGAAGCGGCGTGGGAGATTTGGAGGAGTTAGAAGTTAGGAATTGGGAGTTTTAAGTTTTAAACGTTAAAAATAAACTAAGAAATGAACGATATATTTGATTTCAGCAAGCAGATAGCAACGGAATTTTCAGTGACTTTGACAGTCGCTGGTAATGTTATAAAACTCTTGAGTGAAGGTTGTACCGTACCTTTCATCGCGCGTTATCGTAAGGAGATGACCAACACTATGAATGAAGAGGTGGTCGCTGCCATTCAAAAGCGCCTCGAGCAACTTGAAGAGCTCGAGAAGAGAAAAGAGGCAGTCTTGAAGTCGATAGCAGAACAAGAGAAACTCACTCCAGAACTAGAACTCAGCATCAAGAACGCAAAGACTTTGCAAGATGTTGAAGACCTTTACCTTCCATATAAACCAAAACGTAAGACAAGAGCTGAGATAGCTCGTCAGAAAGGCTTGGAACCTCTTGCTAAAATCATCATGTCGCAAAACAGCGACGACGTTGAAGGTCTTGCAGAAAAATATATCGATAAAGAAAAAGGCGTAGAGACAGCCAAAGACGCTCTCAAAGGAGCTTGCGACATCATGGCGGAATGGGTCTCAGAGAATATAAAAGGACGTAATCTCATTCGTAACATATATCATAAAGAAGGTGTTATATCATCAGCTATCGTCAAAGGCAAAGAGGAAGAAGGCAAGACATACCAGCAATATTTCGACTGGAAAGAATCTATTGCCGAGGCGCCTTCGCACCGACTTCTGGCGATGTTTCGTGCCGAGGCTGAAGGTATGCTGAAAGTGAAGCTGAAAATCAATGACGAAGAAGCACTCAAGACCCTCGACAATATATTCATCAAAGCTGACAACGCATCAACCGACTTGGTACAAGATGCCATCGATGACGCATGGAAGCGTCTGTTGGAGCCGTCGTTAGAGACAGAAATACGTGCATTGTACAAAGAAAAAGCCGACGAGATAGCGATTAAAGTCTTTGCTGAAAACCTTCGCCAGCTTCTCTTGGCAGCGCCTATAGGACAGAAACGCGTCCTTGCCCTCGACCCTGGCTTCAGAACAGGATGTAAGGTAGTCATACTCAACGAATATGGAGCGTTGCTACATAACGAGACCATCTACCCTCACCCACCGCAAAATGAAGTGCGACAAGCGACAAACAAAATACGTTCACTTGTCAATGCCTATAAAATTGAAGTCATCGCTATCGGAAACGGCACCGCAGGACGCGAGACCGAAGACTTCATCCGTGGAATAAAATTCGACCGTGACATAGTAGCTGTCATGGTTAACGAGAGCGGCGCTTCGGTATATTCTGCATCTAAAGTGGCTCGCGACGAGTTTCCGGAATACGACATCACAGTGAGAGGCGCTGTAAGCATAGGACGTCGTCTTATGGACCCTCTCGCAGAATTAGTCAAGATAGACCCTAAGTCGATCGGTGTAGGACAGTATCAACATGATGTAAATCAGAAGCTTCTAAACGAAGAGCTTGGTCATGTGGTGGAAAGCTGCGTCAATGCTGTCGGCGTAGAGCTTAACTCAGCAAGCGAACAGCTGCTCTCATACGTCAGCGGCGTCGGCCCTCAGATAGCAAGCAACATAGTAAAATACCGTAATGAAAACGGAGGCTTCAAGAGCCGTAAACAGTTGTTGAAAGTGCCGCGTCTCGGCGAAAAAGCATACGAACAATGCGCCGGATTCCTGAGAATACACGCCGCCGCACAGCCTTTAGACGCAAGTGCCGTACACCCAGAAAGCTATCATATAGTCGAAAAAATGGCAAAGAAACTTGATGTAGAAGTCAGAGATCTGATTGGAAACAAAGAACTTATAGCCAAGATAAATCCTAAGGACTACATAGAAAATGACTTCGGAATAGAGACAATAAACGACATCATCAGCGAACTTGAAAAACCAGGACGCGACCCAAGAAAGACATTCGAGTTCTTCGAGTTTAACAAAGACATCCGCACAATCAACGATTTGAAAGTTGGAATGCAGCTAGTTGGCATCGTCACAAATATCACAGCATTCGGCTGTTTCGTCGATGTAGGCGTTCATCAAGACGGACTTGTCCACATCAGCCAGATGTCAAATCAATTCATAAAAGACCCTAATGAAATCGTGAAACTCAATCAGAAAGTGAAAGTGACGGTAATGGAACTCGACATCGAGAGAAAAAGAATAAGTCTCAGCATGAAAAATATTAAGTAAAACATATCGTTATAAACACATGAAAAGATATTATATAATATTAGCAATGTGTGCTTTGTTCTTATCTTTCAACAAAGACATGAAAGCGCAAATAGTTAAGAGCGAAGCATTTTTCGGCTTGAACTTATCTCAAGTTGATGCCGACGGGACAATAGGATACAAACGTTTTGGCCTTCACGGCGGATTGGGAGCTATAGTGCCAATCTATAGCCAGGGATTATTCGACATCGATTTCACCTTGGAAGTGGCATTCAATCAAAGAGGCTCGCACGACGCTGAAGTATGTTATCTTTATGACTCAAGCGGCGACGGCTCACTCGACAACTATCGTTATGGATCTTATGACTTATATATGAATTATCTGGAAGTGCCTTTCCTTTTCTATTTCTCTGACAGACAATTATATTCATTAGGCTTAGGTGCGTCATACGGCAGAATGATTGGATTGAGAGAATATGAAGGCGGTGAAAAAACCAACATCACTCTTGACACCGGCTATGAAAACGGCGGTTATAAAATAGACGACTGGTGTATATTGGCTGAAGGTAAAATAAGATTACATGAGAGATGGAAGTTAGGCATTCGCTTTCAGTATTCCATTTTTGACATCAGAAAACGATATGACTTAAAAACCGTGATGGACAATTTAGAACTCAACTACAACACTCCACCAGAAATAATAGATGAACTTAGTCCTAGCATGAGACCTTATCAGAGAAATAAAAGCATCTCAATAAGAGCGATATATGTCATCAATGAAGAAAGAAGCAATTATATATACGACGAATACGAATTCACTGGCGACAATCCTAAAATAAAACAAAAGACCATTGACAAGAAACTGAATAAGTTAAGAAAAGAAAGAGAAAAAGCCGAGAAGAAAGCTGAGAAATCATTAAAATGAAAATCAGTTAAAACATAAAACAAAACCCCAGAAATATCTCTGAGGTTTTGTTTTTTTATAACTAAAGAATAAGATGTCATTCCACAACTGTAACAACTTTTTCCAAGTCTTTTATTGTCTCTTTGTGACCTTTGAAATCTACATAGCCAAGGCCTTCGAGTAATAATTCAATATTACGTCCTGAGTTGAGAAATTCTTCCACTGTGTTTTTAACGCAATATTCTGTTGCGATGCCGCTGATAACAACGTCTTTGTTTGCATAGTCTTTCAAAGCCACGCCTTTGCTGTTAACAGCTTCAAAACCTGAATATTGTTCTTCGTCTTGCTTGCAGCCTTTACGGAAGATGTTGCGTTCTGGATCTGGACGATTTATAACATTAATAACATCTGTATAGAAAGCTTCATGTATAGCGCCGCCGCGTGTTCCTTCAACGCAGTGTGATGGCCAGATGCCGCCAAATTCAGCGAAAGAACTGTGGTCTGCTGGATGACAGTCGGTGATATAAATAACTTCTTGGTCAGGATGAGCGTTGATATATTCAACAACTTTCTTAACTGCTTCTTCTGCATTGCCACATGCCAATGAACCATCGATGAAATCGTAAAGCATATCAACGACGAGATGCGTTGGAGCTGCGTGGTTTTCTTTCAAGAAAGCATATTGCTTGCCATAATCGAGGTGCTGTTGTACGAAATCGCTTGGATAGTTAACGACGTAATCAACTATTTCACCACCTTTTTCTACAGGAACGATGTCAGGGTTGATAAAACCGCCATAAGGTCTGAGGTTCAAAGCATCGTAACGTTCTTTAACTTCTTTATGTAAGACAGGATCTACTTTAACAGCGTATGTCTCAACAAGTTGTTTACCAGCTTCATAGTCGCCTTCAGATTTAATACGTTGTATTTCAGCGAGGAGTTCACCGAATAACACGCGTAATTTTTCATAATCGTTAACAACGAAATATGTCTTACCGTCCTTGATTTTCTTTTCTATTACATTGTCAGCCAAACCTTTTTCGTAGCACCATTCTGAGATGAGCTTACGGTCTTGCATGTGAGATTCTGTCACATTTTTACCTAATTCAATACGAGAGAGCTGGCTCATCAAGCCATTACGGATGAAGTTGGCGTAAGCTGCTTTATAAGCTTCCATGTCAGGCATGATGCCGAGTTCAACCATAATTGGGTCAGCGCAATAATAGAGACCGAACAAGTCGGCACGTGATTCTTCGAGAGCTGAGTTATATTCTTTCAATGCATTAGGTTGTGTTGTTGGAAGAAGCTGTCCAGAACCGTGACCGAGACATTCATGCAAGTCGGTGTGCACTACGTCAGCGTTTGAACCGTATTTTTTGCAGAGGTCTATTTCTTCTTGTGAGTAAGCGAATTCTGCTAAGACACTCTTTGGAGATTCTTGAGCTGCTTTATCGTAAGCATCCATCAAGTTGGTGATAGTAACTGATTTAGAACCATAATCCTTACGAATCCAGTCTGCATTAGGAAGATTGATACCGATTGGAGGAGCTGGGAAACAGTCACCAGCCAATGTTGTGACTATGATGCCTTTTGCTGTTACGCCTTTACATTCTTTTTTCTTGAAACGTGCATCTACAGGTGAGTTATCTTCAAACCATTGAGCGTTTTGGCTGATGAGTTCAGCGCGTTTTGTTGCTTCCATATCTTTGAAGTTAACCACAGCTTCCCAAGTAGCTTTCATGCCCATTGGGTCGCCGTAGTCTTCGATAAAACCATTGACGAAGTCGATTGTTGAGACAGAGTCTTGCACCCAAGCGATGTTGTATTCATCCCAAGTCTTTAGGTCGCCTGTTTTGTAATAATTGATAAGGTGATTTGTATAATTACGTTGAGCGTCGTTTTCTGCCACGGCGTTAGCTTTTTCGAGCCAGAAAATAATCTGGTCGATAGCTTCACCATAGAGGCCACCTGATTTATAGACGTTTTCGAAAATCTTACCGTTTTCCTTCACAAGTTGAGAGTTCAAGCCGTAAGATATTGGAGTGGCGTCGTTAGGTTTTCTTTGTGAGTCATAGAAGTTCTCTACTTCTTCTTTAGAGATGTCGCCTTTGTAGAAGTTAGTAGCAGAATTCTTGATGATATCAGCTTCGCCGCTACGACGTGTCGCATATAAATCTTTGTCGAAGATGACTGGAGTGATAAATGCCAAAAATTCTTTCACTGTCTCGTTCTCATCAAGAGGAAGTTGTTTTTCATCAGAATTTCTAACGAGTTCAGCGAAGTATTCTTCTGTTATCTCTGGGAAGAATTTATCCTCTGCATAATGATGATGGATACCGTTGCTGAAGAACACGCGTTTTGCGTAAGTCACGAAGTTCTGAAATTCTTCAGTCTCACGGTTACCGGAATAAGAATTCAAGATAGCCTCGATGGTCTTGCGAACTGTGAGGTTGTACTTGAAATTTTGGTCAGCGAGGATGTCACGACCACATTTAGCAGCTTCGCCTAAATAATAAAGGTATTCCTTTTGTTGAAGAGAAAGATTTTCCCATTCAGGAATTTGGTAGCGAATGATTTTGATGTCTGCGAATTCATCGACGAGATATTTGAAATCGTCGTTTTTTGTCTGTTGGTTGCCTGTGTTACAGCTACATAGCAAACCAATAACACTTAATCCCATAATAAACTTTTTCATTACGATATAAATTTAGTTAAAGTGCAAATGTAGTGATTTTTTTAATAGTGATGAAGTAATGAAGTAATGAAGTAATGAAGTAATGAAGTAATGAAGTAATGTTTTTTTATTTAGTTTCTTTAGTTTTTAATATGTTAATTAAAGTTAGGCATCCTTTTGATATTTTATTTATTTCCTTTTGAATATTACACCTTTCATCACAAGTGCAATATTTGAAGTCTTCACATAGATAAAGCATTGAATCAACTTCAGCACAGCTGCCTCTTGCAATTTTTAAAAAGTTAATATATTTAGAATTACTTCCTGAATTACAACCTTCTGCAATATTATTCATAATACTTATTGCAGCTCGTTGAAGTTGGTCTTTAAAACTATAATCTTTACAGCTACCCATTATTTTATAAATTTCATTCACAAGTGCCCTCGCTGATTTCCACAAATACAAATCCACAAACAACATAACGTACCTTTTTTTTGGTAATGAAGTAATGGGGTAATGGAGTTTTATAGTACTACATTACTACATTACTACATCACTACATTACTACATCCACGACTGCAAAACTACAATTTTTAACACGGTTTTGTCAAGTTTTTCAGAAGGTATTTTTCCTATTTTAACAATTATTAACGTGATGTTAATGAAATTGTGAGAGATTAGTTAATTTATGTTAACAATGATTTCCATTTCTATGATTTAAATATTATCTTTGCATAAATTTAAAAACAAACATTTCATTATGTAAAGTATTGGATGACATATAATTCTTAAAATAGTGTTTACTATTTGTTCGGCATTTGCTCCTAAAACCTGAGAAATTTTATAAGCACGTCCCTACAACGAATAAGTGAAGACACCTATGCCTTTTAGCATGGGCGATACTTTTCTGTAGGGATAGGTAATCTCAGGACCTTGGAGCATGGATTAGAATCGTTCATGCTTTTTTTTGTTATATCGTTAAAATATTTTGAGAAACAAATATGAGGTCTGGCATTCACATAGGATTGATTATCAAAGAAGAGTTGCGTAAGCAAAATAAAACCAACCAATGGTTTGCCGAACGACTTTGTGTCAATATCCGTACTGTAAACAAGATTTTTCTCAAAGAAATAATTGATACCGAACAGTTGTTTCAGATTTCCCTCATACTAAAAACCGACCTATTCCAATTTTATTCCAAAGAATTAAAAGACATATCTGAATAAGCATGCCCTAATAAGGCAACTTGCCCCAAAAGGGCAATTATATTTAAAGGATATTTTAATGTTAACATCTATATTTGCTGATGTTAACATTAAAAAAACAATTTATATGAATAAAATAGTTATATGCTTATTAACTGCTATCATTATAACTTTATGCAGTTCTTGTGAAAAAATCAAACAAAACAAAGAGAAATACGAACAGGAAAAATTCGAAAAAGAATTAGAATATACCACTAAAATAATGGAACCTATTCTTCTTCCTGTATTAGATATGGCTTTTGCCAAAAAGAACATAAACAATTTTGACCTCAACATTGAAACGGAAGCACTTCCTAACAAAACCGCTAAATTCACATTTTACATTTGTCTTGACGAAAGTGTAAATATCAATACACAAAACATGGTGGAAGCCCTAGAAGATCATTCAAAAAACACCTTCAATAAAAAAAGTTTCATATCTGATGTGATAAGCAACAACTATTCTGTTTATAGAGAAATCAAAAAAGGATCTTCCATGATTTTTAAAGCCATAATAAAGCAAGGCGAAAATGTTTTATATGAGGATGAGTTTAAAGTTTCATCAGACGATTTGCACAACATATCAATAAAACACATTAAAAACTAAAGTCATTAACAATTAAAAATTTACAATTATGAAATGGTTCATTAAATGTTTTAAGCAGTATTTCGATTTTAAAGGTAGAGCACGCCGCAAAGAGTATTGGTATTTTACGCTTTTCTGCTTTATCTTTTCAATTCTTGTTGAGTTAGTTGGCTCTATATTGGGCATGATGGTAGGCTCATACATTTTACATTCTATTTTGTCTTTAATATTTTGTATTATCACATTTATTCCATCAATCTCAGTTTCAGTCAGAAGACTTCATGACATTGGTAGAAGCGGATGGTGGGGACTTCTATGTCTTGTACCAATAATCGGATGGATTTGGCTGATAGTATGGGCTTGTTTCGACAGTCAAGAAAACGAAAACCAATGGGGTCCAAATCCTAAAGAAAACGTTATATAAAACAGAAAAGTCTCTTCAAAATGAGAGACTTTTTTTTTATTTCTCCACTGTCCCATCCCAGCTTAGGAATCCGGTGTTGAGTTCTATGACTTTGAATCCTGCTGCTGTCATTTTGTTTGCTGCCGTCTTGCTGCGGCGTCCGCTTCTGCAATAGATGGCGACATTTTCCTTTTTGTCCAAAGCCTTTATCTTCTCTTCAAAATCGGGAGCATTGACATCGATATTCATTGCTCCAGGAATATGTCCTTCCGAATATTCTTGTGCAGTACGAACGTCAACAAGTTGAACTCCAGACTTTGAAATCTCAGTCTTGAATTCATCAATACCAACTGATTTAAACTCCGATTGTGCTTGACATGATATCATTATCATCAATGCCAGACATGTCAACAAGTATTTAATCTTCATATTTTTCCATTTTTAATATTTAATCGATTTTAATCCAAAGCATGTTAAGTGTTCATGGCTCACGGCTCAGGGCACGCAGCGCCAAAGCGTTAGGGATTGGAGCGGCATCCTTTGCGAGCGTAGTGATAACGAAGCGAGCAAAGATATAGCGGAAAGCCCGACGGCGATAGCCGGAACGCCCAAGATAAAGTCTATGAGTCAACAAGACTAATGACTAAAGTTTAAGGTTCTTAGTTCAATGGTTCAAAGTTCAACGGTTTAAAAATTCACTCCTAATTCATCATTAACTAGACGCTTCAATGTGTGTTTATTTTATAGGAATCATTGACACGTCTCTAAGTTCATTCCTAATCCATTACAATTTCTTCAGCGGCGAATCCGAACTATATGGCACTTTTCCTGATGGAACCACTTTACTTGAACTCTGAAGATGTATATCTTGGTCGTCGAAGAAGATATGCGCGCCGAAAGCCTTGAGTACCTTGTCTTTAGGCATTCCTCCAAGGAAATACACCTCATTGACATAAACGCCCCATTTCTTCAAGGTGTTGATGACCCTCATGTGCGCAGGAGCGCTTCTCGACGACACTATTGCCAGTCTCAAAGGTGAAAGCTCTACTGTGACGGGCAGACACTCTTGTATCTTAGAGAGTTTCTTCAACAATTTAGCGAACGGACCTTCTTGCAAAGGCACGTCTTTATTTTCCTCTTCATATTTATGGAACGAGTCTATTCCTTCTTTCTTGAAACGCAATTCCGAGTCTTCATTAAACAGTACAGCGTCAGCATCGAAGGCAATCTTAACGACGTTAGTCGCTGAGTTGAAGGCCGTTGGCGGCTCATAAATAACAGCAGCTGCGCAGTTGCTATGCGAGTCAATTACAGCCTGAACGCTGTTCTCATCTTTCGACAAGAACAAGTCAACACCAAAAGCATCGATATAAGGTGCTATCGGCTCGCCACCTGAGAACGCAAGTCGTGTGATGTCAAGATCATATTTCTCTATCGACTTAAGGATTCTTATTCCCGTCTCAGGACTGTTACGTGACATTACCACGACTTCAACAATCGGCTTATGCGCCTGTTTGTTGAGTTCCAAAAGACTCTTAACCAGATAAAAAGCCGTTCCCATCTCCAATGGAACATCCTGATTCTTATCTTGATATTCTCTATATTTCCTTACGCCTTCCTTCTCGAAAATGTCATTCTCAGCCTCGAGATTAAACAAGGCTCTCGCTGTTACACCGACGACTAATACTTCTGAAAAATCTATTGACATAATTTTGGATTAAGGTTTAAGGTTAATGACTAAAGGTAAAAGACTAAGGGCTAAAGGCAAAAGTCATTAACCATTAGTCATTAGCCTTTTGCCATTAACTTTAAACAAATAAACTAATAATATTCAAAATAACTTCAGATGCTTTCTCCATGCTTTCCAATGGCACGTATTCGTATTTGCCGTGGAAGTTATGTCCGCCTGCGAAGATGTTAGGGCATGGCAAACCCATGAAGCTAAGGTTTGCTCCGTCGGTGCCGCCACGTATTGGCTGTACCTTTGGCTTGATGCCTGCCATCTCGATAGCCTTGATAGCTTTCTCTACGATGAAATAATGTGGTTCTACTTCCTGACGCATGTTGTAATATTGGTCTTTCATCTCAATCTTAACTGCGTTGTTGTGTTTTTTGTTAAGATATTCAGCCACAGCGTTGAGGAGTTCTTTCTTTTCCTCGAACTTAGCTCTGTCATGGTCACGGATGATATATTGCATCGATGTCTCTTCCACAGTACCTTTTATCTCGGTGAGGAGGAAGAAGCCTTCGTAGCCGCAAGTGAATTCTGGGCGTTGGTTAACAGGCAACATCGCATTGAGTTCCATAGCGATCTGCATTGAGTTGACCATCTTGTCTTTAGCATAGCCTGGATGTATGTTAGCGCCTTGGATATGAATCTTAGCGACGGCGGCGTTGAAATTCTCGTATTCCAACTCGCCTATCTCGCCGCCGTCGATAGTATATGCATATTGAGCGCCGAATCTCTTCACGTCAAACTTAGCCACGCCCCTTCCGATCTCTTCATCAGGAGTGAAACCGATTTTGATGTCGCCGTGTTTTACCTCTGGATGTTCCATAAGATATTGAGCAGCATACATGATAGCAGCAACGCCGCCTTTGTCGTCAGCTCCTAACAATGTTGTTCCGTCGGTGGTTATCATTGTCTTGCCGATGTAATTCTGCATCTCAGGGAAGTCAGACACTTTAAGGACTATGTCTTTTTCAATATTAAGGATAATGTCACCGCCTTGATAGTCTTCTATGATTTGAGGCTTGACATCTTTACCAGAAGCGTCTGGAGATGTATCGACGTGAGCGATGAAACCGATAGCTGGAACTTCTTTATCGATGTTGGATGGTATTGTAGCCATCACATAACCGAACTCGTCTAATTCCGCTTTGATTCCCATTGCTTCCAGCTCATCGCGAAGCATTCTCAATAAGTTGAATTGTCTTTCAGAACTTGGCTGTGTCTCTGATTCTGGGTCTGACATTGTATCGACAGACACATATCTTAAAAATTTATCTAATAATTTTTCCATAGTGTTTTAATATTTATTATTTGTTTTTTGAGACGTGTCAATGTGTATTTATTATTCAAGGTACATTGACGCGTCTCTACAGTTTATTCTATTTTTGCTCTTTTAGAATCCCATATCATATAAGCGATGACAGCGATATACATGAACAATGCAACCAATGAAGCCCAAGGTGTCTCTGCGAAAGGAACGCCGCCGACATTTACGATCATATTGACATTAGCGAATTTGAGTATCGCACTGACAACACCCATCAATGCGCCGCCGGCGATAAATCCTGAAGCGATGAGTGTTCCTCTGTTGTTACGCGCTTGGTTGAGAGCCTCGTCTTTGCTGCGTGTGCTTACGTACCAAGAGATAGCGCCGCCTATTAATAAAGGTATATTAAGGTCTATTGGGATGAACATACCGAGTGCAAATGGAAGAGCTGGTATCTTAGCGAAAGTGAGTATCAATGCTATGACAGCACCGATGCCGTATAACAGCCATGGTGCGTTTCCGCCCGACATCATCGGTTCGATGACAGCCGACATCGCGTTTGCCTGAGGAGCTACCAAAGCGCCATCGCCGACAAAGCCGTATGCCTTGTTCAAAACCATGATAACGCCTGCTACTGTAGCAGCAGCCACAGCAACGCCGACGAACTTCCAAATCTCTTGATTTCTTGGTGTGGTGCCAATCCAATATCCAACTTTCAAGTCGGTGATGAATGCGCCTGCAACAGCCAAGGCTGTACATACAACGCCGCCGATGATAAGAGCTGCCGTCATTCCCATAGCACCGCTCAATCCAGCTGCCACCATCACCAAAGAGGCTAATATCAAAGTCATAAGTGTCATGCCGCTAACAGGATTTGAACCGACTATAGCGATAGCGTTTGCTGCTACTGTAGTGAACAAGAATGAGATAACGGCCACGACAGCGATACCGACCAATGCGTGTTTTACGTTACCAACGACACCGAACCAGAAGAAGAAGAAAGTAATGATTAAAACCACAAGGATGCCAACAACGACGAATTTCATTGAGAGGTCGCGTTGTGTGCGTTCTTCTTTATCGACATCATTCTTCTTTCCTTTGAATTCATTAGCGGCCAAACCGACAGATGACTTGATGACTCCCCATGATCTGATGATACTTACGATACCAGCCATAGCAATGCCGCCGATGCCTATATGACGTGCGTATTCCTTGAAAATCATCTCTGGACTCATAGAGCCTAATGTCTGTGTAATGCCTGAATTCATCAAATCAATAACATCATTACCCCATATTATGTTCATACCAGGAATGATAATAAACCAAACCAACATTGAGCCACAGCAGATTATGAATGCATATTTCAATCCAATGATATAACCGAGACCAAGAACAGCAGCGCCGACATTAACCTTAAACATCAGCTTTGCCTTATCAGCGACAGCGAGTCCCCATGTCATTACTTTTGTAGAAAGCGTCTCTGTCCAGAGTCCGAAGGTTGAGATGCAGAAGTCGTAAAGACCGCCTATCAAACCACTTACTACGAGTAACAAAGAGTCCTTGCCTTTCTTCTGACCGCTGACGAGGACCTGTGTCGTTGCAGTAGCTTCAGGGAATGGGAATTTGCCATGTTGTTCCTTGACGAAATATTTTCTAAATGGAATTAAAAAAAGTATTCCGAGGATGCCGCCCAACAATGAAGCGAGGAATACTTGCATATAATTGATTTCTATTGCGTAGCCTTTACCTTGTAATATATATAAGGCAGGCAATGTGAAGATGGCGCCAGCCACGACGCCGCCAGAGCAGCCGCCGATGGACTGTATGATGACGTTTTGAGAGAGAGCGTCGTTTTTCTTTGCCACGCCCGACAATCCGATGGCGATGATAGCAATCGGGATTGCCGCTTCAAACACCTGACCGACCTTAAGTCCTAGATAAGCTGCTGCTGCAGAGAATAATATCGTCATCAAAAGGCCGATGGTTACAGACCAGACAGTTATCTCTTTGTATTTCTTGTCTGATGATAATATTGGTTTATAAACCTCACCTGGAGCCAGTTCGCGTTGTGCGTTTTCTGGCAAACTCATGTTTTCATTGTCAATTTTTTCCATAATAAAACTATTTTTTGTGTAGGCAAACTTACGATATTTTAAAAGACAATGCAAGAGTTTTTTTCTTAATAATTATTAGGATTTCGAACAGGTCACTGAGCCTGTCGAAGTGCCAAACTTTTGCCTTCGACAAGCTCAGGCTCCGTAAACCCAAAGTCCGTTGACTGTTGTATAAAAAAATTCCATCCATTAAAACAATTCCTGTTTTTATATGTTATATAGACAAACTAACACATGACAAAAATAGCTCTACAGCCAACGGTCAAAATCCAACGGTTAAAATAAATGGTGGTTTGGATTATAATCACAATTCATCGTTGCAGGCGGAGTGATAAAGACTTCGCCTGCCCCACCCCAACAATAAGGGGACTTCTATAAATTCCCCGTTTAAATAATTTTTGACAGTAACAATTAAAACTTTTGCATGCTTTATGTTTTTTCTTGGAATCTTTTCGCCTTTCTTTCAATCACATAGCTCGCTATGTGATTGAAAGAAAAACAAAAATCTTCTCAAAAAAAAAAATCATAAATCATTTGCAAAGCAATTTATAGAAATCCCCTAAATTTAAAGTTGAAAAGTGAAAAGTCAACAATGGTTTTTTAGTCTCTCAAGAATATGAACCTCAATTGTCCGAAACTTTTACTGGACAGCAGTGGCATTGCTTGCAAAAATAAATATCTCTTGAATATTCGCCCCTTGCAAATGACCGTGTCCCAGTTCTGGAATCAATATCATTCCCGCATTCATAGCAGTATTTGCACATTTTTCAGTGGCGTCAACGGCAAAAAACGGATCGCCATCCCAGTTAACAAAGAGTATTGGCGTACGACAGTTACGCAGCATTTCAACATCGTCCCACAAAAAAGAGCACCTTGGATAAGTGTCATAGAGCGTACCGAAAATTCCAGATGTACCTGTCATTGCAACGGCACCGTAAACAGGAGCCGCAAAGGCAAAGCGGTCATCATAAGCTACTGCATTCGTTGCTATCACACCACCCCAAGAAATGCCCGTAAGTCCTATTTTACTGCTATCAACCTGTTCAAAGGATGACAAAAACGAATTCGCTACAATAGTTCCTGCTATAGCGTGGTAAAGGAACTGTTCATTTGCAGGCTTTGCATGATCTTTATAGTCCGTGTTGCTTGGACCATGATGCATTATGCTTTCAAAAGTAGCATCAGAAGAAGAATTTAAGCTTGCGTTTTCAGTAGGAATTTCACCTTCAGTATCAATTGCAATAGCGGCATAGCCCAAATCGTTCCACATTTTAACCCAGTCGCAGAAAGCTGTACCACCACCGCCGTGGATAAGCACGACACCAGGAACAGGATTGTCCTTTGTTGCTGTGGCAGGAATACCCACATAAGCAAAGACATAGGTTGGTGCGTCATTGTAAGATACGCTTTGCAAAAAATAAGCCTCCACTCCTTGGTCCAGTCTATCGTATTGAGCCGCTCTTTCAAAAGCAGGGGTGTTCCAAAGCTGATTTGGGAATTGAACCTCATCAATACCGGAATAATATTGTCTGTCATCAACTATATTTCCTTTTTGGGAAAAATCAAATTCTGGCATTTCATAAGGGTCTGGATCGTCAGGACCACACGAAACACATAAACCGCAACTTAAAGCAGCGAGAAAAATTGCCAATATTTTTTTAATCATACTGAGATTCTTGTTGGTATAAATAACTAACGGAGGCTCAACTGCGGGTGTATTCGGGATAGTTATCCATCTCAAATTCAACCTTAATATTGCAGAATTCATTCACCACATTATAGATTCTAACTTCATTGTAATTGATGTCTCTGTCAACGACTATCATCTGTCCCATCATCTTGGCGAACTCTTCCTTTTGTTCCTGCTTGAAATCATGGATGACAGTCAATGCCAGCAAAGAATTTAGATTGTCCACATCCTCTTTGGCAGACTCGTCCAGATCCAATGTCTTTGCTATTTCATTGAACAGCAATCGTTCTCTATCGTCTATTCTATTATCAGCAAGTATGATATCCTTTAAAATGCGCATCACAGCAATGCGTTCGTTATATGTAAGTTCTTTCATCGTTTATTATTTTGTTAATGACACTGCGGTCCAATTCCAACTATTTTTTCCTTTATTGTAATCAAGTGCGGCCAAGACCGTCACTTCATCGTTATTTCGTATATTATGTTTCTGCACCATCTCTGGTTTTATAAAACATTGTACGTCTCCCCCATTGACAAATGCGAACGCTTGGTTGTCTCGTTTTGATATTTTTCCTTTTATCAATCTGATGTAGGAAACTCCTTTCAGAGCGTCTTTGTCAGCAAACTTTGCGGCTGCAACGACAATATTCTCATCATTTCCAGGAAACCATTTCAGCTCGAGTAATGTTCCATCCTTTACCTTTAAACCCAAATTAGAAAGCGGCACATTGACACGTTTCCTTTCCCCATAGATGAGCGACGCGCGTCTCCTTGTCATGTCCACATAAGTAACGACAGCTATGCTTTGGTTTGCGCCACGTGCCAATATAGCATCGGTGTATTGTCTGTAATCCAAGCCGTCGGTGGCGTCAGACTGTACGGTGTTCACCCATGTCTCTCTCATCCAGGACTGTGCCTCATAAGGCAAACGCCAACCTTGTTCCAGATAACAGCTGGTCATGAGATCCAGATGATATTTAGCACGAGCATAATCTCGTCTCTGCGCATAGACAGACACCAGTTTCATACGCACCTTGCCAAGGAAAGTCTCCTGAGTACGACAATGTACGGCACGCAGCAGACAAGCCAGCTGAATATCCTTGTCATCCTTATATATTTCAGCGAGCAGCTGCCAGACCCAAAACTCTGTCTTTTTCTTTCTCACGAAAGGCATCACTATGTTCAACGCATCCTCACGCTCCGCTCCCATAGCAAGCAGCAGCTTTCCACAGAAATAACCCGGATACATCATGTCAGGATAGTCATCCACCAGCTTTTCTATCTTAGGAACAAAACCACGTATCTTGTCACTGTCGTTAAGTTTCAGCAATGCTTTTGAGTATGCTATATAAGCCTGTTCTGCCAGCGCCATCACCTTCTTGCCATTATCCATTTGAAAAGGATGATAATCTTCAGGCATCAGCTTATCTATGTTCCACCATTCGAAGAAGTCAAGCAAATGATTCCATGTATCGAACTTTAGCGTCTGCTTTAGCAATACCGAATATCCTACTGATGAAGCGAAGGTATAATTACATAGAAAAGAAAAGATACGATCCATCTCATACGTCCTGTCAACTGGAATCTGTTTTATTATATCGACAAACTTCCACAACAGACTATCAAAAATGAATGCGTCATCCTGCACATTCAGCAGACTAAGCTGAGACAATTCTTCCAGATGAGTATAAAACGACTGATGATCATTTCTTTCCACATCATCTTTAATCATATAATACAAAGCCCAACCCATTTCACGCTGCGCCCATACGTTATCAGGAGCGGCGTCACAGTCTGCTCTTGCCAAGTCATAGGCTGCTGCCACATGACCAGCTTTACACATTGAGGTAATATCTTTTATCGTTGCCATAACTAATCAAAATGATTGTTTATTCTTTCAACAAGCAGCATCAGTTCATTGTCGTTCAATCCTATAAAAGACATAGGTTTGGCGTAGGTGACAAAGCCTGAAGCGTCTATATATATTTTCATGCTCGACATCGTATCTGACGTTCGGAAATAAAACATCACATTATAATCCTCCTTATGTTCCACCACATTGGTAATCTGTATGCTCAATCCATCACATGCCGAGCGAATAACGTTAAACAACTGTTCATGGATAGCAGTTGAAGGCTTATAATCAAAGACTATAGGCATCGAACGCTCATCGTTAAGCATCAACAAAATCATGTCGGTATGTTTTGTCTTAGACTGAGGAACGGCTTTTGCGAAGACTCCGCCTTTCTTATATAGTATGTCATAGCGTTCTATTCCGTCAGGAGTCTTAATCTGGTATATTTCCTGCCACGGTCTGCTGACGACGCCATCGATGCTGTAAGGCGTCCATTTCATATTCTGCATTATACAGCGGTATTTCGCATGAAGATAATTAGGATCTGATTCCTTATGATATGGAGAAGGCTCGACTTGAGCGAGCACTCTGCATTCCTCATTTATTTGGGAACAAGCCTGCACAGGTTCTATTCTAAACTTGGAGAAAGGCGTTATATGAGGATAGTTGGTGAAATACAATGTCTTTCTAGCTCTGGTCGTTGCAGTATATGCCCATCGCAAGCAATCGTCGCTCATGCCAGTTCGTCCACTATAGTCAACGAACGCCTTTGCCCATTCGCCGCCCTGACATTTATGACCTGTAACAGCATAACCGAATTTGGCTTTGAGACAGTTATAGTATTCGTCCACCTGTATGGCATCGCTGAACTCCTCCGATCCTGGTTTTAAATTAGGGTGTCGCATGCAGAAGTTGATATACAAAGCACGATATTCATCGATAGACAAGGAGGCAGCGCCGTTATATAACAAATCCAGCAAAACCAAGCATGGACGAGGCACCCCGTCAGAGTCGGTGACAGTAATATTTTGGAAATTCAATGTGATGGTCTTTCTGACTCTTTCACCTCCCTCCTGCACATAAACAGGTGCCGTCTGAGAGACTTTATTGCCGACAGACAAGACAGGGACAAATTCTCCGTTCATTCTGTCGAGATGATAATTATTCTGCACTACCATCAGTATTTCGCCTTCCTGCAATTCCGGATTCTGTTCGCCATATAACTCCTGGCGTATTTCCTTATTATATTCTGAAGCCGAATGATTAGAATGACAAATGACCACGCAGTCATTCTTTCCCGACCGTCTTCTTTCCTGCATATATCTGTCGAGCAGCTCGTTATCTGGCAGAGATACCACGTCATCAGCTTTTTCATCGAAGACCAAACGGTTACGTTTTTCAGACTCCAGCAAGGCACGTATCTGCATAGCGTTTTTCAAGATTACGCTGTCGCCAGTCTGTCTTATGACTTCGTTCAATACCGCCTGTCTAACTTTCAGACCTTTAGCGATAAAGAATTCAGGATTCAGCGCTTGAGATTCCGCCTCGCCGACAGGAGGCAGCTGAGCTGGGTCGCCGACGAAGATTATTTTGCCGCCGAAAGACACGCGTGCGAAAGTCAGAAGATCGTCCATCAGATTATCAGTACCGAATTGAAACAGTTCCTGTTCCGACGTCATAGAGCGAAGCATGGAGGCCTCATCGACAATTACCACACTTTGTTCCATATTACTTTTTATAGGGAAACACAGTTTAAATTCAGACTCAGCAATATCCTTCACCACTTTCACCTTCATTGCCGCCTTGGCATATATAGCCTTATGTATGGTAGTAGCTTCATAACCAGTCTTGTTCTTCAGCACGCGGGCAGCTCTTCCCGTAGGAGCCATCAGAGCCACATCTCTCGACTGCGATATGAAATCGGCGATTTGTTTAACCATAGTGGTCTTACCGGTACCGGCATAACCGCAGAGAATGAACACCGAAGCGTCGCTATTCATAAAATCTTTAATGCTGTCAAGGACCTGCTGTTGTTGAGGAGTGAGGGTTATTGGTGATTCTGTCATATAAGTTCTGCTTGTTATACGACACCAAAGTTAAAGAAATATTCTTTTAAGCAAACAAATTAGTAATAAAATAGTAGAAATTTATTTGTCTTTATAGATATTCCTTTCTCTTTTTTCCCGCAAAAAAGAGAAACAGAAAAAGCTCGCCGCTGAGGATAAATCTGCTAAAATTTTATCGTCTTCGCTGGACAAAAATAAACTCGCTTCGCTCAGACAGCATTTTTGTCTTAACCGCTCAACGACAAAATTTCTTGACGCGATTTCTCCGAGGCGGCAGGATTGACTACCAAGAACAAAGATTCGATTTAAACCTAAAGTTTTTCTTACTTGTAGTCTTGTAGTCTTGTGGTCTTGTAGTCTTTACTACTACAATAGTAGAAATTTATTTGTCTTTATAGACATCGTAATGTTCGTATGGAATCAAATGTATCTACAATAGTAGAAATTTATTTGTCTTTATAGACTTCAAAGGTTCAAAAGTGATTACGTTACATATCTACAATAGTAGAAATTTATTTGTCTTTATAGACTCCTAAATTCTAATGGTTTAAACCTCGTTATCTACAATAGTAGAAATTTATTTGTCTTTATAGACAGTTTAGAAACAGCTCAACCTGTAGTTTATCTACAATAGTAGAAATTTATTTGTCTTTATAGACCGATGAGGAGAAACTTCAAACAATATTTATCTACAATAGTAGAAATTTATTTGTCTTTATAGACACCTAACATCTTAAGTTCTGCTCCGATATCTACAATAGTAGAAATTTATTTGTCTTTATAGACAAATGAACTTGGATTTGAGTCCTCGGACATCTACAATAGTAGAAATTTATTTGTCTTTATAGACTTAAATCGGTAACATAATCTTCGCACCATCTACAATAGTAGAAATTTATTTGTCTTTATAGACCAGGTAATTTGGCATTGAGAAAAAGAAATCTACAATAGTAGAAATTTATTTGTCTTTATAGACAAAATCGTAAATCGTGTGAACGGGGTACATCTACAATAGTAGAAATTTATTTGTCTTTATAGACATGTAACAATAAGATGCTATCTACTCGCTATCTACAATAGTAGAAATTTATTTGTCTTTATAGACAAATAAAGCCGTTGAAAAGGGACTATATAATCTACAATAGTAGAAATTTATTTGTCTTTATAGAGACCTGCTTAAGGCTTGTCAAGGCAAATATCTACAATAGTAGAAATTTATTTGTCTTTATAGACTCTATATTGGTCTGCAAAAGACCTTGCAAAGTTATAAATTATTATCAATTAAGCAATTATAAATACAACAAAAATTTCATCTTCCGACATTTTTACCCCACCACATTTTTAACAAAATACTCATCTTATTATATATCAACACTTTAAACATTTTTCATAAAAACATTGAGACTGAGATCTGCAAAGCAACATTTACAAATACACAACATCTTGATCTCTATGTATAGCATTACCATATTTTGTCAACTTTTCCTTATCAACATCAAAAATAATAACGCTGTCTTCTCCTCCAAAATGCTTGGAAAACTTCTCTATCTTCAACATCATATTATCCTTAACTCGTTTTGTGTTAACAAGTTCATAAACAGAAAACTGCAATCTTATCGCACCATTTTTTGTCAGCATTTTTGAAAATCTTGTTCTCAACTTGTCATCAGCTATGTCGTAACTTATCACTATCATTTCATTTTAAAATTTGGATAACATTCTACAGGTTTAGATTGCATAAAACACCTATAATATGATTGAATATATTTAAAGACCTCTGTTTTGTATGGCATCAATGCATCATAAAACAATTTCGTATAATCCTTATTCTTTTCATATTTTAACCGCCACTCTCCTTTCTCATTTTTAAAATCCTTTTCTGAGCATTGTTTCTTATTGAACGCAGTTCTAACAGCATTGTCTATTACACATCTAAATGGTTCCATCAAATCACATATTAAAGATTTACGTTTAAACCATAGACGATGATAAACTCCGGCATATATATCAAAACCAAACATTCTCACAAAACATTCTATATAATTGAACAATATTGTATAACCAATATCTAATGTAGAATTTATCGGATCACACTTCACTCTTGGTCGTCGCGCAATCCAATTGTTTTTCTGATAATAAGCCGAAAAGAATTTTTTAGAAACAAGCCCTTCAATTCCCATCAATTTATTATAATCATCTTGCAAATCTATAATATTATGAATTCGGCTTAATGAAGATATGGTTTCAACTGTCAATTCATCTTTCATTCTGGTTTTCTTCAAAAGACCAATTTGATTTTCTATCTTATTCTTTACCAAAATCTTAGCAATAGAAATATCATTTTTATCTAAAGAATACTGCTTTTTCCTTAGAATGTAATTTGCCTCTGCTGAATCAGCCCAATAAAATACAGGACGTAAATTAAAATTCACTACAACTAGCGCCACATTAAACTTTTTACACTTTTCAATCAAAGGTGTTGTAATTGTTATATGACCAACAATGAAAAGCATAAGGATTTTTTGAAATGGCATCTTTGTCAATGTCACATTTCCATCTTCCTTAACTTCCTCTAAAAGAAGTTCTCCATTACTAACCCTCAGGTTTCTCTTTTCCATGCAGTTAATAACAAATATTGTTCTGCATTCTATATCCTTATGAGTAAACATTTTCCACTGTTGTTTTATCGCATAAATTACAATATATACAATGACTACATTTGTTGGTGTTAACCTGAAAATCATCTTCAGGATTATAATCATGGAATTTCTTAATAAAACTTAAGAGTTCCCGTTTTTCATTATCTGAAGGCAGATTTATTGGAATCATTTTATTAGTTGAAATTTCATAGAAAGCGAGATTTTCAATCTCATATCCCATCTCTATCATACAAAAATATTGAGCCCATATCTGATACAGCTGACCTTGATATATACGTTTCAACTGATATTTCCTTTCAACAAGCAACTTCTCATCTTTTTTATAAACATCTATTTTACCCATAACACCTAATTCGTCGGAAGAAATGGGCAAAGATTGAATTTCATTCGCAGAAGTGCTGGTTTTGTTATCAATGTTTGCATGGGCAATCTTACCTCTGGATTGCGGAACAGATTTGTAAACCTCCTCGTTCGTATCCATATATACATTATGCAGATATATGGAATACGGACAAAAAGTAAAATCATTTAATGTTGATATGGAAATATAATTATTCATTTCATCAAGCATAAATAAACGGCAATAACATCGCTCGGTCCCAGATGTCTTGGGAATTGTTCAAATCCTTAAGGTCTGGCATGCTTTCAACATATTTTGCAAAATATACCGATTTCTTCTCAAACTCACTCAGCAAATTGTTATATCTTGCATGATATGGATTCTGCTTGTTCAACAAGGCATAACATTGAATCAAAGGCAAGGCTAATGTATTGATAGCAAATCCGTTGTCTTTCTCAAGCAAATTGGCAATAGCGTCATTTAAGAGTTTTTCTATTGCTGCTTTATTTTTCACTTTATCTTCTAGATATAAAGCTATCGCAGTCCACTTCATCACCAATGGGAACGGATATTCGCAATTATAACTGCTCAATTCTGAAAGTTCTATATGAGGCAGTTCTGTATTACCATTCACATACAACTCTAGCGCTCTCAGCTTGCAATACGACAACAACTTCCACGTATCGCCATATTTCTTATTGGCATAATATTGTTCCGGAGTTGCGCTGTTTTGTAGCTCGAAATATCTTCTTGCGTTTTCCAAATCCTTGTTTCTGTGATAGATTGTAAAGAGAAAAGAATATGTTCTATTCTTAGACTTCACGGAATATTCCAACGACATATTGAAATAATCTATCGCATTATCAAAGTCGCCTTTATAGGCATACGACTGTGCCAATGTTCCTATCAAAGCCGTCGTAGGTTCGTCTTTCTTATCATCGCAAATGATGTCGGAAATGCTTCCAAGCAGTTTTTCATGCTGTACCCAGATATTTTCCACATGTTCATTTATCTCCGAGAAGTTATATGCATTAAAATAAACCTGCGCCTCTCTAAGAGTGAAACTTACCATTTTCTCCCATTTACGCAAAAGTCGTGTCTCGGAATTACTGTCGGTTTTCCTCAGGCAATTGAGGAATGACTCTCTGCAGAAAGGCATTTCAATCTCACCAGAATGTGAAGAATATTCTACGAAAAGTACAAGATTGTCGAGATATTTATTCGTAGGCAGATAGTTATGAGCCACGTTCTTAAACTCGTTCAAGAACAAATCCACGAATTCCTTTATTTTTACGAGTGAAGACTCTGAAGCTCGTTCATCTATCTTAGACTTCAGGAAATCGTAGAACATATCCCAGACAAAGACATAGTTATCGTTTTCTTTTCTAATAGGTTTGAGCAATTCAGCAACAAGATGTACGTTTCTCAGATTGTTATTAAACACTTCTTGGAATATGAGACTTAATGCTGCTGTTGAATTGTCTTTTGCAACAAGCACAGGATCGTTGCCATCCATAAAGGACTTACAAGACACACTTGTTATCTTTTGCGTAATATTTCTTTTATCAGACCTTACAAAACCACAAGCAATATCAGCAAGATTGACATAAACATTCGATGTGTCAGACCTGAATTCAATCTTGAACTTCACGGTTTTAGGAACATAAGCCTTTACGTTGTTTTCTATCTGCTGTTTGATATTATTATGATACCTGTTATATCTGTCTCTTCTGTCATTGTCGGACAAATCATCTAACTGATTTCCTTCTTCATATACCATTCCCCATACTGTATCTTTTCTGCCATCAATGAACACATTAACTTCATCATTATCTTTGAGATCACGAGACTTCAAGAAACATCTTACCACAGCGGTCACTGCGATAAGCCACCAGTTCTGATTATTGGAAAACAATGCTGGCTTTCCTTCCGACTTGATAATCTCATCAACCAAAGGCATGAGGTTGTATTTGCAGAATGCCTTTTGAGTATCATCCAATTTATTGAAATGATAACGAGCCTTATCTCCATTTTCAATAGTATCATCAGTCAGAAGACCCTTGATATCATCTGGTACAGGTTCCGGAAAACCGAAGTCGGAATAAGTCTTCTGATAAGCCTTTTTCACTTCCGATTCATCTTTAGTCACGACCACACCACAAGCGAAAGACTCATCGTTACCCATTGAGAATCTTCCAGTTTCGTCTATTGCAAGAATATGTTTTGCCATAGTGTTATTTCCTCATAAAGTTATTAAAACCTCTCTTAGCTATATTGTAACCAGCAATGCCATCGTTGGAATGCATAATTCCCTTGCTTTCAAAGCCGCAATTATCGGAACATTTTTCAGTATGTCCTAATCTGCCTTTTTCGCATACTGGACAATTCTGGCTTGTTCCTTCATAACCAACAAAACAAATATTACCTAACTGCATGAATTCATTCGTATCATTTAAGTCTACATCTCTCATCAACATAAGATTTTTAACTGGCGGAACAAGTCCGTAATTCTGGAATTTCTGATACAGTTTTCTTTCCAGCAATCTGTATATGTTACCTGAGAACTTCTCTCTATCGCTTTCAACCTTAGCACTGTCGAAACCTTCTTTTACGATAATGCCATCGCCACCGAAACGTTCTTTATATTGTTTATATAAGAAGTCTATAACGCCGACTACATTAGCCACCAATGAAGATTTAAGCTGGTTAAGTTTCAGATCAAGTTCTTCATTGGAAATGCTCTTTGTATTCTTGACGTTATATTTGTTAACTTCTTCCATTATCTCAGTTTCAGACTTCAAAGAATAGAAGTCCTCTTTGAACTTGAACACATTTCTGATGTCGAATATGTCAACAACATTCGTCAGTTCTTTTCCTGTAAATGTCACAGCGACAAGAACATTATTCAAGTAATCTCCTACCCTTTGACCTTTACTTATTTCGGCAAAAGCTTTGTTTTTTCCATATTCCGAATAATCTCCGCCCCATATTCTGTAAACCCATTTTACATATTCAGACTTTTCTCTTTCAGACAAATCTTCGTATTTTTTATTCTTACCATTTAGATAGTCGATGAACTTTCTCTTTTCTGCATCATTCAAAGTCTCGCTTCTCTTTAATACAATATCATTTGCAGTTTCTTTGATAGCATGATCGTTCATCTCATAAATGCTACGCTGTGCATGACGCATCCAAAGATTGAACAATGAAATCACATCACCATTAGTTACAATATGACCGTTGATGACTTTGGCAGTTGTAAGGTCCAATGTCAGAAGCTGTTTTTCTTCAAACACCTCAGCGAACATTGCATCATATTCAGCAGCCGTCTTGTTAAATGTTCTGCAATACAGTTCTTTATTCATGAAATATGATGGATTCTGGATGATTCTTCTTTCCTTGCCGTTATAATCATTTTCGGAATAACGAAGATTTCTTATTTCCAAGACCTTGAATCCATATTCATCCACTTTTTTCAATTCAGCAAATACCTCTTCCTTAGTATCCTTCTTGAAACCAGGAAGATAAACTCCCAATGTTGAAAGTTCCACCTCGCCATTGTCGATACCCAAAGCGAACTTTATTTTCTCTTTCTTGATTTCTGCATTAAATCTTTCGATCATATCTTTCAATTCCGCATCTGTTGTGAAAGCAAGGTTCTTTGCTGGAGAATTGCTGTGTTCAGAGATTGTTGTCACAAGTGTCAACTGATCATGCAAATATCTGTTTTTCTTATTTGCGTCATACTTGTCGCTTTCAACACCATATTTAGCAATACGGCTTTCCTTTGGTTTGCGGTAAGTGATAGTGATTTCAGGATTCAATCTGATGTCGAAGTTATCCTTTTCATTATCTGCAGTCCAGAACTTCTTCCATATTTCAGTGTGTTTCTTATCAGCATGAGCATAAACAGTTTCTTTTTCTTGAGAATTCAACGGATTACGCAAATCGAGAGAAGTGATATCGAGAATCTGAGCGTTGAAATAACTGCCGAGCGCATTTATCATATGAGAATTGACACAGACATAACGCTGATAGCATATCTGCTCAAGAGCGATTACAAAATCATCCAACGACTCGAAATCCTTTTCTATTATGTTTCGTTTAACTTCTTCCTTAGGGAAACTCAATGCTGATTGAGCATACTTTGTATTCAAGACATCCTTATAGAACTGGATTTTCTTCTGTTCGTCACCTTTGAATTCAAATTCACCAGAAATGAATTGAGGATAACCATTTCTGTCTTCTGTTGAATATTTATACTGAAGTTCTTTTCTTATTCCTGGATAGAATGAATTGCTTCCGTTCTCAAGATTACCGAAGCATAGTTTCTGCAGACTTCTAAAAGTAAAGCTTTCAAACCAATACAACTTAGTTCCCTGTGCTTGTTCATTAGAACTTTCCAGTCTTGACTTGCATTCCTGAGCCTTATCTTTTGGAATAAGGACAAGTTTATGCTGGTTATTGACTTCTAGCATCAATGCCCAATATTGCAAAAGCTGAGATTCAGATCTTTCTTTTTCGATACCTTTAAGTTGAGCGAGAATCTTGCCGTGTCTTTGCGATACTTTTCTATAAAAATCAGCAAAACTCTTATATGTCTTGAATTTTTCCTTCGTTCTTCTATCTGCGGCATTTATGAGAGAACCTCTGTTCTTCTTTAATTTCATCAAGTCACTGCGGAGTTTTTTCAATTTATATTCATTATCCTCCTGGTTGATGTCAGTAGCAAGTTCTTCAATTTGATTCGTCAACTCAAGATATCCATTATATTCCTCTTTTGAAATATTATTAAACAAGAACAAATCACTTTTTGTCAAGTCTTCGTATGAAATTTTCTCCTGCATCTTCTCAGAAAATTCAGCTTTTTGTTCTGCTAAAATATTTTTGAGGATCTGTCTCAGACTTGCATATTCGTCTGTATCTGATAATGGAGAATCGCCGAGATAAAGAGTCTTGCCCTCAGATTTCACTTCTATAAGTTTCCATAACGACTTATTGAAATTACATGATCCATCTCTCTTCCAGAAGTCTAAAGTAGTAACCAATTTATCCGATAATTCTTCTATCTTCCTATCATAGTCTATAGGCTTCTTATTTATTGTATAATAGTTAAAACTAGCCTTGGCAATATTCACTCCTGACGATTGTTCTGGAAGATATTCCTGTATTCCAAGTTCCAGTTGGGCGAGCAATTTCTTGCCTAAAGACTTTAGTTTCAGACTAAGATTATCTTTCTCGTTTTTATCAACTGTATTATCTATCAATGAGACCAGACAAGGTAAAGCGTTGTTTGCAAAAAGACGTTTCAGGAGCAAAGCTGTCTGAGCTCGTTTAGCCCTTTCGTGAAGTTCTGCGGAAGCATCGTCACACAACTTCACATAGATATCATCCAGATCATCTATAAGGTCTTGTATTCTATAACACAATCCATCTATATCACCTATTTTATATTGAACTCTTTGAGCTGTATGATTTTGCTTTAATTCTGCGAGGTCCTGTTTGGCATATTTCTTAAGCCATTCATTCTTGACTATCAAGCTTGGATTGACGTAAAATATTTCTCTACGGCCTTTATTTTTAGAACAGAAGAGAAAAGCGTTGCAATCATTTATAAAAGCATCCAAGTCATCTACGAAAGTGTTCAAATCGAATTCCTTACGAGAGTTAAGATTATTAATGCTTTCTTGAATAAGAGTATTTTCATTATTACTTTCAAGTCGGAATCTGACGGCTTTGGTTGTCTTAATAAAATCCATCTTTATATCTCCTATATATTACAGGTTTGGTTAATAATTTCATTATTAAATGTGATAACAAAGTTCTAAAAAAAGATTTAAACTAACAAGCGTTTCAGGAGATATTTTTATCAACAAATTAAGCATATAAAAATAAAAAATCAGGACAGAAATCCGCCCTGATTCAATTAAACATTTACAAAATGGCAAAAATTACATCTACAATAGTAGAAATTTATTTGTCTTTATAGACCTTCAACGTGTGTTGATGCCATATTATCTACAATAGTAGAAATTTATTTGTCTTTATAGACCAATATCCAACAGGCTTCTTGTTGCACTTATCTACAATAGTAGAAATTTATTTGTCTTTATAGACGTTTTTAAACGTGGGGAAATGGCAGTTAATCTACAATAGTAGAAATTTATTTGTCTTTATAGACCCACTCTTGACGCTAACGCTGTTAGTGTATCTACAATAGTAGAAATTTATTTGTCTTTATAGACAGGACACAGAGATACATGCCTACTTGCATCTACAATAGTAGAAATTTATTTGTCTTTATAGACATTAGATGTAGTTTGAGTGTAATTACTTCATCTACAATAGTAGAAATTTATTTGTCTTTATAGACTACCAAAGGTGGATTGTTCTTCATAGATATCTACAATAGTAGAAATTTATTTGTCTTTATAGACATCACAGATTGAAATATTATCTAATTACAATCTACAATAGTAGAAATTTATTTGTCTTTATAGACTATATTTGGTGTTGGCGCAGATACCTCTTATCTACAATAGTAGAAATTTATTTGTCTTTATAGACCATCTGGCAATTTCTACGAATTTTTGTTATCTACAATAGTAGAAATTTATTTGTCTTTATAGACGTACATGAACTACAAAACAATGTCAACAATCTACAATAGTAGAAATTTATTTGTCTTTATAGACACTGTACAAACAACAATTTTACGGAGAATCTACAATAGTAGAAATTTATTTGTCTTTATAGACAGCAACAGAGAAGAAATTGAACAAACTTATCTACAATAGTAGAAATTTATTTGTCTTTATAGACAAATAAAGATACTTATAATCAACGACTATCTACAATAGTAGAAATTTATTTGTCTTTATAGACTAAAAATAAATGTGAACACTTTTGTGTTATCTACAATAGTAGAAATTTATTTGTCTTTATAGACTCTATATTGGTCTGCAAAAGACCTCGCAAAGTTATAAATTATTATCAATTAAGCAATTATAAATACAACAAAAATTTCATCTTCCGACATTTTTACCCCACCCCATTTTTAATAAAATACTCATCTTATTATATATCAACACTTTAAACATTTTTCATAAAAACATTGAGACTGAGATCTGCAAAACCTCAGCTGAGAGTGTGGCAAGAAAATAAAAAAAACGCCGCACTTCTACATTCTCTTAACAAATCTTAACACCTTTTCTTAATTTTTCACAGCATCTATGTTAAAAATTGTTAAAAACAGAACATTTCCTTTGCAAACGCTTGACAAAAGGATATGGGATTTTGTAGTTTTGTGGAACCAAAATTTAGAAATCATGGAAAAGAAGAAAGGCAGTTTACAACTGCAATTGGTAGAACAATTTGACGAAATCGTTTCACTTATTAAGAGCTCCAGAAATAATATCATTCATATAACTAATACGGCATTAATCGATCTCTACTGGAATGTCGGAGAATATTTATACTACAAACTTTCCACTTCCGAATGGGGCTCTGGAGTTGTCAATCAATTATCAGAGTATATAACTAAAAAATATCCTGAAATAAAAGGATTCTCAAATAAGAATTTATGGAGAATGAAACAGTTTTACGAGAATTATTCCTTATACGATACAAAACTCTCACCACTGGTGAGAGAAATTAACTGGACAAATAATATGATAATATTGAGTAGAACCAAAAGCATTGAAGAAAAAGAATTTTATCTGAGACTATGTATTTCAGAGAGGTATTCCAAACGTGAACTCGAACGTCAGATTAGCAGCGCTCTTTTTGAAAGAACAATGTTATCTTCTCCTAAAACATCTACAACATTAAAAGAAATAGTTCCTGATTCTGATAAAGTGTTTAAAGACAAATATGTAATGGTATTCATTGGCGGCAAAGATTTTCCTTCTGAAAATAATATGAAGTGTGCTTTGGTCAAACAGATGAAAGACTTTATATTAGAACTTGGCAAAGATTTCATTTTCATTGACCAAGAATATCGTTTAGAAGTCGGGCACAGTGACTTTAGAATAGATCTTTTATTTTATCATCGTGAAATACAATGTCTTGTTGCTTTTGAATTAAAAACAGACAAATTCAAGCCAGAGTATTTAGGACAGTTGGATTTTTATTTGGAAGCATTGGATAGGGATGTTAAAAAAGCAAATGAAAATCCAAGTATAGGTATTTTGTTATGTAAAGACAAAGATGATGAAATCGTTGAATATGCATTAAACAGAAGTCTGTCTCCAACAATGGTCGCTGAGTATCAATTATATCTTCCAGATAAGAAAATATTACAACTGAAATTACGAGAGTTATTTGATGAAATCATATAAAACAGAAACATTTCTTTTGCAAACGCTTGACAAAAGGATTTGAGGGTTGTAATTTTGTGGGAAATAAATAAATATTTTACAGAATCCACTTTTTTAGTGGAATATTTTCGAAATGTTTTTATCTTTGCAAACATAACCGGAAACCGAAATTATGGAAATTAATTTTGAAAAAGATTATCTTAGAGAAATGAGCGAACATATATGTCAACGTCCGATCCATCCAGGTGAAATGCTGAAAGAAGAAGTGGAATATCGTAATATCAAGCAAACCAAGCTTGCTGAACAAATGGGAATTTCATACAAGATTCTCAATGACATATTGAATTGCCGCAGACCGCTCACAACACAAACTGCAATGTTGTTTGAAGCAGCTCTAGGTATCAGTGCAGGATTGCTTATGAAAATCCAACTTGAATATAATATGTTTACAGCAAAACAGGATTCTTCATTCGTACAACGACTTGAAAACATAAAAAAATACGCTGCAATGCTTTAAATTTCTATTTAAAACAAAAAAGGACCGCTATTTTTTATAGCAGTCCAACTCCCAACCAAATAGTGGTCTTGGTACGAGGAGGATATGGAGAAAGTAGGGCGGATTATTGTCGTCTTAACCGCTCAACATTAAAATTTCTTAATGCGATTTCTCCGAGGCGACTGGGGTTATTTAAAAATTCATTTTTAATTGAACAATGTTTTTGTCGTCATCATCATATAGGATATTCAGCAATTCATTGGCAATTGACAAATCGTTAATTCTCATAACATTATTTTCTTCATCATTATATCCAAAGAAATTGATGTTTCCATACCAAACTATAGACTTGTCTATTATAGCACAATGTATTGATAAATCATCACGATGAATAACATCAATTCCCAAATCAATCAAATCTTTTTCATTGTATCCTTGTTCTTTGACATGTACAGAGATCTCTACACCATTATTCAACAAATCTCTAAGATGTGATATAAGACGTGACTGAAACTTGTACTTTATCCTTTGACAAGATATCACAATGCTTTGCTTAATATCAATGACATCTTGAATGAATACTGACTTATAAGTGTTACCATCAAAAATTAATTCCTGTTTTGCAAATTCAGTTTTACCATTTGCTGTAACTGTATTATAACCCACAGACACATATCCTTTCAAACGCTTACGATACATCGAATTGCATAAAGGTATCCTAACATCTACATAGTCATAAATTCTAACTTCTTTTTTACCTATACTATCACGATGTAAGCGTCCGGCGTACTGAGCAATACTTCCTTTCCATGATATTGGCAAAGCTAGAAACAATGTATCAAGTCTTGGATAATCAAATCCTTCACCTATATATTTACCAGTAGCGACTATCACTAATGATTCAAAAGCCGATATTTCTCGTAATCGTTCCATTGAATGTCTTTTCTCTTTTGTAGAATCTGCACCGACAAGAACTATAACATTATCGACATAAGACGACAACATTTCTGCAAGTGTTCTAACATGTGAAGTCAAACTAGTAAGAATTATAGGCGTACGTCCTTCATGAATTGCTTTACAAACATCCTCAACTATTAACTTATTTCTTGTTTCGTCTTTCGACATCATCTCAATAATCTGCGTGTATGTTTTTTCATCAGAAAAAATATTACGAAATGATGTAAATCGAGGCACTAAAACACGAGTAAAATTCTGATTACTTATTTGCATTTGAGAATCTGCCGTATATCTTATCTTTCCACATTGCATAAAAATAATAGGCTGATGACCATCCTTGCGAATAGGAGTTGCAGTAAGACCATAAACATATTTTGCTTTCACACAACGCATAACTTGTTCAAAACTAACAGACGAAACATGATGACATTCATCAACTATTACCATTCCATAGTCTTGAACAAAGCTGCTTACCTCTTTTCCTTCAAAACATGATTGTATTAAAGCAATATCAACAATTCCGTGCAAAGAGTTTTTACCAGAACAAAGAACACCTATAGGTGAAATATTCTTTTTATTCTTAGATTTGCCTATAATATCCTCTTCAATTATCAAAAATTCCTCCAACTGCTTTTTCCATTGGTCAAGCAATGATTTTCTATGCACCAAAATCAATGTGTTTGTTTTCCTGTCTGCAATCATTGATATGGCAAATACAGTTTTCCCGAATGCCGTTGTTGCAGAAAGTGTTCCAATATTATAAACAAGCATACTCTCCATTGCAAACTTTTGCTCATGACGAAGCTCACCTTTGAAAGCAACATTTATCGGTCGTCCATGACAAGTTTTGTCCTCAATTATATAATCTACATTATAATTTTTGAATACATCTATTACATCATCTTCGCAACCACGAGGAATTGCTATATAATCATCAGTAAACTCCGAACATGAAATTATGCGAGGTATATCATACGTTGACAAACGCATCCCTTGTTTGGCATAAAACTCGGGATTGTAAAATGCCGCTATTCGCTTAAAATGATTTATGACTTTTGATGACAATCCTGACAATGGTATAAACAACATGTTTGCTCTTGTAATTAATACAGTTTGTGGAAAATCATTTTTTTCAATAATAGGAATCATTGGAGTTTCCCAAGGTTTACTTTCACTACTTTTGGTTAACTTCCCTATAGACGAACTGCGTTCTTGAACAATTGCCTCAATTGACGTTTCATTTATTTTCTTGACATCAAGTAAAAATCCCCATTGATCAGGGAATGGCTGAAAGTCCTCATTCACAAAAACACTATTCCCTTCACGCCTTGCTTTTCCTTGTAAAGGTAAGGCTACTAGATTGCCGAAACCACCTTCTGGCAAAAAATCCTGATTTGGGAAAAACCTATCATAAGAATTAAATGAAAGACGAGCTTCCCGATTCATAGCCTCTGACAAAATTATATTTCCCAATTTCCTCGCTTTAGCAGCAGTTATTGGTTTCTCGAAAAAAATCCATATATGGGCACCATTACCAGAACGTGAGCGTTCGATGTAACATGGAATCATCCATTCTTTGCAAACCCCTACGAATGCCAGTACATCATTTTTATAATCGTGCACACAACTCTTATCATCGAAGTCAGTGCAAAGAAAATTGCATGTATTGTCATTCATAATTGGATAAACACCAATAACATCTCTTCCGTAACAATCTTTACCAGCAAGATGATTATATATATGCTCATACTTTAACGATGTAAATTGACGATTGGGACATTCCGAACACTTATATTTTTTCTTATCACAAAACTCTCTATCCCATTCATGTTCACATACTGGCTGATAACCTGACTTTTTAGTAACATCGCTATACCATCTTTTAGCAAAAACATCCTCTCGTCCTGCGAAAAGACCCTGAAACAAATCAACCTTTTCTTGCAACGACAAACTTTTCTTTACCAAACAAGTATTGTCTGATTTAGACGCAACAGCGACTCTTTCTTGTTCATTTATTTCATAAGAAATACCATGTTTAAGCAGAAGATTTTTTAGTCTTATATTTTCTTCTTCCAACTCATGAAGCCGTGCTATAATAGAATCAATATTCATTGAAAAGATATAAAAACGACCTGCCAATTTGAGCATTGCTAAGAGGCTAGGCTGGTTCTACTTTGATTACAAAGATACAATCTTTTTTATAATAAAAATGTTGATTTTATAGATATCGTTCTATGAATAAACTAATATGCTTTGAGTTTTGTGGACCGTAACATTACTCTTTAAGTTGCGTAAAGTCTTTGGCATTTTGAGGAGAGATTATTGTCTTCCCTATTTTTGCTTCCAGTTGTTCACGTGCTATCTTGGCAACCTCACCGCCTTCTTTTGCAACGACTTTGTTTTCCTCAAAACATGACGGGTCTTTCTGTTTTGAAATCTCTGTTGTTGACGCTTCTGCCAAACTATTAAGAATCAATTCAACATTAGTCATGTTGTCACGGAGACTTTCTTTTTTCAAGCCTTTGAACTGTTTGTATTCTTTCGTCTTGAATCCGCTCCATTCTTTGGTGATGATGTCTGTAAGTGTAGCGTACTGATAGCCTTCCATCACACCTGTACGATTCCATTCGTCGGTCAGTTCCTTGCGAATTTCTATGCTTTTCAGTCGTTGGTTGATCCATGAATCGGAATAACCTAGACGTTTGTAATCAGAGATTGCCTGTTCTATAGACAGTTCAGGATCTTGCATCTGGTCGAGGCGACTGCTTGCGACCTGTGACATCCATATCTTGAAAGGCTCGGCTTTTGGTGAGGGAATTGATTGAATAAGACGAAACAACTGTTCAGTATCAGCAACATCTGTAAGTCGCATCTTACCGTCAGCGGCTTTAAGTTTGAAAGCGTGACAGTTTGTCACGGTTTCATTACCTTCTTCTTTTAGACGCTGTTTCAGCTTCCTCCAATAAGACTGAGGATCAACACTGTCTGTCAACACTGCAACAACATCAACTATTGCGAAATACCATTTTTCTTGTTCATCGTCCCAGATAGTGCGGACTTTCTTTTTCTCGAAAAGTTGTAGAGAATCATATTTTGTCATAAATCTTGTGTTTTTAAAGTTTCGGTACAAAAGTATAAAGAAAAATCTTTGCTTTTACAATTTTAACACTTTTTAACTATTGTTAAAATCAAATAGTAATTGAGGAACTGAGGATTTGATGAATTGAGGAACTAAGGATGTCAACAGACTACAGTCTTCGTCCTTAATTATTTCTTGCAAAGGTATGAATATTTCGGGAATGAAATGAAGGATGGAAGATTTCTATCTTAAAGGCTTTGAGCAATGAGCCGCGAGCTTTGGGCAAAACAGCTCACAACTCATAGCTCATCGCTCATTGCAAATATCACTAGCCGACCGCACGGCTCTTAAATGCCGTGCGGAAATAAATTAAATGAACCAAATAAATTGAATACGCTTCGCTTTTATTCTAAGACTGGGCGCACACTCTGACCGTAGTAACGGTAGATGTGGCTCATGTAGTGATTGACGCTACCGAAGCCGAGGATGTACGCGCCGTAGCTATCGCTTTCGTAAGGCGTCGAACTCCAAAAGTAACCGAAGCTTCCAGAGAGGTTGAGCGATGACCCGCCGCGATAACCAGCAGCAGGAAGGAAAATGCTTGCACCGCTTGGTCCTGTAACTTTATAGCCGTTAACGCCTTTCTGTGTTGTCCATGTCCACGTGCATTGGGTTCTCAGTTCGTTCAGCTCATCGAATGTCGGCATACGCCAGTCGCCTCCCCAGTTAGCAGTGGCGGCATCATATTGCGCTGTAAGATTGCCATTATTATCTATATAGCCCTGAGATTGCAACTCTGAAGTACTAAGTCCGCATGTTGGGCAGTTATCATAACCGTATGTATCTTTTGTCGTTGTCTCTCCACAAGCGTAATAGTTTCCGTATTCTTCTGGTGAGTTTGCTCCAACATTGCAGGTTGCCCATTTAACACTTAAGCCAAGGTCAACGTATTCGTGACCTTCATGTCTTCCATCACCGCCTTCTGGCTTAAATGACACCATCATCATACAGACAAGCGTCATAATTAAATAGATTTTCTTCATAATTGTAAATTTTTAAATTTGCAATTTATATTTAATGCTGTTACAAATATGAGAAAATAATCAATAGAATTTATATGTTTACATAAATTTATTTTAACCGTTCAGGGGGTAACAAACTAATTATCGAACAGTTATATTTTACACAAAAGTTAACCCATGATATTTCAGAATATTATCTTATAAAAAGTTCATTGAAAATATCACGGAAGATAGATGAACTAAGGCTTTTGGCTTTTGAACTTTTTTAGGTCAACAGACAACAGTCCTTGGGCATGTGGTTTCTCGTAGAGACGTGTCAACGATGTCATCTCAATATAAAAACACATCGTTATTTTACAAACATCATCGTTGATGCGTCTCAAAATAAACAAGACGTGTCAATGTGTGTTTATTTTTATGGTCACATTGATGCGTCTCTACTCGTTGTCTTAACAATCCTTAACACCTTTTCTTAATATTTCACTGTTTTTATGTTAAAAATTGTTAAAATCGAAACATTTCTTTGCAAAAGCTTGACAAAAGGATGATGGTTGTTGTAGTTTTGTGGATGAGAATATTTAACCATAATTTCATGAAAATTCCAGACACAAAACAAGATCGTAGAAGATTTATTAAAGAACACTTATTTCAATATCAAGATAAATCATTTTATTGCAGAGCATTAGATTGTGATGTAAAAGTTACAGATAAATCCATTGAAGAGACTGCTTTTCAAGCAGCTATTTCTAAACAAGCCACAAAATTAGCCATTCAATTACCACAAGTAATTCATAACGCCACAATATTAGAAATACATCTACCGCCAAAAGCCGGAAGGCAAACGAAGAGAATGAAATTTATAGAGATAGCGAATCTGCTCGCTAATATTCCAAGAGTTGGAATGGCAAAACTGACTGTTGGGTATATCAAAAACGGGGAATGTATAGAATATGCAATAACAGAATATACTGTCATAAAATAAAAATCGATAACCGACTACTTCGCTCAATCAGTCTTTCGTCGGTTATCAATTTCTTTTGCAAAGATAATGTTTTTTTATCTATAATAGAAGTTGAAATTATTTTTCAATTTCCTTCTTGATACTTTCATTCAACATTGGAACGATCTTGTGAAGGTCGCCAACTATACCTAAGTCAGCAGCGCTGAAGATTGGTGCGTACTTGTCTTTGTTGATAGCGATGATGTAACCTGATTCTTCCATACCTGCTAAGTGTTGGATAGCGCCAGAGATACCGCATGCTACGTACAACTCAGGACGTACAGTCTTACCTGTCTGACCTACTTGGATGTCGTGTCCGACAACGCCAGCGTCAACCATAGCACGTGATGATGCTACCATGCCGCCTAATGTGTCTGCCAATGCTTGTAACTTTTCAAAGCCTTCAGCGTTCTTAACGCCACGACCGCCTGATACCAAGATCTTAGCGTCAGCGATGTCTTCATTGCTTGAAGATTTCATTTCTGTCTCAACGAGTCTTACCTTGAAACGTGCAGTGTCGAATTTTGTTTCGAACATTGTCACAACGCCTGCTCTGCCTTCTTCACGTTGACGTTTTTGCATAACGCCTGGACGTACGGTTGACATCTGTGGACGGTTGTTTGGACATACGATAGTTGCCATCAAGTTACCGCCGAATGCAGGACGTGTCATACGGAATTGTTTGTCACCAGCTTCTGTGTCAGCAACTTCGAGTTTTGTACAGTCTGCTGTGAGACCTGTGTTCAATCTTGCTGCGAGACGTGGAGCGAGGTCACGACCAATTGTTGTTGCACCGTAAAGAACGATTGTTGGCTTGTATTCTGTAATGATTTGATATGCTGTTTGTGAGTATTGCTCAGTGATATAGTCTTTCAACTCTGGGCAGTCGGCAACAATGACTTCGTCAGCACCCATCTCGATGAGTTTCTGTGCTTGGTCTTTTACGTTATAACCGAGTAACATTGCTACAACTTTTTCGCCGAGTGAGTCAGCCAAGTCGCGTGCTTTACCTAAAAGTTCGAAAGCTACTGGTTGAATCACGCCGTTACGTTGTTCAGCGAATACGAATACGTTTTTATAATCTTGAATATTCATAACTTCTCCTTTTAGATAATGTGTTTTTCTTTAAGTTTATTAACAATAAGTTCTACAGCTTCTTCTTCGCTTACTTCGTGTACTTCACCTGGAGCCTTCATAGCTTTAGGGAATGATTGGAACACTTTTGTAGGTGAGCCTTTGAGACCTAATTTTGTTTCATCAACGTCGATCTTTTCTGCTGACCAGATCTCTACTTCTTTGTCGTAAGCTTCAACGATGCCTGATACTGTCATGTAACGTGCGTCGAATGCTGATGCCAAAACTGTGAGGAGACATTTGCCTTCTACTTCTAAAGTCTGGATGCTTTCTTCGCTTTCTTTCTTAACCAAGAGGTTACCGTTTTCCAAGCGTTCAGCGTTTATAACGTATGATACTTGAGGAATGTCGAGGTGTTCTGCCATTTCAGGACCTACTTGTGCTGTGTCGCCGTCGATAGCTTGACGACCTGCGATGATGAGGTCATAATCCATTGTCTTCATTGCGCCTGCTAAAGCGTATGATGTTGCCAATGTGTCAGCACCTGCGAATTTTCTGTCTGTCAATAAGATTGCTCTGTCAGCGCCCATTGCCATAGCTTCTCTCAAGATGAGTTCTGCTTGTGGAGGACCCATAGTGATAACTGTTACGTTAGCACCGTAAGCGTCTTTCATTCTAAGAGCGAGTTCGAGACCGCCTTTATCGTCTGGGTTCATGATGCTTGGAACGCCGTCACGGATCAAAGTACCTTTGACTGGGTCAATCTTAATTTCTGTTGTATCTGGAACTTGTTTAATACATACTACTATATTCATATTACTTCCCTCCTATTTAAATAAATTACCGGCGATAACCATTCTTTGAACTTCTGAAGTACCTTCGTAGATTTCAGTGATCTTAGCGTCACGCATCATACGTTCTACTGGATATTCGCGTGTGTAACCATAACCGCCGTGGAACTGAACAGCTTTTGTTGTTACTTCCATCGCTGTCTCTGCTGCGAACAATTTTGCCATCGCTGCGTCAACTGAGTAAGGAACACCGTTGTCTTTCTTCCATGCTGCGCTACGAACTAAGAGACGAGCTGCCTCAACCTTAGTCTGAAGGTCTGCCATTTGGAATTGTGTGTTTTGGAATGAAGCGATTGACTTGCCGAATTGTTTTCTTTCTTTTGTATATTTAACTGTCTCATCCATTGCGCCTTGAGCGATACCGAGAGCTTGTGAAGCGATACCGATACGGCCGCCGTCCAAAGTCTTCATAGCAATGCTGAAACCTTTACCTAACTGACCTAAGAGGTTTTCTTTTGGAACTTCACAGTTTTCGAAAACTAACTCGCATGTTGCTGAACCGCGGATACCGAGTTTCAATTCTTTCTTACCTACTGAGAAACCTTTGAAGCCTCTTTCAACGATGAATGCTGAGATGCCTTTTGTACCTTTTGACTTGTCTGTCATTGCCATAACGATGAATACGTCAGCGTTAGAAGCGTTGGTGATAAAGATCTTAGTACCGTTGAGGATCCATTTATCGCCAGCGTCAACAGCAGTTGTCTGTTGCATAGCAGCGTCGGTACCAGCGTTAGGTTCTGTCAAACCGAAAGCGCCGATCCATTCTCCTGAAGCGAGTTTTGGCAAATATTTCATCTTTTGTTCTTCTGTACCGTGTTCCAAGATTGGAGCAACGCATAAAGAAGTGTGAGCTGACAAGACAACACCTGTTGTAGCACAAACTCTTGAGAGTTCTTCCACTGCCATGATGTACATCTGTACGCTGCCGCCTGCGCCGCCGTATTGTTTTGGAACAGGAATACCCATCAAACCTAACTTAGCCATTTTGTTGACTGTCTCGATTGGGAAACGTTCTTGTTCGTCAATTTCAGCTGCCAAAGGCTTGACTTCATTCTCAGCAAATGATCTAATCATTTGTAAGAATAATTCTTCTGTCTTTGAATAACTAAAGTTCATTATCGTGTATATTTAATTCATTAATATTTATAGAAACCTTGACCTGATTTACGTCCGAGCAAGCCTGCTCTTACCATCTTCTTCAAGAGTGGATGTGGACGATATTTGCTGTCGGCGAATTCATTGTAAAGAACTTCCATGATTGCCAAGCAGACGTCGAGACCGATGAGGTCGCCTAATGCGAGTGGTCCCATTGGGTGGTTAGCACCTAACTTCATTGCGCTGTCGATGTCTTCAACAGATGCGATGCCTTCTGCATAGATACCAACTGCTTCGTTAATCATAGGAACTAAGATACGGTTGACAACGAAACCTGGAGCTTCTTCTACCATGACTGGTGTCTTGCCCATTTCTGTTGCCAATGCGAAGATCTTGTCGCTTGTCTCTTGTGATGTCATTTGTCCTTTGATGACTTCAACGAGTTTCATCACTGGAGCTGGGTTGAAGAAGTGCATGCCGATGAATTGTGTTGGACGGTCGGTGATTGCTGCTATCTCTGTGATTGACAATGAAGATGTGTTTGTTGCGAAGATTGTTTCTGGTTTGCAGATTTTAGCGAGTTCTGCGAAGACTTCTTTCTTGAGGTTCATGTCTTCTGATGCTGCTTCGATGACGAGGTCTGCGTCTGCAAAATCAGCGTATTCTGTTGTTGTGCCGATGTTGGCCATAACAGAATCCATATATTCTTGTGTAACTTTACCTTTTTCAACGAGTTTTGCTAATGATTTAGAAATCTTGCCGACTGCTTTGTCTAAGCTAGCTTGAGTTCTACTTTTCATCACTACAGGGATGTTAGCTTGTGCGAAGGCTTGTACTACGCCTGCACCCATTGTTCCTGTTCCAATAACGTAAACTTTCATAGTAATAATTGTTTATTTAGTATATGAATTATTTTCCTTTAAATACTGCTTTTTCTTTTGCCAAGAACGCTGTCATTCCATTCTTCTGGTCTTCTGTCGCGAAACAACGTGCGAAATATTCGTTCTCGTAAGCAAGTGCTTGATCTACATCCATATCGTAGTTGTCGTTGATGCATTTCTTTGCAGCGGCAACAGCGATAGGCGCGTTCTTCAAGATCATCTTGACGAGTTTCATTGCTTCGTCCATCAAGTCAGCTTGTTCATAGACAGCGTTGACGAGACCGATGCGATGTGCTTCTTGTGCGTCGATGAGTTTGCCAGTGTAGATAAGTTCTTTAGCGTATGCCTGACCGACGAGTTTTGGCAATCTGTATGTTCCAGAGAAACCAGGGATGATGCCGAGACCAACTTCTGGCTGACCGAATTTAGCGTTTGTTGAAGCGATGCGGATGTCGCATGCCATGGCGAGTTCGCAGCCTCCACCTAAGGCGAAGCCGTTGACAGCAGCGATGACTGGAATAGTGAGGTCTTCCACTTTCTTGAAAGCAGCAGCGCCTAACTTAGCGAATTCCAATGCTTCTTCGTATGTCTTGTCTTTCATCTCAGCGATGTCGGCTCCGGCGACGAATGCCTTCTCGCCATCACCAGTGATGATCAAAGCCTTGACAACTGACAAATCTATATTACTTGCGAAATAGTCAATCTCGCTTAATATTCTAGAATTCAAAGCGTTCAACGACTTAGGAGCTGACATTGTCAACACACATACGCCATTGTCTTTAATCTCCGATTTTAAAAATTGATATTCCATTTTATTGAGTTTTGAGCCTTGAGCTATGAGCCTTGAGCTTGGGAATTTAAATCTGCCCGTTGCTCACAACCCATTGCTCAACGCCAATTATCCATTTTAATTACGAATGGCAAATTTAATAAAAAACTTTGAAAAATTTTAATAAAATGCAAAAAAATAAAACTATGAATTTTAGCTTGTTTCAAGTATTAAAATTGACATAAAAATTGTCATAATACAAGCGCATTAATTTTTTCAATTTTCAACTTTCAATTTTCAATTTTCAATCGCTGACTGCTGACAGCTAATAGCTGAAAGCTAATTTGGGCGTTCCGGCTATCGCCGTCGGGCTTTCCGCTATATCTTTTTCCGCTCCGCTCCAAAAGGATGCCGCTCCAATCCCTAACGCTTTGGAGGCTACTATTTCCAAGGCGCGAATCCAAAACAAATAATTCCTAATTCCACATTCCTAATTCCTAATTAAAACTTGTGGTCTTGTTGACTTTAAAAAACCTCTCGCAAAGACGCAGAGAAACGCAGGACAAACCGGTAGAGAATACGTATCAATGTTTCCTGCATATAAACACACATTGCTGCGTCTCATGAGATTCGGTGTTTTGAGACGCAGCAATTACATATTGTTTATTTTTTATGGTGTAATTGATACGTATTCTATGTTAAAATCCAAATTAATTTACAATTATTTTTTAAAATCTATATTGTTACAAATTTTTGATCAAGTCTATCTTTACATAACATATATTTATTAGGGTCATATTTTATCTTATTCTTCACCAGGGATACAATAATCCTCAGCAGTTTGTTTTTTACGTTGTTCAAGGCGACAGAGCGTTTCTTACCTCGTTTGATTAGTCTCTCATAGTAACTCTTTATCTCTGGGTTAAAGACTTTTGCTATATGAGCGGCCTGACTTAAAAGCGACTTTATCAGTTTATTGGCAAAGTGACTCGTTCTCGCAGGAGAATGCACGCTTGTGCCTGATGTCCTGCCAAAAGGAGCAACTCCGTAATAGCACGCTATTTTTCTAGGGTCCATGTCAAATCTTTTAAAGTTGTTCGTGTAAATCAGCAAACATGCTCCGTTCTGACGCGCTACTCCTTTTATTGATGTCACAATCTCATAATTCTCTTTAAGTTCTTCGTCTGAACTGATAATCATGTCTATCATGGCATCACATTCATTTACCGCAGCATCTATCTCGGCTATGAGATGCTCGCTCTTGCGGTTTATAAAAGACATTGCCTTTGATGGTTCTGACTTTGTCTTGCTCTGTTTCCTTACGCACATTGACGTACGTTGTTGAACCAGCTTGTGACGGTACAGAAACACCTCCCTCAGCTGTGACAGGGCTTCGCTCAATGGTTCATACTGCTTGAACTTATCCTGATGTCGCCATGCGTATTCCGCTATCATCGACGCATCCGCTTTATCAGTCTTCACACGTTGTAGTCCGCTGCTGTGCTTGATTACATACACGCATTCTCGATCCAGATTGAAAAACCCTTTCCATACAGCCATTTACTCATGGCTATGCTGCATGAACCTGTATCCCCTCCACAGAACAGCCATTCCGTCTCGGATGTACCAACAGAGTTGATTTTAACCCACTTGATAAATTGACGGAAACCGTTCTTGTCATTACCAAATGTACCGTATTGTCTTACATCTGTTTCTTTCAGTCCACATGCGCTGATTATTGACGCATCAAATTTTTCTTTGGCAAAATCAATACCGATAAACAATTTCTTCATAACTTTACACGCTTTTTGGACTGAACATAAGCTGTATTTGCTCTAAACTCTAAATAGACTCTCGGTCTTAATATTCTATCGGAGCCTTGCAGCTTGGGCAGGGAGGAACCATAACGTATCCTAATATCAAGTACTTGTCTCTACTTGGTCTGACCTCCTTGCCATCAGTCCTGTTCCTTCATACAGCAAAGGTAACAAAACTGATGTGTTTTTGATAAGTTTCGGAACTTATATACTTTTTCTTGATATATTTTCCACTCGCTTATTTTCACGCTGCAAACTTAGAGTCTCTACATCCATTCCTCATTCCTAACTCCTAACCCAAAAAGCGATTTCTCCGAGGCGGCAGGGATTGACGGCTGAAACTAAATATTCGGGGAATATAAGGATTTGAAAGAAGTTGATAAGAGGCTGTTAATCTGTATTTATAACATAAACCTCTCTAATTTATTTTTCCATCTTTCCCAATCGGGCATTTCTTTCTGTAAAAGTTCCCAAAAAGCTTTTGTATGGTTTGGATAAAGCAAATGACATAATTCGTGAGTAATCACATATTCTATACATGGTCGTGGAGCTTTAATCAATTGGGTGTTTAGGATTATTTTTCCTTTTGGAGTACAACTTCCCCATCTACTTTCCATCTCTTGAATATACAATGACGATGGTGTCACACCATATTTTGCAAAACGGGCAATAATTGGTTCTGCATATTCCGCAAATTTATCCTTCGCATGTGATCTATACCACATTTTCATCAAACTTTTTGCTTTACTTTTAGGCGTACACATAACCTCAAAACATCGTCCCTTATATCGTACACTATTAGGTTTACCCTCCTCAACCTTTAATAAAAATTGACGACCCAGATAATAATGTGATTCTCCACTGACAAATCTTTTCTCAGGCGAACGCTCTCCTAATTGTTTGAAATAGTTTTGTTGTTGAAGAATCCACTGAGCTCTTTTTAACACTCGTTGTTTTATCACTTCCAAAGTTGCATCAACAGGAGCTAACACTTCAACATTACCAGCAGGACAAACTTTTATAACTAATGTTTTACGGTTAGAAAATTTTACACCATACTCTATTTCATTTGAACCAAATACAACCCTACACTCCATTAGCGAAACCATTTTGATGCGACATCCACCGAATTATCAATAATAGAATCCATATCATCAAATGTTAAAGGAATTCCATATTTTCTCTTTATTTCATCAATCAGATAATCCTCAATATCCAACTTCATAGTACAAATAAGACGATCTTTTGCAGTCCAATCGACCATCAACGAACCTTCTGGATAAATATATGTTCTAATAATCTCATCCATTTTGTTGGCAGTAATCAAAGCTAATTCTGTCAAGTTGAAATTATCACTTTCTTTACATAATCTTTTATATACCTCCAAACATAATCCAAAGTATGCTCTACCAGCATTGTTATTTTGCAAAGATTCTGGTATTTCACTATCTGTACGACTTAACACCTTTTGCATTATTTCCTCAGCACGTTGTAAATATTCCGCCTCACTTATGCGACCCAATCTATACTCTTCTATTGTTTCTTCCAACATTTTGGAAAACTTTTTGAAGAACACTGGGTCTGTATCCATACTTTCTGTAATATATTTTGCAGTTCGAGAAGAAATAGTATCTGCTTTAGCAACCTTACCCACAATCTTCTCAACTTCTTCCGCAAACTTCTCTTTATCGAATATGTTTACTAAATCTGTAATTATCTGAATTTCTCCACTCTCAATATGAGTATCTATTAATTTTTGTATTTGCCCTTCGTATTGTGAAAAATCGATCGTATCAGAATATCTCGCCTGCACAGTTCTACGAAGTTTAAGGAACATTGTCAAATCACTTTTATAACGATCTATATGTTCTTGAGAGATGGTTTTATGAAACTCTATTGATGAAAGAGCTATTTTTAGAGTACGAGCGTATGCTGTCACTTTCTCATAAAAATTAACACGTTTTTCTTCGTCACACAACAACTCACCATAAGCTTCTAAATCATTTTGATTTTTTGCCATACGTAAGATATCCCAAACTTCACCATGACGCTGTGGTAATTTTGCGACTTCATCTGAAATATCAGTATAGGTGCCAACAAGGTCTTCCTGATCAAACTCTGTATATATTTCAAGAGCATCATTCAGGTTTCCAAAAACGCCGTAATAGTCCACAATATATCCAAACTCTTTATCATCACAAACTCTGTTTACACGTGCAATGGCTTGTAACAATGTATGATCTTTGAGTTTACGATCAAGATATAACACTGTATTTTTCGGTTCATCAAATCCCGTCAGCAATTTATCAACCACTATGATTATTTCTGGATTCTCGCTATTCTTAAATCGGTTTATGATGCTTTGCTCATACTTTTTAGGAGTACCATGCTCATCCATCATGCGTTTCCAAAATGCTAACTCTGTATTTGATGTTTCACCAAATGCAATATCTTCGCCCTCGCGTGTATCTGGTGACGTGATAAGCACCTCTGAAGAAACAATACCAATTTCATCAAGAAATTTCTTATACAGAATAGCTATACGCTTTCTTGGCGCCACTAGTTGAGCCTTAAACTTTGACCCCTGCCAGTTCTTACGGAAATGGTGAGATACATCCCACGCTATAGCATATACACGTTGCTCTGCTTGGTTTATTTGGTCGGCACGACTGAATTTCTTCTTCATATCTGCTCGCTGTGCATCCGTCATCCATTCGCAAATACGGTCAAAGTATCTATCTATCGAATCTGCATGTACTTCTTGTGGAACCATACGACCTTCATACAATAGTGGCACAACAGCACCATCTTTCACTGCTTGGTCTACTGTATATATAGGCTGAATAATTCCGCCAAACTTTGCAGCTGTACTCTTCTCTTTTTTCATTAACGGAGTTCCTGTCATCGCAATAAAACAGGCATTCGGCAACGCCTTTTCCATCTTGACTCCCATTTCTCCATATTGACTACGATGCCCCTCATCAATAAGTACAAATATATTAGGATCTTCAAGCGGTGCTTTCAATCCTCTCACTGCTGTTTCAAACTTATTTATGATAGTTGTAATCACAGTGGTACCTGCACTTTCTAACAATTTCACGAGATTGCTACCAGTCGTGGCATTTTCTACACTTACCTGACATTTTCTGAATGTTGCTGTAATCTGTCTATCAAGATCAGTACGGTCTGTTACAAGAATGATACGCGGATTGCGAATAGTGTTGTCTAACAGTATTGCCTGTGCCAACAAAACCATTGTAAGCGACTTACCAGATCCTTGCGTATGCCATATCACACCACCTCTACGTTTACCACCTTCAATGTTACGCACGCGTTCCATAACTTTTTCAACAGCAAAATACTGCTGATAGCGAGCTATCTTTTTCACTCCGTCATCGTATAGCGTAAAACGATACATTAAATTAAGCAATCTATCTGGACGACATAGATTATACAAATATGAATCTTGTATTGATGGCGTTTTAAGAGAACCATATTGCACAGTAGGTTCAGCACACATCCTATACTCTTTCCATGATATATCTGATACGACATGTTTTTGGTTTACCTTTTCCGATAATTTATATCGATATAGTTCTTCTGCCGTTTTATCTACAAATTGTTCTGTCCATCTATTCCAAAACTTTTTGGGAGTACCAGTTGTGGCATAACTCACTTCGTTGACATTTGTAGACAACAGTAATGCAGAATACACATACAAAGAACGTATGCCATCTTCTTTTTGATTTCTAAGGTGTTGTGATATTGCCTGATTGAGCGAATCTTTTATATCCGGACGTTTACACTCGATTACACAAAGTGGAATACCATTCACAAAAAGAACAATATCAGGGCGATAAGTATCGCTCATTCCAGTACGGCTCACAGCGAATTCCTCAGTAACGTGAAACGCATTGTTTTCAATATGTTTCCAGTCAATATACTGCATGACATAACTTTTTCTGTCACCATCCACGATTTGTTCAAGCGTCTTGCCTGCAGTCAAAAGGTCGTATGCCACTTGGGATGCTGTCATATATCCTTCTGCCATCGGCAGATTGCGCAATGCATCAATGCCAGCGGTAATGTTTTGTTCCGAGAATACGGTTGTGCGTTGCGAACTAACCTGCACAGTGTTGATTTTTGCCAACTGCTCACGCAATATCGGCTCCAACAACACATTGCTGGCGTTTCCACCACGCATCTCCATTGCCTCGGCAGGCGTCAGATAGGTGTAACCCACCTTCTCCAGCATCATCAATGCCGGAATCTGACTAATATGGTCTTCTTTGAAGGAGAGTGTCATTATGATTTATTTTAGAACAACCAAAGAACTGGAAGGAAAAGAATAATGTATACTACTATGCAACATAATGTTAGTAACGCATTATCAGAACATTTTTTAACAATATCACCAAATATAACATATGTTAATCCAACACGTAAAATATTTATTGAACGTTGCATAAGTCTTCTTAATATTGAGAATGTTAGAAATGTGAAACATATTTGATAGATTAACCAAACATATCTTAATATATATGCAAGTTCTTTGGGTAAATACTTAATTAATCTTTCACCTCCATCTGTTATTGATATTTGTTTGTAATTAACATCTGCATCTATAATGTCTCGATCATTTATTTTGAATTGAGGACATTCTACACTCTCTATTAATGCACTAATTTCGACATATTCATTACTTCTCCATTGCTTGAATGTAATAGAGTTGTTTATGTTTTTTGCATCTATCGTATTATTAGTTATATCGCAATACAACACTTTAACAGAACCTGAAAAAGAGAACCTTATTCCATCATCAATAAGTGTTGAATTCTCGCCTTGTCCAACTATGGTATTTTTGCCGACATTACGTATTATACATTTGCTTTGCCACAAATTATTAACTTCTAAAGAGTCTTTATACACATATGTCGCCTTCAAGTTATCAATATTGCGCTGTTGCGTTATAAGTTGTTCGGAATATGTAGTTACTTCTAATTTGGGATTATCCTTTTTTAAGTAAAAGTATATGGTAAAACCGCCAACTATTAACGATACGATTGCGCTTATGATTGTAAAGATTACACCAAGAGGACCTAATATTTTTTTATTTGTTTCCATAGTTTCTAAATTTTTACTCTTGTTTTGCCAGTTAGTAGTTGTTGCATAAGACCGCGCTTTTGGAGGCGCAGGGCGTCCAACTTTTTGCGGTGGGTAACGATTTCATTATCTGCTGCCGTAAGCACCTCCGCAATTGCTTTTTGTTCGGGCAATGGAGGCAACATTATGTTCATAGACATAAATGACTCTAAATCAAATGTCATTTTCTCTATATGTACTCCATAACTCGAAACATATGTTTGGTGATAAAAATATGGAGTTTGGGAATACCAATTTATGAAATTCATATCCACCTTCTCTCTACTTTTAGCCACCAAAGCAATGTATGATCCTGATATTTTCATTCCATCGAATTCCTCTGTAACAAGGCCTGATGCTCCATGTACAATCTGCATTTTAGAGATTAGAAAATCTCCGAATTTAGCAGGTCGAAGATTCTTTGTCTTTATATCTTTACCAAGTAATCTGTTTCGATGGAATAGACCTCCTGAACGACGTTTCACACTTATTAAATCATACTCTTCATTATCATCCCAAGTCATATTTCGTTTGACTTCTTTTAATATCTCAGAGTATGACACTTTTTGCCAAGGGGAGGTGAAGCCTAGGAGGCGGGTGCGGCCAGTGAGAAGGCGTTGCATAAGAGCACGCTTACGCAATTCCAACTTTTCAATCAGTCGGCTCTGCTTCTCAATCGCCTCGTCCCACGCACCCAATATCTCCGCAATCTTCCTCTGCTCCGCAAGAGGCGGCAAACATATTTTATATGGGATAATATGTTTGTTGTTGATTTGAGGAATTGTAGAGGTATCTGCAATCCTAAACAACTGCTCGTAGGTAATTTTGAAATACAGATAGTCCCCACAAACAAAATCGTTAGGCATTATAGCCATCATATTACTGTCCATATATAACTGGCAGGCAGCTATGCGAACTTTGTTGTTAGTAATTGCCGCACCTCGTTTGGGAAATATAATGCTACCTTTCTGGATAGCACATCTTTCGTCATCTGTATATTCCCTGCTGAGTAATTGATATTTCTCGCAGTTGTTCATATCCTCAACCTTGATATAAGGATATTTGCCGATCTCCCTAAGATTAAACAACGAGGGACTTTCTCCACTGGTAATGGACACAAGTTTACCAAGAGAAGCAACCTCCCACTCCTGCGGAATTACTCCAACAGATGAATCTTTATAACCTGCTTGTATGTTAGTTTTGGTTGTCATTATTCGAAATAATTTTTAATGCATCTCCAACAGTATGTGCAATATCCAAAGCATCATCAACAGCCGCCTGGTCTTCGGGTTCGCTTGTGGCTTTAATTATATTGCCAATAAAATCCACCAACTTATTATAATCATCTATATTGCTCATACACTATAAATTAAATTGTTAGAACTTGTTCAAACTCATTATTGTCGCCGAACTCATCGTCCCAAATATACTTTAATTTTATTGTAGATGGACAGCCACAAGTTAAATGCATTGTTAGCTCTGTGTAGTCTTGAGGATTCATTAACTCATATGGAAAAATATCTCTCCTCATATAAAAAATCCCATTGACGTCTAGTCCTTCAACCCTAATATTGCGAGCGGTAGCACGCCCACTATTGTATACTTTAAGAGTTCTTCCACTTTTAAGTCCCTTTACAATATTTCCTCTAATAGCAGCCTTTTTGTTTTCCAAATTCTCCTTCTCAATTTGTTTCAGTTGGTATTCGTTTATTTTGCGCTCTTGTTCCTTAAGCTTTTTGTCGTGCATAAAATAAGTGAATATGCTGGCGATAAGCGCCAATACTGATATTATCAAACTATACAACTCCATAATTACTTAAATTTAACATACTTATTCCCTTTGAAAGCGTCATTTAGCATTTTGTTTAACTCCTTTTGTAAATCATTGCCGACTTCTTCGGTAGCAATTTCCTTCACTTCTTCAATTTGGTCCTGATTGCAAGAAACAAGTTCGTCGTATCCTCCAAAGTATTCCTTACCACAATTAGTACACTTAATATATGACTTATCTTCATTGCAATCGAAGTGATCCTCGCTACCGCAGACGACACAACGAAGTTGAATATTGTACGAATAATTATCTTTCATCGTCTTATAGTTTTACATTCTCTTCATTTTTAAGTATGCTTGTATAATATCATTCTGGCGTTTTTGATATTCAAGCCACTCTTTATGTAACTTTTCAAATAGTTCAGCGTGTTCCTTAGCATCAATTGCCCGACACAGGAGGTCTGCAATCTGTGGAGCATATGTA
>JAFYNK010000086.1 GCA_017548125.1 Bacteroidales bacterium | reverse complement strand
TAATTCCTAATTCCTAATTCCTAATTTTAAAAATATGGCAAAGGAAAAAACACAAAATAAAATACACATAAAAAACAAAAGAGTATCTTTTGAATATTTCATCATTGATACTTATATGTCCGGAATAGTCTTGACTGGCACAGAAATAAAAAGCATACGCGAAGGCAAAGCCAGTCTAGCCGACTCTTATTGCGTATTCAAAAACGGTGAATTATTTGTTGTCGGCATGCACATAGCAGAATATGCACTCGGAACATACAACAATCACGACCCAAAACGCGAAAGAAAACTTCTCCTCACAAGAAGAGAACTCAACAAACTGAAAACCAAATCAAACGAAAAAGGTTTCACCATCGTACCAACAGACTTGTTCATCAACGACAAAGGATTGGCTAAAGTCAACATCGCCTTGGCAAAAGGAAAGCATTTCTACGATAAACGTGAAAACCTTAAAGACAAAGACAATAAGAAAGAAATAGAAAGAGCAAAATATAATTATTAATATGAAAAAATCAAATTTCATTTTAGCGATAATAATTTTATTATCAATATCATACAACTCAAACGCTCAAACCGAAACACCAAAAAAAATAAATTGGATGTCATTCGAAGAAGCTGTTAAATTAAACGATAGCGCTCCTAAAAAAATATTCATCGACATCTACACCGACTGGTGCGGATGGTGCAAGAAAATGGATCAGACCACATTCTTAGATGAAGAAGTCATTGATTACATGAACGAACATTTTTATGCAGTAAAATTTAACGCAGAACAAACTGAAAGCGTTGATTTTATGGGCTATACATTCGTAAACCCAAACCCATTAGGAACGCAAAAAGGAACTCATCAATTGGCAGCAGCACTATTACAAGGAAAGATGTCCTACCCTTCTTACGTTTTCTTGAACGAACAAAACATAGGAATCACCGTCTTGCCTGGTTACGTTGACGCATCAAAATTAATGCCTGCGCTAAAATATGTCGCAACAAACGCATATCTAACAACCCAATGGAATGATTTTCTAAAACAAGACAATAAATAATTAAATCTAACGTAATCCATACATTAGATAGACCATTATGCAAAAATATATCTGGATTTTCATCATAACAATGGCTGCATGTTTCATGTCATGCCAAAACAAAACCATATACAGCACAGACCAATCTTTATCAATTGATTTTTCCAATGACACAATCACTTTTGATACTGTTTTCACCGCTGTCGGTTCTTCAACACGGCATCTTATGGTATATAACAACAACGATGAAAATCTTAAGATAAGCTCTATCCGCTTAGGAAACGGCAACATGTCTCAATTCAGCATCAACGTTGACGGAGAATCAGGCTACGACTTCAGCGACATTGAACTTTATGCAAAAGACAGCATTTATATTTTTGTAAGAGTAACCGTAAATCCAAACGACTACAACACACCTTTCTTCGTAGAAGACAAATTGATATTTGAAACAAACAACAACATTCAGGAAGTCAGCTTGACCGCATACGGACAAAACGCCATTTACATTATAGCTGACAAAAAGATAAACGGTTTCCCTAAATTTAAAATTGTAGCCGACAGCCTTCAAGAGACACACTGGACATCGGAAAAGCCGTATGTGATTTATGGACATGCATTAATTGAATCATACGGAACATTGGTCATCGAAGAAGGAACGCAGATCTATTTTCACAGCGGCAGCGGACTTTGGGCATACAGCGAAGGTCAACTCCGCGTTGAAGGAACTCCTGAAAACCCTGTTGTTTTTCAAGGAGATAGACTCGAACTTTCATTTACAGACGAACCCGGACAATGGGATAGAATATGGTTAATGGAAGCTCGTGAAAATTACGGACACTCCATAAACAACGCAATTATCAAAAACGGTTTTATCGGAATTCAAGCCGAAACATTCCTGAAAAACAATATGGCTCCATTAACCATTCACAACACAATAATCGACAACCATACTGGATACGGAATCTTAACCAACCTCTACAATTTGAAGGCAAGCAATTTTGTGATTTCAAATTGCGGCAACAACGCTGCATATTTAAGAGGCGGCGGAGAATATATCTTCGAACATGGAACCATCGCCAATTATTGGAAAAAATCAACAAGAAAGAACCCTTCCCTGACATTTGAGAATATATATCAAGATCCTATTGGTAACTTATACGCATGTAACTTCTATTTTGAAATGAACAACAGTATAATGTATGGAAATATCGATGACGAATTTACAACAAACTTCTATGCAGGACCTGATACAACATATTATTTTAACAACTGCTTGCTAAAAACAAAGAAAACCAACAATGAAACGTTTACAAATTTTAACGAATGCGTCTTCAACCAAGACCCTAAATTTGTAAATAAAGAATACAACTATCACCTCGACACACTCTCCCCTGCCATAGGAATCGGCAATCCTTTCTATTCTGTCGGACAACTTCAATATGACTTAGACGGAGTTTCAAGAGGCGACAAACCAGACGCTGGAGCTTACCAATTCGTGCCTATCGCTGAATGACAGCCGTGTAAACAGACTCATTACCAACCATATCCGTAACAACAACCTTTAAAGTGTTCTTACCGGATTTGAGACGATGATCTATCTGATATACCAACAATTTGTTTTTTGCGTCATAATCTGCAAGAACCCATACATCATTAATATACATATCATATTTAGAAATACCAGTTTCCTCATCGTCAATCTCAACACGCAACGACCAATTCTCTGACACAGAACCTTTGTCCTTGAAATTAACAGGTTTAATAGTTGGCTTATTCTCATCTCTTGCAATAAGATATGTCCCCAAGACATTAGTCTTGGCTTCGATAAAACCATCAACAAAACTTTTACCTAAAAAAGAAAGCTTTCCCTTTTCATTTACTGAAGCCACATACAACAATGTGTCATCTTTAAATTCATCGCTTGGCATTAAACGCACAGTAATCCTTTTATGCAATGGAATTTCCTCTGTTCCAAGACGATACGCAAAATTAGAACAAATATTTTTCATCGTATCGATTTGAGCAGCCTTGATTGAGACATTACGATAAAATGCAAACTCCGGAATTTCTGATTCAAAACCATCCAAATAAATTTCAGCAGACTCACCATCGTTTATTCTATAATAAGAACGAGGCAATATTTCTTCCGGTTCAAATTCTGGCTTTTCAGTTCCAATCAATGTAAAATTTAATTTAGATTTATTTTTATTATAATCTTTTACAACAAAAGACATTTTTATCGTATCGCCATGATTAACAGTAACAACTCCGTTTTTTTCGCCATACAAACTCAACTTATTAAACTCATCAATTTCAGTTCTTATAAAACGTTCATTATTTTTAACATAATAAGAATAATCTATCAAACTATTTATGTAACGAGTTTCATTATATGAATATTTATCAGATATTATACTAAAAATCAATTCATTATCAGCATAAAGCTCAACAGAATACGCACCATTTTTATTATTAGCGCCATCAGCTTGATCATAAACATTTATTCCGAAAGCAAGATTGCCGTTAGCCTTAATCACCTTATTATCAATCGAAAACACGCCATTATCATTATTCACTTTCAAATATAAAGCTGTATCGCTGCTATTAACCACAGAATTGTGAAGAGGATAAAGCGCCAAACCTTTAATTGTCGGTTTTCTTGTATCCTTAATCTTCAATCCAAAATACATAGGATTTACAGGCTCCTGAGTTACAGTATAACGTATTTCATAATGAAGATGAGGACCGCCCGAACTTCCACTGTTGCCTGAAAAACCAAGATAATCACCTTTTTTTATCGGAAATTGATTTTCATCGAGAATTATATTTTGAGCAAAAGACTCATCTGCATATTGTTTCTCTTTAACAAAATCATTAATTTTCTTATTAAATTTCATAAGATGAGCATATACCGATGTAAATCCATCATTATGAGTAATATACAAAACCTTACCATAACCGTATGGCGAGACTCCTATCCTACTTACATATCCATCGGCAACAGCAAAAACCTCCTTACCTTCCACACCCTGCGTCCTTATATCAACGCCGGCATGAAACGCATTGCTTCTTAATTCTCCGAAAGTGGCTGATAGCGAAATCGGAATTTTAACAGGATTAGGATATTGTGGAAACGATTTTTCCTGCGCAAATATCAAATTAAAAAATAATACAAAGATTATCAACAACTTAACTTTCATATTTTTCAACTATTTTTAATTTTTTCTTTTCTACAAAATTAAAAAATAATCAGTCATTATATTAACAAATGTCAGAGTTAATTTACTATCTTTGCATATAATACTTTATTATTTTCATTGTCATAAACATGATAAAAAACAAAGAAGTCATATTATGGAAATTGATACTTATAAGATTGGGTATCATGCTTTTGCTTTTATCGCTAAGCAGATGGCTTCTTTATTTGTTCAATGCAAATTATTTTGAAGATTTAAACTTCAAGGAATTAGTTAAATTATATTTAATCGGATTCAGATTCGACATACATACGCTAATAATTTTTAACATTCCTTTTATTATTGCATACGGAATACCTTTGAAAATAAAATACAACAGAATTTACACCAAAATTACTGACGTTATTTTCATTGCAAGCAATTCTATCGCCATTGCATTGAATATCATTGATGTTATATACTTCAGATACCTCGACAAAAGAATGAGTTCTGAATTATTCACATTCATAAAAGGCAGCGATGAAAACCAAGGAAGTCTAATATTAAGCTTCATTTCTGACTTCTGGTTCATGTTTTTAATATTCTTCGTTTTCTTATTCATTATCATCATCTTAACAACAAAGACAAAACTAAAAGAATCATATTTCATAAAAAATAGTATATGGTATGTAAATCAATCTTTGTTTTTCATAATAATTTTAGGACTATCCGTTTTAGGAATCAGAGGCGGTTTTCAGTTAAAACCAATTAACTTAACCACCGCGACGAACTATACTTCTGCGCAAAACACACCTTTAATATTAAACACACCTTTCTGCATTTGTATGAGTTCGACCTCATCCACTTTAGATAAAGTTGAATATTTCAAAGATGATGAAATTGCTTCTCTATACGAGCCAATTCATAAAAATCTGAATACTAACAGATTCATCAAAGAGAAAACACAAAAAAGCAATATCGTGTTAATCATTCTTGAAAGTTTCGGACAAGAAATGATTGGTTTTTACAACAAAGGCTGGGATGAGAGTCTCACTCCATTTCTAGATTCATTGCTAAAAGAAAGTCTCACCTTTGATGGTATGGCTAACGGCCGCCGCTCAATAGAAGCACTGCCATCTATATTTTGCGGATTGCCTTCACTTATGCCAACCGATTATCCTTCATCAAGATACGCAATCAACAGGCTCGAAGGATTCGGCAATATTTTAAAGAAAAACGGATATACTACAGCATTTTTCCACGGCGGAAACAATGGAACTATGAGTTTCAATTCCACTTCAAAATCAAGCGGTTTCGACAAATATTACGGAAGAAACGAATATAACAACGATTCAGACTTTGACGGAGCTTGGGGAATTTACGACGATGCTTTTTTACAATTTACAGCTCAAAAACTCAATGAATTTCCAATGCCTTTCGCAGCTGTAATATTCACACTTTCATCTCATCATCCTTATTCATTACCAGACAATTATAATCTTGAAGATACAATAGCATCTACCCCATTTGAAGCTACCATAAGCTATGTTGACAATGCTTTAAAAGATTTTTTCAATACAATCTCAAAAGAAAAATGGTTCGACAACACAATTTTCATCATCACAGCCGACCACGTCAGTCCGGAACATAAATTCAACAATTACAAACACACAAAAGGACTCCACCAGGTCCCTATTGCGTTTTATGCTCCTAAAATAATTGAAAGCGAACAAGTTAACGAAATAGCACAACATTTAGACATCGGTGTTTCCCTATTAAGCGCATTAAATATCAACGATACCGTTTTCAGTTTCGGAAGAAATTTATTCGACAGCATACAAAAACCTTCATTTATCAGTTATTCCAATAACATTTACAATTTTTCCGACGGAGAATATTTTTTACAATCTGACGGAAAAGAAATCAAGAAAATTTTTGATTTAAAAACTGACAGCAATTTAAAAAACAACATATACAAATCAAATTTAAAAGAATGGAAAGAACTCGACAAACAGTTCAAGCTAAGAGTTCAGCAATATAATAACAGAATGATTAACAACAAATTATATTACAAAAAATGAAGAAGAAAATAATTTTTATTGTTAATCCCATTTCGGGACATCATAACAAGAATAATTTTCCAAATCTTGTAAATAATTATATTGATAAAAACCAATTTGAATACAAAATTGTTTATACAGAGCGTGCAAACCATGCGTCTGAATTAACAATGCAAGCGTTAGAAGAAGGATATGAATATATTGCTGCCGTCGGCGGCGACGGAACAATCAACGAAGTCGCCAAATGTTTAATTGGCAAAGAGCAGATTCTAATCATTATCCCATTAGGCTCTGGCAATGGATTAGCCCGTCACCTTGGACTTCCATTTAAAGCCGAGCGTCTTATAACTGAAGTAATTAACAAAGGTAAAGTTTATAAAATCGATACTGCCTCAATGAACGGGACTCCATTCATAAGCATTGCAGGCATTGGTTTTGATGCTTTAATTGCCGATTATTTCGCTAAAGACGGCAATCGCGGCTGGAAAACTTACGCGAAATTGATTACTGAAAAATACCCTAATTTCAAGCCTAAAGAATATACCTTGATTTTAGACAATGAAAAGACAGTCCAATGCAAACCATTTTTTGTAACATTCGCCAATTCAAGCCAATTCGGTTATAACGCTGAAATTTCGCCAAAAGCAAGCGTTCAAGACGGATTACTTGACGTATGTATCTTTAAAAAGCCCAATATCATTGAAGTTCCAATCGTTGCAACATATTTTCTCGCCAAACAGATTGACAAAAGCAATTTTATAGACATTTATAAGGCTAAGAAAATTACCGTTAAAAGAGAAGTCGATGATGTAGTGAACATCGACGGCGAAGCCGTAACTATGAACAAAGACATAAATGTAGAAATTAACCCATTAAGTCTTAACATCTTATTAAACATTTAAAGACATGTTTGAAAAATATATCACATTATTAAACAATCTATTTGGTAAAATTGGATTATCAGAAAACCTTTCAAGTTTTCTTGTTGAAACAGTCAGTTTCCTTACATTAATATCATTAGCATTTCTAGCCTATTTCATAATTTTATTTGTTGTTAAAAAAGTCATATATGTAGTTATCGAAAGAAGCGCTTCAAAAAGAGACGATATTTTAATCAAAAACAAAGTCTTCAAACGATTGTGCTTAATCGTTCCTGCATATATCATAAGATATTTTATAACAACAGCACTACCATCATATCCGACATTAGCTGCTACTATTGTACTCATAACAAAAATATATGAAGTATTTGTTTATAGCCGCGTTTTAGATGCAATACTAACCACTTTAAATGAAATTTACGACACATACGAAATATCTAAAAGCAAGCCTATCAAGGGTTTTATACAAGTATTAAAAACTATCATCTATATAATATGCTTATTGCTTGTTATTGCAATACTTACACAAAAACAACTTTCTAATATCTTAATAGGATTAGGAACACTCTCAGCAGTATTGATGTTAGTCTTCAAAGATCCTATTCTCGGATTTGTCGGCGGCATTCAACTAACTATCAACGATATGCTTCGTATTGGCGACTGGATTGTAATGGACAAAAGCAAAGCTGACGGCGAAGTATTGGAAATTGGCTTAACAACAGTAAAAGTTCAAAATTGGGACAAAACAATCACAACTATTCCAACATATTCACTCATTTCCGACTCATTCACAAACTGGAGAGGCATGGAAAATTCAGGTGGAAGACGTATAGCCCGTTCATTTGTTATTGATATTGATACAATTAAGTTCTGTACTCCAGAAATGTTAGAGCGTTTCAAGAAATTCCAATTAGTCAGTCAGTATATCATTGACAAAGAAAAGGAAATAGAGGAATACAACAAAACAAACAATATTGACGACAGCAATCTTGTTAATGGAAGGAGACAAACTAACATTGGTATTTTCAGAGCTTATTTAAATGCCTATCTAGCCAACTGCCCTTTCATAAATAAAGATATGACATTCATGGTCAGACAGTTATCACCTACTGAGAACGGCGTTCCAATTCAGATTTATGCATTCAGCTCAAACAAAGCATGGATTTCGTACGAAAACATACAAAGTGACATTTTCGACCACGTATTTGCAGTTGTCACAATGTTTGATTTGAAAATATATCAAAAACCATCAAGCAATAGTTTGTCGATGAAATATGAAATGATGGAGTGATGAAGTAATGGAGTGATGAAGTAATGAAGTGATAAAGTTAGCCACATTACTACATTACTACATTACTACATTACTACGACAACCTTTCTATCAACGCTTCTCTGAAGCTTGCTCCAACAGGTATTTTATTACCTGACACTGTAACATTAAGTTTATCAATATCTTCAATATTTTTTATTGAAACGATAAATGATTTGTGAGTACGGACAAACTTATCTTTTGGAAGTATCTCTTCGAGATTTTTCAATGAATATAAAGCAGTTATACGCTTTGATGCAGTGTGAAATGTAACATATTCATGTTGACCTTCAATATAAAGCAGATCATCAAAATTAATCTTATATAATTTATAATCAGCCTTTACCAAGATATAATCGTTTAACGAACTTGTCTCGGATTGAGATTCAACATTTTTATTAACTATCTTATTTATCGCCTGCATAAACCTCGCATAATCAAAAGGTTTCAAAAGATAATCAACAACGCCTAAAGCGAAGGCGTCAACTGCATACTCTGAATATGCTGTCGTAAGAATTACCGATGGTCTGTTTGCAAGTAATTTCAACATCTCTATACCAGAAATATCTGGCATTTGTATATCTAAAAATAAAATATCAATATTTTCTTTATTAAGGACTTCCATCGCCTTCGTTGCATCTGGGCAAGTATCAACCAAGTTCAAGAAGTCAACTTTAGAAACATATTCCGACAATAATTTTCTTGCCAGAAATTCATCATCAACGATAAGAACATTATACTTTCTTTTCATTCAGCTTATCTCCTATTTTAATTGTTACCACGTATGAATTATCCTCTTGTTTTGTTTCGAAAGAATAATTATTTCCATAATACAATTCTAATCTTTTTTTAACATTAGTCAGGCCTATACCAGCTTGTTGTTTTTTGCTTGAATCGACTAAAGATGGCAATCTATTTATAGAATTACGAGCTATAAATATCAGATTGTTATTCTCTTGAATAATATAAAAATGGACGTAACCATTAGGGTCGTTAACCAATCTACTATGTTTAAAACTATTTTCCACCAAAGGCTGAAGAATCATTGGAGGAATTTTAAAATCCTTATTATCAATGGTTTTATCAAAAATAACATTTGATTTATTCTCCATACTCATTTGATGGAAGTCAATATATGCATCAATATATTTGATTTCTTTTTCAAGTGATATAAGGTCAACCTGGCAGTCAACCATCACATAACGAAGCATATCCGACAGTTTCAGAACACTTTGCGGAGCCATTTCGTCTTTTATATAAACCAAAGAATATATGTTATTCAATGCATTAAATAAAAAATGAGGAGTCATTTGTGATTTAAGGAAACGCAGTTCCATATCAAGTTTCTCGCTTTTAAGCTCATTTTTTATCCTTTGACTTTCTTTTTCCGCGCTCTGCAAAACCGAAATAACTGTAATTGCTACAGTTGCAGTAAAAATAACGATTCTAATCAATGTAGGAATAAAGAAAGCTTTAAGTCCATCAAGCTGTGGAATCTCCGCTAGAGAAATATGTTTGCTCATAATTGTCAACATAAATGACTCCATGTAAGTCGTCAACATTGACATCATTATGACTAATGAGATACTTATCAGATAAAATAGAAAAGCGTTGCCTTTCTGAAGAAATTTCACTACATACCTAGATTCAACATTACTGGTAAATATAAGGCAGATCGTGACCAAAAGCGCATGTGCAAATGAAAGCATCCAATTTGCCCAAAACGACAGAAAGAAAAACAAGAAAACAGTAATCCAAACTATTATTGGCCTAGTGTTTTTTTTCAGCATTCCTATCATTTTTTCTTTTTCCATCGCAAATATTTTCGACAAAAATAAAATAACTTATATAGTTTGTGAAAAAAAATCAATCAAAAACAAACAGTTTTCAACAAATACTAATATTTCTTTCCTATGAACAAACGGAGGAATGTTACCATAACTGTATAGATTTCAAGACGACCTAGCATCATAAGTATTGACATAACCCACTTACCCATATTAGATAATTCTGAGAATGAAAAAGACGGTCCAGTCCTTCCCATTCCAGGCCCACTGTTTCCAAGAGCTGAAATACAGTTAAACATACTTTCCTGCAATGTACAACCGCTAACTATAAGCATTAAAACTCCCAAAACGAAAAGCAATACAAATATAATCAAGAAGTTAATAACTCTTCGTGTTTTATCTTCATCAATAACTTCATTAGAAACCTTCACTGTAAACAATGCATTAGGATGAAGCAAATGGCGGAAAATGTTGTTAATTGACTTTATTGAAATCACCTGTCTTATGATTTTTATTCCACCACTAGTAGAACCTGCGCAAGCACCACTCGCCATCATTATGAACGTTGGAACAAGGAAAAGACTACCCCACACATCATAATCAAAATTAGCCGCCTGATAACAAGTTGAGGTTGTTATTGATGCCACATGAAACAACGAAGTTCTAAATTTATTTTCAAAACCTTGCGGATACGACTCTGCATTGGATACAACCGTCTCTATTTCAGGAGCATAATAAAACAACAGCACTATAAACATTGTCATCAAGGCCACTGCGCCCAAATACCATCGCAGCTCCTCATTTTCACGGAACAATTTGCCTTGACCTGTAAACAAGAAATAATACAATGAGAAATTAACACCTGAAGCCAACATGAAGACTGACGCCATGTATTCTATATATGGTGAGTTATAATATCCGATGCTAGCTTGATGCGTGCTGAATCCCCCACTCGACATTGTTGTAAGTCCATGACATATAGCATCAAATGTATCCATTGGTCCGAGCCAATACACAAAACTACATAAAACCGTCAAGATGAAATAAATACCCAAAAGCTTACGAGCCGTCATCATCATTTTAGGATGAAGTTTTTTAACGCCAATTCCAGACATTTCAGCCGAGAACATCATGACTTTGTTTGAAGAACGATTCAAAGCTGGCATGATGGCAAGGAACAAAACGATGATACCCAAGCCACCCAACCACTGCATTATGCTTCTCCAGAACAATATCCCATGTGGTTGGCTATCAATATCATTCAAAACTGTAGAACCAGTCGTCGTAAACCCTGACATCGCTTCAAAAAAAGCATCTGCTACAGTTTTAACCGTTCCGTTCAAAAGAAAAGGCAACATTCCAAACAAGGCAAATAGAACCCATGTCGCCGTGACAATAAAAAAAGAATCCTTGGTTTCAAAGTTCTCTATGTTTTGCTTTTTTAATTTTGAAGGAACTTTATTTCTTCCTGCAGAAATCAAGATAAAACCCGAAATTGATGTGATAATTGTGGAGACGGTAAGCGCCAAAACATCACCATCACCACATTTATAAAAATAATATAATGCGACCAATGAAGTCAACAACATAAACGCTGCTTCAAACAATAAGAACAAACCTAAAATTCTTGCCTTCATATAAAATCAACATACATTATTTCCGTCTGTAAAAGTACGACTTTTTTTGTATTGCAGTGACGTTTCAAACACTTTTTTGAGGTTAATATTTTTTAAGAAACAAATACGATTTTTTACAAAATAAATTCGAACATTTTTGTCGAAAGAAATGTTATTAATAATGACTAAAAACCTATGTTTTTGGGGGACTTTTCAAGTTTTATTGAGGATGTAAAAATATACATTGAAATGCTAATATTTTTTATTGAAATATGCCTTTTTTTTGTAATTAATTCAATAATATTTCGTTCTTTTGCAGTTTGAAATAAACCCCATTTTTTCGTATAAAACAAACAAAAAAATATTTATAAAATGTTCAAATTCAATCAATTATTATTAACAATCGTATTTTGTGCTTGCAGCATGATTTCTCACGCTCAGACCAAAATAACGTTAAATGAAGCAATAGAGATCGCTTTATCTGAAAGTAATTCGATTAAAATTGCTGAAATGACAATCGAAAAAACCGGTTATGCACAAAAAGGAGCCTATTCTGCTCTCTATCCAAACATCAGTGCAAGCGGCAATTACCAAAGGACTTTGAAAAGACAAGTTATGGTAATGGAAATGAACGGACAGCCAATGTCAATTGAGGTTGGTACCGCAAACAACGTGACAGCAGGTTTATCTGCAGCAATGCCTCTCGTCAACGCACAACTCTGGCAAAGCTTGAAACTTTCAGCATTAGACGTTGAATTGGCAATCGAACAAGCTCGTTCTTCAAGAATCTCAATGGTTTCTCAAGTGAAACAAGCTTTCTATTCCGTACTTTTAGCCAAAGAAGCTTACAATGTTTACAAAGAAGTTCACGACAATGCTCAAAAGAATTTTGAAGATATTGAAAAGAAATACAATGTTGGCAAAGCTTCTGAATTTGAATATTTAAGAGCTAAAGTCAACGTAAACAATTCTGAACCAGAAGTATATAGTGCAGAAAACGCTGTTGTTTTGGCAATATGGCAACTCAAAGCTATCATGGGTGTTGATCTCGCAACAGAGATCGATGTGGTTGGCGCATTATCAGATTATGCTAACGAAATGACAGTTTCATTGGCATCAAACGAAACTGTAAGCTTCGAAAACAATACCAACTTATTGCAATTGCAATTGCAAGATGAAATGTTGAGCAGAACTATAAAAATGACCAAATACCAATACATCCCTACCCTTTCAGCTTCATTCTCTTACAACTACATGGCTATGGGTAATACCTTCGACATGAACTGGAATCCTTATTCAGTTGTTGCTTTAAGTCTCAACATCCCTATCTTCGACGGTTTTGCAAAACACAACAACATAAGACAATATCAAAAGACTCAAGATATCTTAAGACTTAACATCGAAGATGCAGAACGTAATCTCAACATTGCATTAGAGAATTACAGAGACAAGATGAACACAAGCGTCAAGAGATATACAGCTGCAGAAACAACATTGGAAATGGCACAAAAGAGTTATAACATTTCTGAAAAGATGTACGAACTCGGCAAAGCTACATTGGTTGAACTCAATGACGCTCAATTAGCATTGACACAAGCACAACTCACAATGAGTCAAGCTATATATCAATACATGACAAACAAAGCGGCCATCGACGAACTCATGGGCGTTGAATATGTAAAAGAAAACAAATAAATGATAATCAATAAAATACAATAATAAGAAATGAAACGTTTTAATTCAATTTTACTTCTTTCGTCAGCTTTGATAATGGCTTCATGCGGACAAAAATCAAGCAACCAACAAACAGCGGTTGTCGCTGATGAAGCTCCAAAAGTAACAGTAACAAAGGTTTATGCTGAAAATGTTCCACAATTAAACACCTATCCAACAACAGTTGAAGCAGAAATCATCAACAACATCACACCACAATCAGCTTCACGTATCAACAAAATATTTGTCGAAATCGGCGACCATGTCAAAGCTGGACAAGAACTTGCAACAATGGATGCAATCAGTTTGGAAAAGTTAAGATTGCAAATGAAAAATGACTCAATAGAATACGGTCGTACTAAAGAATTATATGAAATAGGTGCAGTATCACAGGCTAATTTCGAGACTATGACACTCGCTTACGAAGTATCAAAGAAAACATATTCCAATTTATTGGAAAACACAATCTTAAGAAGCCCTATCTCAGGTATCGTCACAGCACGTAACTACGACGAAGGTGACATGTACGCCATGGCACAGCCTCTTTTCGTTGTTCAAAACATCACTCCTGTTAAAATGTTAATCAACATTAGCGAAAACAACTATTCCAAAATTAAAAAAGGTATGGAAGTTGACATCGTTGCAGACGCATTCCCAGGAGAAACATTCAAAGGCAAAGTCAATTTGGTTTATCCAACAATCGACTCACGTTCACATACATTCCCAGTTGAAATCATCGTTGACAACAAAGACGAAAAATTACGTCCTGGCATGTTCACAAGAGTAACTGTCAATTATGGCACTAACTATCACGTTGTTATCCCTGATAACGCAGTCCTCAAACAAGTAGGCGCTGACGAAAAATACGTTTACGTTTTAAACGATGACAATACTGTTAGCTATACTATCGTCAAACTCGGCTCAAGAATGGGCGACAAATATGAAGTCATCAGTGGCATTGACGACGGCGCTACAGTCGTAACAACAGGACAAACAAGACTTAAAAACAACATTAAAGTTGACATCGTAAAATAAATTAAGAAATGAGTTTATACAGAACATCCGTAAATAAACCCGTCACAGTAGCTCTCATATTCATTACGGTAGCTATCTTGGGTGTATTTTCTCTCATGAGATTATCAACAAACCTCTTCCCTGACATGGGAGAAAATACAATCATTGTTGTGACATCTTATTCTGGAGCAAGTGCTGCCGATATTGAGACAAATGTCACAAAACCTTTGGAAAACACACTCAACAGTGTTAGTAATTTAAAACACCTTTCTTCAACATCGAAGGAAAACATATCAGTAATCTCATTGGAATTTGAATACGGCATTGACATCAACGAAGCCACCAACGATGTCCGCGACAAACTTGATATGGTGACACAAGCACTTCCTGATGCCGTCAGTCTTCCTACAATATTCAAATTCAGCATGGAAGATATGCCAATCATGCTGATGTCGGCAACAGCTGATGAAAGTCTGAACGGGCTCGACAAAATTCTGGACGACAAAGTCGCTACACCTTTAGCACGTATCAATGGCGTTGGTACAATTTCTGTATCAGGAGCTCCAAAACGTGAGATTCAAGTTTATGTTGACCCTGATAAATTGGCTGCATACGGCATCACTGTAGAATCAATATCTTCTACCCTCGCCTACGAAAACCGTAACACTCCTGCTGGTACAATTGATATTGGTTCAAACACTTACGCTGTAAGAATTGAAAAAGAATTCAAATCTGCCGAAGAAATGCTTGATGTTATCGTCGGCACATATAACAATGCTCCTATTTACTTGAAAGACGTTGCAACAGTAAACGACGGTGAACAAGAACGCCTCCAAAAAGTATTCAGCAACGGCCAACAAGGCGCCATGTTGACAATACAAAAACAAACCGACGCCAACACCGTTCAAGTTATTAAAGGCATTAAGAAAGAACTTAACAAAATACAGAAGACTTTACCATCTGATGTTCAACTCAATATCATCATTGACGGTTCAACCAATATCATCGACACAATCAACTCATTGAAAGACACTATTTTAATCACTTTCTTAGTAGTTATGGCTGTTGTTTTCATCTTCTTGGGAAGATGGAGAGCTACTATTATCATCGTTCTTTCAATTCCTATCTCATTGGTTGCTTCTGTCATCTATCTTTTTGCAACAGGCAACACTCTTAATATCATCTCAATGAGTGCTTTAACAATCGCCATCGGTATGGTTGTTGACGATGCTATCGTTGTTTTGGAAAACATAACTTCTCATATCGATAGAGGCGCAAAACCTAAAGAAGCTTCAGTACATGCAACACAAGAAGTTTCTATCTCTGTTATCGCATCAACATTGACAATGCTCGCAGTATTCTTGCCTCTTACAATGGTTGACGGTATTATCGGCATCTTCTTCAAGCAATTAGGCTGGATCGTTAGTATCATCATGATTGTTTCAACATCAGCTGCTTTAACACTCGTTCCAATGATGTGTTCAAAGATGTTAAAACAAAATCCAAGAACCCACAGATGGCACAGCATTATTTTCACACCTATTAATAAATGTCTCGACGCTCTCAGCAGAGGATACGGACATGTTATCTCATGGGCTGTAACACACCGCAAATCTGTTGTGTTCATTGGTTTGGCAATCTTTGCTGCTACTATTGCACTGACAATTCCTAACCTTAAGACAGAATACCTTCCATCAATGGACCAGGGCCGTCTTTCTATCAGCATCGAACTACCAGTAGGTACAGGTGAAAATGTCACAGGTCAGCTTGCAAAAGAGCTGCACGACAAATACAAAGCAGAGATTCCTGAAATCAAGATGCTTAACTATAACTATGGTGTAGCTGACGAAGATAATGCATTCGCTTCCATGAACAACAACGGTACTCACATCATTTCAATGAATGCCGACTTAGGAAGAAAAACAGAACGTAACAGAAGCACTCAACAAATTGCAGAATACATTCGTGAAGACCTTAAAGCCAACCCTATCATCAAGAAATATAATGTTGGTACAGGTATGGGTATGGGTGGCGCTGCTAGCGTAAAGCTTGAAATATACGGATACGATTTCGCTAATTCCGACAAGATTGCCAATGCACTCAAAGACAGCCTCGTCAACACACCACAATTCTCACAAGTACTTGTAAGCCGTGATGAATATACTCCTGAATATTATGTTGACTTCGACCGTGAAAAACTGAAACTCAACGGCATAGACGTAACAACAGCTTCTACAATGGTTAGAAACCGTATCAATGGTTCTGTGATGACATTCTTCCGTGAAGACGGCGACGAATACAACATCCGCGTACGTTATGCACCTGAATTCCGTCAAAGCATTGAAGACATTGAAAACATCACATTGTACGGCTCTCAAGGACAAGGCATTAAATTGAAAGACGTCGCCAAGGTCGTTGAAGGCATGACACCTCCAAAAATCGAACGTAAAGACCGTGAACGCGTCGTAACAATAACCGGTATATTAACATCAGGATACGCTCTGAGTGAAGGTGTTGAAGTCGCTCAATATTATATCGAAAAAGCAGAGATACCATCTGAATTTATGGTAAAAATAGCAGGTGACTATGAAAACCAACAAGAGTCATTCCAAGGCTTGTTCCTATTGTTATTCTTGATTATCATCTTGGTTTACGTCGTTATGGCTTCTCAATTCGAGTCATTACTCGACCCATTCGTCATCATGTTCTCCGTTCCATTCGCTATCACCGGCGTTCTCATCGGTTTGGCAGTACATAATATGGCATTAGGCGTCATGGCTATGATTGGCATCTTGATTCTCGTCGGTATCGTTGTTAAGAATGGTATCGTTCTTATCGACTATGCTATCTTATGCCACGACAGAGGTATGGACATCAACACTGCTGTTATTACAGCTTCAAGACAACGTTTGCGTCCTATCTTGATGACAACATTGACAACAGTTCTCGGTATGGTTCCAATGGCGATTGGTACAGGCGAAGGCGCTGAAATGTGGAACGGTCTCGGTATCACTGTAGCTTGGGGTCTCTCCATCTCAACATTGATTACACTCGTCCTCATCCCTACTCTCTATGCCGCATTCGTTTCAAGAAGAGAAAAACGTCAAGCAAAGAAAGCGATGAAGAAAATTCATAATGCATAATGCATAATGCATAATTACAGAGACGTGCCTGCGTTTAAGCATTGGCACGTCTCAATCAAAAAAACTTAAATATTTTAAATAAATTATTATGACAGGAATATTCATAGCTTATAATCAAGCATATTACGAAGAAGTGATCGAGCTGTTAGAGAAAAACTACAGCAAAGGTTTCACTCGCTGGAATGAAATCAACGGCAGAGGCAGCCGAGGCGGTGAACCTCACTTAGGCTCTCACACATGGCCAACATACAACGACGCCATCCTCACTTTCGTAGAAGACGAATTCGTTGACAACATCTTAAACGAACTCCATCAATTAGATACAAAAACTGAAGAACTCGGACTAAGAGCCTTCAGCTGGAAAATAGACAAATCTATATAACAAAAAAGCCGTGGAAATTCACGGCTTTTTTATAATATTTCGTATTATCAATAATTTCCTCTCGCTGCTTCAGTAATAGCTTTATTAATCTCTAAAAATTTATCAACTTCATCCTTTGTAAGATCTTCTGGAACTGTTGGTTCTTCATTGATAATTTGATTAAATCTTATAGCTTTAATACCAACTTTTGCATCTACTTCATAAATACCAGTCTTATCATCATATCTTATTTTTAATTTGCCAACTGGAATACATCCTTTTGTAAGAGCTGCTGCTTTTTGGTCCCAATTCATTTGAATTGCTTTCATCAATCTTTCATTATTAGCAACACCGTTATTAGATGTCTTCGTTTCAATCAAACTATTTATACTTCTTGCAACTACAGCGTATGCTTCAGCCTGAGCCAAAGTAATAGCACCTTGTTTATCATCTAATTTTGCTGTACCATACCATGTACGATAAGGAATTTCAATAATTTGCATTCCATCTTCAGACACATCTCTAACAAATTCAACATCAGATGCATATGGTCCATCTTCTTCAATTATACTTGTTGTATTATTTTCAGATGTAGTTGTTGTAACAGCTTTTGTTGAAACACAACTTACCATAACTACCATTAAAGATGCTGCGAGCATCATTTTAAATACCTTTTTCATGACTTTTATTTTTAAATTATACAATAAATGACTTAACTCAATGCAAATATAATATTAATTTTAATATAATTATTTTTTGACAAAAATTTGTTTAAAAATTTTATCTTTGCATCTATGAGAACAAAACGTCAATATGAAAGTAGAGTAAAACATAATGCTATCATAATTTATCTGTTGGCATCATTACTCTGTATTGGAATGATTTACTATATCGCTAACCTCAAAAATTCCATCAACTTACAAAAAGTCAACATTGAGAAAAACGAAGAAATATTAAACCTCACAAACGACCTTATACAAAACATCAACAAGGCTCAATCTTATTCCAATCTGTATATTTTCTCCGGCAACAATGTCCATCTTGAAAACTTCAATATTTCTTTATCTAAAATCTCTAATACCAACGACTCTATCATAACTCATTGCGACGATAGCTTCAATAAGGAAACCATAAATTCAATCACATCTTTATTAAAAGATAAAGAAAAGATTATCAAAGAGATAAATCACCAGTACAAATATTTCAATCCATATCAGGAACTTTATTCTATAATTGAAAATTATCAGCCAAAACCCGAAAAATCATCCGTTAGCAAAACTATACAAGATACTATTATTTACAAAACCGAAAAGAAAAGTTTCATTAAACGACTCGGCGCCGTATTTTCTCCCGACAAATCAATGGACAGCATTGTGCTTGTTTCAACAACTACTGTAGATACAATAAGCAGAATAAACGAAGAAACATATAACTTATTAAATGACTTACAGTTACACAGCGAAAACGGGAAAAGAAAATACAAAAAACAAATTGAAACAATAGAAAGAAAATTCAACAACCTGCTTCTATCTGACCAGGAAATATCAAAGGAAATTTCTGATTTGTTAATAATTTTACACAAACAGACATTAGAATCTGTAATAAAAGAAATTGAAAAAAGCGAAATATTAATCGACAAAAACATAAATCTTTCAATTCTTATTGCAGCTATCGCCCTTTTAATAATTTTAACATTTATCTTCTTGATTTTCTATGATATAAAAAAAGTAATAGCAGCAAGAAAAGCAACAGAAGAAGCCAAGAAAAGAACTGAGGAAATCATGGAAAGCCGTCATAAATTACTTCTTTCCGTCTCTCATGACGTTAAAGCGCCGCTTTCTTCAATACTCGGCTATCTTGAACTCATGCAAATAGATGCGGATAATAAAGATGATAAACAAAAGATTTCTTCAATGAAAAATTCCGCTGAGCATATATTGTCATTACTCACAAACTTATTGAATTTCTCACGATTAGACCAAGGAAAAGAAACAGCAATACTATCAAATTTTAACATAGAAACACTTTGCGACGATTTGATGGAAATGTTTATGCCTTTGGCTGAAAGCAAACAGCTCACTTTCATTTACGAGAAATGTTTAAATGGAAAGAATAATGTTAAAGCTGATGCACTAAAAATCAAACAAATATTAAGTAATTTATTGTCTAATGCCATTAAATATACTATTAAAGGCAAAATAACATTTAAAGTCAGCAACAATAATAACGAAATGATTTTCAATATAATCGATGAAGGCATAGGGATTCCACAAGATAAATTGGAAGAAATTTTCAAGCCTTTCAGACGCATCGACAATAATGAAAGTCTTATTGAAGGAAACGGATTCGGACTTTTTGTTGTAAAAGGTCTTGTTGATTTATTAAATGGCAGCATTGAGGTAAAATCCGAGCCAGAAAAAGGAAGTGAATTTCTTGTTAAAATTCCAATTGAATATGTTTCATTGAATGAAGAAAAAGAAGAAATCATTGATATTCAAGAATTAAAATCACATTCAAGCAAAAGAATATTAGTCATAGATGACGATAACACTCTTTTGACTGTAATAAATTCCATGTTAAACAAACTTGAAATAAAATGCGACATTTGCCATTCTTCTGTTGAATTTGAAGACTTTTGCAATAACATTAACATTTATGACATTATTTTAACAGATAAAGAAATGGGAGCTTTCAACGGTCTTGATGTGTTAAGAAAAATTAAGGAAATAAATCAAGACAAGAAAGTCGTTTTAATGACAGCACGTTCCGAGTACAACAAAGAAGTCGCTGCAAATAAAGGTTTCGACGATTATCTCAGAAAACCATTCTCTATCAAAGATTTGGCAACTCTGCTAAATTCAGAAACATGCTATATAAATCAAAACGAACATCAGTCTAAATTCATTGAAGATTTTCCAGAATTATGCTCCATGTTCGACAATGACGATGATTCCATTACTAATATATTAAAAACATTTGTAGAAACAACTTCTGATAATCTAATGATTTTCAATAAAATAATCGATAACAACAATTTTAACGAAGCTGTGAATTTATGTCACAAAATGTGTCCTATGTTCGTCCAGTTAAACCGCAAAGATTATGCGGAGTTTTTATACAAGATGGACAATTTAAGAGGCTGTGACGAAAGTTCGTTCCCTGAATGGAAAGAACGTTCAATAGAATTCATGAACAAGGTTGATGATTTTCTTTCATATTTATATGAAAAATATGATATTGAATAAATTACAATTCAATATTATATAAATGCATCTTATTGTACAAAGTTTTTCTATCAATTTGAAGAAGTTTTGCCGCGACAGTCTTATTTCCATGAGCCTCATTCAATGCAGCTATAATAAGTTCTTTTTCATTGTTTTTATTCAAAGAAAAGTCCTTAACTCCCTGATTTTCTTGAATATCACTCAAAGACTTCTGTGTCTTATTGTTTTTCGGAAATTCAGGAAGGTTTTCTTTTCTTAAAACATTATCCGTTGCAAACAAGACGGAGCGACGAATTACATTACGCAATTCTCTAAGATTACCGAGCCAATTTTGTTGTTTTAAAACATCAAGAGCGTCATCAGAAATCTTATCGACGTCTTTACTAAGCTCTTCATTTGCTTGATTTATAAAATGATAGCAAAATTCTTCAATATCTTCAACTCTCTCTCTGAGTGGAGGCACATTGACAGAAAACTCATTGATACGATGATATAAATCCTGGCGGAACCTACCATCCTCTATCGCTTTTTCCAAATCTTCATTTGTCGCAGCAATTATTCTGACATCTACTTTAACATCAGACGCCGAGCCTACAGGACGCACCTTTTGTTCCTGCAACGCCCTAAGAAGCTGTTTTTGAACCTCATACGAAAGATTTCCCACTTCATCCAAGAACACCGTTCCTCCGTTAGCTTCCACAAACACGCCAGTTTTGTCTGATATTGCCGAGGTAAAAGAACCTTTTTTGTGGCCAAACAACTCAGAAGGAGCGAGTTCCATCGAGAGACTGCCGCAATCAACAGCCACGAATGGAGCTGATTTTCTATTGCTGTTATCATGAATCATACGAGCAATATATTCTTTACCCGTACCGCTTTCGCCAAGAATCAAAACCGACATCTTTGTCGGCGCCACCAAATCTACGTGAGAATAAAGACGCTGCATCACCAAGCTGCTGCCTTTCACCACCTTGTTTATAAGCTGTTTCTGCTTCGCTTTAGGTTTAGACGCTGCGTTTTTTTCTTCCGCACGCTCTGGCTGACGCATCGCCATTTCTATTTTTTGCTGAAGAAGAGTTGGATTAATTGGCTTTTGCAAATAATCAAAAGCTCCAAGTTTCATTGCCAAAACCGCAGTCTGAACGTCTGAATAATTGGTCATGATGATGAACGGAATGTTTATCTTATTCTCTCTTATCCATGTAAGAAGAATTATGCCGTCACCATCTGGCAAACGTAAGTCACTAAGTACCAAATCAAAAGAAACATTTTGAAATTCCTGTTTTGCCAATTCAACTTTTGTAACCCAAGTCGGTTCCCATGAGTTTTTAGCAACCCAGGTCTTCAACATTGTTCCAAATGTAACGTCATCTTCAACAATCAATATACGTTTTTCCATATCAATGAAACTTCATAATGTATAATGCAAAGTTAATGAATATTTCAAAGATTCTAAAACATTTTATCTTAAAAAAATAAAAAAGAAAACCCGACATCGGGCGATATCGGGATTTTCATAATATTGAAAACGAGCAGAAAATTATTTGGTGATTGCAACCAAATATTTTGTTACACTCCAGAACATTTCTGGGTTTGTAACTGTGATAATAACCTGATTATCTGTATTTGTAATTGTATATGATTCTGTTGGATGTGCTGAAAGAACCTTAATTTTTTTACCATCGAAAGCGATTTCTTTCAATTCGCGTTTGTCTGCCATTGTGAAAGCTTCAGCTGGAACTTCTTGTCTTAATATATATTTAGAAGTCAAGATACCACTTTCTTTCAAATTTTGTTTTGATGCGCCAACATAATAAACCTTGTTCATTTCAAGTATTTGATTTGCTATTGTTTGGCTTTTTGCATCGTTATCAGCTGTGACTTTTTCGATGTCTGCATTAAGGATTTCAACTTTTGTATTAAGACCAGCTATTTGACTATCTTTTTCATTCAACTGAACTTGCAATGTTTCAACAACTTGAGTTTTTTCTTCTAACTGGCTCTTCAATTTCTTCACTGTAGCGCGAAGCTCCTTGTTGGTTCTGTTTGAATTTTCCAATTCAGCGTATAAAGCATCTAATTTTGCATTATTAGCTGCCATTGCATCTTTAATCTGCATCAATTCTGCATTAAGTTTTTCTCTTTGTGAAAGATTTTCATTGTTCATAAGAAGCAAATTCTCGGCTTCACGAAGTGCTTGTAAATTATTTTCTACATCAGCGATAATGCCAAGTGCTTTGTTGTATTCATTTTCAATGTTTTGATTTTCAACCAATGCAGCTTCTTTTTCTGCTAAAAGTAATTGATATTTCTTTGATTTTTCTACGCATGAGGTGGTTAATAAACCAACTGTCAAAAATACTGCTAAAACTTTTAATGTGTTTTTCATAATTCAATTCTTATTTTATTATACATTTATATCCTTGACATAAAAACTAGCCAAAACCATACCAGATAAAACAAAAGAGCAATATTAAAAATAACACACTGAAAATCAACACTATTACACAATTATATTTTTCAACAAGTCAAATAATGTGGAAACGACTGTAGAATTTTTCCACACTTAGTGTGTAGATATACACATTGTGGAATAAAAAAATCCCGATATCGAGATGATACCGGGATTTTCTTTTTTTATGATTTGTATATTATTTAGTAATAGCAACTAAATATTTTGTTACGCTCCAGAATAATTCTGGGTTTGTAATTTCGATAACAACTTGGTTGTCTTTATTTACGATTGTATATGATTCGAGTGGGTGAGCTGAGAGAACCTTAACTTTTTTACCTTCGAAAGCGATTTCTTTAACTTCGCGTTTGTCAGCCATTGTGAAAGCTTCAGCTGGAACTTCTTGTCTCAAGATGAATTTTGAAGTTAAGATACCTTTTTCTTTCAAATCTTTTTTAGATGAACCGATGTAATAAACCTTGTTCATTTCAAGGATTTGGCTAGCGATTAAACGGCCTTGTTCGTCGTTTTTAGCGTTAGCTACATTAAGGTCTTCGTTTAAGTTGTTAACTTTTGTGTTCAAGCCTTCAATTTCTTGATCTTTTTGAGCAAGTTGTTCTTGCATTTGAGCGATCATAGCTTCTTTTTCAGCTAATTGAGCTTGTAATTTCTTGATAGTGCTGCGGAGGTTAGCTCTATCTTTATTTGAGTTTTCCAAAACATTTGACAATGAATCTAATTTAGCGCGATTGATTGCCATGCTTTCTTTAATTTGGATTAATTCTGAGTTGATTTGGTCTCTGCGTGTGTTGCTTTCGTTTTTGATTAACATCAAACCTTCTGCATCGCGGATTGCGCTGAGGTTGTTTTCAACATCACTGATAATACCGAGAGCTGCATTGTATTCTTTTTCAATGTTTTTGTTTTCAAGAACAACAGCTTCTTTTTCAGATAATAATTGTTGATACTTCTTTGATTTTTCTACGCATGAGCTTAACATGAAAGCTACTAATGCAACTGACAAAATTGTTAAAGTTTTTTTCATTATTTTAAGTGTTAATATGTTAGTATTCTTTTGATTAGTAAAAAATTTAATACACTTCACTGTCTGACTATTCAGAAAACATTTCAATTGCTTGATAATCACACAATGGGTTGGCAAATTTAAGAATATTTTTTCAATTACACAAGAGCTAATATGTAGTTTTTTTTTCACATTATTACACTTTTTATTTTGCATAATTATTATATACCACAACAATATATGAGTTCAGTTTTTATTAAATTTGCGAAAAAGAAAACATCATGAATCGTTCCATTTTAAGACTAGCTATACCAAACATTATCAGCAATATAACAATTCCACTATTAGGTTTAGTGGATATGATTCTAATGGGACATCTGGGTTCGGCATCATATATTGGAGCCATTGCTTTAGGAGGAACAATATTCAGCGTTTTGTATTCTTTTTTCAGTTTTTTAAGAGCAGGAACGACAGGTTTCACGGCTCAGGCATTGGGCGGGAATGACAAAACAGAGACAATTTACTCACTTTATCGTTCGATATGCATAGGAATACCTATTATATTATTGATACTTTCCTTGCAGATTCCCATCGCTAAATTGAGCGAGCTCTTACTTGACGGCAGCGATGAAGTGAAAGCCTTGGCTATAAGTTATTTTTATATTAGAATATGGGCCGCTCCTGCCAACATCCTACTCTACTGTCTCAACGGATGGTTCGTCGGGATGCAAAACACCAAAATACCAATGTTCATAGCTATATTAATTAATGTAATGAACATTATCTTCAGCGTTGTTTTTGTAATCATCTTTAACAAAAATGTTGTCGGCGTTGCATTGGGAACCGTAATCGCTCAATATTGCGGATTGACTTTAGCGATAATCCTGTTAATAAAAAATTACAAATCATATTTCCTTAAAATCAACAAAGACATCTTGTTCAATTTCGAAAAAATAAAACGTTTTTTCAAAGTCAACACCGACTTGATGATACGCAGTTTCCTTCTGATCATCAGCATCGCATTCTTCACAAACCAATCAGCTAAATTAGGAGACAACATATTGGCTGTCAATATGATTTTATTACAATCATTTTATATTTTCTCTTATTTTACCGATGGTTTCGCATACGCAGGAGAAGCTTTAGTTGGCAAATTCATAGGCTCAAACGACAAAAACAATCTGGTTAAAGTCGTTCGTCTTTTATTAATATGGGGATTCTGCATAAGCGTTCCATTCACAATACTTTATGCATTATTCCCTTCAAGTTTTGTTAAAATAATTTCAGACAATCCTAATATTCTTTTAGAAATAAAGCCATATTACATTTACATGATTGCAATTCCATCAATAACATTCGCCGCGTTCATCTGGGACGGCATTTATATTGGTGCAACTGCCTCTAAAGCAATAAGAAACACCATGATTATAGCCACAATATTCATCTTTATTCCAGCGTGGCATCTATTAACGCCCAAATTGGGAAATCATGGTTTATGGATTGCTTTCTTGTGCTTCATGACTGCAAGAGGTGTAGCCATGACGCTCATGGCAAAGAAAAATATCATTCAAACTGTTAAAAATCAATAACATGCATATACTTTCAAAATCAACATACATAAAAGGAGAACAATGCCCGAAGGCTCTTTACATGTACAAAAAACACCCTTATCTACGAGACAAACTCAGCCTTGAAAAAAGAGCTAAGTTCAAGCGTGGAACTGATGTCGGTGTATTGGCAAGATCATATTTCCCAGACGGTGTCAATATGACGCCATCAAATCCTTCCCTATTTGGGAAAATGTTTGAAAAAACGATGCAGAACCTTAACGACCCTAATATCAATGTGATGTATGAGGCAATATTCATTTACAACGACACTCTCATCATGCTTGACATTTTGGTTAGAGACGGTGACAAATGGCGCGCTATAGAAGTAAAAAGCTCTATGTCGCTCAGCGACACCTACTATCACGACGCATCATTACAATACTATGTCTTAAGAGGCTGCAACGTCCCAATCAGCGACATCGAACTGATGTACATCAATAGCGATTATGTAAGAGACGGCGACATTGACATACAGCAACTATTTGTATTCAAATCAGTTAAAGAATTTGCAGAAGGACAACTTGAATCTATAGATAAAAAAGTCAATGATTTAAAAGAGGTCGTAAATCTGCCAAACGCCCCAAAAATCAATATTGGAACTCAATGTTTTACGCCATACACATGCGAATTTAGAGGCCATTGCTGGAAAAAAGTCCCTCAAGACAGCTTCCTGCACACTACATCATTCGATTCCAAAGAACTCTTCTCATTATATAACGGCGGAATACAAGACAACAGAAGCTTCAAAAAACTCATCAATCCATTATCATTGGAAATGAATCAGATAGACGCCTTGGAACAAAACACATTCTATATCAATTACAAGATGTTCTACGATTTAGTCGGAGAAAGAACCGAATCGATAGCTTTTCTTAACTTGTTGTTTTACAAGCCAGCCGTTCCTATTTTAGACAAACACAAGCCATATCAGGAAGTTGTCATCGCATTTTCAATTTTATCCAACCAAAATGACGAAGTGACAGAATGGAATTGCCTTGATGATTATTCAAAAATGGAAGACGGCTTAAAGATATTGACAGAAAAGCTGAAACGTTTCGAGAAAGTCGTATATTTTTCCGCGCAGAACATCAATTCATTAATGCATAAATATAATATTCTAGAATCCAAGGAAATCAGTTATAAAATTATCAATTTCAGAGACGTCTTAAAGAATTCAGATTTTTTCAGCAAAAAGACAAAATATGATTTTTCGTTAAAGACAATTTACGAAGAGCTTTTTCCTTCAGAAACTGTTTTCGAGCATAGTAGAATTATTCTTAACGCTACCAGCGACAATGAGTTAGAAAGGATTTTAGTTGATAAAGACATGGAAGACGAGAACAAATACCTTCAAAAAATGTATAATCGTCTATTAAAATAAACATTGATTTTCAACAACTTAAAAAGGAAACAAAAGTTATCAACATCTATTCAACAATAGTAATTTTGTTGTAAATTTGAAGCATGAATAACGATAATACAAATTATAAAAAAGCAGGATTCAGCAGGACAAGAGCTGCCAGCGTTCCTAGTGAAATTTTAGCCAATCAAGGCCGCGTCCCACCTCAAGCCGTCGATTTGGAAGAAGTGGTTCTCGGCGCAATGATGCTAGAAAAAAACGCAGTTAACTCAGTCATCGACTTATTGACCCCAGATGTATTCTACAAAGAAGCGCATCAGTTGATTTTCACTGCTATAAAAGATTTATTTGGCAAGTCAGAACCTATTGACATCCTTACCGTCACCAATCAACTAAAAAGTTCAGGCAACTTGGAAGTCGTTGGCGGACCATATTATATATCACAATTAACGAATCGCGTTGTAAGTTCGGCTAATATCGAATATCACGCACGTATTATTTTACAGAAATACATTCAGCGTCAATTAATTGTGATTTCTACTGAGATAATCAAAGATGCCTACGAAGACACTACAGACATTTTTGACTTACTCGACAAGGCAGAAAACAAATTATTCCAGATCAGCGAGAACAATTTGAAGAGAAGCCACGACCAGATGCCCGACTTGGTCAGCATGGCTATCGCAGATATTGAAAACGCACGCAACGACAGTGCAAGTCTCCGCGGCGTTCCATCAGGATACACAGAGTTAGACAGAATCACTCAAGGCTGGCAAAAATCCGACCTTATCATCTTGGCAGCTCGTCCAAGTATGGGTAAGACAGCTTTCGCCTTGAACTTGGCTCGTAACGCAGCTGTAGATTTCAACAAGCCTATCGCCTTCTTCTCATTGGAAATGTCATCAGTTCAGTTGGTTACACGTCTTATTTCCACAGAAACATCATTAACAGCCGACAAGCTAAGAACCGGTAATTTGGAAGAATACGAATGGCAGCAACTTAACACGATGGTCTCCCCTCTCGTCAACGCTAAGATTTTCATCGACGACACCGCTCAATTATCAATTTTCGATTTAAGAGCAAAATGTCGCCGTCTGAAACAACAGCATGATATTCAGATGATTTTCATTGATTATCTTCAACTGATGACAGCAAAAGGCGACAAGAACGGAACCCGTGAACAAGAAATCAGTAATATCAGCCGTTCATTGAAGAGTCTTGCAAAAGAATTGAACGTTCCTGTTCTGGCTCTCTCTCAGTTAAGCCGTAGCGTTGAATCACGTCCAGGCTCAAAGAAACCTATTCTTTCCGACTTGCGTGAATCTGGTGCTATCGAACAAGACGCCGATATGGTTATCTTCATTTATCGTCCAGAATATTACGGACTTACAGAAGAAGACGGCGAATCAACAAAAGGCAAATCTATCATCAGCATCGCAAAACACCGTAACGGCAAGCTTGCTGATGTCACACTTAAATTCGTTGGTCAATATGCTCGTTTTGAAGACATTGTTGAATTTAACAGCGAACAGAACAACAGTTTTGCTCCTAACAACAACTTTGCTCCTAACAACAGCTTTGCACCAAGCGGCAACTTCACTCCTAACAGTAATTTTGCGCCTAACAACGGCTTCGACCAATTCCAAACGAGAGTCGTTCAGTCTAAAATCAACGACGATTTTGCCGGAGCATAAAAAAATAAGCTGCAAAAAATTGCAGCTTATTTTTTTATTTATCAATTCAATTATTATTCAGCATAAATTCTTGTTCCGCCGTTTTCATCTGATAATGTTGTTGAGTCAGTGATAACAGCTTCTTTACCAGTTGCTTCAACGAATTTGATAGCAGCACGCATTTTTGGAGCCATGCTACCTTCTGTAAACTGACCGTCAGCAAGATGTTTCTTAGCTTCTGAAAGAGAAATTCTACCGAGAGCTGCTTGGTTTTCTTTCTTGAAGTTGATGTAAGCTTGAGGGACGTCTGTCAAGATATAGAATTCGTCAGCGTTTGCTTGGATAGCAGCCAATGATGAAGCGAGATCCTTATCGATAACAGCTTCAACGCCAGCAACGCAGCCATCTTTTTCAACTACAGGGATACCGCCGCCACCAACAGTAACGACTATATGACCAGCGTCAGTCAAAGTCTTAACCACTTCAATATTGTTTATTTTAACAGGTTGTGGAGATGCAACAACTTTTCTCCATCCGCGGCCTCTTGGGTCTTCGTGGAAGATAGCGCCAGTTTGAGCTGAATAAGCGTCAGCTTCTTCCTTTGAATAATATGGACCTACAGGTTTAGTTGGATTTTGGAACATTGGATCGTCTTTATCAACAACGACTTGTGTCACTAAAGTAACAACATTTCTGTTAATATTTTCTTGTGCCAAAACTTTCTTAAATCCTAATTCGATAAGATAACCTATAGAACCTTGTGTTTCAGAAACGCAGTAATCCATTGGCATTGAAGGCAAATCGAAGTTTTTTAAACCTGCTTCATGTTGCAACATAACGTTTCCAACTTGTGGGCCGTTGCCGTGACCTATGATTAAACGATGTCCTCTTTTAAGGAAATCTGTCAATGCCTGACATGTTTCTGTAACATTTGCAATTTGTTCTTGGTATGTACCTTTTTGGTTGCTTCTCAACAAAGCATTTCCGCCGAGAGCTACAACTACTAATTTACTCATTTTAATTTTATAATTTCGTTCTACTTATTAAAAAAAGAACGCAAATTTAATTATTTTTTTCGATAAAAATCATATTTTTGCAAAATAATAGTTAAACAAATGAAAAGAATAGTATATACATTAAGTTTATGTTTAGGAATTTTATGTTTTTCTTGTGAAAGCAAACAAAATTCAAATAATACGACATTAAAAAGAGCTTCTGAGAACAAAGAAATCAGCGCTCCTTCTAAAAAAGTGACTGTCACAAAAAGACCTGACACTATTATTGACGGAAAACAGGTTTATAATTTCGGAAAAGAAAACATAAAGCCTAAAACGATGTCTCTTGAAGAATGCATCAAAGAATTTGAACAAGGAGTAAAGAACGCCAACAGCTGCGACGAACTCATCAGAGCATGCGCAAGATTCGATACGAGAATAAAACAGCTGCAGAAATCAAACAGCACAACAAACATAATCGAAGTTGAAAAAAGGGATGACGTCAGAGCAATCAGAAAACAATCAGAAGAAAAAAGCTTGAAATTGTGTCAGACACAACAAGTGAGATAAACAAAAAGCCGGCTCATAAAGTCGGCTTTTTGTTTAAAACATTATTTACAGTCTTTTAAATATGTCACAGGATAACCGGCATGAGAAAGCGTCAATTCTGTTTTTGTAAGTTTTTCGATTTTCATGGTATCAACGAACTCTCTTTTGACTGAGCCCAAATTTCTACCATTAAGAATTAACAAATCGCCTTTTTTCTCCCATTTAATCAATTCCAAAAAACCCATATTTATGGATGTAGCCGATCCATCTTGATTAAGGACAAAGCCTTGTTCTTCAGTACCTCCTGTTGGTTCAATCCATCTTCCTACAGGTGATGGTGAACATGACATAAAACCTAATGTCATCAATACAAACGTAAAACCTAATATCTTTTTCATATTTTTAAAATCCTTTTGCAAAACTACGAAAATAACCTACAATAAACGTAAAATTATTCTATAAATTTTTAAAAATCCAGATAATAATCTTTCAAAAACTCCTTATACTCCTCTGTATATGAATAATCCTTGTTTCTTATTGTAAACAATTTACTGTCAACAGCTTCCACCTCATTTAACACAAACTGCATATTCACTCTATTCGGTTCTTTTCCATCTATTGGAGAGATAAGAAACTCTTTTTGAAGATAAAATCCCTGACTTTCAGCTTCTTTAATAAACAATCTCGACTCATAAAAAGGAAGCACCAAAGCAAGACGAGCGTTTTCCTTCATCATTTTTTTCGCCGAAACCAGCAAATCCCTGAAGCTTAATGTTGAAACGTGACGCGCCATCACTTTTTTCTCTTTAATAGGTTTGACGTCGCTCGCATAATAAGGTGGATTTGAGACTATCAAATCATATTTTTCACCAACATTGTCAGCATAGCTTCTCACATCATTTTGAACGACAGAGAGTTTATCTGAATAAACAGAAATGTTAAAATTCAACGAAGCTTCCTCGTAAGAATCTGAATCCAATTCAACGGCATCAACAGAGCCGACACCTTTTTGCGCTAAAATCAAAGGAATCACACCGCTTCCCGTGCCAATATCAAGAGCTTTGTCAGACGACAAAACCTCAACCCACTGAGCAAACAAAACGGCATCCGTTCCAACTCGCATCGTAGAACGATGATGAAACATTCCGAATTTTTTAAAGAAAAAAGGACGACAATCCATATATCATTTTTCTAAATACATATCAATCAAGCCGTTTGGAGCTTTAATACAAATCTTCTTTTCTTCTCTATTCACATCCTTTATAATATCATCGTGAATTGGAATCAAAACTTCCTTTCCGTCTTTAATGATTTGTATCAAAGATTGTGTTGGATATTCAATGATTTCATTAACATTTCCCAATACGCCTTTAATCTCATCAACAACAAGATAACCAACCACTTCATGAGAATAGAAGTCATTACCTGTTTTTTCAGGAAGAAGTTCTAAAGGAAGATAAACGTTATTACCAACAAGCTGACTTGCTGCTTCTAAAGTTTTCAGGTCCTGAAAAAGAACGAATGCTTTATTTGAATGATAGGCAATATCTTCAATAAAAAAAGGTATAAGTTTATCATTCACATCAAGCAAGAAGTAGTTAAGTTCTTCTATATCATCAAATTGTTCATTATCTATACGCAAAGTCACCTCGCCTTTAAGGCCATGTGTCTTAACGATTTTACCAACATAAAAACATTTATCCTTAGTCATCGATTTATTTTTTTTGCAAATATAAAAAAAGTAGAGAGACAAAAATCTCTCTACCTCAGTAAAATAACAGCTATTTATAATTTTATTTCAAGAAAACAGGTTTAAAGGTAAACATAAGATATGCCCAGTTGTTGCAAGCCTTTTTATCGCCGCCTTTAAGTGCTTGAAGTGTTTCAGAACCAATCATTTGACTATAACCCATAACAACATTTGATGTTCTTGAGAGTTTATAAGACATTGTCAAGTCCAATTCAGTGCCAAGATAAGATTCCATTTTTTCATTAACATTACCGTCTTTCACAACATCAGCGGCTGTTAAAAATGCGTGTCCTGTAAGATTGACTTCAAAATTTCTTCCTGAGTATTGCACTGAGGCGAATAAGTCGTTAAGACCCACAGAATTATACCAGTTACCATTAGTATTAAAATAATCCATAAAGCCATTAAACTTATGAGAAGTTCCGTAAAAGGGATTAAAGGATTTATTTTTGTAACCGTCAGGATTTTCAATCATATCTTTTTGGTCTGTACCTGAAAGATGTTCCCAACCAGCACCGACATTCCAATCGTCAGCCATTTGATAGTCAGCACCTAATCCAATATAATAAGCAGACAATTCTCTATCTTTTTGGTCCTTGCCCATTGTATAGTAACCAGATGCGTGGATGCTCAAATCAGCTGGAGCAAAGACGATTCTACCGCCAATAGTTTGGTTGAAGACGTCCTTATACTTGTCATGATGAACGCCATTTTCTACTACTTTATAGTCATATTGATAACCATTATTCAAGAACAAAAGGCTGAGATTGAGATTATCAACAATGTCAGTATTCAACCAGATAAACTGCATCATTTTGTAATTATTCAACTTATAATAAGTTCCACTGAGATGCTTATCATCTTGATTGAAAGCGGCACCGATATCGATTTTCAACAAGCCTTCGTATTTCAACAAAGCAACGTCATGGCTTCTACCTTGTTGTTCCCAGTTTGAGCTGCCGAAGATTCTTTCATCGTCATAGACAAGTTCTTGACGACCCAATTTCAATGAGAGTGATGGTGAAAGGAAATATTGTCCCCATGCTTGATGAACGCTGACATTATTTGATGTTGTAAATAATTGAGGCTGACTACCCCAAATAAAAACATCTTGCATTGAGATTCCCATTTTTACTCTTTCGTGAGAATAATTGAAATTGACTCTTGTTCTTTGTGATGCGAATCCAGCAGGATCAGAATTTTTGTCAGTCAAAGTCGAATATCCATGAAGATATTCCATACGTGGTCTGACTTCTCCGCTTAACGAAAATTGTGCGTAAGCGTAATCTCCAAGTAATCCCATGAGTAAGGTCATTACGAAGATTTTTTTGAATAATGTAAACTTTTTCATAATGTTGTTTTTTACGATTTACCAAAAAACAATACTCATTTAACGATTGTTTAATTTTAACAAAAGATTAACTTATCAATTAGGAGTTTTTGAGACTACAAGACTATAAGTTTGAGATGTTTGGAGTTAATTATTTTTAAGAAAAATTATTAACCTTAATTACTAAAAAAATTGCATTTTTGTAAAATAAAAAATCATTTAAAAAAATGGATTTACATACTTTATATATCATTCTGCAACAGACTCTTATCATCACGACTTTAGTTATAGGAATGATGATGGTTATTGAATTTATCAATGTAAGGACAGGAGGTTTATGGTCTAAGAAGCTACAGAAATCGCCTTGGATTCAGATTTTATTCGCTATCGTAATGGGTGTAATTCCTGGATGTCTGGGAACATACACCGTTGTTTCTCTTTATGTTCACAGAGTTGTAAACATCCCTGCATTGATAGCAGCCTTGATTACCACAACAGGCGACGAGGCTTTTTTCATGTTTTCATTATTCCCTGAAAAAGCATTGACAATAAACTTGATATTAATTGTCGTCGCCATTATTATCGCTGTGATACTACAACTTACGATAAAAAACAAATTCATCGGATTGAAAGACAAAGAGATGTCATTCCCTATTCACGAGAACGAATCATGCAGCCACGACCATCACCACCACAATCATCACAGCGTCAAGTCAAACATAAAAAACATCAGTTTCGTAAGAGCATTGCTCATCACTATGAGTTTAGGCGTCTTGATTTTGGTATTAAGCGGCGTCATTGACGGTTCGCATCACCTTAATTTATTAATGGGAGGACAGACGGAAGAGAGTGTTGTTCATTCTTTTGAAAGTCAACAAGACTACAAGACAACAAGGCAACAAGATTATTCTGACCATCATCATTGTCATGACGCTCATCATCATCACGAGGCAGAAGTTCAGAGTTCAACATCCCATAGTCACAATCATGATCATGGCGGCGAAGCTGACTGGATCCGTATAATTCTCATCGTGTTATTTGTAGCTATATTGATAATCAACATTGTCGCAGAAGAACATTTCCTTGAAGAGCACATGTGGCAGCATGTCATCAAGGTTCATCTACCAAAGATATTTCTATGGACATTCGGCGTGATTTTATGCCTCACAATATTAAACAACTTCGTCAACATCCAAAACCTCATCGATTCAAAACCATTCATAGTCTTATTGTTAGCAATAGCAATCGGTCTTATACCACAATCGGGACCACATTTAATATTCCTTATATTATTCGCTAACGGCGACCTTCCATTGGGAATATTCCTAGCCAACTGCATCGTACAAGACGGCCACGGAGCATTGCCGTTATTAGCAGAATCAAGAAAAGCGTTTTTTGTTTCGAAAGCGATAAAAATAGCGATTGCTATCATTTTGGGATTGATTTTAAATTAGGAATGAGGAATGAGGAATTAGGAATTATATTATAGAAACCAAAAATCAATTTACTATGAAATCAAATATCATAAAAGACAAGAGTAAATTGTTTGCAATAAGAATAATCAATCTATATAAAGATTTGGCAAACAATAAAAGAGAATATGTTATATCCAAACAAATTTTAAGAGCAGGAACTAGCATTGGTGCCAATGTCAATGAAGCATTATGCTCAATCACAAAGAAAGAATTTTTATCCAAAATGTACATATCATACAAAGAAGCATCTGAGACTCTGTACTGGATTGAATTATTAAAAGATACAAATTACATAAATGAAAACGAGTTCTGTTCGTCTAACAATGAATGTAAGGAATTAATTAGACTTCTCTCTAGTATAACCAAATCAACTAGAGAAAATATCAACAACTAAAAAATCATTCCTAATTCCTAATTAATCAAAAAATCTGTATCAACAACAGCCCTACTCCTATCGCTACTACAGTCGCTACCAATCCTGGCATCATGAAGGAGTGGTTGAGAATATATTTACCAATTTTCGTTGTTCCAGTTCTGTCGAAGTTGATTGCGGCTACTATTGTTGGATAATTAGGGATGAAGAAATATCCGTTGACAGCAGGGAATAATGCAATCAAAAGCATTGGGTTCAATCCGAGGGCAATACCAAGCGGCATGATAGCGCGCACTGTGGCAGCTTGACTATAAAGTAGTATCGACATCACGAATAATGCAACACCGAAGAGCCAAGGCATTTCTGTAACCACGCTTTCAATAGAACCTGTGAGCTGTGCTATATTGCCATTGATAAAGGTATCTCCCATCCAAGCGACACCGAAGATTGCGATGACAGCCTGCATGCCAGCGGAGAAGACGCTGCCTTGTGCTGCCTTAGCTCCTGAAGTCTTGGTAACCAACAAAATGACAGCTGCCGTCGTAAGCATCAATATCTCTATCAATGATGGCATTTCAACAGTTCTTCCATCGAAGGTCGGACGCAATGATGGAATAGAACCGAATAAAACGATGAGTACAGTTGCCGCTATGAAAAGAATAACAGACAATTTAGCGCTGAAGAGATTCTTGATGTCGTTCAATTCAACATGAGTGTTATCGAACTCACCGCTCTTAAGTCGTCTTTGGTATTCAGGGTCGTCAACGAGTTCCTTGCCTACTCTCATTGAAGCGAAAGCACCTACGAGCACACCTATGAGTGTGGCTGGAATTATTATTTTAAGTATATCAAACAAAGTGATGTCGTAGCCTCCAAGCATGCCAAGCAAAGCCACCATCGCTGCCGAAATTGGCGATGCTGTGATAGCCTGCTGCGACGCGATGACAGCGATACCAAGAGGACGTTCCGGACGTATCTTAGTCTCACGAGCCACTTCAGCGATGACTGGCAACACAGAATAAGCCACGTGACCTGTTCCTGCCAAGAAAGTGAATGTATAAGTTACTAATGGTGCGAGTAATGTAACGTTTTGAGGATGACGTCTTAAGATTTTCTCAGCGATCTTAACGAGAAAATCGAGACCGCCCGCTGCCTGCATAGCACCTGCCGCTGAGATGACAGCAGCAATCATAAGCATGACATCGATAGGAGGCGCAGTAGGTTCAAGACCGAAGACGAAAGTCAAAATTGCTACACCAAGTCCACCCATCACACCAAGTCCAATGCCGCCGATGCGAGCGCCGACAATGATACAGACCAGGACAAATAAAAGCTGTATTAACATAAAAATGTTCTTAGTTTAAATTTAATAATAGTTCTACAAAAATACATATTATTTCTCATCTAAGAACAATTAAATCTCAGATTTTACATAAGTTTTTTTGAGATAATTCATTCCCAAATATATCACAGTTTAACATAAATGAGAAATAAACTTATATGTATATACGAGAGTATTATTAATCACTCCAGCACTATCAGGAACGTCACTTTTTCCTCTGTGTTTTTCGAGAGATGAAGAGTGCCGCCATGAAGTCGTATGATTTGACGTGAGATAGCGAGACCGATGCCGGTTCCTTCTCGTTTTGTGGTGAAGAACGGCATAAAGATATTATCCGAAACCTCATCAGGAATCTTTCCTGCGTCGTTGCTCAACTCAATATGTATTCGTTCTTCTTTGTCGATAAACGCATTTATCTCAATGTTATAGACTTTATTTTCGTCCTCGCATGTGTCGATAGCATTTTTCAAAATATTGAGCAAAACCTGCGACATCTGACTTCTGTCTGCATAAAGCATAATGTCATCAGGATTTATGTTGATGTCAACTTTTATATTTTTAAAATCGAGCAGCGACGCCACATTATCTATCAATTCGTTAAGATAGAAAGGTGATTTCTGTGGCACAGGAATTCTCGTCACCTGACGGAATGAGTTGACAAACTGCATGAGTCTGTCGCTGGTAGAATGTATTATCGCCAATCCCTCCCCTATCTTCTCCTTATCATCGAGAGAGGTCATCATGGTGCTGCTTATCGAAGTGATTGGCGCTAGAGAATTCATAATCTCGTGAGTGAGGATACGCGTCAGTTTCTCCCACACTTCCACCTCCTGATTATCGAGTTCTTTTCCGATATTACCTATCGTTATGACTCTCAGATTCTTCTCTTTATATTTTATCTCAGCACAACTTAAAACCAAGTTCACCTCGCCGATTTCAGTGTAATACCTGACAGTTTTCTGTTCTGTAGGTCTTATGTTTTCCAAGACCTGAACAAGTTCCTCCGACTGCATACGAAGATACGAGATGTGACTTATGCGAGGCATCGAGAAGATTCCCAACGCCTTGGAATTGGCATGAACCACCGTTCCGTTATCCATCAGCAACATGATTCCAATATTGGCACATTCCATTATCAGTTCAAAGTTCTTATCGTCTTCACGCATGAGACATTTCTTCTCATCCATCACCTCCTTGATTTGGTTGAGAGAATGATTCACGAAAGAATTTTCCGTGCTGTTAGGATTTTCCGAGAAACGAAATGAATAGTCATCGTTTTTCACAGCTTTGATGATGAATGAAAGACGACCGATGATGCCATTATAAACGGATATCAATTTAAATACAGATAATATCAACAAGGGCAAACATACGAGAAGCAAGGCGTACATTTTAAAGGCTACGCACAAGCACGACGCTGCGCTCATCAATATCAAGAAAATGATATACAATATTATACGTCTATATGAGACTCTGCTGTTTCTCATAGACCATAACGTTTTATTTTGTTATAAAGAGTCTGACGAGTGATGCCGAGTTTATGTGCCACGAGAGAGAGGTTGCCGTTGCAAGAGTTTATCGTCTCAGCGATGGCAGCACGCTCAATATCTTCCAATGTAGCGTTAGTATCTATGGCAGAATATCTTACTGATTCATACAGACCTAGATGTTCAGGTTTTATGACATCGCTGTCGCACATGATGACCGCCTTCTCCATAGTATGCTGAAGCTCGCGTATATTACCGTCCCAACGATGAGCAAGCAGTTTCTCTGCCGCTGACTTTGATATGCTTATATTTTCTTTTTTATATCTTTCTGAATAAATATCGACGAACATCTCTGCCAAAGGAACGATATCGTCTTTTCTGTTACGCAGAGGCGGGATATTGATATGTATCGTATTGATTCTAAACAGCAGATCCTGACGGAACTCATTTCTCTCTGCCATCTCGAAGAGGTTACGATTAGTTGCTGTTATGAGACGTATGTCTATACTTACCGGATTATTCGTTCCGAGACGGGTGACGTTTCTGTTTTGGAGCGCTGTCAGGAGTTTAGCCTGCAGATGCATTGGCATATTGCCAATTTCGTCCATGAAGAGCGTTGAGTTGTTAGCCGCTTCCATCTTGCCTATTCTGTCGGCATTAGCGTCGGTGAAAGCGCCTTTCTTATGTCCGAAGAGCTCGCTCTCAAAAAGCGTGTCAGGTATTGCTCCCATATCGAGAGTGACCATCTCGTTGTTACAACGTGAGGAAAGAGAATGAATCTCACGAGCCAGCACCTCCTTACCGGTACCGTTCTCACCTGTTATCAAGATGTTAGCATCGGTGGATGCCACGCGTTCCACTATGCTTTTGATACGCATCATCTCAGGGGAAGAGCCCCAATACATAGAAGACTTTTTATCCGAAGAGTTGTCTTTCTTTGCTGACGACTTCTTATTTCCTTGATTACAAGCGTTGAGGAGAGTCTCGATAAGTTTCTCGTTATTCCAAGGTTTGACTATGAAGTCGTGGGCGCCGTCTTTCATAGCGCGTACGGCGAGGTCCACGTCGGCATAAGCAGTGAAGAGCACCACTTTGATTTTAGGGAATTTGGCATTCACCTCATTAAGCCAGAAAAGACCTTCGTTGCCAGTATTGATACCAGCATGGAAATTCATGTCAAGCAGAAGCACATCAGGCGATTCTGTCTGTATGACAGATACCAGAGACTTAGGAGAAGACAAAGTCGTCACTTTCTCGAAATGACGCTCTGTCAGCATCTTGACAGCCGACAAGATATTAGGATTATCATCAACGACAAGGAGTTTACCTTTTTGGGACATAATATTAATTAATATTATATTTCTGCATACTACAAGACACCTCATCAATTGTCTGCAAGTTATACCCTCTTGACTTTGTAATTCCACGATTGATAAGCTGTTCAAAATCCTCTACCGATTTCTCATATTCTTTTATCGTATCTTTATCATGCTGTGAAAAAGCATAATTATTCAACACATCTTTTATTCTATCTTCCATAATTACAGATACTTTCTTGTTTGGATAAAAATATTTAAACCATATTTATTAATCATATCTTTCGATAGGTTATAATATTTTCGTATCACTTTTCTTATTTCTTTTTTATTACTATAATCTTCTATTTTTAATTTTAAATTTTCCAATTCTTCTATGCAAATAGGTCTTCCATGTGATTTCCAGATATTATTATCACCAAGTTTATCAGCAATTTCCTCAGCTCTTTTTTCTTTCTCTTGTATTGTAACAGGATTACCATTTGCATGTTTGTTCCACTCCTTAAACTTATACTTAACAAGCCATTTCTTCAATAATGTTATTGTAAGTTCCTTTGCTTGTTCGTAGGCTCTAAGTTCTGCCAAATCAAAATCTTTAAGTATCAAAAATTCGGCATTTGTCAAGGTTCCATTTTTTGATTTGTCTATTAGACTATTAACCTTGTCTAAATATCCCAATGCTGGCACAAATTTACCTTCCTTATTCTTAACTTGTGGATCTATCGGTCCTAACACCGAGAAATAATCCATCCATATCTCATCACCACTCATACAGAAAATAGTTCCTGCACTATATGCATAATCGGGAACTACAAAAGATACTTTTTCATAATGTTTCCTAATGATATTAACATAGCGTTCCACTGCCATCGCACTGCCTCCAGTTGTAGTCAACACCACCATCAAACAATTTCTTTTATCAGGACTATCCGCCAATTCTTCTATTATATCTAAAAAAATATTTTCATTTCCATCTATAATAGGGCCCGAATAACATAAGACATCACTATTAGCAATATCTTCCAATTCTAATAGTGCATTAGAAATCATTTCTTTAAGTGCTTTATCCACTAAATTTTCCATTTTAAATTTGATTTTTAAGTTCTCCTACAAAGATACTATTTTTTATTTTATAAAAATTGAAATTTACAATAAAAGTATAAAATTCATTCTTAAACAATCTTCTATTTTATTATCAATCTTTCACTTATACATACCAAACACATTTTTTCCTAAATTTCACGTATGTAAAAATACATTTTTTCCATTATTTTAGACATCTAAAAACACATTTTTTCCGAAATATATTTATTTAGATTTCAAAATCTTATCTATATAATTTTTACCGAATTGTCCGTAACGCTTGCAATCAGATATGCACGGACCGCACCAATGAGTTTTTTCATGGTTATTTTTTTTAGTTTAAAGTTTAAGGTTTAAAGTTTAAAGTAGTTTTGAGGTTGAAAGTTTTAAGTTTTAAAGTTTATGAAATCCAACCTTAAACCAGATTATTTAATTTTCAATTTTAAATTCGCACGAGATGCAGCAACTGTTTCTAAAATCATCTATTTTTTTCAAGAGAAAAATTCATAAAAGATTTATTTCGTTGAAAAATACATTATGATTCCAACTGATAATCCAGAAATAATACTTGACAATATGCTGATCCCCCATGTTTTTACCTTTTCTTTTTTATGTTTCTCTTCATATTCATCTAATGAAGGTATCATTGTATCTACTTTTTTATCCATGTCAATCAACATAGAAATTTGTTCAAAGTATTCAGAAAATGACTTCTCAGAATTAATTTTTTTATCACTCCTTAATGTTGCGACAATACTCTTAATGTCTGTTAACTTTGGTTTTATCGTGGTGAAATAAAACGGAAATACTTCAGTAATGGTTTTTGTATTATATTTTTTTAATTTTTGTACGATACTGATACCTATATTTGCCGCTAATAATTCAAGGGCATCATATCCTGCTCTGTCCAAATGTTCTTTGGCCTCTTTTAATTCATAATCGCATTGGTTAGTGTTTTCATTGCAATTAATCGCTTTAAAAACATGATCCAATGCACTTCTGAGTTGATTTACTGGAGCAAGATACATTTTGTGCTCATCATTGAAGTTCTCTAACAATATTGTAGCCAGACGCACTTTATCATATAAAACGTACAACTCTTCAAGTTTATTGAAGCAGTGAAGTTTGTTGTTCATAAATTTTATATTGGTATGGTTTCGAAAATATTTTACGGCAATCTCGTCATCAAAAATTCGTCAATGATTTTATTAGCCTCAGACTTAATCATAAAACGACCTTCTACCAGATTAACATTACCTATAATTTTATCTAAATTATAATTTTCTCTCGATTCTGGCATATCTATAAAATCAACTTTATCTATATCAACACCTTTCCTTTCGAAGAAAACTTTTCTGATTTTTTTGCTGAAATTACTCATTGTTATAAGGTATAAAAATGGTTAATGATTTAAATTACGCTTTTGCAAAAATATGACATCATAAAACATTTGTCAAGAGAAAAATTCATAAAAGATTTTAACGTTTTTTATGTCAACAAGACAAAGTATGAGCCGCACCAACGACATTTTGTTATTATTTAATTGTGTCGTGTGATACGGCTCTACGTCAATTCTTGAGACTTCAATGTGTGTTTATTTTTATTATTAACACTAAACTTCATTTATGCAAATATAAAATCATTTTCTAATAAAACCAATATTTTTTCCATTTGTCATTCAGTATTTTATCTTCAGTTCTTATATATTCGCCATCTTCAAAATAATAGAGATGATATTTTTTCTTGTACTTGCTGCCTAAAAGCTGTTTATAGAATCTATTTTCACATTTATCTGAGATGTCTGTAATATCATTAACTATCTTCATTGAAAACATCGGATTCTTAACATTATCTATTTCTCTAAATGCCGCTTTATATTCATTTGTAATGACATATAATTCTATATCATTTTCATTGCAATATGATTGTACAAAATATATTGGAATATTGTTTTCCATATCATACGGCGACCATCTGTAAACGAGAGCCTTTTCTTTGGCAACAAGCAAGTCTTTCATCTGATTGGGATTGACAGCATAGATACGACCATCATTAGCCAAACCGATTAATGAAGTTGTATCAGAAGTCAAATAAATATTACCTTTCTGCTCGGATGTCAGACTATTATCATCACGTGCTGGAATTTCTACTGTCACGTGACACGATTGCATCATCAATGCCACTGTAAATAATACGATTAGTTTTTTCATGGTTATTTTTTTAGTTTAAGGTTTAAAGTTTAAAGCAGTTGGAAAGTTTTAAGTTAATAGTTTTTAAGTTTATTTCTACCACCCCAATTATGCATTATGAATTATGAATTATGAATTAGATTAAATCGCTTCCACAGGATTCTCATTCGCTGCTTTCCAGGAACGGAGCGCAACAATCAAAACTGTGATTGTCATTATAAGCAGCAGCACGACAAGATAAATCCATAACGGCATTGTAATTCTGTTTGCGAACTGCTCTAACCAGCGTGAGGTGATAGTCCATGCTATAGGAGCTGCCACAACAAAACATATTCCAACTATCACAGCATATCGTCTGACAAACATAGTAATGATTTTGTCAGTTGTTGCGCCATAGACTTTGCGTATTCCTATCTCGCGACGACGATGCTGCGTCTCAAAAAGAACGATGCCGAATATTCCCATAAGTGAGATTACAATAGCTATCAAAGCGAAGATGCCGATAAGTACAATCTGCTTCTTGACATCGCCATAAATACGTTTGATATTTTCATCAAGAATCTGGACATCAGGCTCGTATGCATTAGGTGCTACTTCCTTAACACATTTAGTCACATAATCGCAAATATCTTCAATATCAGCATTTTCATGCGTACGAAAATAGAAAGAGTTATAATTGTCGGAACAATAATACGCAGAATTGACATGACCGTCTTTCAATGAGAGATTGTAAACATTTTCAATAATTCCCTTTACTTCACAGCCCTCGTCAATGAAATAACCGATATCTATACCAACACCTTTGTTCACATAAGAATTTATCAATACATCATTTATATTTCTCAATCCCTCGCCATGAATTATTGGTATCCTGAAAAAATCAGGGAGGTTGTGACGTACATACCACACATTAATAAGATATACATCATCGCCATTAATACGTCCATTTATGCTGGAATAACTCCCGAAGAAAGAACTCAACGAAGCCGTAACCTCCTTAATCTGAGAATGAGATTCCAACTTCTGGATAAAAGTCTCGCCCTGATGAGCTGGTATATCAGTTGAGAAGACATATACGTTTTCCTTGTCCACACCGAGGTCATATCTTATCATATATCGATACTGTAGGAAGAAAACCGCCGTGACGATAATCAAAATCATGGATACAATATACTGAACAGAAACAAGTCCCGAACGAAGAAGTCTTCCTGATTCTGAATATGCGAATCCGCCTTTTACTGCCAATGAAGCATTGAACTTAGTGATATAGAAAGCAGGATAGACAGCAGAGACAACGGCAATCATCACCGCAATGAAGGCAACTATTATTATAGTAAAGATATTGTCGCTCAACGCCAAAGAGCATGTCACATAATTAGAGACGAAGGAGTTTTGCATTGCGAAGACTATGTATAAGGCCAGCAACAATGCTATCAGTACGAGACCAATAGCTTCGAAGATGAAGTTCCAGCGCAACGTTCCCTGGTCGGCTCCATACACCTTGCATATGTTGACGGCTTTCATACGCACTGGCACAAGCGACATGAAGAAATTGACGAAATTGATGAATGCGACAACCACAATAACAAGAGCGATGGCTATCATCACTAAAGTCTGCGACATGCTGTTGCCGCTAAACTCTGTTTCGAAATATAATTCGTCGAAAGAGACAAGACGTATCGGAACTGCCATCATTTCATCCACTACATAACCCCTTTCATCTTTCATGTTCCCGATCTTTTCTTCGTAATCAGCCTTTTCTTCTTCTGTACCGAATTGTTCTATGTATTCACGTGTCATATCGACGTACCAGTCAGCATATTTCTTTTGCCACAGATCCACGAACTTTTCTTCAGACATTTCATCGCTAAGACGTACGATGACTCTGTAATTCCAGTTGTTGTTGGTCATGCCGTCTTTACGCTCATCGTTCAAAAAGATATGACGTGATGAAAGAGAAGTGTTATCTTCAAAATCTTCGAAGATGGCCACCACGTTAAACGGGTTTTCAGGTATTCCGTTATCCATTCTTTCACCTCCTTCAGTATATATCATCGAACCGACTTCCACATTCATCATCTTGGCTGCCGATTCAGAAATGATGATAGCATCAGACACATTGAAGTCCTGTATATTTCCTGACAATATCTTGAAATCAAAGACATCAGTTATTGAGAAATTACAATTTGTTATGCCGTAAGGAAATTTCTCAAAGTCATATCCGTTCGCCTTGGCATATACGTTAGCTGGGAAATAATAAGGATTCATCGATGCTATAGCCTCTACCTCCGGCATAATGTCTGCGACCTCATAACATAAAGGATTAGGACAGTTCAGACTCCAATGGTCGTTCCATTTCTGAAATGCCGACACATAATAAGTACGATTGGAGTCTTTAAGCGAGCGGTTATACGTCAGAGAATAAATCACCTGCGAGGCTATAACATAAAAAGCCGCGAAAGCGATAGTCAGACCAGCAATATTCAGAAACGACGCCACCTTATACCGTTTCAATGTCATCAAGAAGTTTTTTAATGCTATTTTCATTTTTTAGTTTAAAGTTTAAAGTTTAAAGTTTAAAGTTTAAAGCAGTTGGAAAGTTTTAAGTTAATAGTTTTAAGTTTATAAATTCCAACCTTAAACCAATTATTTAATTTTCAATTTTAATCACAGCACCTCCACTGGGTTTTCATTTGCGGCTTTCCAAGAGTATAAAATATTTACTACATAGATAATGAAGATTACAAGCGTCACTCCTGCAAGGAAAATCCAAAATGACAATGACGTGATTAGATTAGAATTTATCATTATCATTTCAAGATAATAACGCCCACCTATAACTGCTGCTATGACACCTGTCGCAATAGCAGGCAACATTACCAAAGAAAGATTTAAACTCAGTTTTTTAATCACTTCCATCACCGTCGCACCACAGACCTTGCGAATCGCGATTTCTCTCCTCTTCGACTGCATCTCGTCGCCAAGATATCCAATCAGACCAATCAACGTAATTATCAATGTCACCAAAGTGACAATCAAAACTATATTACGCAAATGACGAACATGATAATAATTATCTTTCATTCTATCATTGAATGTTACGAAACTATATTGCCATTCTGAAGTGTAAAATTCATCAATAATACTTTTTATTGTATTAATATTTTCAGCAGAAAAATCAGTCATCCTGATATTAAACTGAAATGAATTAACTCTGTTCTCATCATAATAAGCATGGAAAGGATGTATCACTATCGGCTCTACCCATCCGTCACCCATCTGGTAATCAGCGACGACTCCAATTATTTCGTATGTACCTCCATCACCTTTATAGAACACCTTACCTATGGGATTGTCAGTAAATCCATGATATTCAGCAAAAGATTCATTGACAAGTACCTTGTTCGGCGCATCGGTTGCAGTGTAATTACGACCTTCAACTATTTTCATCTGCATAGTCGGGATATAATGTTCATCAGCAATTTCCCAACGACATGAGAAAAGCAAATTCCACTGAGCATCATAAATAGGATTACCAGAATAACCCCATATAGGATAACCTAACGAAATACCGACATCTTCTACGCATGTCTGTTTCAAAAGTTCATCGCGTATCGTCAGCTGCGTAGCAGTTGTTCCTGGAATACAAACTGTCATAATTTTATCATATTTATAACCATAATCTGCTGTCAAAACATAATTATACTGACGCATCATGATACCAAGAAAAATCACTATAAACGTAGTACAAGCCATTTGCACAAAAAGCAATATCTTCTTCCACCATTTGCGATTCTCGGCACCGCCACGAAAAGCATAATGTAACCTGACTGATGAAAACATTGCTGCAGGTATTAAACCTGCTATAAGAAATGCCACAATACATACCATGGCAGGAATCCAAATTCTTTCTAATGAGAACAACACTTTCACATCAAAGAACATCTGTGATATTTCTTTGCTTAAACACATTATTATCAAAATGGACAATAATATCGCAACGAATAGTATCAATAATGTCTCATTAATCAACATGTTAAATATGTCACTTCGCCTTGCACCATTACATCTCAACATGGCTATCGTCTTACTTCTTTGTGACAATGATGATATGGTGAGCAAAACATAATTAAGACAAGCTATCAGCATTGCGACAAAGCCTATCGTTCCCATCAAGATAGAAGTCTGTTTCTCATTAGTTTTAAAAAACATACTTTTATCTATAGGAACAAAACTAAAGCCCACCTGCCAAGTATCAACATAGAATTTGTAGTCTGGATAACGTTTTACGAATTCATCCATCTGTGCCTCTACCTCGGCAATATCACAACCTGCTCGCAATTTAATAAATGTTGGATACGAGTCATTACCAGTCCAGATATTATCGTCGGTATCATAGTTTAAATTATATAAGAGATCGAAATCACCGATAGTATTATTGACAGGAGGTGTCTTGAACACTCCTCCAACAATATATTTACCACCTGTTGTAGTCTCTATCACCTTTCCAAGCGGATCTTCATTTCCGAATAACTTATCCGATAATCTTTTAGAAATCATTACTTCTTTTGACGCTCTACCTTCTTCCGACAGCACACGACGAGGGTCACCGCTTATGACTCCAAAATCTAGCACCTCGAAAAAATCGCTGTTTACTTTAAACATTGACACGTCGAAGTTATTTCCATTATGATTTATCTGAATGAGATTATCTATATAATGTGTTGCCGCCTCTATCTGAGGAATATCATTTGCCATATTAGGAGCTAACGGCATTACCATCCAATTGTTAACTCCGTTCACGCTGAACCGAGGTGAGATTGTCCACACCTGATATATTCTTTCTTTATCAGGAAAAAATCTGTTATACGACAATTTCAGTCCCACAAAAGAAAAGATGAGAAGAGCCACTATCAAGCCCAACGACAGGGAAATGACACGTGTCGCAGAGTTACCCCTATTCTTCAGCAGATAACGTATCGAGTAATTTAATGTCTTCATTTTCTTATTTTTTTAATGTCAACAGACAACGGTCAACAGACATAATCGCAACCAATTGCCTACATTTTTAGTTTAGAGTTTATGGTTTAGAGTTTAGAGTAGTTTTGAAGTTGAAAGTTTTAAGTTTAAAAGTTTATAAAATCCAACCTTAAACCTTAAGCATTAAACCATAAACCAATCATCTGACACGACCAAAAGATACGTGCTAATTCGTGTGATACGTGGAGATTACAGTCTGCTCTTCACATCCGTTACAATCTTGCCGTCGAACAAGCAAATTGTTCTGCTGGCAAAAGTAGCGTCGTGTTGTGAGTGTGTCACCATGATGATGGTGGTTCCTTCTCTGTTAAGTTCCTGCAAGAGGTTCATCACATCCAATCCGTTCTTGGAGTCGAGGTTACCTGTAGGTTCGTCGGCAAGGATGAGCTTAGGGTTCGACACAAGGGCACGGGCTATCGCCACACGCTGCTGCTGTCCCCCTGATAACTGTTGTGGGAAATGGTCGGCTCTGTGTGAGATATTCATCCTGTCTAACATCTTGGCGACACGCTCCTTACGCTCCGACGATTTCACTCCCATATAGATAAGCGGAAGCTCTACGTTCTCCGACACCGACAACTCGTCGATAAGGTTGAACGACTGGAACACGAAGCCGATGTTGCCCTTACGGAACATGGTTCTGTCTTTCTCTTTGAGGTTGCCAACTTCCTGTCCTAGCAGTGAATAACTGCCTCCAGTAGGATTGTCCAACAATCCCAAGATGTTCAACAATGTTGACTTGCCACATCCAGAAGGACCCATAACAGCTACAAACTCACCTTCTTTAACTTCAAATGAAACGCCATTCAAGGCGATGGTTTCTATCTCTTCTGTGAAGAAACTCTTTCTTAAATTTTCGACTTTTAACATAACTATTTTAGTTTTAATTGTTTATATAATTCTTGTTATTTCATAATTGACTCCGTTGGATTTTCATTTGCCGCTGACCAGGAACGGAGCGATACGGTGATAATCGTGATTAGCAGAATTACACCCACCGCGAGCGCATATACCCACCACGACATCTCCACGCGATAAACATACTGCTCCATCCAGCGACTGATGATGTAGTGACTGACAGGGATTGCCACTGCCGAGCAGATAGCTACAATATTGATGTACTTGCGGTTGAACATCTGCAAAATGCCACCCACCGATGCTCCATGGACTCTGCGGATACCAATCTCTCGGCGACGATACTGTGTCTCGAACAACACCAAGCCGAAGACTCCGATAATAGAAATCACAATCGAGAGGAACGAGAACATTGCGATAAGTGTTGAGAGTTTCTCTTCAAGGTAGTATAGATCTTCCAATTCCTTATCAAAGAACTCCACCTTTATTTTTTCAGGATCCGCATATGGAGCCATCTCCATCAACGTGTCAAAGACATATCTTCTTACTTCGGCAATATCTGCTCCAGCAATGGTACGGATATAGGCGTGACGTGGCATATCCCATCCATAGTGACCGCAAACCATAAAAGCAAACGGTTCTATATTTCTATCAGCAGGGGCAAAATTGAAGTCTTTGCAGAAACCTACAATATTAGCGTTATGTCCGTAAAGGTGCCCCAACATCTTAGTCTCGAATGTAAGCCCATATATCTTTTGAGCTGTTTCATTAAAGATCATTGCACCTGTAATAGTATTATCATCGGATGACAGAAAATCACGACCTTCAACAATCTCTATACCCATAACATCCAAGAAGTTCCAAGATACAGTGTGTATTGAAAATATAGCTTTATCGCCATTCTCCAATGGTCGTCCCCAACTACCCTCGGCATTACTCACCAGCTCAATATCACCAAAGGTCACGCCTTTGATTTGAGGGTTTTGAGTTAGCTTATCCAAGAGTGCATCTCGCTTAGTGTAGTCCAATCGAGAACTTTCGACATCAGGGTTCATAGCCTCAAATGGCACCTCTACAGAGAGAAGATTCTCTCTGTCAAAACCCATATCACGCTTGAGCATGAATTGGTGCTGACGATAGACGAATATCGAGCAAATAATCAGTGTAATAGATATTATATATTGCACTCCGACAAGGGCATATCGCAAGATACGACCTGAGCGAGAGGATGCAAAATCACCCTTAATCACAAACGCAGGTGAGAACTTGGTGATATACCATGCCGGGTATAGCGACACTATAACTCCCAGCAATATAACTCCGCCTGCAATAGATCCTGCCAACGCCCAATTATCATTAATTGCAACAGAAGTCGAAATATACTCTTTGAGCGGAGTTTCAGCAAACACACATACGATAATTACCGCAACGAGCAAGGCAACGAGAATTAAACCAACTGTTTCAACGAGAAAGTTTAAGCGTAACTTCCATGTTGGTGCACCAAATATTTTATAGTTGTTAACCACGCGAATACGGCTTGGAATAAGCGCAAAGAAGAAGTTTACAAAATTGATAAAAGAGATTACCAAAATCAAGACTGCAATAGCTATCAAAGAATTGGTTGTAGAGCGGTTGCCAGACAAGCCTTCTGTTGGAGCATCTTTGATAAAGTATAGGTCACAAATAGAGGTAAGTCGTGGTGTGGCACGGTGAAGTACCTCGACAAGGTCTTCCTCCGAAGTTCCGTTCTTTATAGCCTCATCAATAACCATTTGTGTCATTCGCTGCTCAATATCCTTAACATCTGCTCCCTCTTGTAGACGAACATAGTAAGTGTCCATCCAATCACTCTCCGAAGCCTGAGCTTGTGGTTTAAGAAGCACATAACCCATAGGCATTGAGATTGTTGATGGTTTGGGGAAGTCCTTATAAATCGCCACAATTGTACGGATAGCACTATTCATAGCACCTCTACCATAATGTAGGTCATCACCCACTGATAAATTGAATTTATTGGCAACAGACTCAGAGATAATCATCTCATCCCCAGTTGCTAAATCATCCAAACTACCTGCTACAATCTCGAATGGGAAAACAGCCAACCCCTCTGGTTCTGCACCTGCTAGACTGATCGTAAAGTTCTCAACTATGGCATTACGATGGATAGAGTACTCATCTTGATACATTGAGTGTGCCAATACACCAATCGAACCTGCCGCCTCAATTTCAGGGCATATGCTAACCAACTTATCTGGAAATTGACGATTCCACCATATATCCCAGCGACCATTACCAGTCTCATTAGGATACTCCAAACGATAGATTCGCTCTGAGTTTTTAATAACTCGGTTATATGAAAGGTCATGATTCACTTGAACAGAAATAAGATATATAGCCGCGAAGGCTATCGCCATGCCAACGACATTCAACAATGACGATGTTGTATATCTGCGTAATAATGTGATGAAGTTTTTGATGTACATACTTTTTTTAAGTTTAAAGTTTATAGTGTATAGTTGTGAGTAGTTTTGGAGTTAATTAGTGTATAGTTTAAAGTGTATTTTGAATCTGATAAACTTTACACTCTTAACTTTCCTACTACTCTACACTCTCAACTCTACACTTTTATTTAATTTTTATTTTTCAATTTTCCGTTTTCATTTTTCAATTTTAATCACAACACATCCATTGGGTTCTCATTCGCCGCTTTCCAGGAACGTATTGTCACTGTCGCCATGGTAATTATCGCAACTGCCGCAACTGCGACGGCATAGACCCACAACGACATCTCACACCTATAGGCAAACTGCTGCATCCATCTGTCTATGATAAAATAACTTATCGGTATTGCTATGACTGAACAGATTGCAACTATATAGAGATATTTCCTGTTAAACATCTTGATGATACCAACAGACGATGCCCCGTGAACACGGCGTATTCCTATCTCATGACGTTTGTACTGCGTCTCGAACAACACCAAACCGAATACTCCGATGATAGAGATTACGATTGACAAAACAGAAAACATCGTAACAAGTGTTGACAATTTATCTTCAGTCTGATATTGTATCGCAAGTTCATCGTCGAAGAATTTAAGTTCGTATATCTCAGGAGCCACGAACCAGGCTATTTCTTCAAAAATATCTTTCACAAATTTATCAATTTCCTTAAAGTCAGTACCAGCAGCTACGCGCAAATAAACATATCTAGGATAATGCCATCCATATTGTCCGAAGACTACAAAGGCCCATGGATTTATATCTTTATGCAAAGGCTGGAAATTAAAGTCTTCACAAATGCCCACCACTGGATTAGGCACATCTCCATGAGCATTTATAAATGTCTCTATATCTAATCCATATTTATCTACAGCAGCTCTGTTGAAGATAAGAGCTCCGCCGTTAGTATTTTCATCCGATGGCATGAAGTCACGACCTTCTTCTATTTTGATTCCCATCATCTGCAAGAAATTCCAAGAGACAGGGAATGCGCGGAAGTTAATAAATCCATCTTTATAATCACGGCTCCATGTCATGTGGTCATAATCGACCAAACGTCCATCTCCGTATGCCACATCGATGATATTAGGATTTTGCTTCAACATCTCAGTAATGGCATCACGATTTGAATAATCCATCTCTCCTCCATTTCCCAAAAGTCCTTGAGGCATTTTGAATATATAAAGCATTTCCTTATCAAATCCCAATTCATGCTTAAGCATGTAGTTATGTTGTCTTTGAATAAACAAAGTACATATTATCAAAGATATTGAAATGACATATTGTATTCCCACCAAAGAATATCGCAACATCCTACCTGATTTAGTGGCATGGAAAGAACCTTTCAAGACCAATGACGGATTAAACTTGGTGATATAAAACGCAGGATAAAGACTTATCAGCGCAGCCAATATCATAAGTATGACAAATATCGCAAGAGCGATGTACCAGTTTTCCTTTAATGCAACCGATGTCGATATGTATCCTGATAATGGTGTATTTGCAAAAGCGAATACAATGATTGCTGCAAGCAAGACAGACAACATTGTCAGACCCAATGTTTCCATGAGTATGTTAAGACGCAGTTTTGATGTCGGAGCGCCGAATACCTTATAAGTATTGATAGACTTGATACGAGTCGGTATCAAGGCAAAGAAGAAATTGACGAAGTTGATGAAAGATATGACAAGTATAAGCACTGCTATCACTATCAGACTATATGTGGTAGTTCTATTTCCTTCAGAACCTTCCATTGACGATGTGTCATCAAGATAAAGGTTGGCAATAGGATTGAGACGCACGCACATATTATCATTAGATGAATTTCTATCTCTCCAATATTCAAGAGCAATGTCTCTCATTTTCTCTGCGACTTCCTCTGACGATGTTCCCTCTTTCAATCTTACATAAAAAGATTTTCCCCAGCTGTTTTCATCATTATATCCCACATCACAAGACCAACCCTCACATTCTGATATGCTATTAGGTTTTGGCAAGTTTTTATATATACCAACAACGTTACGTGTCATTTTTGTCGCGAGACCACGACCGACAGTCAAGACATCTCCGACTTTCAAGTCGTATTTCTTCGCAACATCTTCTGAAATAATGACATCATTTACAGTCACGAAATTTTCCAAACCACCTTCAATGAAATCATAAGAAAACACTTCAAGAGCTTTAGGTTCTGCGTATGACAGTTTTATTCTAAGATTATCTATCGTCTGGTTTCGTTTTATAGAATGATCATACCAAATATATTCTTCAGGAAACGAAATATTTAAAGTACCAGCAGATTCTATTTCAGGAATAGAAGCACACATCTTATCAGGCAGCTGCTGATTCCAATAATAAGACCAGCTATCTAAATTATCTGCAGATGTTTTTTCAACTCTATAAATTCTTTCCGAATTTGACAATGCCCTGTTAAACAACAGATCGTGGTTCACTTGAACCAAAATAAGATATACAGAAGCAAAGGCTATCGCCATACCAACGACATTCAACAAAGACGATGTCGTATATCTGCGTAATAATGTGATGAAGTTTTTGATGTACATATTCTTTTTAGTTTAGAGTTTATGGTTTAGAGTTTAGAGTAGTTTTTGAGGTTGAAAGTTTTAAGTTTTAAAGTTTATAAATTCCAACCTTAAACCTTAAGCATTAAACCTTAAACCAGATTTTTATTTAATTTTCAATTTTCCGTTTTCAATTTACGGTGCCTGAGATTGTCGAAGGCAACATTGTCGCTTCGACAGGCTCAGCGACCAAACTACTCCTCAGTTCCTCAATTCCTCAGTTCCTAATCAATCACCAGCACCTCATTGTCTCCATATTTATCATACGACGAAGTTATAACTTTTTCTCCAGGTTTGAGTCCTTCGAGCACTTCGTAATATTGAGGGTTCTGTCGTCCGATGCGTATCTCTCTCTTGTAGGCTTTCTCGCCGCTCTCGTCAATGACGTAAATCCATCGTCCTCCTGTATGCTGGAAGAATGAACCTCTCGGTATCAATATGGCTTCGCTGGGCTGTCCAAGCTGCAGATTGAGATAATATGTCTGACCTCTGCGTATGTTTTCTGGCACATCGCCCACAAAACGGAAGTCTGCCTTGAACTGTCCGTTACGTACTTCCGGATATACCTTTCTCAGCATCATCTTAAACTTATTATCCTGACGTTCAAAGGAAGCCGTTAGACCTGTCGTCACTCTATCTATATAATGTTCATCAACCTGAGCCTGCACTTTATAAGCCGATAAGTCGTTGATTTGTCCTATGTTCATTCCTTGTGTGAGCGACTGTCCAAGCACCACGTCGAGCATACCTACCTCACCGTCTATAGGTGCCTTCACCTTGAGGTTATCAACGCGCTGGCGTATAAGTTCCATATTACGTTCCATCGACTTCAGACTCTCCTCCATCTGCGCAACCTGTGAAGAACGATATAAGGAATCCTGCTTCTGACGTTCCAATATCAAGTCGCGTTTGTTTACTGCAAGTTCGTAATTTTCTTTCGACTGAAGATAATCCTCCTTGGCAATGAGACTGTTTTCATAAAGTTCCTGGTTCTGTATATAAGTACGTTGCAAACGGCTCACCTCCAAGTCGAGCTGCAGTTTCTCCTGACGTAAACTGAGACGTTCCTGTTCCATAGAGATCATCGTGTTACGTAAGATATTCTGCTTCTCAGCGAGGTCTGCCTCCGACTGCAGAATCTGCATTGACAATGAGTTGTTCGACATTTCCAAGATAACATCGCCACGCTTTACCGATGTGCCTTCTTCTGCAACGATGCGCTCCACAACACCCGACTCTAAAGGCGAGAGCTGCACGGTAGTCATTGGCTGCACCGAGCCTGTAAGGCGTACATAATCATTAAACTCACCATGTTCAACAACAGCCACCGACATAGTTGCAGCATCGACTCTCAGCGTACTTTTGTTGTCACGCAATGCCAGCCACACGATGAAAACCACCAAAGCAGCAGCACCAAAATACGGCATGTTCTTCATACGAAACAACGCCTTCAATCCTTTTTTCTTTTCTAATTTTATGTCCATTTTTTTATTAGTTTAAAGTTTAAGGTTTAAAGTTTAAAGTAGTTTTTAAGTTTTAAGTTAATAGTTTTTAAGTTTATTTGATTCTATTCCTTAAACATTAAGCATTAAACCTTAAACCAAATTATTCAATTATTTTTCAATTTTCACCTTTCAATTTTCAATTTTTAAAGTCTTTCATTATTTGACCAATTTACCTCCATTATAATATTCCACCATCTTATATTCTATAACGTATTGTAGTTTCGAGCGTAGGCAGTCTGATTTTGCTTGTAATAATGTCGTTGAGGCTGTCTGTAAATCTATTGCCGTGACTAATCCTTTCTCGAACTTGGCAGATATTCCGTCGTATGCGAGTTGCGCTGCGTCAACTTTCTTTTGTCCGAGAATATATTGTTTCGCATATCCTTTCATCTGCTGATACGACTGTGTCACCTCGCTCTCCACAGCGTTACGCACCGCCATCTCGTCAAGTTCGGCATTACGCCACGCGTTATGAGCCTTGCGTGTTGAAGTCCTGATGTTCAATCCTGAAAATATAGGGATGGAAAGTCCAACCTGAATATACGAACCCACATTATTTCTCAACTGATTCAAGAAGGCATCGTAAGCAGCCTGGTTTTCCATATTAACGAAATAGCTTGTGTTATAACCTCCGTAGAGATATAAGGATGGATAATAATATCCTTTGATTTTCTTATAATTAAATTTAGAATAAGAAGTGTTAAGTTCTGCCGATATCACTTTCGCATTATTGTTCAAGGCGTAAGTCACGACATCTTCCATAGGCGTAAGCATATTGACAAATTCAATGTCTATGTTTTCATCTATATTAAGTTCTTCATCTTGAGGATAATTCATAATCTCACATAATCTTATCTTCGCGAGAGCGAGATTATTCTGCTGTTCAGTGAGAAGATAGTCGTAGTTAGCTTCCTGCGACTCAACCTCTGCCATTTCCGCTGCGCTCTTACGTCCAATTTCATAAAGTTTCTTAATTTCTTTTAACATAAGACGAGAGTCTTCCAGTTGCTTGGCAGCTATTTCTGTAGTACCTATATAATATAATACGTCAATATAAGCTTTCATGGTCTGCATCGCGATTTCGTCACGGGAGAGCTGTAAGTCGTTGACGCCACGTTCGCGAGCCACCTTAGCGGCACGTACCGTATTGACGCCTTGAAGTCCAGCAAACAAAGGCATAGAACCAGATATTCCGTATGAGTTACTGAATGTTGAGACATTGGTATAATTATTTGTCTCCGGGTCGATGGAGCGACCGAAGTTTGTCGCACCAGAAACGCTTGCCGACAAGGAAGGGAAAAGAGAAGCCAGCGAGGAATTATAATCCTGCTGAGCGTCATCAAGAGCGTTTATTTTCTTGCCTACCGAAGTGGAATGTTCCACCGCGTATGCCATGCAGTCGTCCAAAGTCATAGGCAGCGACTGCGCGACAAGCGAAAGTGTCAAAAAATTTAACACTACATAAATGAAAATCGTTCTTATAATACTTTGGCTCTTGACTATTGAACTTTGAATTTTATTATAATCAACATCAAACAGACTTGTTGTCTTGTTGTCATATAGTCTTGTTGTCTTTATCATCATTTCTTTAACATTTTACGTTTTATAACGTGCCAAAGATATGCCATAAAGTCAAGGTATTAAAAAACAACGAGTTAACTTTTAAACATAAAACAATATGTAAAAATATTAGACAAGGAAGTGTAAAAAAATAGTGATGGAGTAATGGAGTTTGTCAAAAAAAAAATTTCATAGACATAAAAAAAAGACTGGAATCTCTTTCGAAATCCCAATCTCTTTCTAAAGTTCTAAAATTCTAGAATTCTAAATTTCTTATTCCGTTACTGGGCGGATTGAACGTCCGTAAGCTCTGTATAACCAGTCGAGTTGGTAGTTGTCATCACCTTCGCCGAAGTGGAATCCGTACGAGAAGTTGACGTAGTCGCCGCACATCTTATATGAGTGATACATACCGTTTTGACCTAACATCTTAAGTTCTGCTCCGATGTAACAGCCTGCTGCTGGAACGAAGATGTGATTGCCGTTAGGACCTGTAATCTTGCATCCGTTCATGCCGTCAACGCTTGTCCATTCCCATGTACATTCTGCAACTATTTCTTCAATTTCCTCTCTTGATGGAAGTCTCCATGTTGAGCCCCAGATAGCGCGTGCAGCGTCATATTGTGGGTTGCCGCCGATGTCGTCCATGTAGATACCATGTGTGAGACTGTTAGCTTCTGTATATTCTGTCTTTGTTTCTATCTCGCCCCATGCGAAGTAATCGCCACATTCTGTTGGTGATGTCGCACCTATATTAAATGGAGCCCATCTTACGCTAAGACCTAAGTCAACGTATTCAATGCCAGCGATTGTTCCGTCGTCGGTTGTCTTTAATGTTGTAACATTACCGTAAGCTGTACCAACGCTATTTGTTGCGTAAGCTCTTACGTAATATCTTGTATTTTCATTAAGACCAGTGATGTCGCATGTAAATTCACCCAAACCAGCGCCTTCTGTAAGGAAGCCATCTTCAATTGTTGGTTCCATGTGAGTTGCCCAGCAGAGACCTCTTGCTGTCACTTCAGCGCCGCCGTCAGCAGTGACATTACCGCCGCCTTTTGCTGTTGTAATCTCAACATTTGTAATAGCGGTTGTGATGACTGTTGGCAAATCGCATAATGTTGTGAAACTAAATTCTTCGCCGTAAGCAGTGCCAGCAGCATTTGTTGCGTATGCTCTTACATAATATGTTGTATTGATTGTCAAACCGTTGATGATGCTAATATACTCACCGAGACCGATGCCGTCTGTTGAGAATGAATCGCTTATTGTTGGGTTTTGCGATGTGCTCCAGCAAACGCCTTTCGCTGTTACTTCAGCGCCGCCGTCTGATATTACGTTACCGCCAGTAACAGCAGATGTTGAAGTAATTTCTGCAGGTTCCACTGTTGCGACTTCTGGAACGTCGATATGTTTAACTGTTGTGAAACTCATTTGTTCACCGTATGAAGTGCCTTGTTCATTTGTTGCGTAAGCTCTTACATAATAAGTTGTGTTATCAGTCAAATCTGTCAAGTTGCTTACAAACTCACCTACTCCTGTTCCGTCTGTAGTGTGGCTGCCTTCTACTGTTGGTTCTTGCGATGTGCTCCAGCAGACGCCTCTTGCTGACACTTCACCGCCGCCGTCTGAAGTTACGTTACCACCTGTAACTGCTGTTGTCTCTGTGACTTCAGAGACCGAAACAGTAACGACTGTTGGTTCAACGACGATATGTTCTTCCAATGTTGTAAAACTGATTTCTTCTCCGTAAGCTGTGCCTTCGCTATTTGTCGCGTATGCTCTTACGTAATATGTTGTATTTGCTGTCAATCCGGATAAGTTAGACTGATATTCGCCTGTGCCAGCGCCGTCTGTTGTATGCTCGCCTTCGATTGTTGGCTCTTGCGATGCGCTCCAGCAAACGCCTCTTGCAGTGACTTCAGCACCGCCGTCTGATGTAACGTTACCGCCAGCAACTGCTGTTGTCTGTGAAACGCCAGCAATTTCCAAAGTGGTAACCATTGGCTTAACAACGAGATTTTCTTGTAATGTAGTAAATGAAACTTCTTCACCGTAAGCTGTGCCTTCTTTATTTGTTGCGTATGCTCTAACGTAATATGTTGTATTTTGTTCCAATCCTGACAATTCTGCTGTAAATTCGCCTGTACCAGCGCCGTTTTCTGTATGTTCGCCTTCTATTGTTGGTTCTTGCGATGTGCTCCAGCATACACCTTTCGCAGTGACTTCTGTACCGCCGTCTGCTGTTACGTCACCGCCAGCAACTGCTGTTGTTGATGTGATGCCTGTCACCAATAAAGTCTTGACCGTAGCAAGTTCAATTATTTCTTCCAATGTCATGAAATTCACTTGTTCGCCGTATGAAGTACCTTCGCTGTTTGTCGCATACGCTCTCACATAATAAGCAGTGTTTGGTGTCAAACCTGTGATATTGCTCACGAATGAACCGAGACCAGCGCCGTTAACAGAATGCGCATCTGCGACTGTTGGATTTTCCGCAACACTCCAGCAAACGCCTCTTTCTGTCACATCTGCGCGACCGTCTTCAACGACTTCACCGCCGCCAACTGCAGAAGTTGCTGCTATTTCTGAAACCGTCTGTGTTTTTACAACTGGCTCCTTTGGATTACATGACACCAAAAACAAACCAATCAAAACTAAAAATAAGGATAATTTTCTCATAATGATTTTTATTATAGTGTTATTATTTTTCAAAAAATTATACGCAAAACAATTTATATATGTTTCTTTAACAGAATCATAAGATGCGCAAATGTAATAAAAAATCCATTCAAAAATATCAATTCTTAAACTTATTTTTTTCCAATTTTTATCAAAACTTTTTATCAAAAAATTTGTTTCTTTTTAAAGAATTATTACTTTTGTAGAGACAAATTTAACGAGATGAAAATAATACTATCCACCGACTTCAGCGAAGAAAACAAAGTGCTTCTTCCGTACGCTATTGACTTTTTAAAGAACTCAGGAGGCGAAATAATAATATTTCATGCTTATATGGACAATGTTTTTATTGGAAGCAACAGCTATCCAGGAAATATGGACACAGACAACTATTTCACCACCGAGCTCTTGATTGAACTTGAAAAGAACTCACAACAGATCATGCTGGAAAAGACCCAATACCTTATCAATCTGATTAACGAAGAAGGTCTTGAAAACATCACCGTACGTCCTGTTTTGGTCAGCGGTGATCCAGAAGAAGAACTTATCGAATTATCGAAGAGCGAAAATCCTGACCTTATATTAATGGGTACACGCGGCAAAGGCGGCAAACGCTTCCTCGAAGGCAGTCTTGTTAAAAGCGTCATGACAAAATGCAATGTCCCTATGCTCTTCATCCCTGAAGGTTACAGCTGGAGAAAAAGCAACGAAGTTGTCTATGCTACCGACTTCAACGAACTAGACATCAACACTATAGACAAAATTTTCAATATATTAAAACCATACAAGCCTCACATCCACGTCCTTCACTTCATCGAAGACGCAGAAGGTCCAAAAGAGGCAATCATGATGGAAGAACTCGAACAAGCATTTCTTGAAAAAGAATACGAAGGCGAAATACATTTCCAACTCATCAATACTAACAACGCTCCTCAAGCACTTAAGATATTCTGCGAACGCAACGACATAAGCCTCAGCTCATTCATAGCTTATCACAAAGGATTCTTCGACTTCATGTTCAAAGAAAAACTCGACAAAGACGACTTCCTCAACCTCAACATCCCAATGCTGACATTTAAAGAATTTAGTAAATAAAGACAAATGGCTAAAGGCAAATGGCTAAAGAACCCTTAGTCTTCTGCCTTTAGCCATTAGTCATTAATGGAAAAATATCGCTCCTATATAGAATCTCGGTCCTGTTGGGAGATGTAACTCACTTTTGTTGAATCCGTTGAGATAATCTATTTTAAATGTGAGATGCAAGGCATCGGTTAGACTATAATCACAGCCGATATAAGGATCTATTGCGACAAATGCAGTCTTGTTGATAATCACCTCAGATTCAGGATTCCAGTCGTGATTATCTCCTTCAAAGATAAAACAATCCGTCAAAGTTCCGCCACCGACAGTCAAACCAACGTATGGCATAAACTTACCAAACTGCCAGTAGAAATCATTTATCAAACCAGCCCAGAAAGTCTTGATATAACTGCCTTCTACCAAATCTTTTTTCAAAGACAACGTTGACACATAGCCTTCTGTACCAATACGATAATGCTTTCCAAAATGAAACCTTATCGCACCGCCGATTCCTTTGGTAACACCTTCCGCCTTGAAATCGACAGGCGCAATATTCTTTGAAACATATCCTGCATGAATCATCATGCCACCGTCATATCCATTGAAGAATTTCTCTTCATTCTGTGAAAAAACATTAAGACTTAAGAATATAAAAATTACAAATAATATTCGCTTCATACAACCAAACTTCACTATATTTATTATACCTGAAAATTCTCCATTTTCAACTATATATACATTCCTATCACATACCAAACCGCAATCATGTGAAAGACATCGCCTAAGACGACAAACACATGAAATACCGAATGCATAAATTTTATCTTTTTAAAACTATAAAAGACAGCGCCTATTATATAGCTAAGTCCTTCTGCAACAATAAACAGCACCACTTTAAGACCTACGCTATCGTATAAAGGCTTAATAGCGACAAGTATCGACAAACCCATCAAGACATAACAAGCCGTTTTAAAATAACTATGAGGTTTTATCTTTCTGAACGTCAACATCGTTCCCAATATAGCACTTAACCAGATGAAGACAGTGACTCCTATCGCCCATGTCGTGGCGCCATAATTATACATTGCTATCAATGTTATAGGAGTATAACTGCCAGCAATATGCCAATATATGGCCGCATGATCGAATTTTCTTAGCAGAAGTCGTGCTTTCTCTTTTCTTACAGGACACGCATGATACACTGATGACGCCACATACGAACTGACGACACCGAAGAAATATATCCACAAAGCACATATCGACAACGCATTTCCCGACTGATAGGCTTTGGACAAAAACAAAGAACATACAATCACACCCATCACTGTTCCAAGAAAATGAGATCCTGAATTAGCAACCTCCTCTGAATGAGAATATTTATTTAAATTTACATCCATAAAACAAATAACACATTAACTCAACAAAGATAAGAAATATTAGGTTTAAGTCTAAGCTGTTCAATCTAAATTTCATATCTTTGTCCAAAAATAACTTCACAATGAAAGCAAGCAATAGAGAAAAAGAAATATACAAAGTAACAACAATTGGAGCCGTTGGCAATCTTTTACTTCTGATATTTAAGTTCATAGCAGGATTTTTGAGCAACAGCGCAGCGATGATTGCCGACGCAGTACACTCCTTTTCTGATTTTTTAACCGACATCGTCGTGATGATCTTCGTGCGTATCTCATCAAAAGAAGAAGATGAAAACCATCATTACGGACACGGAAAATTCGAGACATTGGCGACAGTAATAATCGGCATCGTATTGGTTGCCGTTGGTTTAGGCATAATGAAAAACGGCATCGTCTCTATTGTAGAAGTCGCAAAAGGCAACTCCATCAAAAGTCCAGGCATCATTGCGTTGGTGGCAGCTATCGTTTCCATAATCGTCAAAGAAATACTATACAGATACACCGTAATTAAAGGCAAGAAACTAGACTCTCCATCTGTAGTTGCCAACGCGTGGCATCATCGCAGCGACGCCTTTTCGTCAATAGGAACCGCTTTAGGCATCGGAGGCGCGATTATATTAGGAAACAAATGGACAATTCTCGACCCAATTGCAGCCGTTATCGTCAGCTTTTTCATTTTAAAAGTGGCATATCAACTGACGAAAGCTGGTCTTGATGAATTATTAGAGAAATCCTTGCCTAAGGAAATAGAAAAGAAAATAATCGAGATATTATTGTCTTTCAATGAAATAAGCTCACCTCATCATTTACGCACTCGTCGCATCGGAAAAAGCTATTCCATCGACGTACATATAAGAATGGACGGCGCGATGAGTCTTTACGACGCTCATCAAATCACTGTTGACATCGAAAACAAATTAAAGGAAGAACTTCACAAGGACATCTTCATCAATATTCACATGGAGCCTATAAAATAAAAAAAGGTATAAAAAAAAAGCGACTTTCATCAAGTCGCTTCATCTCCGCGGAGAAAGAGGGATTCGAACCCCCGGTACATTGCTGTACAACGGTTTTCAAGACCGCCGCGATCGACCACTCTGCCATTTCTCCGCTGCAAAGATACAACTTTTTTATTCCACGCAAGCATTTTATCAAAAATTTTTAATTTTGTTTTAAATTATACAATATCAATACATTACAAAGAGATAAAATTACATTTTTATCATCAAAAGAGAAGATTTGACAGCAAAAACCATCAAAAAATATCACAAATCACGAAGAAAAAGCATAAAAACGATGCTATTTTATAGAGGTTTTCTAAATTTCTAGAGCTCTAAATTTCTAGAGTTCGCCAAAGCGTTAGGGATTGGAGCGGCATCCTTTGCGAGCGAAGTGATAACGAAGCGAGCAAAGATATAGCGGAAAGCCCGACGGCGGAGCTGAAGGCGGAGCCGAAACGCCCAAGGAAAGACTACAAGACCACAAGACTACAAGTCTAAGGGCTAAAGGCTAAAGGCTAAAGGCTAAAGTTTAAGGTTCTTAGTTCAATGGCTTTTCCTCTAATCCCTCTAAAAAAAACTTCAGTCTTTAGTCATTAACCTTTAGCCTTTTTCCTATATTTGTAAAATAAAACCAGTACAAATCATGAAAGAAATAAATCCAAAGGAAACAAAAAGAGCCTTCGCTTTTGAGATGTGGATGTCCTCCCCTATGCCGATGGTAACACTGACAAAGACATTCGACATAAGTCATATTATCAAAATAAGCAAGAAAAGAAATTTGAAATTAAACATGCTTCTCTGCTGGTGCATCGGCAAGGCTGCAAGTCAGATGGAGGAATTTTATTTATTGCCTGTCAAAGACAAAATGTTCCAATATAACGAACTAGCAATCAACGTCATAGTTAACAATATAAAAGGCGGCATCAATTCTTGCGACATTTCATACAATAAGGACATAAATCAATTCAACAAAGATTACATTTCTTTGACCAAACAAGTCGCCAATTCATGCGAAAGCATTTTCAACGAAGACGCAATGATTGTCGGCACCTCAGCGATGGTCACTACAGAACTCGACAGCATTGTCAATCAATACACCGACAAATTCCTCAACCCTATGGTTATGTGGGGAAAATATCGTAAAGGATGGCTAAAAACAACATTGCCTATTTCTTTCCAGTTTCATCATGTCCAGATGGACGGAGGCGATGCAGCAAGATTTTTAGAATTATTACAAAAGGAAATCAACGACATTAAATTGTAATATATTTTAAGCCATTCATATACAAAAAATATTATCTTTGCGCTAAATTAAGTAATAATCAAATTAAACTACTAATAATTTAAACTAATCCATTATGAGAAAAAAACATTACTCAGACTTTATCAAGAAGATAGCAATGACATTTGCATGCTTCTTATCTCTATCTGCATTTGCTCAGACAAATTCTTGGGAGTTAATACGTTACCAACCTGCCACAAACGCATTCCACATCACCGAAAACGGAAATATGCTTATCGCTGATTACCTTTTAGAAAAAGACGGCGGCATATATCTTTCTGTTGACAAAGGTGTTCAATGGAAAAAGGTCTCCGTGCCAGATCACAACTACAATCTATTTTTAGAAGGCAACGGCTACGTTTATGCTGCTGGCGATAGCGCATGCATTGCACGTTCAGCCGACTATGGCGGCACATGGGAAATGCTTAGCTACGCATCAGCTGTGGAAGACGTTCTCGGCGAATATGTTGAATACGCAATATGCTACGCCATGTCATTCCACGAAGGCAAACTCTTCGTCGGTGACTTCTCTGGCGGCGGCATAGCATATTCAGAAGACAATGGCGACACATGGACCGCAACCGACATTGCTTCTCTTACCTTCGACTATGACGGAAAAGAAGTAGTAGAATGTATTTACAACCTCGTGTCATACAATGGTGACCTTTTTGCATACGGCGTTTATTTCGTGTTCAAATACTTACCTGAGACCAACTCATGGGAAATCATTCGCAACGACAGCAACTTCATGGCAGAATCAACAATCTATCAAGGCAAGCTCTGCACAGGACGCTCTGTCATGAATGACAATGCAGACACTCCTTTCATCATCACTTATGACGAAAACGGCGAATGGGGAGAATTGCCTCGTCCAGAAACAATCGATAACAACATCAGAGTGATGTATGCCAATGGCGACGACCTTTTCATCGGCATGCAGACAACAGGTCTCTACTACACCGACAACGCTGGTGAGACATGGTACACATTAAACGAAGGCATCCCTTATTATTACGGCACTTATTTCACACCTATGCAGTTCCAAAGCGACGAAGAATACATCTATCTCGCAGCATACGAGCCACCATTTGCAACGACAAAATACAGCGGCATCTACCGTCTTTCTAAAAAAGACTTGCCAACATACGACGGAATAAAAGACATAGCAACTGCTGAAAGCGCTATTTACAATGGCAAATCACTTGTCTTCAGCAGCGAAATCGAAAACGTCACAATATGCGACATGAACGGACGCACAATGCCAATGGAATTTTCAGGCAACAGCGTCAGCGTAGAAAAACTCCAAAGAGGCGTTTATATCTACACTGCTATCGTCAATGGCGAAAGAGTTACTGGAAAATTCGTTAGATAAGATATTACTAAATTCAAGCAATAAAAAAGGGTGTAAATCGATGATTTACACCCTTTTCTTTTGCGGAGAGAGAGGGATTCGAACCCTCGGACCGGGGATGCCGGTCAACGGTTTTCGAGACCGCCCCATTCGACCACTCTGGCATCTCTCCTTTCACTAAGTCAACAAGTCTACATGACAACAAGTCAACAAGCAGTATGTTTATAGTATTTCTTTAAAGAATAAAAGCGACTTGTTAGTCGCTTCATCTCCGCGGAGAAAGAGGGATTCGAACCCCCGGTACATTGCTGTACAACGGTTTTCAAGACCGCCGCGATCGACCACTCTGCCATTTCTCCGCTGCAAAGATACAACTTTTTTCAATCATGCAACTATTTTTGAAAAAATTTTTATTTTTTCTTATTTTCACCAAATAAAAGCAGTATTTTTGTATGCGTATTATGAAGAGATTTTTTAAAAATATAATTTTATTATTATTGATAATCACGACATTGAATATCATATCATGTAGTGACGTATCTAAATCATATTGTGAGGAAATACTTAATTATTCTTACACAGAAAATGATTCATTAATAGAAAATAACATCTCTTCAGCAAAGAAATGCTCCGAAAAATATCACAAAAGACCAGAATATCTTCAAAAAATATCACAAATTTACTACTCAAACGCTATCTCCGACTATTCTTCCGAACAACTTATTCCTTCTGCAAAGAAACTCTTTCTAGCGTTAGATTACATCAACGAATATTTCTCAAAGATAGAAACAGTAAAATCCTTCGACTATCAATTCAGAGGAGAAATCTACGAAAGAATCGCTGACATATACAAAGACATCAACTCTCTTAAACCAGCTTCAGAACTTTACGACAAAGCTCTCGCAAATTACGAATCGTCAGGCAATAAAGAGAAAGTACTCAACACTCTTATCAAAACAGGAAAACTTTATCAGTATAATCATATTCCCAATATCGCTATGATTTATTTTGAAATAGCTGAAGAATATGATGAAATCCCATTAAATATATATAGAAAAATTATCGACAATAAAATCGTAACACTTTACGAGTTAAACGATTATAAAAATGCTGATTCCATCTTCAAGAATCATTTCAACATAAAGATTCAAGACTATGATTTTCATTCTGCCATAGGCACAAAACATTTCTACGAAAGAAATTATAAAGATGCTCTCCCCCACCTTAAATATTGTTTCGAAAACGGAAACCAACAGGAAAAGCTCGCAACATCAGAAAAACTGGCTGAAGTATATTTCAATCTTAACGACCACGAAAACGAAATGTTTTACATACAACATCAAGCTAAAAACAATTCTATAGAAATCAGAAGAACTCCTCTAAAACTTGATTTGGAAAAGCTTTTCGACTCATATCATAATACTATAAACAACAAAAAAGAAAAAAAATCCAACAATTATAATACCATCATCATTCTCGTTTTAATATCAGCGGTGTCATTCATCATCATGCTTTATCTGCACAACAGAAAGAAATATCAAGAAACTATCAGAAAAGCAGAAGAAACAATCAGCGACAATCACGAGAAAATTCAAAGCAAAGACAAAATCATTGATAATATCTCTAAAAAAATAGAAGATTTAGAATCTATCAAGACCAATATAAATTTTGACGAAGCATACAAATCATTCTGCGAAAGCATTATTTTCAAGAAAATAAAGTCGCTTATGGAAGGCAGAATTATCCTTATCAAAAACATTCAGGAAAATTCTAAACTTGCTCTTTCCAACAACGACATCATTTCTCTAGTAAAAACTTTCAACAAGCATTTTCCAAACACATTACCATCTTTGAAAAAAGAATACGAAAGCATAACCAGCAACGATACCAAGTTCTTTATTTTAAGCTTCATGAACTTTAACGATATTGAAATTGCCGTACTGCTAGGACTGACTTACAGCGCATCAAATAAAAGAAGCAAAAAAATCAAAGATATTTTTAACATAAAAAGCGATTTAAGCGAGTTTATCCTGCAATATACAAAATCGAAATTTTAGCGAAAGTTTTTCAATATCTTCATATAAGACATATATTTACAAAAATAACGTAAATAAAATTCTATAATTTAAACGTTAAAATTTATTGACATAATTCAAAGTATAAGTATCTTTGCATCAAAATAAATTTTAACAAAATGAAAAGGATACTAACATTATTTTTATTGTGTTTTTTCGCAACACAAATCATAGCTCAAGAGAAAAATATCAACGCTTTTATTTCTTACGGAACTTTTAATATCACAGGAGAAAACTCCACACCTTATTTAGAAACATACATCACTTTTGACTGCAATAGTTTAATGTATGTAAAAAATGCAGACCAATACCAAGCATCGATAAATCTCACCGTCATATTCAAACAAGGCGAGTCAATCAAGAATTACGACAAGTATTCTGTCTCAAGTCCAAAAGTAAGCGACACAACTTATTTAAACGGTTTCTTCATGGACATCCAACGTTATTCATTGGCCAACGGAGAATACCAAATGGAAATAACTATTGAAGATGCCAACAACAAGAACGAAAGACCTTTAAGAGTTTCTGAAACAATATTAGTAGATTTTCCTGAAAACATCTGTTTCTCAAGCATAATCGCTCTCGAAGATTACAAACCTGCGACAGAAGTCACAGCCAACACAAAGAACGGATACGACCTCATCCCTATGGTAATACCTTACTATCCTGAATCAGTCAACAGACTTACATTCTACACTGAGATCTATAACAGCAAAAAGGCTCTCGGAGAAAACGAGAAATATCTCCTCAACACATACTTAAAAACATTCGAAAGCAACACAAGAATCGACAGTTATTTCTTCACAAAAAGAATGAATGTTAAAGATACTGAAGTTGTTATAAACACAATGGATATAAGCAACCTTCCAAGCGGCAACTATTATCTTGTTCTTGAAGCTCGCAACAGAAACAATGAAATTATCGGCTACAACCAATTCTTCTTCCAAAGAAGCAACACAAATTACCAAATCGACAATAGCGCTTTGGCTTCAATAGACCCAACAAAAGTTTTCTCTGGAAGCATAGACAATATTGATACAATTAGAGAATATATCAGAACTTTGGCTCCTATTTCATCACAAATTGAAGCAGAATACGCAAGCAATCTGATTAAAAGCAACGACATTACAACAATGCAACAATATTTCTATAGTTTCTGGTCAAGCCGTGACGCATTGTCACCACAAGTTGAATGGGAAAACTATTACACACAAGTCAAACGCGTAAATTCTTCATTCGCAGCGGTAAAACTTAAAGGCTACCAAACAGACAGAGGCCGCGTATTCTTGAAATATGGCGCTCCTGACAGAATAGTTCAAAACCATAACGAACAAGGCGCTTATCCATACGAAATATGGCACTACTACACATTGGCAAACCAAAGAAACAAAAAATTCGTCTTCATGAGCAAAGACATAGTAACCAACGACTTCCAGCTCATACACTCAGATGCTATCGGCGAAATCAACAACTCACGCTGGACTAACGAAATATATTCCAGAAGTTATAGCACATACAAAGAATTCTATAACTCTGACGGCAGCGTCAACCCAGACTTCTACTACGGCGACGACGCAAAGGATTACTACGACAATCCTAGATAACAATAGCATTTTTAACATACCACATATTTTATCTTATACCTTTTGAGACTCTCAGCAATGGGAGTCTTTTTTTTAAGACCACAAGACTACAAGACTACAAGACTACAAGTTAAAATTTAAATATAAAAACCTTTTCGTCTTATTATTATAATAAAAAACTTATAGACTTACAGCTTATAGTCTTATAGACTTTTTTCTTATCTTTGCAGCCATGAAAAAAGTGGCAGTAGTAATATTAAATTATAACGGTAGAAAGTTTTTGGAAGAATTTCTTCCTAACGTGATTGAAAACACATCCTCCGTTGCAGATATTATCGTTGCCGACAATAAATCCACTGACGACTCGGTGGACTTCATGAAGAAGAATTTTCCTAATATCAAATTAATCCTCAATGATTATAACGGAGGTTTTGCTACTGGTTACAATATTGCATTGCGTCAAATTGAAGCAGATTATTACGTCCTTCTCAATTCAGATATAGAAGTAACACCAAACTGGATCACCCCTATCATTGATTTAATGGAAAGTGATATGTCTATTGCTGCATGCCAACCTAAAATCTTATCATATCACGACAAGACAAAATTTGAATATGCAGGTGCAGCAGGTGGTTTCATCGACAAATATGGCTACCCATTCTGCCGCGGAAGATTATTTCAAGATTTAGAAACAGATGAAAGTCAATATAACGATACAAAGGAAGTGTTCTGGGCAACAGGAGCTTGTATGTTTATAAGAGCCTCACTATATCATCGATACGGTGGTCTTGACGACGACTTTTTTGCCCACATGGAAGAAATTGACTTATGCTGGAGGCTGAAAAATTTAGGATATAAGATAATGTATTGTCCCGATTCAACAATATATCATATCGGCGGAGGCACATTACCAAAGTCATCAGCAAGAAAGACATATTTAAATTTCAGGAATAACCTTTCACTATTGATTAAAAATCTTCCTGAAGGAAAAGTCTTTGGAATCATTTTTTACAGATTTTTCCTTGACTGGATAGCAGCTGTAAAATTTTTATTTGATGGTAGTTTCGCTGACTTCTTTGCAGTAACACGCGCACATCTCAGTTTCCTAAAACACATCCCTGCCTTGAAAAAGAAAAGAAGTCAATATACACATAACAAGGTATCTCAAGTATATCAGAAGAACATAGTCTTCAAATACTTTTTAGAAAAGAAGAGACTCTATTCAGAATTGGATGAGAGAGATTTCTCGTAATAATTTCATCCTATTGCACCAGGATACACTCCAGACTTATAATTTTCTATCAAATACATCACAGCCTCTTCATATCCTTTAAGACCTTTACCAACAACGCTTTTAACTGAAGCTTCTGCCGTGTATGAATGATGACGATATTCTTCTCTTGAATAAATATCGCTGATATGGACTTCAACGACAGGCGTCTCTATAGAACGAATTGCATCAGCTAAAGCAATTGAAGTGTGGCAATAAGCACCAGGATTGAAGACAACACCATCGTAATTATCCCAAGCTTCATGCAATTTATCAATGAGAATACCTTCGTGATTAGACTGGAAATAATCCAACTGATGCTCTGGAAATTTATTTTTCATCTTATCAACAAAATCAATAAGTGATTCTGTTCCATATATTTCAGGTTCTCTTCTGCCTATAAGATTCAGGTTAGGTCCGTTTAAAATCAATATCTTCATTCTTTTTTTTTGCAAACTTAACAAAAAATACAATATCTTTGCCCCGACTTTCAATAGGGGTGCCTTTTTTACGAAAGTAAAATGAAATACAGGCTGAGATCATACCCTCTGAACCGGATACGGATAATGCCGAGACCGGGAAATGAGCAACATCAAAACTTTCCTCTATTGATTTAATTTATGTTTAACTTAATTTAAATCAATTAGTTATGTTCAAATTCTTCAAAACAAGTTTGCTGTTGGCAATATTTCTGCCAATACAATTGTTTGCACAATTCAATTTAAACGGCAATGTCGTTGACAAAGAAAACCAAGAAGTTCTGATTGGTACACACATCTCTATCAAAGAGTTAGAACTCGTGACTGTCAGTGACGAAAACGGCAATTTCAAATTTGAAAACATCCAAAAAGGAAGTTACACTTTAGAAGCCACTTATGTAGGTTTCAAGATTTACGAAACCGCTGTCAACATCAGCAAAGACTGCAAGATAAAAATCGCGATGACGATAGATTCGATGATGGAAGATGAGATTATAGTTTCAGCAAGCCGCGTTGGACAAAAGACGCCTCTCACCTACTCCGAGATAACATCTAACGAATTGAAAAAGAGCAATCAAGGGAACGATTTACCTTATCTCTTACAAAACACGCCATCACTTATCGTGACTTCCGATGCTGGCGCCGGCGTGGGTTATACCGGAATGCGAGTTCGTGGCAGCGACTTGACAAGAATCAACGTCACTTTGAACGGTGTGCCTATCAATGACGCAGAATCAAATCTGGTTTATTTCGTTGATTTACCAGATCTAGCATCTTCCGTTGACAACATACAGATTCAAAGAGGAGTCGGTAACTCAAGCAATGGCGCAGCAGCTTTCGGAGCTTCAATTAATATAAAAACAGACGAACAGACAACAGAGCCTTTTGCCAGACTGAGCAGCTCAATAGGATCTTTCAACACTTTGAAAAACACTATCAATTTTTCCACTGGAAGAGACAGAAATGGATTTAACTTCAACGGAAGAATCAGTAAAATAAACTCAGAAGGCTATATCGACAGAGCATATTCCGACTTGTTCTCTTACCAACTATCAGCTTCATGGTCAGACAAAAACAACTTCCTTAAATTCATGATTATGAATGGAAAAGAACAGACTTATCAAGCTTGGAACGGTTGTCCTAAAGACATCCTAGCTACAAATCCCACTTTTAATCCAGCAGGAACCATGTACGATAAAAACGGTAATTTTATTGGTTATTATGAAAATGAAATCGACAAATATAACCAAACATACTATCAATTGCATTATGCACATAGTTTCTCGCCAAATCTAATATTGACAGCATCAGCATTTTTAACAACAGGAAAAGGTTATTACGAAAATTATAAGAATGACAAGAAACTATCCAGTTATGGATTACAACCCATAATCATTGGCGACACAATTATCAACAGACTTAACTTAGTGCAGCAGAAATGGTTAGACAATAAATTCTATGGCATCAACATTACATTAAATCAAAAAACTGGAAAGTTCGACATCAATTATGGCGGAAGCTGGAACAAATACGACGGAGATCATTATGGAATTATAAATTGGGCAGAATATCCAATACCATTAAATTACAGATGGTATGAAAATACTGGCAAGAAAGAATACTATAACATTTATGTATCAAGCAATTACGAATTAAACTCGTATTTTAATTTCTTTGCCGAAATACAATACAGACATATCAATTATGATTTGAACGGCATTCATGACGATTTGAACAACATCACGCAAAGTCATATCTTCGATTTCTGGAATCCCAAAGGCGGTATTTTTTATACAATAAATGAAAAGAATTCAGCATATTTCTCGGTCGCTTATTCCAACAGAGAACCAAACCGCGACATATACACTGACGCAGACGAGACTCAGAGAGAGAAAGTCACACATGAAAAACTCATTGATTATGAATTAGGTTATTCATATAAAAACAGAAAAATAGCTTTAAGCACAAATGTCTTCTATATGGATTATAAAGACCAACTAGTTATTACGGGAGAAATCAACAATGTCGGCAATAGCATAATGATGAATGTTGACAAAAGCTATAGATTAGGATTAGAAGGAAGTCTTGCATATCAAGCAAACAAATACTTTGGTTTTGATTTCAATTTTGCCTTAAGTCGGAACAAGATAATAGATTTCATTGATTACGTGGAACTTTATGATAACGAATGGAATTATCTTGGACAAAGTACAGAGAATTTAGGAACAACGGACATTTCATTTTCTCCTAATATAATTTCAGGATTGAACTTAAAGGCAACACCTATTAAATATTTGGACATCGTATTTCAAGAGAAATATGTCGGACGACAATATATCGACAACACCTCTACCCTTTCGAGAAGTCTGGAACCATATTTTGCAAGCAATATCAACATCAATTACGAATGGAAGCAAAATCTGTTCAAGACGTTGAATTTCAATTTAGCGATAAATAATATTTTCAACAATAAATATTGCAGCAATGCTTGGGTTTACAAAGCTATCGTTGAAGGAAATGAGTATATCGAAAACGGATATTTTCCACAAGCTGGAATCAACTTCATGTTTGGGATTATTGTGGAATTGTGATAATAAGCAACGTATAACTACATCACCAAATCACTACATTACCACATTAGTACATTACTTCATAACTAAAAAAAAGACGCCACCTTAATGAAGTGACGTCTTTTTGATTTTATCAAGTGAACATATTTTAACTTAACAATTTCTTAATCGCCCTCATGGCTTCACCTATGATAAACACTGGCATCGTTCCTAAAACGATATACAGCCAGTCGTTTATGTTCATAGCTTGAACATTGAACATTTCACCGCCGAAGTTTACAATAAGAAGTTGACCTGCGACAATTACAAACAATGCCAATCCAAAGCCAGCTATGACATCTTTTCTAAACAAGCCTTTGAAAGCAGAGCCTTCACTATGGAACGCTTTAGCGTTGAATAAGTTCCAGAATTGCAAGAATACGAATATTGTGAAGATGTAAGTCTGTTCAAGCGCCGATATACCTTGTGAAGCTTTAAAATTGAAATAGTTTTTAAAATAATCAGCAAATGAGAAATCAGCCAAAGAAACAACGTCAATATGTTTGAAATACTGAACAAGGCCAAACATAAAGAATACGAAGAAGATACCGACTCCGAATATCTGCCATATCATTGGTTTTGTGATAATGTTAGCATCTCTACGGCGAGGTTTCTCTTTCATCACCATTTCTGATGGAGGCAATGACGCAAGAGCCAAAGCAGCAAAGGTATCCATGATGAGGTTAACCCAAAGCATCTGTGTCACAGTGAGAACCATCTCTGTTCCGAGCAATGAACCCAGCATAACAATGAGACATGCTGCCACGTTGATTGTCATTTGGAACACAATGAAACGTTGGATATTGATATACAATGACCTTCCCCACATCACAGCGCGAGCGATACTATTGAATGAGTTATCGAGGATTGTGATGTCAGAAGCCTCTTTTGCAACAGTTGTACCGTCGCCCATTGAAAGGCCGACTTGAGCCGCTTTAAGAGCCGGCGCATCGTTGGTACCGTCGCCTGTCACAGCAACAACCTCTCCTTCACTTTGCAATAATCTTACAAGACGCTCTTTATCCATAGGACGCGCCCTTGACATAATCTTGATATTATGAATGACCGAAAGTGCTTCCTCATCAGAAAGCGCTTCCCAATCCTTACCAGTGATATGGTTAACTTCTTTAGAATCAGTTCCTAACCACAAACCCAACTGACGGCCAATTTCGATAGCAGTACCAGGAGTGTCGCCTGTAACTATCTTGACATCAATACCTGCTGACATACAATTTCTAACAGCGTCGGCAACATCATGACGTATCGGGTCAGCGATTGCAACAACACCTAATAATATAAAGTTTTCCGCGACGAGGTCATCTGTCTTAGGGTCGAAAGATTGTTCATTAGGGTCGCCAACTTTATAAGCGAATGCAAGAGTACGCATTGCCTTACCTTGATATTCAAGAAGTTGTCTTTCAACATCCAAACGATATGGAGTAATATCGACATTACCTTCAGGTGTCGCAATTTTATTACAATGTTTCAAAAGAATTTCAGGCGCTCCTTTTACATAGAATATAGGTTTTCCCATTGATGGAGACTCCACGATAGACGCCATAAACTTATATTTTGTTGAGAAAGGCACTTGTTGATACATCTTAACACCTTCTCTAACAACCATATAATCGACGCCTTGTTTATTAAGCCAAAGCAATAACGCACCTTCTGTAGGATTGCCGATAGCCTTTATTTTCTTTTCATCGCTAAAATCGAGGAACGCTGTCGTGTTAAGAGCGAGGCTTTCTTTTACGAGATTACTAATCTCATCATCTCCCAATTTCTTTTCCGGAAGAGCCGGGAATGTCAAATCATTGACACTCATCTGATTCTGTGTCAATGTTCCTGTTTTGTCCGTACATATAACCGTTGCTGCGCCCATCGTCTCACAAGCATGCATCTTTCTGACGAGGTTATTTGCGGTAAGCATTCGTTTCATACTCAATGCAAGGCTGAGTGTCACGCTCATCGGAAGACCTTCAGGAACTGAGACAACGATTATTGTTACCGCCATCATCAAAGTATTGAGCAAATATTGAGCGAAGCCAAGCCAGTCGAACGTGAAACCATCACCAGTAAAATACATGACAAGACGCATCACAATAATGACCGACGCAATAATGTAACTTGCAACAGTGATAATTTTTCCAAGATGATCTAATTGATTATCAAGAGGTGTCTTAATATTATTATCAATCTGAGAGCCTTTGTAAACCTTACCCCACTCTGTTGCATCGCCGACGCGTTCAACACGCATCACGCCGTGACCGTCAATAACCTTACTACCACGGAGCACCCAATTTGAAGGATATGTCGCATCATGATGAAAATCATTAGGGTCGATAGTCTTGCTAGCCATAGGTTCGCCTGTAAGATCAGACTCATTTACTTGAAGAGAGAATGCATCTATAAGCTCGCCATCGGCAGGGACTTCGTCACCGGTTTCAATAATAACGATGTCGCCGACAACAATTTCCTTACGACCTATCACTGTGATATTACCATTACGAACCACTTTAACTTCCTCATCATCACTGACTTTATTAAGCACTTCAAATTTTTTGTTAGCGCTGACTTCAAATGCGAAACCAATACATGTGGCGAGCATAATTGCGACAAAGATACCAATCGGTTCAAAGAGTACGCTTAAACCTTCTTCAGTGGTAAAGAATTGGTATAATGAAACGGCTATAGACAAGCCTAATGCTATCAATAAAATTCTGATTATCGGATCTGTAAACTTCTGTAAAAACTGATGCCAAAGAGATTCTTTTTCTGGAGGCGTCAATACGTTACTTCCATGTTTAATGCGACTTTCTTCGACCTGTTCGTTTGTTAAACCTTTGTGTATCATAAAAAATAAAGCTAAATATATTTACTATAATAAAAACTTCATCTAAAAGATAAACATTATAAATTCACCAAGACTTTCTTTACAATTCTCTTTTTAGCAAATGTAAATTTTATCTCTACATAATTATCATCTTGTTCATAACAATCAAAAGTATTGTATGTTATTTTAACATTGTTTCCGTTATGTTTCACGCTAAAGTCTCTGGTACAGCCATTGTCGCTTTTAACCTGCGGCAACGACTTTGTCTTCATAACCTTATCATTATGTTTAAGTTGTATCAACATACCATCTTTATTGTTATCTAACACTTCAATATACATATTGTTGATTACATTTTCATATAACGAGATAATATCTTTGAGGGCATTTGATTTCACGTCGCTTTCACCCATTTCTTTAATCATAGATTTCATCTCATTGATATTTTCCATCAACACATCAACGTCATTTATGTATTCGAGATTGTCTCTATATCCATTGATTTTATCGTTTAATGCTTTTTCCTGTTCTTCATAAGCTTCAGTAATTTCGCGCAAGTCAATTTCTGTGAAAGGATAAAGGACATAATAATCGTATGATGTTTCTTTAGTTTTTTTCTCTATGAAGCGTTCCCAATAGATGTCAGCTTTCGACAGAGTGATTCCGTGCAGCGCTGGAAGTTTAGCGAATTTTGTTTCAATCACGCTTTCCAAATATCTTTCGGTTTGATATTTTCCATTTTCATATTTACTATTCAACCCTGATTTATCAGAAGCCGTTTCTATCTGAACAGCCACAGCACGAGCTATTTCTTTCAGCAACTGATTCATCGCTTTACTGCTTGCTTCATTAATTGTAGCAACCTTTTCCTCTTTAATAAAAAACGCGCCCTTGGTACATGTAGAATTATTACACCATTCTGGTTTCTTTTTTGCGCTCTGTTCTACGAGTTTATAATCATTCTGAGCCATGCCCAATATAGGCAGGATGGTAAACAACAATATTAAAATCTTCTTTCTCATAATTTATTCGTTTATCCAAGACACATCTAGATTTTCATTTTTAATTTTATCGTTAGCTACACCTTGTTGTTCTTGAGATATTTTGCTTAAGATATTCAATGTGTTATCATAGCAGCCTGTAATTTCGTCAATTTGAGGTATTGCGTTGAGTTCGTTGAGTGCCTCTTCTGTCATTCCGCATTCCAGGTAAGCATTTATCGTTTTAACGACATTTTCGCATTCTGCATTATAATACTCAATTATTCTATTTTTACCTACAGCAATCATTTTCTTGAGTTTAGGATCGCGAGCGTTCAATGATTTCAAGGCTTCGCTAACGGCTTTGGCTTCGTTTGCACCTACACCTTTTTTAACAATCAATTCCTGTGACAACAAAATTTTTCTGCTGTTATCAACCATATATATAGCAATCTCCACTTCTGCCATATATTTCACTGGCGCTGTTGCTGTTGGCTCTATTGACAGGACGGTCACCGAAGGTATCATCAAGAACTTGTTTGAGTTATCTGTAGAACCCATACCATTAAGAGATACTGCCTGATTCAATCTGCTATACAACAAGGATGCTGCTTCTTCGCTGATAATGTCTGATGACAGTGGCAGAACACGAATTTTCTGAGCTTCTGCAAAATATGATACTGAAACAAAAGCTAGAGTCATCATTAATGTCAAAATTTTCTTCATATTATTTTTCTCCTATAATAATCCAGACTTCACCGAGTCCGCGTTCATAAATTTTACTTTCTATCATGAATGGTTCTTTTTTGAGATAACTTCTCAATCCGTTGGCGAATCCGCGAGCATCGAGAGGCGACATTCTTCCGTTGCGCTCTTTGTACAATGGAATACGTACCTGTTCAAAAGCGAGATTTGTCGCTGTAGCATTTGTACGTGTAGGAGCATGATTTACAGTATTATCTTCCATCCAATAAGAAATAATATCTGTCAATTCAAGATAATCATCTTCAAAATCATATTCCGATTCGAAGTTCACATCAGCATTATCCCAGACTTTCAATTTCACCACAACTTCACGACCATTTCTAGACATATCTTCAAAATGTGACATCAGCTGTGCGCAGAACGAATCCATATAATTAAGGACTGCCTCTTCAAGAAGAAGATTTATAGGAGCTGACGTCGAAGGAGAACCGACTCCTGAATTTGCAGCAATCACCTTATTAGTATATGCGTCCAAACCTCTCATATTGTATGAGATATAACGCTGCGGACCTTTTTGCATGATTGAAAAATCCAAGTCAATAATTATATCAGCCTTTGCAGTTCTGATAACCTTATCGAGCATCGACTCTGTGATATACGCTCCTGATGAAGAACTCTCAAGAAGTCCCATCTCCACTGTCTCTTGTTGTATAGATTTCAGTGTCTGTTCAAGATCTTTCAAAGGGAATCCTCTCTCTGCCATTATCTTAGATAATTCAGATATAACAAGACGCAAGTCCTCCACATCTTCCTTTTTGAATATATTAGAAATATCTGAGACGGTATTTTTATTTCCATTCTCGTCAACCCATTCCGTTGTATAGCCATTTCTTGCGCAATAAATATCTGACGGCATCACCATAATTGTCGGTTTTTTAGCTTGAGCCATCACTGACACCGACAAGGCAGCAAATACTATTGATAAAAATATTTTTTTCATATATTCAAATATTTAATTTTAAAATTCTCAAAATAAAAAGTTCAAGTTTTTAGCTTTGCCTTCAGAAATCATATAATCTCTAAGCGCATTGTATGACACCTGAACCTCAAGTGACACTCTGTAATTCTTGTTATTTTTCTCAGCTTCCTGATTTCCTGTTCTTGTCACAAAACGAAGATATTTTCCACCGCTCTTCTTATCTTTCAGTTTAAGAAAATCATCAAAAAACTCCTGATTTTCATTTGTTATTCCTTGAGGTACTATCGCTGGAATCTTTTCGGCACGACCAGACGCTTCCACGCCTTTGAAAAGACAAGCTGCAATAGCATCTCGTTTTGCAAGTTCAATACCATCTTCTATTTTCTTTGCTTCAACAGTTACGACCAAAACTTTTGTCCCATCCTGTCCAACGCCAATCGATGTTACTTCATAATTGTAATAATCCGACTGCATATCCTTTTGTGCATTTGCCTGAAATGTCATAAACGACAATATCAGCAATGAAACCATTTGTAAAAACAAGCTTTTCATAATAATTATTTTTTATTATTTCATGCAAATATATAAACTATTTTTTTACAACCAAATAACATTTACACAAAAAAAACAAAAAAAAAGCGTCATTAAAGACGCTTTTACAACCAGTAATAAAAATAAGTAAATCAATATATTATGGAAGAGGATATATAGTATAGGCATTTTCAGGTGACACCACATCTCCGGTAAATGTAACTTGTCCGCCATCATTGGAATAAAATATTATTCTGCCGGTTCCATTTTCCTGAATATATATTTTAAAACTTACAGGAATTACGCCAGTCCAGGTTCTAAACGAGCCCACTATCGTGAATGGTCCATCAGGCTGTGACAAGTCAGACTGATAAGACACCAACGTTGCCGGTGTGTTAGGAGTATCCCATGACTGCCAGTTCCATCCTGGGAATCCTGGGTCAGAATAGCCGGGTCCTATTCCTGGGACGCCGGAGCCTGGTCCATACCATGCAAGAGGCGACATCTGTGAAGATGGAGGATTGTCGAAAGAAATACTGATAGCCACCTTATCACCTATGATAGCGAAATAGTTCTGGAAGGAAGAAACAGGCGATTCTTGTCCAAAAGGACCGATGAATGTGTTCGCTTCTATAACAAAGGTGGTGTCTTTCACCAACTTAATCATTTCGGCACGCGATTGCGCCAACTCTGCTGCCTGACGTGCCTTACGTGCTGCGCGGCGCTCCATCCTTTCTGTCTGGGCTGCACTCTGAGCAAAGAGTCCGCCACTAAAAGCCAGAAGTAAAGTTAATGTTAACAATTTTGATTTCATAATATTTGATGTTTTTTCTCACTAAACACCAAATATTATTTTTTGTTTTACGGCATAAAAAAAAAGAAAGTCGAAAATTTATCATTCTCGACTTTCTTTTTTATGTTTTTAAATTCAAATAACGTATTCTGTAACGTCAGTATTTGGTTCAAGTTCAAAAGCTTCAGTGCCGTATTTGAACACGACCATTTTCTTTCCGCCTTTCAAAGCTATTCTATCGCCAGTGACCCAAAGAGCAGAAGCCTCACGAAGACCTACCACTTTCATTTCTTGATTTACAGCAAGATACTCATTGATACGATCTTGACGTGTTTCTCCGCCATGCTTAATCATCTTGTCGATTTCAGGATGAGGGTCAAGGTAATGAGGATTGATTTGGAATGGAACCAAGTTCAATGTATTGAAAGAAGCTGGCTGTACGATTGGCATATCGTTAGTTGTGCATAATGTTGGAGCTGCAATATTAGAACCTGCGCTCCATCCGATATAAGCTGTGCCTTTCTTAGCCACATTTGCGATGGCGTCCATCAAGCCATATCTGTGAAGTTCAGCTACAAGATGGAATGTATTGCCGCCGCCGACAACTATACATGCTGCTTCGTTAACAAGTTGAATCTTATCTTCAACTTCATGAACTGAAACAAAATTACGAAGTCCTAATTTTTCTTCAAAAACTTTCTTCACTCTCGCTGTATAAGCATCGTAGCTTTGTGGATATGGATTACCATTAATATATACGCCTGCGAAAGGTACGAAAACGATTTTACTATCTGATGTGAGATTGTTTTTCTCGCAGAAAGACTCAAGCTGAGTCATTGCCCATGCCAAATATGTCTCTCCGAAATTTGTCGAATTACTTATTAATAACAGATTCATTTTATTCATTTTTTGTTTTGCCAAAATTAAACATTTTTTCTTAATTATTCCATGTAGCGCCATTAAAAGAATTGAAAAAAATACATCAAAATATCCAAAAGCAATTACATTCACACAACATATTGATAAACAATATTATAAAAACAAAAATTATTTCTACGAATCAAGTCAACGATTCAGTTTTTTTTTGCAATTTTGCACCTTAAAAAATTGATATATGAGCGAACCGAAAGGGGCTTTACTTTTAGGAACAGAAAGCGTAGGAAAATTATTGAAGAAGTATGCCACACCTGCCATCATTGCGATGACAGCCTCTTCATTGTATAACATGATTGACAGCATTTTCATCGGTCACGGTGTTGGTCCATTGGCTATTTCAGGATTAGCCATCACCTTCCCGTTCATGAACCTCGGCGCTGCCATCGGAGCTATGGTCGGCGTCGGCGCGTCAACGGTGACAGCAATGGAGCTCGGCAAGAAAAACTACAAGAAAAGCTGCCGCGCATTAGCAAACACCGTAATGCTCAACGTATTCTTCGGAATAATTTTCACAGTAGTATGTCTAGCATTTTTAAAGCCTATACTTTTCTTCTTCGGCGCCAGTGAAAACACCTTGCCTTACGCATACGAATATATGCAAGTAATTCTTTTAGGCAACATTATCACTCATTTATATCACGGATTAAACTCGGTGCTAAGAGCTTCAGGCCACCCCAACGAAGCCATGGTAGCCACCATTATAACCGTTGTCGCTAATGTCTTCTTGGACTGGCTCTTCATCTTCCCTCTCGGAATGGGAATACGCGGCGCTGCAATAGCGACAGTAATAGCTCAGACAATACCATTAATATATCTCTTCAAGATATTCTCAAACAAGAACGAGCTGGTACATTTCGACAAAAAAGATTTCATCTTCGACATAAAAATCATCAAGGACATTCTTGCAATAGGCTTGTCACCATTCTTATTAAACTCCATGCTTTGCGTCATCATCATATTGATTAACACCGGATTAAAGAAATTCGGCGGCGACTTATCAGTAGGCGCTTACGGCATCGTAAATCGCGTAACGTTCTTCTTCACAATGATAGTATTGGGCATCACACAAGGCATGCAGCCGATAGTAAGCTACAACTATGGAGCCAGACAATACAACAGAGTCACCGAGGCACTGAAGAAGTCTATATTATTGGCATTCATAACATTAACTATAGGATTCATCATTGGAGAGACGATACCACGATTCACATGCTCGCTCTTTACAAACGATGAAGAACTGATGAAATATTCCATCGACGGCATGAGAATAGTGATGTGTACCTTCCCAATCATCTCACTGCCTATTGTCATAGGCAACTTCTTCCAGAGCATCGGTAAAGCCAAGAAATCAATATTGTTGTCATTGTCACGACAAGTACTCTTTCTCACACCTTTATTATTAATAATGCCAAACATAATCGGCATCAAAGGCGTATGGTGGAGCATTCCTATTTCAGACGTTATAGCAACGATACTGTCTGTGATAATGATTCAGAGACACTATAAATGGAGCTGAGGATCCGAGGATCTGAGGATCTGAGGAACTGTGGGAAATTTATAAAACAAATTTATTAAACCTTAAAACTAAAGGGGACTTCTATAAATTCCCCGTTTAAATAATTTTTGACAATGATAATTAAAACTTTTACATGCTTTATGTTTTTTCTTGGAATCTTTTCGTCTTTCTTTCAATCACATAGCTCGCTATGTTCTTTCAAGAAAAACAAAAATCTTC
>JAFYNK010000085.1 GCA_017548125.1 Bacteroidales bacterium | reverse complement strand
CATCGTGTTTTCATGCTCAAACAAACTTATTCCGCTTCTCTTCTGATATTTCATATATTTTTCAAATTTCTTACAAATATAATAAAAATATCAATATAATTAAATGATTGTCAATATTTTAATTTATAGAAGTCCCCTTTACACATTTTTAATTACTAATTCCTAATTAATTTCTCTATTTCCTCAATCGATATTCCGAACATTTTCAGTTTTTTGACGATTTCTGGAAGCTCCTCTTCCAAGAACTGTTTTTTCTGTTCTTCGAGGATTATTTCCTTGGCGTCTTCTGTGACGTTAAATCCTATGCCGCGTTTGTTGACGATGATATTCTTGTTTTGCAACAACTCATACGAACGCATCACGGTGTTAGGATTGACACCGACTTCAATCGCCATCTCCCTGACCGACAATATCTTGTCGCCTATCTTATATTTACCGTTCAATATCATCTCGCAGATGTGAAGATAAATCTGCAAGTATATCGGTTGATGTGCCTTGAATTCCATAATCAATAAGTTTGTTTCTTGATTTTGTAATATGTGAAATAAGGAAATACTGATGCTGTAATAAGAGATGAATAGAATATGAAATTATATGCATAATTTACAACACCTTTGACATAATTTGTAATTTCTTCATCAGTCCAATTAGCATTGAAATTGTATTCCAAGTTTATTATATATCTCACAACACATATAGAAAATATAATTCCTAAAATTGTGAGTATTCCAATGGTCTTACTAAGTTTACGTTTTTTGAAAAGCATATTAGTAAACATAAATACGGAAGAGAAACCTAATATTTGTAACATTTTATAAACAAAATGATTTTTAGAAAGCATATAATCGTATATTGTACTATTAAGTTCTTCATCGCCAAGAGATAGCATTTCTCTATATGATTCATAATTTTTACTGAAAATATCGCTAAAAATAAAACCATCGTATGGATTGGTTCCTGGTTTTAATGCGAGGACTGTATCAATAAATAATGCTCCAATCGAATATATAATAGGTGTAACTACAACACAATATAAAATCATGCTCAAGAATTTTTCCAAGGAAGAAGCCGGCGTCATTGCTAAGATAACTCCTTTTCTTGAATCATTATAATTTTTATAAAGTCTTGATGGAACAATCATTAGCGACAACCACATCAAAGTTGAAATTGTAGTAGCACGATTGCTTATTACACCTGTATCAAATGTTTCCATTGAAATATATGTCAGAAACCACAAGATAACAGGTATCGCCCAAAGCACGACAAGCGTCCATCCGTAATTTGAAAAATAACTCATTCCGTCGCGTCTGACAACATTGCCAAAACGATTTATATTAAATGTTTTATTCATGATATTTATTTTTAGTTTATAGTTAAATGTTTAGAGTTTAGTGCAGTTGGAAAGTTTTAAGTTAATAGTTTTTAAGTTTATTTGATTCTATTTCCTTAAACCTTAAGCATTAAACCTTAAACTAGTTTATTCAATTTCAATTTTCAATTCTCAAAGATTTCCTTGATTTTCTTTTTGTTATTTCTCACTGCATTGAAGAGAGCTTCCACATTGACTTTGCTTTCCATCTCGAATTTATTTGGAAGTACGTTAATGTAACCACCAGGAATCATCTCTGTATAAAGAGCGTCGTCAGATTTCTCGCTGCCGTAATCGAAATAAAGTTTAGAAGAAATCTCCTCGAATGTAGCATTGAGAAGAACCTCATCATGATCTAAAATAACGATAGGATCGATGAGATTTTCAACATCTTTCACTTGATGCGTAGAAATTATTATTGTAGGAACAGTGTTTACATCGTCAATGCTATGCTGAAGAATCACTTTTCTGAAAAGAGCCTTTGATGGAATATCGAGACCGTTTGTAGGTTCATCGAGAAGCAGATAATCTGTGCGAAGTGAGAGCGCACAAGCAAGAAGCGACTTTTTCTTCTGTCCATACGACATTGCATCGAATTTCTTGGTATGATCCACTTCGAGTTCTTTCATCAGATTCAAGAAATAAGAATGATCATAACGAGGATAAAATACACCTAATTTATTAATGAAATTTTCAGGCGTAGTATTTTCTGTTATGACTTCTTCCGGAAGGTAAAAAATATTCTGCAAAAAATAAGGGTTTCTTTCTGAAGGAATAAAATCATCAACTTTACAAATTCCTGCATTTGGAAATTGAAGTCCACAGATAAGTTTTAAGAGAGTTGTCTTTCCCACTCCGTTTTCACCGAGGAGACCATAGACGTTGCCTTCTTTAAATTCAAGGCTGATGTTTTTGAAGACAGTAGTTTTTTTATAGCTAAAGTCTAAGTTTTTTAATGTTATCATATTTTTAAAGTTAAATGTTTAAAGTTTAGAGTTTAAGGTAGTTTTAAGGTTGAGAGTTAGAATGTTGAAAGTTTATCTTAATTCAACCTTAATCCTTTAGCCTTACACATCAAACCTAATAATCTATCTTGTTAATTTTCAATTTTCAGTTTTCCATTTTCAATTTATTAATGATTTCAGAGTAGTTTCCCAAGTTTCCGGTTTCATAGACGATTTTCTTGTTGGGAGAGACCAAGTAATAATATCCTAAAGCAGGAAGGTTTATTGTTGCACCTATTCCCTTGCCAGAATACATTATATCTTTCGAATTTGTAAGCTCTGCTCTTTTTGCAATAAGCTCTAAATTATCTGACTTATGTTCTATTGCGAGAATTTTGATTCCTTCTTTTTCAATGATTCTATATCCCAAAGAATCTATCTCGTGGGCGTATTCCTTAAGATGATTAATGCATGGGCCGCATCCTGTTGTCCAGAATTGGAGTAGTATCCAACCTTCTTGTTCGCGGATAGATGTGGTATCACCTTGTAGGTTAACCAAAGGATAATCTAACAAATCGTCATTTGTAGTTTTATTTTGCGAATATGGACGATATTGATAAAATGTCTTTTCATCATAACGAGAATAATCGTTGTAACGAACATCCGTCAAGTCGAACACGGAATCAAAAATATGTTGTTTGGAATCGAAATTATAATTATCTATCTTGTAATAATTTCTGAATCTGTTACCATATATATCCACGTATTCAGGAGCCTCAGTAAACACTGTATCGTTCCATAGTCTTGATGTAGTAAAACAATAAACGCTGTCGATAAGACCTGTCGTATTGTCAATAAATGTATGTGTTCTATCGTATAAAATCTTGAATTCTGCAGTAGTCCATGGATTCATAGTATGATATTTAGAATAAGAATGTCCGTCGATATCAATAACTTCTTTACCAACAACTAAACCAGGTATGCAATTTTTTGATTTTATCTTAGATTGAGTTGGATATAGAAAATAACCAATATGAGAGAAATAATTATACAAATCATCCATCGTAGAGAAACAATGGTAAAAATCCCAAAAAACATGTTTGTTTTTATAAACAATTATATTTTTATTATTATGTTCTATCATTTCTGATTTATGTTTTGTTAAAAGAAACTCTTTAGACCAATTATCTTCATAAGAATCTTTATATTTCACATAAATAACAGGATTTTCCTTATCATAATGGAGTACAACACTGTATTTTATATCCCAATTTAAAGTATCATTTCTGAAGTTCTGTCTGCAAACATCAAAACTGAGCCATTCATATTTTTCAGCCATTACCTTTGCCATACGTTTGAATTCTTTTTCAATTTTTGCAGGTTTCTGCGCAAATGTTAATATTGGTATAAAAAAGAGTGCAGCCAATAATAACAATTTTTTTAATAATGTATTTATTTTCATATTTTAAAAAAATTAATTTTTGTTTCTAAAATTTAATTTCAAAAATCTTATAAATGATAATATAGTAAGTATAATCAATAATATCAGATTAAAATAATTATGAATACCATCATTCCATCTTTGAATTAGTCCAACCCAAAAGAAAACGAGTAAACCTAAAATTAAAATTGTATGAATGATGTTTACTATCATATTCATTTTATTAGATTTCAGATTATTGTCAAGTTTGAATTTTCTTCTCTTTAAAATGAATTGTCTTACAACAATATAAGCAATTAAAATCACAACTAATGTTGCTAAAGATAAAAGATTTTGATCCATAATTACCTCCAATTATTAATTAAACACAGTGTATTAGTTACCTAGTACACTGCAAATATAAAGATAATTTTAAATAAGTCAATAAAAAAAGTAAAAAAAATCGTGTAGAACAATATTTTTTATTACGTGCAGAATATTAGTGTTGACCGCATCGGATAAACTTTGCGTTCTTTTGCGTCTTGCGAGAGTATGCTGTGGACTAATAATGGAAATTGAAAAAAAATGGCCGAAAAGTGAAAACTTTGCATCCCTCTGCTACTCTTCGCGGAAACGTGAATGTATTAAAACAGAAAAGCCCCAGCTAATTGCTGAGGCTTCCGTTATAAGGGCGGCGACGACCTACTTTCCCACAAGTTGATGCAGTATCATCGGCGCTGCGGGGCTTAACTTCTCTGTTCGGAATGGGAAGAGGTGGACCTCCGCGCTATAGTCACCGTTTGTATCTTTTATTACCAAATTTGAGAGTACAAAATTAGTAATAATTTTTCATATTTCAAAATATTATTTAATAATTTTACGCATAATCATAAAAAAGCCAAATATATTTAACACCTTAATTATCAAATAATTATACCACACGCAATATAAAGATATAAAATTAATATTTTCCAGATATTTCGCAGATGATTCTATTTCGTGAAAAATAACATAAAGGTCTTAGAGTTCTTAAATGCTTTAGATTGCCAAGAGAATAAAATATACTCTAGGACGCGTGCGAAGTCTGAGAGTATCAAGCACTGCGTTTCTTTGTGCGGAGAGGTGAATGCATTAAAACAGAAAAGCCCCAGCTGATTGCTGAGGCTTCCGTTATAAGGGCGGCGACGACCTACTTTCCCACAACTTAATGCAGTATCATCGGCGCTGCGGGGCT
>JAFYNK010000084.1 GCA_017548125.1 Bacteroidales bacterium | reverse complement strand
ACCGCCGATGAGAGGCATGAAATAAACACAACCGAGGAAACCACCGTAGATGGCACCGGCTTGTCCTTCGTCGAAACCGAATTTAGCTTGCAAGAAAAGTACGAAGATAGCAAGCATGGTGTAATAGCCAAAACGTTCTCCGGTGTTGGCTAATGCGAGGGCGTAAAGCCCTTTTGGATGACCTTTAAACATAGTTTTTCTTATTTTTTTGCAAAAATAAGAAAAAAGACAACAAGACAACAAGACAACAAGACAACAAGACAACAAGTTTTTTAGATCACGAACTCCCAAAAATTATCTTTGCTGATGACTTTGAATTCAATGTTGGAATAGTTGTTTTCAAAGGAAGTTGGAAGTTTTGCCTTTGAATCATAGGAAAATATTTTTAGCAAATATAATACTTTTTTCGGTTGTAACCGAAAAAAGTTATGTTTTTTTTCGGTTACAACCGAAAAAAGTCTCTATCTCCAATCAATCACAACGTCTCTCATCTCAATGGTGCAGTCGCCGATTCTGAATGACATTGCTGGGATTTTTGAGTTCTTGCTAGGAAGCATCTTGCCGAATTTCCATGACGCTTTCACAGGAATATCAGTGAAGGTGTTCAATCCTGATGCTGGATAATAATCGGTGAATTCGTTGCCTTCTTCATTATATGCGACGAAATTCGTGATGCTCATCTTTTCATTGACATCGTGGTTGGTGAATTTTATTGTTATCTCGACATATTGAGAAGCTTTGTTACCTACTAATGATATCAATTCAACGCTGATTTTATCAGGATTTGAACTGATAATCTTGACATTGTTCTTTGGAGTCTCTTCCTTGACATTGACGATTGTCTCAGTCTTGACTTCGTTCTGGTTGTTTTTCTTTTTTGTTATGACTTTTTCCTGTTCTGTGCTCCATCCGTCGTTCACTTTCTTGCTTTGATTCAAAGGGTCATTCGATTGAGCGAAACATTGATTCGCAAATAAACTAAGGACTAATAATGTAAATAATAAGAGACATTTTTTCATAATACTATAACTTTATGATTTATTACCCGCAAAGGTAATTTTTTTTTAATTCAATAACAAAAAATATAATAAAAAACTCACAATCTCAAAACCTCAGAATGACTAAGGTTAAGTTTCATTTTACTCTGCGTCTTTGCGACTTTGAGTCTCTGTGTTTAAAAAAAAGAAGCGCCACTTTAACAGCAGCGCTTCTAACTTATAGTCTTGTTGACTTGTAGTCTTATTGAGTTACTCTTTCTAACCATTTAACCATGCCGAACATGACGCCCATTGAGATGAGACATATCACAACGAATACTGTCCAGCAGATCCATAATGGAATAGCGTTGTACATTAATGAACCTAAGAACAAGAATGCATTTCCAATAGCTGTTGCACCTAACCATAAACCTTGGCATAAACCTAACATGTGTTTTGGAGCAACTTTAGAAACGAATGACAAACCGAGTGGAGAGATGAATAATTCTGCAACTGTCAAGAAGAAGTATGTGACGAAGAATACCCATACGCCTGCTCTAGATGCTTCTTGTTGTGATTCTGGCCATGCGAGGAAATCTTGTGCTGATGGATAACCTTTGATGTATGAGAATACAGCGAGGAAGATGTATGCCAATGCAGCAAGACCCATACCGATAGCAATCTTGCGAGGGGTTGAAACAACTTTACCTTTTCTTGCCAAAGCTGCGAAGATACCCATGACTATAGGTGTCAATACGATAACGAAGAATGGGTTGATAGCTTGCAAGAATTCAGGAGCTACGCTTTCTGTGTTCATGAAGTCTCTAGCGAATAATGAGAATGAAGCGCCGTTTTGGTGGAATGAGAACCAGAAGAAGATAGCGATACCTAAAACTGCGAACAAAGCGTAAAGACGTTGTTTAATTTCTTTAGCCATAGCGAGTTTTTCTTCTTGAGTGTAGCCTACTGATTCAGCAGCAGCTTTCTTAACAGGAGTTGGAAGATTTTTCTTTGTGCAAAGGAATATTGTCAAAGAAATCAACATTGCTATAACAGAAGCGATGAATGAGAAGTGTACACCTTGGTTGAAAACTTCCAAATATGTGTTTGGATCAAATGATGCAGCGCCATCTAATGCTTTTACTGACAATTCATTGTAGTTGACTAATTTGTCGCCTGATAATAAGCCGTTGATTTGGTCGTGGCAAAGTGCAGGAAGTTTTGCGTTATAAACGAAACCGTTTAACTTTAACCACCATGATCTGATAAGAGGAGCTACGAAAGGAGCGATCAAACCACCAACGTTGATGAATACGTAGAAAATTTGGAAACCTGAGTCTCTCTTGTCTTTTGCAATTGCAAGAGCTTCAGGACCTTTTTTTGCTTCTTCAGCTTCGAAATTGTCATATAACTGACCAACGATAGCTTGTAAGTTACCTTTGAACAAACCGTTACCGAAAGCGATCATGAACAAAGCGAAACATGTCAATGGTAATAACCATGCTTGGTTTGCACTTGTTGCTGTGATAGGAATAGCTAAGAGGATGTAACCTGCAGCCATTGTTATCAAACCTTTTTGGATAGTACCTTTGTAGTTTTGGGTGCGGTCAGCGATGAAACCACCAGCTAAGCTTAAAATGTAAATACCGCAGTAGAAACATGAATAAATGAGTGCTGATGTTGTGTCATTCAAACCGAATTTTGAACAGAGGAACAACACGAGAACCGCGTTCATGATGTAGTAGCCGAATCTTTCTCCCATGTTGCTGAGAGCAGCGGCAATCAAACCCTTTGGGTGTCCTTTTAACATAATTTTTAATTTTTTGATTAATAATTAATAAATGATTTAATTCGTTTTCAATTGCACACTTAAAGTCGCAGAATCTCAAAAAACTTTGTGTCTTTGCGTCTTTAAGACTTTGTGACTTTAAAAGCGTACAAAGATAAGAAATTTTTTCTGAAATCAAAGAGGATTTTTTGTAACGTCATGGTTAATTAAAAGAAAAAGGTCGGAAATAATCCAACCTTTACATAAATATTGTCTTTCTTTTCCTGAAAAATCGTTTTTCAGAACTTCAGCGTCAGTCCAATGCCGTTGTTTGTAGCACCGAATCCTAGTGTGACGTCTGTTGTGTTTTTGTTGTATCCGTCAACGGCGTTGTTGATGTTCTTGTTGCTGCATATCGTGAGTACTGTTGCTGGAATGGCATCGATTATAGTTCCTACCGCCATCATACCGCCCATCAACCAAAATGCAATGGTTCCAGTTGTATTATCACAATAAAAATCGTCATTATTGTCATGTACGTGGTTGTTTGTGCAGTCGTTTTGGATTCTGTTTCCAACGGTGAAAAACACGATGGAACTTGCTGCACATGCTGCTGAGTTAGCCCATAAATGATTTGATATGTTACGTTGCTTCCTGCCTCTGATGTAATAATCGTATGATTCTTCATCAAGTAATAACTTTAAATCATCTTTCGATAACTTTTCTTGGGTGTCAACATTGATTATCTTGCCGTGTTTCTTTTTTATTTTAATGCTTTCGCCTGGCGTTTGCGCAAACGACAACATTGCGATGAACAACAATGTTAATAAAGAGATTGATTTTTTCATGGTCTAATTTTTTAGTTAATTATTTAACGAATTATGCCTGCAAATATAGATATTATTTTGTATAAAAGAAATATTTTTATATAATTTGTATAAAAGAAATATTTTTATATAATTTTATGAGGGGGGTAAGTGGTTGGTATATAAATATTTACATCTAAAATTATTTGCTTTTCAAGATGCCTTTAGTCATTCTATAATTATGAATTATACATTATGAATTATGCATTAAAAAAACTTTAGACCTTAGTCTTTAGTCTTTAGTCTTTTTATTATATTTGCAGATTCTAAGGAAAAAATTAAATAAAACAAGATATACATGGAAATCAGTAGCAAATACAGTCCACAAGATACCGAAGGCAAATGGTATCAACATTGGTTAGACAAGAATTACTTTCATTCAACACCAGATGAACGCGAACCTTACACTATCGTAATCCCTCCACCAAACGTAACAGGCGTTCTTCACATGGGTCACATGTTGAACAACACAATACAAGACGTTCTCGTACGCCGCGCTCGTATGCAAGGCAAAAACGCTTGCTGGGTTCCAGGCACAGACCACGCTTCTATCGCAACAGAAGCTAAGGTCGTTAACAGACTCGCTCAACAAGGCATCAAGAAGACCGACATCGGTCGTGATGAGTTCCTCAAACATGCATGGGACTGGACTCACGAACACGGCGGCATCATCTTGAAGCAGCTCCGTCGTCTCGGCGCTTCATGCGACTGGGAACGCACCTCATTCACAATGGACGAAACACGCAGCAAGAGCGTCATCCGCGTCTTCTGCGACTTATATAACAAAGGTCTTATCTACCGCGGCGTCCGTATGGTCAACTGGGACCCTGCAGCTCTCACAGCGCTCAGCGATGAAGAAGTAATCTACAAAGAAGAACATAGCAAACTCTTCTACCTCCGCTATAAAGTTGAAGGCGAAGATACTTACGCTATCGTTGCAACAACACGTCCTGAGACAATCATGGGCGACACTGCAATGTGTATCAACCCTAACGACCCTAAGAACGAACATCTTAAGGGCAAGAAGGTCATCGTTCCTCTCGTGGGCCGCGCTATCCCTGTTATCGAAGACGAATACGTTGATATAGAATTTGGTACTGGCTGTCTTAAAGTCACTCCAGCTCACGACGTGAACGACTATATGCTCGGCGAAAAATATAATCTCCAAAGCATCAATATCTTCAACGACGACGCTACTATCAGCGAAGCTGCTGGCATGTACGTAGGCATGGACCGCGACGCTGTACGTAAGCAAATAGTGAAAGACCTCGACGCTGCTGGTCTCCTTGAAAAAGTTGAAGACTATAATAATAAGGTAGGTTACTCAGAACGTACTCACGTTGCCATCGAACCAAAACTTTCAATGCAATGGTTCCTCAAGATGGAACACCTCGCTGAGATCGCTCTTAAACCTGTTCTCGAAGGCGACATCCAGTTCTATCCTTCAAAATATGTCAACCTCTATCGTCACTGGTTAGAAAACATCAAAGACTGGTGTATCAGCCGTCAGCTCTGGTGGGGTCACCAAATCCCTGCTTACTACCTCCCAGAAGGTGGTTATGTAGTTGCTGAGACAGCAGAAGAGGCTCTTAAACTCGCAATAGAAAAGACAGGTAAAGAATTGACAATGGCCGACTTGCAACAAGAAAGCGACTGCCTCGACACATGGTTCTCTTCATGGTTGTGGCCTCTCTCATTGTTCGACGGCATCTTGAATCCTGACAACGAAGAATTTAAATATTATTACCCAACAAACGACCTTATCACTGGTCCAGACATCATCTTCTTCTGGGTCGCTCGTATGATCATGGCAGGCGAAGAATATCAGAAAGAAGTTCCTTTCAAGAAAGTTTATTTCACAGGTATCGTCCGCGACAAACTCGGTCGTAAGATGTCTAAGTCATTGGGTAACTCTCCAGATCCAATCGAACTCATCGATAAATACGGCGCCGATGGCGTGAGAGTTGGTATGATGCTCACAGCACCTGCTGGCAACGACCTTCCTTTCGATGAGGCATTGTGCGAACAAGGACGTAACTTCTGCAACAAGATGTGGAACGCCCTCCGCCTTGTAAAAGGCTGGAATGTTGACGAAAACATCGCTCAACCAGAAACAGCTAAGATGGCAGTGAAATGGTTCGAAGAACGCTTCCAACAAGTGCTTCAAGAAACAAACGACAACCTCGACAAATATCGTCTCTCTGACGCTTTGATGGGTATCTACAAACTCGTTTGGGACGACTTCTGCTCATGGTATCTCGAAATGGTTAAAGCTCCAATGGGTCAGCCATTAGACACTGTAACTTACAACGCTACAGTGACATTCTTCGAGAACCTCATGAAGATTTTGCATCCATTCATGCCTTTCATCACAGAAGACATCTGGCATCTCTTGAAAGATCGCAACGACGGCGACGACCTCATCATCGCTCAACAACCAGCACAAAAAGTCGTTGACAATGACATATTGAATCAGTTCTTGTTCACTCAAGACGTTATCAACAACATCCGTAAGATCCGCGCTGAGAAGAACATCTCAATGAAAGAATCTATCGAACTCATCGTTGTTGACAAAGACGGCAGCGTTAACAAAGAATTCGACGCAGTCATCATGAAGTTATGTAATGTAAGTTCAGTAAATTATGTGACAGAAACACCACAAGATGCATTCGGTTTCTTGGTAAAGGCAACAGAATATTTCATCCCTGTTACAGACAATATCGATACAGAAGCAGAGATTAAGAAGCTGGAAGAAGAATTGGCTTACGCACAAGGTTTCTTGAAATCTGTTGAAGCAAAATTGTCAAATGAGAAATTCGTCAATGGCGCTCCTGCGGCAGTCGTCGATAAAGAAAGAAAGAAAAAATCAGACGCTGAAGCAAAGATCAAAGTCATTGAACAACAATTGGCAACTTTGAAGAAATAATATGTAGAGACGCACAGCCGTGTGTCTGTATGTGAAAGGCGTGGAATCAGATGATTCTGCGCCTTTGTATATTGGTGAGGTTATAAAGTATTAAAATGAATATTATTACAAAAAATGTAATTACAAAAAGTGTTAAACATAAATTGTAATTATATTTTTTGTTATATTTGCAGATGGATAATAAAAATGATTTTGTTATGGAAACACCTTTTGTATTTGGTAAAATTGCTACTGATAAAAACTTCACTGATAGGGAACAGGAGACTGCCACATTGGTGCAACATTTTAAATCGTTGATAAATACAATCATCATATCTCCGCGTCGTTGGGGAAAGAGTTCGCTTGTTAATAAAGTTGCTAATATTGCTATGGAACAGGACGACAAGTTGAGAGTATGTCATATAGATCTTTTTAATGTCAGAAATGAGGAACATTTCTATTCTTTGCTTGCGCAGAAAATCTTATCCGCAACATCGTCTAAATGGGATGAAACGATAGATGTTGTGAAGAGGTTTTTTTCTCGTCTTAGTCCGAAATTAACTATTGGAACTGATCCTATGAATGAGATTTCAGTAGATTTTGAGATGAAAGAAGTGATAAACAATCCGGATGAAGTGCTTGATCTTGCAGAAAAGATAGCTAAAGATAAAGGATTGAAAATAGTTATATGTATTGATGAATTTCAAAATATTTCTGAGTTTGACAACCCTGATTATTTCCAGAAAAAATTGCGTTCGCATTGGCAACAGCATCAAAATGTGGCATATTGTCTTTATGGTAGCAAGCGTCATATGATGTTGGAGGTGTTTACGGATTCTTCTAGGCCGTTTTATAAATTTGGTAATTTGATGTTTCTTAATAAGATTGAAACTCCATACCTCGTGAGTTTTTTTAAGGAACGTTTTGTTGATACTAAAAAAGACATTACGGATGAAGCTTGTTATATGATAGTGAATCTTACAGATAATCATCCGTATTATGCGCAGCAACTGGCACAATTGTCGTGGTTGCGGACTAAAGAAATATGTACGGAGGATGTTGTGAGAGAAGCTCATATTTCATTGGTTGAGCAATTGAGTCTTCTTTTTGTTACTATAACGGAAAATCTCACTAATCAACAGTTGTGCTACTTAAAGGCATTGTGTGCAGGAGAAAAAGCGATAAGTTCAACTGAAACCATGCATAGATATAAGATTTCGTCTCCTACATCCATAGCTCGTTCTAAAAATGCTTTAGTTAAAAATGATATTTTGGATAACAAGGCTGGCGAAATATCTTTTCAAGACCCAATTTATGCTTATTGGCTGAAAGTGGAATATTTTAAACTATATAGGTAGTCTTCGGCTTTGTGGAACTAAAATTAAAGGTATGGAGAATGTTAAAAACGACATACAAATTCTAGGGAAAACAAGTTCATAGAATGCGTATCTTGATAAACCGTTTGATTGACGAATTTATCGGGAATGTTATTTAATAAACAAATTAAACTACTGATGTGGAAAAATGGGTTCTATCCATTGATGTAGGAAAAATAATAAATAGAACCCGCCTAAAAAGTTTTATGAAAAGATTTTATTTTTTAGTATTAGCGTTGTTGTTAAGCTTAACGATGTCGGCGCAGGGTAGAGGTTTGTTTTTAAGAGAGACATTCGATTCTACGGAATTGCCAGAAGGTTGGTATATTGATGGCCACGAAGAAAACTGGTCGGTATCGACAAGTTCTAAAGCTGGCGGCGATCCTAATGAAATGTATATCACTTGGTCGCCAGTGTTCGTTGATGTGTCACGTCTCGTGATGCCTGCTTTCGACTTCACGGGCGTTTCCAGCGTTGAGGTCTCTTTCAAACATTTTCATGACAACTATATCGGTACAAACACTATAGGTGTAGCTACTTCATCAGATAATGGCGTGACATGGAACGTGGCATGGAGTCAGTCATATACTGCAATACAGGCTTTCGTTGAGAACATCACGGTGGAAACAACCGACATGGGAAAAGACAATGTCTTGATGTGTATTTTCTTCGATGGCGACTCAAACCTCATCAACGGATGGTATTTCGATGATATCGAGGTTATCAGACAGGTAGGAAACGACGCCGAACTGGCAAGCATCGATACTCCTACTATAGTGACACCAGGTCCTCAGGATTTGGTGTTCACTGTGAGAAACCTTGGTTCTGAAAAAATAGAGACTTTCAGTGTTAATCTTTCCGTTGACTATGCAGACGGTTATGAGACAAAGACATATAACACCAATTTGTCTTCCTTTGAATCAGCTCAATTTGTATGGAAAGATGCGTTTCAAGCTGGTGTGTGGGGTTATGATATTCCACATAACATAGACTTGTATATTTCATCTGTCAACGGAGGCACTGACGAAGACGCAAGTAACAACTTCAAAATGAAAGACATCTATGTCGCTATGGGAACAAGTGATAGAGTCGTTCTTATTGAACATTTCACAAGTTCTGCATGTGTCTATCCTTGCGCTGCGGTAAATGGAATTATGTATGACTTGGTAGCTGCCAATGAAGGAAAATACTCATACGTCAAATATCCTATCGACTATCCAAGCGCCGACCCTTATTGCACAGAGGAAAGTCTCATAAGAAAGTCATATTACGCTGTTACAACAACTCCGCATATTTTCCTCGACGCTGTAAGTCAAGGTTATGGATCTGCAACAGAAGAGACTTTTGAGGATGCGCTTCAGGCTACTGCTTATCAAGATATCAGAGGAACATTTGTTGTTGAAGACAGCACCGTTAAAGTCGTAGCAGATTTCATGTCATATTCTGACTTGAATAATGTTAGAGCATACGTATCTGTAAACGAGAAAATTACAATGAATAATGTCGTTAATGATGAAGAGGCTTTCTATCGTCATGTTATGATGAAGATGTCGGAAAATGCGCAAGGCGAAGAGATTAGTATTAAATCAGGCGAATATCAACGACTCGAATATTCTTTGGATATGTCATCGACTTTTGTTGAAGGCATGAATGATTTGGAAGTTGTGTTATGGTTGCAGAATTATGAGACTAAAGAAGTGTATAACAGCCATTTCGCATACGGAAATATGTCGCATGTCTATCCGGTTCAAAATATGATGTCGGGAATGGACGTTGAAAAGAAGATTCTATATGTTGAATGGGACGCTCCTGAAGCAGGTGAGCCGCTGTGTTATAACATTTACGTTGATGGAATCTTGATTGCTGAGAATTATGCAGGCTTGAGCTATCAGACACAAAACATGGCAGGTTCTATGTTTACAGATAATAACTTCCATGTGGCAGAAGTAGTTGCGGTTTATGCTGGCGGAAAGACATCAGTTCCAGTCGCTAAAGTCATTGCCGACGAATGGGAAGGAGAAGGAATGTTTGAGATTGAAGAAATGAGTTTTAGTATATATCCAAATCCAGCTGAAGATTTTGTTAAGCTGTCGGCTATCGGCGGTCGGATGTCAGTGGTTAAGATCTACAACTGTTTAGGAATTTTGATTGATGAAATAGAAGCCTGTTCCAATGAAATGGAAATCAATACTTCAGGGTATAGTTCAGGAATCTATTACATCAGTGTTGAAGGAAATGAGTCGGTTAAAACTGAAAGATTGATAGTCCTTTAAAGTGTGAAAGGCTAAAGGCAAAGGGCTAAGGGTGGGATGTTAAAACCTTTAGTCATTAGCCTTTAGCCTTTAGTCATACCATTAGAGGTTTTAATTAAAAATTCTTGTCGTCAGTATTGTTGTGCGACAAGAATTTTTTCTTATCTTTGCCCAATTTATATTTTTGTAATTAAAATCTTATCATTATGTCAGATACAGTAAAATTTATCGAAGGCGGTCTCACATACGACGATGTCTTGTTAGTACCAGCATACAGCAATATCATTCCAAGAGATACAAATTTGAGTACAAATTTCTCTCGTAACATTCAGCTTAACATACCTATCGTAACAGCAGGTATGGACACTGTAACAGAAGCAGCTATGGCTATCGCTATCGCTCAAGAAGGTGGTATCGGTGTTCTTCATAAAAACATGACAATCGAACGTCAAGCTGCTGAAGTACGTAAAGTTAAACGTGCTGAAAACGGTATGATTATCGACCCTGTTACTATCAGAGAAAATGCTACAGTAGGTGAAGCTCTCAGAATGATGAATGAAAATCATATCGGCGGTATCCCTGTCGTTGACGCAAATAACTTGTTGGTAGGTATCGTTACTAACCGTGACATCCGTTTCATCCAAGATATGAAACGTCCTATCTATGAAGTCATGACAAAAGAAAATATCGTTACAGCTCCTGAGTTTACAGACTTCGCTACAGCTGCGGAGATTCTTCAGAAGCACCGCATCGAAAAATTACCTGTCGTTGACAAAGACAATCACCTCATCGGTCTTATCACATACAAAGACATCATTAAGATTAAGGCTCGTCCAAATGCAAGCAAAGACTCTCTCGGTCGTTTGCGCGTAGCAGCTTCTGTTGGTATCGCAGCTAACACCATGGAAAGAGCTGAAGCTCTCGTTGCAGAAGGCGTTGACGCAATCAACATCGACACAGCTCACGGCCACTCACAAAACGTTATCAACGTGGCTAAGGAGTTACGCAAGAAATTCCCTAACATCGACATCGTTGTCGGTAACATCGCTACAGCTGACGCAGCACGCGAATTGGCTAAGACAGGCATCGACGCTATTAAAGTCGGTATCGGACCTGGCTCAATCTGTACAACACGTATCATCGCTGGTATCGGCGTTCCTCAGCTCACAGCAGTATATAATGTTTCACAAGCTCTCCAAGGTACAGGCATCCCTGTAATCGCTGACGGCGGTATTCGTTACACAGGCGACATCGTTAAAGCTATCGCTGCTGGCGCTTCTTCAATCATGGCTGGCTCATTATTCGCTGGCGTTGACGAATCTCCAGGCGACACAATCATTTTCGAAGGAAGAAAATTCAAGACATATCGTGGCATGGGCTCTCTCGAAGCTATGCAAAATGGCTCTAAAGACCGTTACTTCCAAGATATGGAAGACGACATCAAGAAACTCGTTCCAGAAGGCATCGTAGGCCGCGTTCCTTACAAAGGCAGCCTCTCTGAAGTGGTTTATCAATTAGTTGGCGGTCTCCGCGCTGGTATGGGCTACACAGGCTCAAGAACTATCAGCGACTTGCAAAAGGCTCAGTTCATCAAGATCACAGCTTCAGGTATGCGCGAAAGCCACCCACACGATATTACTATCACAGCTGAATCTCCTAACTATAGCACTAAAGCTTGAGTTAATGCATAATTCATAATGCATAATTCATAATTTAATGCACAATATAATAATAGTAAGAATTCGGTCGTTATTTTCTGAAATGATTAAAATATGATAAGAAAAAACACACTCAAGGCATGGCTCGTTGCTTTATCTTTTGTAATGATGCCGTCATTGCTTTCCGCTCAGTCTTATACTAAAAAGACTTTGATTAATCTCGGTGATAAAGAGGTCACTGTTAAAGAATTTATGGATACTTACGAGAAAAATAACGTCAACACTGAAGTCATCGACAAGAAAAACGTTGACGAATATCTCAAGTTGTACATAGACTTTAAACTTAAGGTGGCAGAAGCAGAATATCTTAAGATGGATACTTCAACAGCTTTTATCAAAGAGCTTAACAATTATCGTCAGCAACTCGCCAAACCATATTTCTCAAACGATGACATCACTGACGAATTGGTGAAAGAAGCATACGATAGAATGCAATATGATATCAATGCAGCTCATATCCTTATAAAATGTGACGCTAATGCCGTTCCTTCAGATACACTCGCTGCTTACAAAAAAGCTATGTCAATACGTGAACGCGCATTGAAAGGCGAAAACTTCGGTGACTTGGCAGCAGAGCTTTCAGAAGACCCATCAGCTCGCGACTATGAAGAGATTCCAGGCGTGAGAAAGGCTTACAAAGGTAACCGCGGCGAACTCGGTTATTTCACAGTCTTTGATATGGTTTATCCTTTCGAATCAGGCGTTTATAATACAGAAGTCGGCAGCATCTCAATGCCAGTACGTTCTTCTTTCGGTTATCATATCATTAAGCTTAACAGCAAGACTCCAGCAAGCGGTCTCATCAGAGCAGCTCATATCTTCCTCGCTGTGGATCCTAATGACCCAGATAAAAATGACTCACTCGTTAAAATAAAAGCTCAAAATATTTATAACGAAGTAATCAATGACGATAAAAACTGGACAGATTACGTAAGAAGATATTCTGATGATAAAGGAACTATTAATAATAATGGTGTGTTGTCTCCATTTAGAGTAAATCAAATCGTTCCTGAATTTATCTCTGTGGTCAAATCTCTTGAACCTAATCAAATCTCAGAACCTGTCAAGACAGACTTCGGCTATCATATCATCAAATTGGTTGGTTCAACAACACCAGGTACATTTGAATATGAAGAAGCTAAGATAAGAGAGAGAGTTGAAAGAGATATGCGCGGCCAACTTAGCGAAGAAATCGCTATGAGACGCATCATGAAAGACAATAACTTCAAGGAAAACATTAAAGTTAAAGACGCTTTCATCGCAACAATCGATAGCACAATCATCGAAGGCCAATATCAAGCAGGTGAAAATATTAACACAAAATCAGTACTTTTCTCTACAAAAGACCAGTCATGGACAGTACAGAACTTTGTTGACTTCATCTATAAAAATCAAAGAAAACAAGGCTTCTTGACACCAGGCGCTTATGCTTATCAGCTTTATGACAAATACTTGCAACAAGAAGTGTTTGCATACGAAGACTCAAAATTAGAAGAAAAATACCCTGATTTCAAAGCTTTAGTTCAAGAATATCACGATGGCATCTTGTTGTTCTCATTGATGGAAAATGAAGTGTGGAACAAGGCTGTCGAAGATACACTCGGATTGCAAGACTATTATGAAAGAAATAAAGAATCATATATGTGGAGCGACCGCGTCAAGGCTATGGTTGTGACATGTCAACGTAAAGATAATGTCGAAGAAATCAAGAATCTGATGGTTGAAGGTGTTGAATATGACACATTACGCTTATACGTGAAAGAAAACAAATCACAGGCTTCGGTGCGTTATTCTTTCTATCAAAAAGGTGATAACGTAAATGTAGATGCAACACAATGGAAAGACGGTACTGTTGCTGTCTATCCTTCAGCAGTTGACAACTCAACACAAATCGTTAAGATTGTTGAAGTACGTAAGCCAGAACCTAAGACATTCAAAGAAGCAAGAGGTCTGGTGACATCAGGCTATCAAGCTGAATTGGAAACTCAATGGCTCGAACAACTCAGAGAAAAATATTCTGTTACAGTTGACGAAAAATTGTTAAATAAAGTTAAAAACAATTATAACAACTAAAAGATGCGTTTAATCTGGGTCGGTCTTATTTTCTCATTGTTTTTTTCCACCTGTCAAGAAAAACATGAAGACAAAGGCGAAGTGCTAGTCTCGCTTTATGGAAAAAATCTATATAAGACCGACCTGGATGACATCTTTTATGAAGGAATAAGCTATAACGATAGCGTGCTTCGCTCAAAAGTCTATATCGACAAATGGGTGCGCAACCAGCTGCTTGTACGCCAAGCAGAAAATAACCTAGAACCAGAACAGCTAGATTTCTCAAAGAGATTGGAAGAATACCGCAACTCTTTGGTTATAAATAAATATGAAACAGAACTGATAAAACAAAACCTTGATACCAAAGTTACCGAAGACCAAATCCAGGAATATTATAATGAAAATAGCGATGAGTTCAGACTTAATCGCGATATTGTGAGAATCGCTTATGTTGACCTTCCTCGTGATAGCAAGAAAAAATGGTTGTTCTTAAAACTATTACGCGATTGTGATTCTCTTATGGTTGACTCTATTACTTCTTTGTCAAAAGAATATGCCTTGACATGTAATATGGATGCTGAAAAATGGTATAACTTTGATGACGTGACAGAGAAATTTAATTTGAATGTTAGTGACAATAAATCTTTCTTGAACGAAAATAAATATTATGTCGTCATCAATGATGATGTATATAGCGTGATTCGTTTCTGCGAATACAGACTCATGGGCGATGTGTCGCCATGCGAAATGGAACTCGACAGAATAAAATACATAATATTGAGCAATAGAAAGAAAGAATTATTGGAAAAATTATATGATGATTTGTATTCAAAGGCAATACAGGAAAATGCTTTTGAGGTTTATTAAGACAACAAGACAACAAGACAACAAGATGGCAAGACGACAAGACAACAAAATGCTAAGTTTTTTTGTAGCTTTATTTTTTGTATTTATGATGGCTCCGAGCAAGGCTCAGGAATCACAAGTTATTGATAGAGTGGTGGCTGTTGTTGGACAGAATATCATACTTCAGTCGGATATAGAAGCTAAATACATGCAGTATAGATTGCAAGGCGGTATAAAAGGCAGCGCTAGCTCTATACGATGCGAGATTCTTGAAGACCTTATGTTTGAGAAACTCATGCTTAACCAAGCTGAGATGGACAGTATCACAGTGACAGATGAACAAGTTGAGGCGGAAGTCGAACAGTTGGTCCGTTATTTCGTTTCGCAACTTGGCTCACAAGAAAATCTCGAGAAATATTATAAAAAGACAATGCCAGAGATTAAGGATGAATTGCGTCGTATGAGAAGAGACCAAATGTTGGTAGAGCAAGTTCAACAGACAATCTTGGCTAATGTGGAAGTCACTCCAGCAGAAGTTAAAAAATGTTATTACAATATTCCAAAGGATAGTATTCCAATGGTTAACTCAAAGTATGAGATAGCTCATCTTGTAAAGAAACCTCCAATCACATTGGATGAGAAACTCGCTGTTAAAGACAGACTTTATAAGATGCGTAAGCGTATTCTTGATGGAGAGCGTTTTTCAACATTGGCGCTTCTTTATTCAGAAGACCCAGGCTCAGCAAAGAAAGGCGGTGAACTCGGTTTCCACGGAAGAGGCGAGTTCGCTCCAGAATTTGAAGCCGCTGCATTCAACTTGCGCGATGGCGAAATATCAGAAGTAGTTGAGACAGAATTCGGATTTCATATCATCCAAATGATTGAACGTCGCGGCGACTTCATCAACGTGCGCCATATATTATTAACAGTGAAAGTGTCGCTGGAAGCATTACAGGTGGCTTACGACCAACTCGATTCTATAGCAAATCTTATCCATAAAGATAGTCTCACATTCGATGAAGCAGTACGTAAATTCAGCGATGAGAAAGATAAGATGAGCGGCGGCATACTCGTCAATCCAAACTCGGGAAGTACGCTCTTTGACGCTGCTGAACTCGACCAACAAGTCTCAGTGACAATTAACAAAATGAAAGTGGGCGAGATAAGCGCTCCTGTGCCTATGAAGACTGCCGATAACAAAGACGCTTACAGAATACTCTATCTCAAGAAAAAGACCGCTCCTCATAAGGCTAATCTCAAAGATGACTATACGCTCATTTGCGACTGGGCAATGCAGAAAAAACGCGAAGAAATAATCAATAAATGGATTGCTAACAACTCTCAAAAAGCTTATATCAAAGTCATCGACGACTTCAGAGATTGTGACTTTATGTTCGATTGGAATTTCGCAGATTAATTTTTTAGTGTGATAGAATATGTTTAAGTCTGACGTAGAAGGAGCTAAGGCGCTCGTACAAAAATATGAACAGCTCAAGAGTGAGATCTCTAAAGTTATCATTGGTCAAAATGAAATAATTCATAATACAATATTGTCGGTCTTCTGCCAAGGCCACGTTTTGCTGGTAGGTGTCCCTGGACTTGCTAAGACATTGTTGGTAAGCACCATCGGACGTGCTCTGGGACTTTCCTTCAACCGTATCCAGTTCACACCCGACCTTATGCCTTCCGACATTCTCGGAACAGAGATACTCGACGATTCACGTCAGTTTAAATTTGTTAAAGGTCCGGTTTTCTCTAATATAATCCTTGCCGACGAGATCAATAGAACGCCTCCTAAAACCCAGGCCGCTCTCCTCGAAGCAATGCAGGAAAAACATGTGACAATATCAGGAAAGACATATAAATTGAATGAGCCTTTCTTCGTCCTCGCAACTCAAAACCCTATAGAACAAGAAGGTACTTATCCTTTACCTGAAGCTCAACTCGACCGTTTCATGTTTAACCTTCAGCTCGATTATCCTTCTTACGAAGAAGAAATTGAAGTGGTGAAAAATACTACATCGGCAAAAGTGACAGACATCAATCCTGTTATGAATGCTGAAGAAATAATATATTTCCAGAATCTGGTTCGCCGTGTCCCTGTGGCTGATAACGTCTATGAATATGCCGTAGGTCTGGTGTCTCGCACACGTCCTAATACCACACGCGCTCACGAATGGAGCAACAGATATCTCAGCTGGGGAGCTGGCCCTCGTGCGTCGCAATATCTTGTCATCGGCGCTAAAGCTAACGCCCTCCTGAAAGGAAAACTCTCTCCCGACATCGAAGACGTACAAGAAGTGGCACTTCCTATATTACGCCATCGTCTCGTCAGAAACTATAGCGCCGAAGCAGAAGGAATCACTATAGATAAAATAGTTAGAACGATTTTATAAAAGAACTATAATACAAGAAAAACGAGGCTGAACAGAAATCGCTTTTTGTCAGCCTCGTTTTGGTTTTGTGTGATATTATTATCTTACAACAACTTTCTTGATGACGCCGTCGCCATTGTTTATGATATTGACAAAATAAACTCCTGATTTCAATCCTTCGATAACGTAATTGTCAGCATTTACTTCAATATCTTTCACTATAGAACCGATGACGTCATAAACTGTTATACGACTCATGCCGTCACATTTGACGGTGAACTCGCCATTGTTAGGATTAGGAAAAACAGAAACGTTGATGATTTCATTTTCGCTGACCGACTCAGTGCTGAATGTCACTTCTGTTGTAGATAATTTTCCTACACATGTCTCATCAAAATAAATGACTTGTACATTGTACAAATAAGTTCCGTCAATCAGTTCGTAGTCGTCGGTGAAAGTCGTTTTTGTTGTGTTGCCCAATAATCTTGTTCCGCGATAGATGTCGTATGAGATAGCATCAGCGGCAGCGTCCCAACTTAATTCTATTACGTCTTGATTTTGCTCGCTATTGAGGTTTTGTACGCCTTCACACATATTGAAACTCATGTTTGCGCAAGAACATTCGTTGACCCATGAGAAGAGATGCTCGCCTTTGTTTTGGAATGATGGGCTGCTGTAAATAATATTGCCATTGGCTTTTTTCACAACGAAGATGCACTCTGAGTCGTATTGTCCTTTTTCCCATTCAAGACTTATTTCCACGTTGGCTTTAACGTTAAAGGTATAAGTTCCGTAATTTCCGTTTTGAATTGTCAAAGACTTGTCTTCTGTGTCGTCGTCGAATTTCACTATCAGCGAAGCTCCGTTCCATCCGTCACCATAACTGTCTGTGAGTTCAAATATTACGTCGCAAGAGTTGGCATAATTCAAAGCAAATTCGTTGGCTTTGCCATAATAGTCCGTTGTTGTTAAAGTGAAAGGAATTTCGAATGTCTCTCCGACATTTTCGGATAATGTGACGTTGAAAAAGGCTGCTGATGAGTAATTTGTGCCTAATGAGTTGAATGAGGCTTCGCTGTTGTTTATGGTGATTATTTCGCTGTTGCTTGATAATACGCTGCTTACCTCAGCGGCTATTTCATTGCCCTCATTGTTTATTATGATTCCTAAATCTGCTGTCTCTCCAGCTTCAAGGAAACCGTTGCCGTTATCATCGTTTTCAATTATGAAAGAAGCGAACTCCAGTTTAAATCCTTGAACATAAAGCATAAAGCTGAATGAAGAAATAAGCTCGTCGTTGCTGTCGTAGAAATCTATGTCGAAAGCCAGCTCTGTCATGTATGCCGTGTTTTCATCAACGAAGAAAGAGAAATCGTCGTTTATTTGATATTCGCCGTTAGGGCTTATGCTATTGATGAAGGCTTCGTTGTCGGTGATGTCAATGTTGTCGTTTCTTGAAGAGAGTACAGCTTTTATATTATTGTATTCTGTCTCGCCGTTGTTGACGACATTGACGCTGATTTTGATGTTTTCGCCAGCGTTGATGTTGCCGTTGTCGTTGCCTTCTTTGTCGTTGACAGTGATTTCGGAATAGTGAAAGTCGCCTTTTTTGATGCTTAATATAGCGCTATATGCATCGATGAGTCCGGAGCCTGTCAGGTTGCTTTTTGTCTCGCTGAGTTTCTTGGCGCTTGTTTCTATTATCATGCATATTTCTGCTGGGCTGAGCTTGTTTTCTTTTTCGAGGAGGAGAGCCATCACGCCAGCAACGCAAGGTGTCGCCATTGACGTGCCTGATTTGAGATTATAGCCGTCGTTGCTGTCGTGGTCGAGTGATTTTACTCCAACGCCAGGAGCGCAGATGTCGGGACGAATCAAGCCTATGTTAGGATTGTATGGATAGTCGTTGAACTCAGTGTCGGTCCATGTTACAGGGCCTTTGGAACCGTTTTCGTACATGTTTTCGTTGTAGTCGATGGCTCCGACAGCAACAACGCAGGAAAGAGCGCCTGCATTGATTTCTTGGTCAGGATGCAGCCATGGAGGAGGGCAGTTGCCTGGTGTCCTCACGTTGTTCGGCACAGGAACCATTGTCATCTGTCCGTCGTTGCCGACAGCCACTGAGGCGATGACTCCAAGTTGAAGGGCGTTGACGCAGGTGTTACGCATCAAGGTCTTGTCTGTCACGCTGGCGTTCATCACGCCGAGCGACATGCTGATGATGTCGGCCTGATGCTCAATGGCGAATTCCATTCCTGCGTTGAAACCGCTGGTGCTTCCGTAGCCGTAGTCGTCGAGTACTTTGACGCACATGAGCGTGGCGTCAGGTGCCATGCCTGTTCGTAATCCTGATGTTCCATCGCCGCAAATGGTGCCGGCACAGTGCGTGCCGTGACCGAGATTGTCTATAGGGTCGTTGTTATTGTCAACGATGTTATAGCCGTGGTTTGGATATTGAGAGCCGCCGTCCCATAAATGGTCAGCCAAATCGATATGGTTGTAGTTGACGCCAGAGTCGAGAATGGCGACGAGAACGCCTTTGCCTGTGTAACCCATTTCCCAGACCTTGTCGGCATTGACCATCATGACATTATCGGTCACTTCTATTTCATCTCTGTTGTATTCAGCAGCGATATCTTCGGCTTTGTTGTCATAAACCATATATTTAAACTCATCGTAACCAATGAGCTCAATGTCGTTGTGTTTTGATAATAGATAAATGACATCAGGAGATGCCTTGCAGCTGATTGCGTTTGAGAGCCAATGGCTTTTGATGTCTGAGACATTATTGTTTTTCTCTTCAGCGAGAAGAATCGACATTACGTCGTTTTGTTCTTTTTCGGAGAAATATTTGAGTTCATCAATAAGAACGCTGCGTTTGGTTTTCTTGTCAGAGATTTTTGAGGCTCTTTCAAGAAGTGATTCTGGTTTTATTTGTGCTTTAAAAATGATGTTGATGTCTATCAATTCATCGCTTTTTTGGTTTAAAACTTCGTGCAGCACAGGGTCGATTGCGTTTTGCGAAAAACCAATGCCACATAAAAGTAAAATTGCTGTTAAGGTCAGTACTAATTTTCTCATATAATTTATTTTGTGCTTTTGTTTATGTCTAATTTCTTGGTTAACAATTCGATGAATTTAAACTCGCTTAACATTTGTCTTGCGATGATTCTTATGAGTGTGTATGATGGAATCGCTATTATCATCCCAACGACGCCGCCAATATTGCCAGCCATCAATATCACTAAAAATATTTCTATCGGATGAGCAAAAACGCTCTTCGAATAAATTGTAGGCTGTAGAACAAAATTGTCGATGAGGTTGGCGATAACGAAAACGCTTATGATTTCTAATGAATTAGGTAATATCATATCGTAAGTACCAATGCCTAAATTTGATATTATTCCAATTATGATGCCTAAAAATCCACCCATCAATGGTCCAAGATATGGAATGATGTTCATGAGTCCGCCCATGACAGCGATTATGAAGGCGTTTTCAATGCCAAATATCGATAATCCGATGAAAATCAAAACCATCATGCAAAGAACCTCTGAAATCAAACCGAACATATATCTTGTAAGCATGATTCTGGAATCGTGAAGTATGTTTTTCATACGAATGGTTTGATTGTCAGGAGTAATTGCCATGAAAATGTTGTGAACGATATTAGGGTCGCGTAACAGGAAGAATGTTAAAAATATTGTGGAGAATAACCCAACGACCAGTGAACTTGTCTTTGAAACGACAATACTCAAAACGCTGCTGAAATTGTCCCAGTTGACAATAGAATAAAGCTTGCTTTCCATCGTTTTAAGAATGTCTTCCTCCGGACGTACAATATTGTATTGTATGAGAATATTGTATATTTTTTCCAGAGGCTTTTCAAAATATTCAACGATGGCATTGGTGTCTATTTTTGATAAAATCAAAATTTCTTTGTTGACTAACGGAATGATTATAAAGAAAATAAGTGAAAATATCAAGAACATCGCAAACATGGTGATAACAGCTGAAGCTGCGTCGCCGAGATGAAAATTTCTGATATGAAATTTCTTGATTAGCTCGCACAATGGACGACCTAACATAGATAAAATAATGGCGATGGCAAAATACAAAAATATATCCGGAAAGAAGTAAATCAACAATCCGACAGCCAATAAACCAGCAATAGGTTTTATAAAAGCCTTTATTTTATTCATGGTGATGTAGTAATGAAGTGATGTAGTAATGGAGTGAGGCACTTCGACAAGTTAAGTGACCTCAATCCTTTAACTCCTAATTCCTAATTCCTAATTCCTAATT
>JAFYNK010000083.1 GCA_017548125.1 Bacteroidales bacterium | reverse complement strand
GATGACTGATTTTCTGTCGTACCTTCGGCACTCTGATGGTTTTATAATCTTTATTGCAGGGGTTCCGTGCTTCGCACTTCACCGCCTGCCTGGGAACTGTCGTTCCTTCGGAACTTTTGGAGTTGAAAACTTCTCGCAAAGGCGCAAAGTATCGCAAAGTAGTTCTCTGCGGCTTTCAACGTCTTTGCGAGAAAGGAAAACACTTCGACATACTCAGTGACCTTGCTCAAAGCTCACGACTCAGAGCTAGCAGCCCCTTTGCGTTAGGGATTGGAGCGGCATCCTTTTTTCGCGAAGGCGGAGACGAAGCGGAAAAAGATATAGCGGAAAGCCCGACGGCGATAGCCGTAACGCCCAAAGAAAGACTACAAGAGTACAAGGCAAAAGGCAAAAGACTAATGACTAAAGTTTAAAGTTTAAGGTTTAAAGTTTAAGGTTTAATGGTTCAAAAAATCACTCCATTACCTCATCACTCCATCACTCCATTACTAAAAAAACTTGTTGTCTTGTAGTCTTGTTGACTTGTTGTCTTTTTTCTTATCTTTGCGAGTGTTTTTAATATTTAATAAATCAATGAGAAAGACTTTACTTTTAGCTTTTGCGTTATTGTTTTCTTTATCAGTATTTTCGCAGGAAAACATCTACATCATCAACGAAAGTTTTGACGAAACGACATTGCCTCAGGGATGGACAAAAATGGGCAGCGGCACCAACAACTGGTACATCTCCACGAGTAACATCGCTGGCGGCAAGCCTAACGAACTACATCTTCAATGGACACCGCCTTTCAACGGCATCGCACGTTTCGTGTCTCCTGCTGTCGATTTGACTGATGTAAGCTCAGCTATCATGTCGTTGAAACATTACCCTTCATTCTTCGGAAACAACACCGCGACCGTCGGCGTCGCCACCTCATCCGACAACGGCAGCACATGGAATAAAGTATGGTCACAACAATATGACGCCAACGGACAATATACTGTCCTTGAGAACATAACAAGTCCCGACATGGGAAAAAGCAGCGTCATGTTCTGCTTCTACTTCGAAGGCAACTCATATAACATCAGCGACTGGTACTTCGACGATTTCGAGGTTTATACCGTGCAAGACCTCAACGTGGAACTCACAAGCATCGACGTGCCTAACAACGTGAAATTCGGACCTCGCGCCATCAGTTTCACAGTATATAACACTGGCAACAGCTCAATAGAATCACTCGTCGCGACATACACCGTCAACGGAGAGACAGAGTCACAGACATTCTTCTCGAACATACCTTCGTTAGAATATAAACAGCTCACCTTCAGCTCTAAATACAACTTCGCTCCAGGTGAAGAATACGATCTCACGATAGAAGTGACTAAGCTTAACGACAGCGACGAGGAACTCACCGACATCGTCTTAAGCAAAGAGATAGCATCAGGATTGAGTCAGACACAGAGAACACCGATGATAGAACACTTCTCCAGCTCTACATGCGGTCCTTGCGTCGCCGTCAACACTCTCATGGCTACACTCACCGAAAACCACGAAGGCGAATACACCTACACCAAATACACATCTAACGGTCCTGGCTTAGGCGACCCTTACTTCACTGAAGAAGGCGGAACAAGAATGACATACTACAACGTCATGGGCGTGCCACAGACCTTCCTCGACGGCGTTGACCAAGGATATAGCGCAGTGTCGGAAGACAGCTTCGTGGCAAGTCAGGGAACACCAGCATTCGCCGACGTGAGAGGAACATTCAGCATCGAAGGCAACACCATCGAGGTGGCAGCCGACTTCATGTCATACATCAATATGGAAGAAGTGAGAGCTTTCATCACCATCAACGAGAAGACAACAACAGGCAATGCGAGCACCAACGGCGAGACAGAGTTTCATCACGTCATGATGAAGATGTTGGAAAACGCCAACGGCAACATTATGAGCATCAAGGCAGGCGAACACCAACACCTCGAATTCACCTTCGACATGACATCGACCAACGTGGAAGAGATGGACGACTTGGAAGTAGCGTTGTGGTTACAGAACTACGAGACGATGGAAGTCTATAACAGCCACTATGCATACGAAAGCGACGTACATGTCTATCCAGTGAGAAATATGAGCGCTCTTATGAACGGCAGCGCTCTCAGAATAAGCTGGAGCGCTCCTGAGGCAGGAAATCCTGTTGGATATAACGTCTATGTCAACGGCACCCTCGAAGCAGAAAACATCAACGCGTTGGAATATGTCAAAGACAATGCAAACCAGACACATAAGACAGCAGAAGTCGTTGCCATCTACGAAAACGGAACATCAGTGCCAGTCGCCAAGATCATCGGCATCGACGACAATGTTAATGAGATAACAACAAACGACATCAGCATCTACCCTAACCCAGCGAGAGACTTTGTAAGACTCACAGCTCAGGGCACACAGCTCACAACAGTTAAGGTTTACAACTGTTTAGGTATGATGGTAGAAGAGATTGAAGTCAGCGCCAATGAAATAGAGATCAATATTTCAGAATATAACACAGGAATTTATTTCTTTAACATTGAGACAGTAAACGGAAACGCGGTTAAGAAGGTGGTTAAGAGATAAATAAGAAATTCAGAATCTCAGAACTTCAGAATTTTTTGAGGAACTAGAGGGACTAGAGGAACTAGAGGGAAGAGAGTTAAGATACTCTAAATTCTCTAGTCCTTTTTTCTTTCCTTATGAAAAGGAAAAAATACCAAAAATCTTTCCTTATGAAAAGGAAAATGTGTAAAGAAATTCAGAGTCTTGTAGTTTTTATATTGGGCGTTACGGCTCTAGAAATATTTTTTTCTGTCGTACCTTCGGCACTCTGATTATGGTATAATCTTATATTGCAGGGGTTTCGCGCTTCGCGCTTCACCGCCTGCCTGGGAACTGTCGTTCCTTCGGAACTTTTGGAGTTGAAAACTTCTCGCAAAGGCGCAAAGTATCTCAAAGTAGTTCTCTGCGGCTTTCAACGTCTTTGCGAGAAAGGAAAACACTTCGACTGACTAATGACAAATGGCAAAAGACTAATGACTAAAGTTTAAGGTTTAAAGTTCAGAGTTCAATGGTTCAAAGCTCAAAGCTCACGGCTCAGAGCTAGCAGCCCCTCTGCGTTAGGGATTGGAGCGGCATCCTTTTTTCGCGAAGGCGGAGACGAAGCGAAAAAAGATATAGCGGAAAGCCCGACGGCGTAGCTGTAAGCGGAGCCGGAACGCCCAAGAAAATGACTAATGGCAAAAGGCAAAAGACTAATGACTAAAGTTTAAGGTTTAAGGTTCAAAGTTCAATGGCTCAAAAAATCATTCCTAATTCCTAATTCCTAATTAAAAAAACTTTAGTCTTTTGCCTTTAGTCTTTTGCCATTTTTATTATCTTTGCGCGCGTTTTTACTAATTTAATAAATCAATGAGAAAAACTTTACTTTTAGCTTTTGCTTTAATGCTTTCTGCAGCTATGTTTGCGCAAAGCAAAGTTTCGTATTTAAGACAATTTTTTGAATCGGACGAGTTTCCTTCCGATTGGACTTTTGAAGGCGACGCTGCCGAAAACTGGGAGATATGGCCAACACATCAGGCTGGCGGCGAACCTAACGAGCTGAAACTCTACTGGAGACCTGCCTTCAACGGAACAGCACGCTTCGTCTCCCCTGCCGTCAACCTCAGCGGCGTCAACGAAGTGATATTCTCATTCAAGGCTTTCCTCGACAACTACCAAAACGTGCCTCATCAGATGGGCGTGGCGACATCATCCGACAACGGCGCCACATGGAACATCGCCTGGCAAGGCACTTACTCCACTCCTAACCAAGGCCAGCACAACATCGTCGCCAACGTCACAACAAGCGACATGGGCAAGGAAAACGTCAAGTTCTGTATCTTCTACACCGGCGACTCCAACAACATGAACGGATGGTACTTCGACGACATCGAAGTTTATACCTTAGACCAGCTCAACCTCAGCATGTTGTCAGCCAACTTCCCTAACATAGTGGGCATCGAAGACAACCAAGTTGGTTTCAAAGTACAAAACATAGGCCTTGAAAGCATCACTTCTTTCGAAGCCAGCTATCAGATCGACGACAAAGCTCCTGTAGTGGAGACATTCCAGACAAACCTCAGCTCAACAACAAAAGACGACTTCGTCTTCAGCAAAGCCGTGGCTTTGGCTCCTGGTTCTTACACATTGAAATTGACTATCTTAAATGTCAATGGCGTTGAAGACGTCACTTACGACAACGTAATAACAAAAGATGTCAAAGCTGCCATCGGAACAGTACAGAGAACACCGATGATAGAACACTTCTCCAGCTCAACATGCGCTCCATGCGTCATGGTCAACGAAGCGATGGCGTTATTGACAGAGAACAACCCTGGCAAATATGCCTACACCAAATATCCGATGAACTGGCCTCTCGAAGGCGACGCCTACTGCACACAAGAAGGCTTGACAAGAAAGTCATACTATAACGTGACAGGCGCTCCTCAGCTCTTCATCGACGGCATCGACCAAGGCGGCTACTCCATCTCTCAAAACCTCCTCAACGAACGCCTCAGCACTCCTTCATACATCGACATCAAAGGCGCCTTCAACATGGACGGCAACACCATCACAGTGAACGCCGACGTCATGGCTCTCGTCAATATGCCTGAGACAAGAATCTACGTGTCAGTAAACGAAAAGACAACGACAGGCAACGTGGGCTACAACGGCGAGACAGAGTTCCATCACATCATGATGAAGATGCTCGACAACGCTGAAGGAACAGCGACAACATTCCAAGTAGGCGAGACAAAACACTTCGAGTTCTCTTACGACATGAGCAACTCCTTCATGGAAGAGGCAACAGACCTTGAAGTGTCAGTATGGGCGCAAGATTACGTCTCTTACGAAATATTCAACAGCCATTTCTTGTACGAATATACCAGCCATCCTTATCCTGCACAAAACATACAACTTGAAGGAAACCACGAAGATGGCTTGCAGATAAGCTGGGAAGCTCCATCACAAGGAACTCCTATCGGATATGACATTTTCGTCAACGGCGAATTGAAAGCCGACAACATCACAGAGCTCTCATATTATCTCGATGGCATCGCTGGCTTGAAAGCCGTCAACATCATCGCTATATATGAAAACGACAAACAATCAGTAGGTCTCGCTGGCGTCATCGACCTCGGAGGCGAAGAGGAAGAAGTTATTATATGCGACGCTCCTGTCAACCTCAACGCTGCCATAGAACAAGACGCTGAAGATTTCGATTTCAACTTCAAAGTCACAATGTCATGGGACGCTGCTGAAAACGCTAACGAATATGTCATCTACCTCGACGACGAGAAATTAGAAACGACAACAGAGACTTCTTTCGTCAAAGGATTCAACGAAGAAGGAACCCACCATTTCACAGTGGCTTCAGTCTGCGAAAACGGCGAGTCTGAACAGTCAGAAGAATTTGAATTTGTGCTTATAGGCGAATCAGTTTCAGAATTATCAAACAAATTACAAATATATCCAAACCCTGTTGACGACATTTTATACATCAACACAAAAGAAAACATCAAAGAAATTAATCTTTACAATATCATTGGTTTAAAGATGACAATAGCCAACAGCCAACAGCCAACAGCTATCATCGACATGAGTGGATATAACAGCGGAGTTTACTTCGTTGAAGTTAAGACAGAAAAAGGAAATTTAATTAAAAAAATAGTTGTAGAATAAATAGTTTAAGGTTTAAAGATTAAGGTTTAAGATGGCAAGATTCACTTCAAACCTTAAACTTTAAGCCTTAAGCCTTAAACGAAAAAATTAAATCATGAAAAAATCATTACTACTTGCGTTAGCATTGTTGTTTTCAACAGCAATCTTTGCTCAGAACAGAGCGATTCATTTGAGAGAAACATTCGATTCATCTGAATTACCACAAGGATGGACAATAACAGACACTGGTTCTGAAAACTGGAAAATATCAGAGACCAACAACGCTGGCGGTGAAGCCAACGAATTGATGCTCAGCCCTACGCCACAGGCTGCCGGCATAACACGTATCATCACTACTCCAATAGACCTCTCTGGTCTGAACAGCGTCACCGTTTCTTTCAGACACTATTTCAAGAAAAAATCATCCAACTGCATTATCGGCGTAGCCACTTCAGCCAACGGCACCACATGGAGCAGCGCTTGGACTCACACTTACTCAGAAGAAGGTCAATATACCGTTATAGAAAACATAACAACACCTGACATGGGCAAACAAAATGTCAAGTTCTGTATCTATTACCAAGGCAGCACTGGCAATATGAACGGATGGTATTTCGATGATTTTGAAATCGTTACAATAGAAAACAACGATGCCAAGGTAGAAAGCATCGACATGCACGACATCTTGCCTTCAGGAAAAATCGACATCGACTTCTCGGTACAAAACACCGGCGCTAACGACATTACTTCTTTTGAAGCTAAATACGAAGTCAACGGTATCACTGTAACAGAATCATTTGACGCCAACATCGCCAAATTTGAAACAGAGAAATTCTCTTTCGAAGAAAAAGTCTATCTCCAACCAGGTTCATATAACGTGAAAGTCACCGTCACTTCTGTCAACGGCACAAACGACGAAAACACTACAAACAACACATTAACCAAAGCCCTCGGCATCGCTGTTGGCGGCACACAGAGAATACCTATGTTTGAACAGTTCTCAAGTTCAACATGCGCTAACTGCGGATTACTCAACGGCAACATGAAGACTTTGACAGACAACAACCCTGGCAAATTCACATACACCAAATACGCCATGAACTTCCCTGGCACAGGCGACGACTATTACACAGCAGAGGCTGGCGCAAGAAAGAATTACTACGGCGTAGGTTATGTACCACAATTATTCTTCGACGGTAAAGACAATGAATATTATGCCGTTACACAAGAAGAATTAGATGCAAGATATTCAACACCTGCTTTTGTTAATATCAAAGGCGCGTTCAATCTCGAAGGCAGCGTCATCAACGTCAAGTTGGATGTCATGTCTTATATCAATTTGAATGACGTAAGATTATTCGTCAATGCCAACGAAAAAAGAACTGTAGAAAACGTCGAATATCATGAGACAGAGTTCTTCCACATCATGATGAAGATGTTAAGCGGAACAGCCGGCGAGACCATCAGCCTCAACGAATATGAAGTGAAACACTTTGAATATTCTTACGATATGGCACAGACCAATGTCGAAGAATTGAGCGACCTCGAAGTAGCTGTTTGGGTTCAAGACTATCAGACAAGAGAAGTATTCAACAGCAGTTTCATGTATGAATACACCGACCACGCTTATCCAGCTCAAAACCTTAAATTAGAAAAAAGCGATAAGATCAACGTGACATGGGATGCACCAGCACAAGGCAGCCCTCGCGCCTACAGACTCATCGTCAATGGCGACATCGTTAAAGAAGAAACCAACGATATGTCATACATACTCGACGACGCCAACGGATATTACGCCGTGGAAGTTATCGCATTATACGAAGACGGAAAAGAATCTGTAGGTATCTTCGACAGAATAGGCCAGTCATCAATATCAGTAGATGAAAACGAAGTAAGATTCGGCATCTACCCTAACCCAGTCAACGACTATCTTTACATCAATACAAATCATGACGTTAAAGAAATACACATCTACAATATGTTAGGCGTGACAGTCTATAAAACCACAAAATACAACGGCAACTCAATCAACGTGAGCGAACTCAACAACGGAATGTATTTGATGAAAGTCATAACAGAAAACGGACAATCAGTAAAGAGATTTATTAAGAAATAAAGACGCAGAAACGCAGAGACGCAAAGAAGGCTCTGTGACTTTGCGTCTCTGAGACTTTGAGACTTAAAAAAAACATCATGAAAAAGGTATCATTATTAGCAATAGCATTATTGTTCTCAGTAGCAATCTTTGCACAAGACCCTATCACTCACGTCATCAACGAGTCATTTGATGCAGCGACATTGCCAGAAGGCTGGACCACCATGGGACCTGACGGCAACGCATCAAGCAACTGGAGCATCAGCTCAACCAATTACGCTGGAGGCGACGCCAACGAGTTAAGACTCAACTGGAGCCCTCAGTTCTCGGGCAGCAACCGTATCATAGCAGCTCCGGTCGATTTGACAGGAATACAAAACCTAGTGGTCAAATTGGACCATTATTTCGAGAACTACAGCGGAGCAACAAGCACCATAGGCATAGCCACTTCAACAACAAACGGATATACATGGAATACAGTATGGTCACAGTCATACAATCAGTCAGGCCAATACAGCATCGAGAAAAAGATAACAACACCTGATATGGGCTACGAAGACGTACTCGTATGTATCTACTTCGAAGGAACATCATCTAACTTCTATAACTGGTATTTTGACAATTTCGAAGTCAAGATACAAGAAGACCTCGACATACAACTCAGCAGCATCAACATCGACGAGAGAATAGGATCAGGTCCGCTTAAGGTCAACTTCACCGTACAAAACATGGGAAGCACTGCCATACAGTCATTCGAGGCAACATATCAAATCGGTGAACAAGAAGCAGTGACAGAGACATTCTCTGTCTATATGACTTCATTCGAAGAAAACACACTCTCTTTCAACACAGTAGAGACTTTGCTCCCAGGTTCATACGACATCAACATGAACATCACAAAAGTCAACGGCTGGGATGAAGACTCTCATCCTGAAAACAACAGCTTGTCAAACGACTTCAGCGTTGCTATCTCAACTACACAGAGAATACCTATGATAGAACACTTCTCCAGCTCAACATGCGCTCCTTGCGTGTTGTTAAACTCATTGATGAACAACTTATGCAACAACAACCCAGGCAAGTTCACTTATACAAAATATGTAGTCAACTGGCCAGGCAGCGGCGACCCTTACTTCATCAGCGAAAGCTACGACAGATGTCTGTTCTATAACGTATCGTCAGTGCCACAAATATTCCTCGACTCAGAACTCCAAGTGTCGAACGGCACACCTCAGCCTGTCACCAACAGCAAGCTGTCACAAAGATATGCCGTCCCTGCTTTCGCAGATGTCAGAGGCGCTTTCAATGTGGAAGGCAATGTCATCACTTTGACAGCCGACGTCATGTCTTACGTCGATCTCAACAACGTCAAGACTTACATCACTGTTAATGAAAAGACCACTACAGAAAATGTTGGAACTAACGGAGAGACAGAATTTCATCACGTCATCATGAAGATGCTCGGCGGCTCTGAAGGCAACGCTACAACTATCAAAGCTGGCGAACACCAACGCTTCGAATTTTCATGCGATATGTCTGAAACTAATATGGAAGAAATCAACGACCTCGAAGTGGCAGTATGGGTTCAAGATCCAACGACAAAAGAAATATTCAACAGCCGTTACCTCTACGAATACACCGACCATCCTTATCCTGTACAAAACATCAGCATCACCGATGCTGGCAACCTCGTCATCAGATGGACTCCAGACGAATCAGCAAACCCAACAGGATATAACGTCTATGTCAACAACAACCTGATTTCAAGCAACACAACAGAACTCAACTACACAATAGACAACAACCTCGACTTCTATACCGTTGAAGTTGAAGCTTTATACGGCGAAAAAAGTTCTGTAAAGACAGTGAAACTTCTCTCAACAGACTTCACAACACCACAAGATTTCTCAGCTACTTTAAACGAAAACATAGTAGAAATGTCATGGACAGACATAGAAAAAGCTGATAAATATAACATCTACCGCAACGGCATCTTGATTGCTACAACAGAAGAAGCAGAATTTATCGACAACTCATTAACAGTCAACGATATGTATTGCTATCAAATTTCTGCAATCTATGGCAACTACGAATCTGCATTGACATTACCATCATGCATAACATTCCAAGGTGAAAACATTAACGAGTTGGAGTCATCACTCGCTGTGACACCTAACCCTGTAAATGATTATGTTAGAATAACAGGCGAAGATTTCAATAATGTGACAATATATAATAATATAGGTGTCATGATTGAAAAACTCAACGTTAAAGGCAACGACATCAAAATAGATATGAGCCAATACAACAGCGGACTTTACGTCATCATGATTAATACAGAAAAAGGAAACATTGTTAAGAAGATCATTAAGAAATAGAACTCTGAACTTTAAACTTTAAACTATTTTAAGATTCTGAATTTCTTATATTTTATTATCTTTGCAGACGTAATTTTTTAATTTATAAAAACTTAAAACAAATGAAAAAAGCTTTACATTTATTATTCACATTACTACTCACATTTGCACTTCAAGCTGAAGTTTTTGCATGTGACGCTCCTACAAACTTAAGATTCCAAGTTGAACAAGACGTTCCAGGCTACGGTTACAAATACAAAGTCACTTTAAGTTGGGACGCAGCTGACGGCGCTGATTTCCATTCAGTTTATTTTTATTCAGACAATTATCCTAACGGAATATTGTTAGGTGAAACTGACGGACTCTATTACATAGCAGGTGCTAACACAGAAGCTGTTTTCCAATTCACAGTCGTGAGTCATTGCAGCGATGGCAGCAGTTCTGAAGAATCAGAAAAATGCACTGTCGTTATTGAAGAAGGCGCAACTCCATGCCTCACTCCATCAAACCTCCAAGCTACTGTTGAAGAAGACGTGCCAGGTTTCGGCGACAAATACAAAGTGACTATCACATGGGACGAAGTCGCAAGCGCAGAAAAATATCAAATCTACCTCAACTACGACGAGTTCGTTAAGACAACAGAAAACGAATACGTAATCGGTATCGCTATACCAACAACACTCTACATCGCAGTCGCTTCTATCTGTGCCGACGGCGAATCACCAAAAACACCTTATTTGATGGTTAAAATAGACCCTTGTATGCCTCCAACCAACCTTCAAGCTACTGTTGAAGAAGACGTGCCAGGCTACGCCTTCAAATATAAAGTGACACTCACATGGGACGCTTTCGACAACGCTTCATCATACACAGTATATGAAAACGGCAACTGGAGAGGCTATTCAAACACAACATCATTCGAAATAGGCTACAACACTCCAACAACAGTATTCTATAACGTGACTTCATCATGCGAAGACGGCGAATCAGACATGACAGACCCTATCCATGTTGTAATCGGCGGCAACGAAGGTCCATGCTCAGCTCCAACAAACCTCGGCGCTACCATCGAAAAAGACGCTCCTGATTACTCATACGTCTATAAAGTCACTATGACATGGGACGCTGTTGACGGCGCACAAGCTTACTACGTTTATGTTAACGGACAAGAATTCGGATTGTCTTCAGCTAACTATTATATCGCTGGTTCAGACGTTGAAACTACATTCACTTATCAAGTATATTCTGTATGCGCTAACGGCGAATCTGACTTCTCAGAACCTTACACTGTTGTCGTCACAGACGAGTCATTAGAAGAATACGCTAACAGATTCGAAATATATCCTAACCCAGCTGAAAACTATCTTAAGATAAACACATCTGAAAACATTAACGAAATCAACATTTACAACATCGTAGGCGTTTTGGTTTACAGCGAACAAAAATTCAACGGAAACATCGACTTGAGCAACTTCAACGATGGCGTTTATTTCATCAGAATCAACACCAGCAAAGGCGATGTCACAAAGAGATTCATCAAACAATAAAAAAAATAAAAAGTTTATAAGTATTAAAGCAGTAAAGTATTAACTTTGCTGCTTTAATCGTTTATATCCAACACATGAAGAAATTATTATCATTCACTATCGCATTGTTATTATCAGCAATGCTTTTCGCACAGAACAATATCATCTTACAAGAAAGCTTCAACGACAGCTCACTCCCTACAGGATGGCAGGAAACAGGCAACACCACCAACAACTGGTCCGTCTCTTCAAGCAGCAACGCCGGCGGACAAGCCAACGAATTGAAATTAAACTGCCAGCCTTCTTTCAACGGAATATCAAGAATGAATACTGCCGCCGTTGACTTGACCAACGTGCCAGGCGTGATTATTTCTTTCAAAATGTATTTCGACAACTTCTCAACAGCAACCAACTATATCAACATAGCCACATCATCCGACAACGGCAACACATGGAACAACGGTTGGTCGAAAGGCTACAACACAACAGGAACATACACTGAAGAAATTAATATCGTCACCTCCGACATGGGAAAATCAAACGTCATCTTCGGCATATATTATAGCGGCGACTGGTTCAATTTCGACGCATGGTATTTCGACGACATCGTCATCATCGCACAAGAAAACACCGACCTTAAGATGACAAGCATCGACATACCTAATATGCTCGGCGCCGGCAACACCGAAATATCTTTCTCAGTGAAAAACCTCGGTTGTAACAATGTACAAAGCTTCACTGCATCATACGAAATTGACGGTTTTGAAAAAATAACAGAGACATTCAACACATCGTTAAATTCATTCGATGAAGAATCATTCAAATTCCAGACACCAACATTCTTAGTTCCTGGAAACTATAATGTTGAAGTCAACATCAGCGATGTCAACGGCATCAGCGAAAACAGCAGCAACAACACAATGGAAAAAGATTTTACCATCGCTTTGGGACAGGCACAGAGAATCCCTATGATAGAACACTTCTCCAGTTCTACCTGCGCTCCTTGTGTCAACGTGAACCAACACATGGCTGATTTCACAGCCAACAACCCTGGAAAATACACCTACACCAAATACCCTGTCGATTTCCCTGGAATGGGCGACCCTTACGCCAACGACGACAGCAAGATAAGAGAAAACTATTACGGCGTCTTCGGCGTGCCTGACATTTACCTCGATGGAAGACAGACAGCAACGATGATGACACAGGAGACTTTAGACGAGAGATACAACGCTCCTGCTTTCGCCGACATAAGAGGTTCCTTCACAACAAGCGGCAAAGTCATCACAATAACAGCAGACGTCACTTCTTACGTAAACCTCAGCAACGCAAGAATTTTCGTCTCTGTCAATGAGAAGATAACAACAGGAAACGCTAGCAGCAACGGCGAAGAAGAGTTCCGCCATATCATGATGAAGATGCTCGACAGCGCAGAAGGCAACACCTTCACTATAGCAGCCGGCGAGACTAAAAGCTTCGAATATACTTACAACCTCTTCAACTCAAATGTCGAACAGATGAGCGACCTCGAAGTGGCAATGTGGATACAAGACTACAACACAAAAGAAGTCTTCAACAGCCATTATCTCTACGAATACACAACACATCCTCATCCTGTAAACGACATCATCGCTGAACAAAACGGCAACGAAATGACAATCAGATGGGAAGCACCACAGCAAGCAGAACCATCAGGTTATCACTTATATGTCAACGGAGAGTTGTTGTTGGAAAAGACAAGCGAGACATCACACAGCATCGACATCACAGAAGATCTGTATATCATCGAAGTCGTTGCCATCTACGGCGACAAGACATCAGTGGCAAAAATATATAAAGTCAACACCGACATCGATGCGCCTGAAAGCCTACAAGTTAACGCTTTGGAGACAAGTTTCAAGATTAATTGGAGCGCCGTGGATGGTGCGACTGCATATCATTTATACCGCAGAGGCGAGTTCTTATTAGAAACAACATCAACATCTTACAACGACGGATGCATCCAATTAGGAATGGAATTCTGCTACAGAGTAAGAACAATAAAAGGAGACAAAATCTCAGCATTCACTCCAGAAGAATGCGCCATCATCGAAGTTGACGACCCTTGTTTCGCACCTACGGTACTCGGCGCTACAATAGAACAAGACGCGGAAGACTTCGACCATAACTTCAAAGTCACAATGACCTGGGACGCCATCGAGAATGCTCAAAAATATTCTATCTATCTAGATGGCAATAAGATAGAGACAACAACAGAGACATCATACGTCATAGGATTCGATGAAGAAGGCAGTCACTATTTCACAGTAGTGACACATTGCGAAGTCGGAGAGTCATTGCCATCAGCACCTTACGAATTTGAAATAAAAGGCGAAGCGATAGAAGAGATGAAAAACACATTCGAGATATATCCAAATCCAGTCGATGATGTCTTGTATATAAAACTTAATGAAGACGTTAAGGAAATTAACATTTATAATATTTATGGAATTAAAATGTCAACAGTCAACGGACAACAGTCAACAGTAAACGTTGATATGAGCGCTTTTAATCCAGGAATATATTTTGTTGAAATTGAAGGAAACGTTTATAGAATAATTAGGAATTAGGAATTAGGAATGGAGAGGCGTCACCCCTGTGGCGTCTCTTTGTTTTTTCACAACTCTCCTCTAATTCCTCTATTTCCTTTAAAAAAATCTTGTCTCACAACAAGATTTTTTTTATCTTTGTCGATTCGTTAATCATTTGATAAATCAAAACATTAAAAAAAAATGAATCGTACAAAAACTACAGTTTTATTAGCATTGGCTCTCATCCTTTCATTGCCAATGTCTCTCTTCGCTCAAGAACGCGTTTATAAATTCACCGACGACGTTGTTGTTCCTCACACATCAGTCAAAAACCAATCACAATCAGGCACTTGCTGGTGTTTCGCAGGTCTCGCAATGGTTGAAGCAGAAATCTTGAGAGAATACGAAACAGAAATCGACCTCTCAGAAATGTACCTCGTACGTTGGGCATACGCCAACAAATTCGAGAAATACATCCGCATGCAAGGCGTATGTAACTTCAGTCCTGGCGGCGAAGTATTCGATGTTTTATACGCTATCAACGAAAGCGGCATGATGACAGACGAAGCATACAACGGACTCGTTTTAGGTGAAGGCATACACCAACATGGCGAACTTCACACAGTCCTCGCTGAATACGGCAAGATCGTCAACAAACAACATAACGGAAAGATCAGCAAGGCATGGCCAAACATGGTTCAAGAAATCTTGAACGTTTATCTCGGCGAAACACCTGCAACATTCACTTTCGAAGGCAACGAATACAATGCAAAATCATTTGCTGAAAAATATCCTATCAATATCAACGACTACGTACAAATCGGTGCTTTCACCAACCACGCCAACTACAAACCTTACATCATGCCTATCCAAGACAACTGGACAAACACAATGACATACAACATGCCTTTAGACGAATTGATGGCAGAACTCGACAACGCTTTGAACAGCGGCTACACTGTAGGTTGGGCTCAAGACGTCAGCGACAAAGGATTCAGCCGTAACGCAGGCGTTGGTGTCGTCCTCGAAGACAATGTTGAAAAGATCAGACAATCAGACGTCAAGAAATACAAGAAGATGAGCGACGCTGAAATCAGCGCTTCATTATACAAATTCGAAAGCGTAATGCCTGAAAAAGAAGTCACAGAAGAAATGCACCAAGAAGCATACGAAAACGGTCAGACAACCGACGACCACAGCATGCTCATCGTTGGCATCGCTCACGACCAAAACGGAACCAAATACTACAAAGTCAAGAACTCATGGAGTGAAAAATACGGTTATGACGGCTACTGGTACTGCTCAGAACCTTACGTAAGACTTCACACTATGTTCTTCACACTTAACAAAAAAGGGTTGACAGACACATTGAAAACCAAATTAGAATTATAATATTTATTAACATTTAAATTAAAAACTATGAACTTCAAAAAATTCTTAGCAGCAACAGCATTAGCATTCGTTATGCCATGCTTAGCAAATGCACAAGAAGCTGAACAAGCTCCAAAAGAAGAAGGTTGGATCTTCTCAAACGAAGTAAGACTTCCAATCACATCAATTAAAAACCAAAACGCAGCTGGTACATGCTGGTGCTATTCATCATTAGCATTCGTTGAAGCTGAATTGTTACGTATGGGCAAAGGCGAATACGACTTCTCAGAAATGTTCATCGTATGGAACACATACATGGACCGCGCTCAAGCTACAGTTCGTACACACGGTGACATCTCTTTCTCACAAGGTGGTTCATTCTACGATGTACTTTACGGTATCAAACATTACGGTTTAGTTCCAGATTCAGAATTGCCAGCAGGTGTTAAACACGGCGACGTTCTCTCTGACTTCTCAGAATTCTCTTCAGTTTGCGACCCATTCGTAGCAGGCATCACAAAGAACAGAAAACTCCAAACAAACACAGAAGGCACTCCACTTTGGAGAGAAGCTATGGCTGGTATCCTCAATGCTTACATCGGCGAACGTCCAGAAACATTCGTTTACAACGGCAAAGAATATACTCCAAAATCATTCGCTGAATCAACAGGCTTCAACGCTGATGACTATGTAAACTTAGCATCTTTCACACACCACCCATTCTATGAACCATTCGTTATCGAAGTTCAAGATAACTGGAGATGGGGAACAGCCTACAACCTCCCAATCGACGAATTCATGGAAGTCATGAACTACGCTATCGACAACGGTTACACAATCGCTTGGGGTTCAGACGTTAGTGAAAAAGGTTGGTTAAGAGGCGACAAAGCTGGTATCGCTGTCCTTCCTGACCTCGAAGCTAAAGCTAACAACGACGCTGGTACAGACATGGCACGTTGGATCGGTTTAAGCGCATCAGACAGAGCTAAAGAAGCTTACAAACAACCAACTCCACAACGCATCGTTAGCCAAGAAGACCGTCAAATCGCTTACGACAACTACGAAACAGGCGACGACCACGGTATGCTCATCTACGGTAAAGCACAAGACCAACTCGGCAACAACTACTTCATCGTTAAGAACTCATGGGGCGACTACGGACAATACGAAGGTTCATTATACGCATCAGAAGCTTTCGTACGTTACAAAACTATGAACATCGTTGTTCACAAAGACGCTCTTCCAAAACATATCAAGAAAGCTCTCGGTATCAAATAAAAAAAAAGCGGTCGAATGACCGCTTTTTTTATGGATCTAAGGAAATAAGGAACTAAGAATCTAAGGTTTTTCTCCTCAGTTCCTCAATTCCTCAATTCCTCAATTCCTCAATTCCTCAGTTCCTCAGTTCCTCAGTTCCTCAGTTCCTCAGTTCCTCAATTCCTCAATTCCTCAATTCCTCAGTTCCTCAATTCCTCAATTCCTCAGTTCCTCAGTACCTCAATTCCTCAGTTCCTAAAAACTACTTCTTCATCATCTCAAATCCTTTTCCATAAACTCCCATAACAGTATTGACTGAAACGAAAGCCTCAGGATCCAATTGCTTGACAATTCTGATAACGCCTTGTGATTCTGTCTTACGAACAACAACCATCACAATCTCAGACTCCTTCTTAGAATACCATCCTGTGCCTTTTATCATCGTAACACCACGACGCACTTCCTCTCCCACTCTGTCGGCAATTTCATGAGGCTTGGATGTAAAGATAAACATCTGTACAGACTGCTTGCTGCCATTCATCGTCATGTCGATTGTATAACTTGTAATCATAAGTCCGACATAACTATAAATCAAGAGTTCTATATCTTTAAAGACAAAATACGAACATCCGATCACCACTACATTAATAAATAAGGAGAGACGGCCTATGGTAACGTTACGATATTTATTTATCATAACAGCAATAACATCTGTTCCACCAGTGCTGCTTCCTTCAAGGAAAATGAAACCACATGCCACACCATTCAAGGATGCACCTAAAACAGAAGCAAGAAATTTGTCGGCAATCAAAGGAGTGTCGCCAAAATATTTTTGTCCGAAATAGAACATGACTGACGTCATTATAACCGAATAAATAGTGCTTATCGCGAATCTTCTTCCTAAAGATTTAAAAGAAATTATAATAAGAATCGCATTAAGAACAAAAATCATAATACCGGCAGGAATGCCAGTCAACCAATAAACTATAGTTGAGAGACCGCTAACGCCGCCACCCAACATCTGATTAGGAATAAGAAATCCACACCAGCCTAAGGCCGATAGTGCAACTGCCACTGTAATGATTATGTGGCTCTTTAATTCATGCCAAATATAAGTTTTATCTTTCATAATATATATATTTTTTACGGTGCAAAATTATAAAAATGATAACATTTATTTTGTTTTACTTCAAAGAAAATTTTCAACAATAAAAATCGTACAACTCAAGCATGAATATTTCAAAAAAACATAGAAAAAACAACATTGTTCAAGCTGATATTTTTTTCTAAAAAACAGAGTATTTTTTGTTTTTTGTGATATTTTCAATTAAACTAAAAAGTATTTTAAAGCAAAAGCAAACACTTTTATATGATATTTCATTCAAAGAAACATGTATAAACACATGATTGTCAATGAATAAAAATATTTTTTAAAAAAAATAAAAAAGCACTTGCGCCAAATGATATTTTATGTATCTTTGCACCATCAAACAACAACGCGGAAATAGCTCAGTTGGTAGAGCACGACCTTGCCAAGGTCGGGGTCGCGAGTTCGAGTCTCGTTTTCCGCTCAAATCCCGATACAAATCGGGGTTTTTTGTAAAGGATAGAATAAGTGCCTGAGTGGCGGAATAGGTAGACGCGCCGGACTTAAAATCCTGTGCCCATTTCGGGCGTGCCGGTTCGATTCCGGCCTCAGGTACTAAAAGAGCTTCAGAATATTCTGAGGCTCTTTTTTTAAGGGGATTTCTATAAATAGCTTTGCAAATGATTTATGAAT
>JAFYNK010000082.1 GCA_017548125.1 Bacteroidales bacterium | reverse complement strand
GTTTAAATTTTAAAGTTTAAGGTTTAAAGTTTAAGGTTAAGAAATCGTACTAATTCATCCTTAAACCTTAAGCATTACACCTTAAACAAATATTTCTAAAATCTCAATACAAAGTGTTGTTTTTCTTTTCTTTCCATCTTGAAAATGATGCCAAAATGATAACAGTCGATAGAAAGTCTTACTTCTTCTTTACTTATCATTTCTTCCCATTTTCTTTCTTTCTCCTTATCAGTATGAATATCTTCTTCAATAATATACTCATCGTTTTCCTTAAAGACATCTTCCTTCGACAACAGAAACAAATTCAATTTATTGCATAGTTCTTCCTTCCAATTTTCATGATTTATCTCTTCTAAAACTTCCTCATAAAAATCATATACAAAAGGAGAATGCAATCTGAATTTTCCCTGTGACTTTAGGCGATATTTAAGATAAGGTAACAACGATTGGGAATTAGGAGTTAGGAATTAGGAATTAGGAATGGATTGAAATAATTCCACATTCCTAATTCCGCATTCCTAATTATTTAACGTTTTCTACTGCTTTAATTTCCGGAAGTATGCTTTTTATAGTTTTTTCTATTCCGTTTTTAAGAGTTCTTGTGCTGTGAGGACAGCTGCCGCATGCACCTGTTAGTTCGACTAAAACGACCATATCGTCGGTCAAATCAACGAATTCCACTCCTCCTCCATCGGCAGCCAGATATGGTCTGACCTGAATGAGGATATTTTGAATTTTTTGTATTAACTCTTGTTTTTCCATGATTAGAACATTTCAACGATTTTCTTAGCTAAATTCTCGAACGCTGCTGCCACAGGAGAGGCTCCATTGAAAGAGAATGGAGTGCCTTTGTCATTAGCTTCTGAGATATTCTCGTCTATTGGAATCTGAGCGAGAAGAGGAAGCTCCAATTCTTTTGCAAACTCATCGCCAGTGTTTTTGCCGAAGATATAATATTTCTTTTCTGGCATGTCTGACGGTGTGAAATAAGCCATGTTTTCGATCAAGCCGAGTATTGGCACGTTAACGCCTTCATGGCGAAACATATTAGCAGCGCGGCGTACGTCGGCAAGAGCAACTCTTTGCGGTGTCGTCACGATGACAGAACCCGACATTTTGAAGTTTTGTGAAAGACATAACTGTATATCGCCTGTTCCAGGAGGCATGTCGATGACCAAGAAGTCAAGCTCGCCCCAGTCGGTATCGAGAAGAAGCTGGCTTAATGCATTAGAAGCCATTGGTCCACGCCAGATGAGAGGCATTTCTTTATCGACGAGATGGCCGATAGAAAGCATCTTGACACCGTATTTTTCAATAGGCACCATATATGATTTTCCGTCGCGTTCGTATCCGAGAGGACGTGTCTCCTCATTGCCGAACAAAACTGGAATTGAAGGTCCGTAGATGTCAGCATCAAGCAAACCCACCTTCATACCTTGTAACGCCAAGCCGATAGCTAGATTGACTGACACTGTTGACTTTCCAACGCCGCCCTTGCCTGAAGCTACTGCAATTATATGTTTTACTTTTGAAAGAGCGTTTTCTTGTGATGCAGCGATGATGTCTATTTCAATATCACCGAAAGCTGCTTTTAACATCTGCGTTGTAGTGTCGATAAGTATTTGGTTTTTCTCATCTTCCACCTTTTCAAACAAAAGACGAAAACGAATCAAGTTTTCTTTCAATTCAATATCGTCAACCATTTTTAAGTTGATGATATTGTCGCCTTTAGGGAAATAAACAACTTCTCTCAAGACTTCTATAAGTTTTCCTTTTTCCGGTATCATATCTATATCTGAAACTATTTATTTATTACAAAAAAAATCTTCCGTTGCCTTATTAAATCCTTCTGGATCATCAACATGAATCCAATGTCCTGCCTCTTCAAGTGTCACCATTTCATAGTTTGGAAAATGATGCTTCATATATTCATAATCTTTATCGAGGATATAATCCGACTGTCCGCCTCTCACAAACAAAGTCGGTCCGTCGTAATGATATTTATCATCAAACCCCTTTCCTATCTCGGCGATATTCTTTGCGATGCCATCGAGATATGGTTTCCATCTGAAACCGTTTTCATGGCTGTAAGACAAATTCTTAAGCAAGAAAAGAAGGAGACGTTTCTCATAATTTTGTTTGGCGAGTTCCGCTTCAACATCAGAGCGATGTTCTGCTTTGGCAAGGTCTATTTTCGACATGGCGTCGATGAAACCTACATGTTCCATTGGATGGTCAAAGGCGCGAGGACTGATGTCTAACACTTCCAACTTCTCAACCATATCTGGATAGTCGAACGCCAGTCGCATCGCTATCTTGCCGCCCATGCTGTGACCGAGAAGATAACATTTTGTAATGTTCTCTTCATCAATCATTTGTTTTATATCTCCTGCTAAAACATCGTAGTTAAAAACATCGGAATGTGGCGACTGACCATGATTTCTCACATCAGGAACCAACACATAATATCCAAGCTCTGCAAAACGCTTTCCAAAAAAATCCCAGTTTTCCGAAACTCCCAACAATCCAAAAATAACCACTATCGGCTTGTTTTTCGGATCTCCATACTTTCTATAAAATAATCTCATCTTTCTGTCATTTCAAAACGGCAATTATAAGCCATTTTTATAATTTGGCAAAGATAATAAAAAAAGACTACAAGTCAACAAGACCACAAGACTACAAGCGTTTTTTAGTGATGAGGTAATGAAGTGATGAAGAAAAAAACTGAATTCCTGATACCCTTAACTCCTGAATTCCTTTCTTTGGGCGTTACGGCTCCGCCTTCAGCTCCGCCGTCGGGCTTTCCGCTATATCTTTTTCCGCTTCGTCTCCGCCTTCGCGAAAAAAGGATGCCGCTCCAATCCCTAACGCAAAGTGGCGAATGGAAAAATAATTTTCCATTTTCAACTTAAAAAGGTAGGGAATAAAATGTTATTTTTGTTTTTTAAATTTTGAAAGATCCAATGAGAATAGTGATACAAAGAGTCTCCGAAGCCTCGGTGAGCGTTGGCGGAGAATTGATTTCAAAGATTGAAAAAGGAATGATGATTCTGCTCGGTATCGAAGACGCCGACACTGAAGAAGACGTTGATTGGCTTTGCAACAAACTGTCGAAGCTTCGTATCTTCTCCGACGACAACGACGCCATGAACCTCGACATCAACCAGATTGAAGGCTCATTTCTCGTTGTAAGTCAGTTCACTCTGCATGCCATGACAAAGAAAGGCAACCGCCCAAGTTTCATCAGAGCTGCACGTCCTGAAAAAGCGATTCCGCTCTACGAGACATTCCTGCAACGTCTGGCAGTCATCTCTGGCCGTCCCGTCCAATGCGGACAATTCGGCGCCGATATGAAGGTTGCTCTCGTCAACGACGGCCCCGTGACAATAATCATGGATTCACAAAACAAGGAATAATCGTATTCCCATAGAGACGTCACCACTGCGTTAACAAACAAAAAAAAATCAAAACAAAATGAAAAAGGCATTATTTATATTATTGGCATTTGGTTTATTATCATCATGCTGCGAGCCTAAAGTGGAAGGCCATTACACTTATCAGCACGGATGGAATTACGACATCAAGGAAGGAAATGTTGACGTACACGAGACTGGCACTATGGATTTCTATGACAACGGCTGCGCTCTCGACTCGGCACGTCAGGTTTATGTCGTCAACTTCAACGAGGGCGGCAAGACGACATGGATCTTCAACTACGTAAGCCCAAGCACGTGGCACGTCGATGGCGAAGATTTCTATTTCGCAGGAATAGAAGAAAGTTTCCGCATGGAACTGATAGAGAACACGACAGAAAACTGTGACGAAGAGACATCAGCAAAATTGGCTCAACAAATCATCAAAAACGTCAGCAACGGAATAGCTAGAGAAACAAAATTCCACCTTGCTGAATTATCAAAAGAGAAACTGATGTGGAGCTATACTTATTCTAACGGAAACACAGACACTTGGACATTTTATCGACAAGAAAAATAATTTATTTCTTTAAAGTTTAAACCTTAAACATTAAACAAAAAAAACACTACCTTTGCAGTATGGAAACTAAGAGACAACAAAAAATATCAAAGCTCCTCATGCAGGAACTCAGCGAGATTTTTCAAAGAGAAATCAAAGCTAAAAACAATGTGATGATTTCAGTCACAAAAGTCAACATAACAACAGATATGTCATACGCTCGCGTATATCTCAGCATCTTCGGACCTAAGATGGAAGAAAAGAAAAAAGTCGTTGAAGAAGTCAACGGAATTTCAAAAGGAATACGCAAGATGTTGGGCGACCGCGTCAGATACCAGCTCAGAATAATACCAGAACTTCAGTTCTTCGAAGACGACTCTCTGGATTATATTGAGAATATCGACCATCTTCTTAAAGACTAAAGACCAAAGTCTAATGGCTAAAGACAAGGAACAAATCCTTTAGACTTTTGCCTTTAGACCTTAGCCAATTGTAAATTGTAAATTGTTAATCGTCTATTTCAGTTGAACCTCCCTTCGTTCATAGCGCAGCGTTATCTTCTGGCAAAGAAAAGCCACAACCTTATTAACATTGTCACATGGATTTCAATAATAAGCGTTTGTGTCGCGACCTTCGCCATGATTTTCGTTTTGTCGGTATTCAATGGCTTCAACGTGGTGATCTCCGACATGATTCATCAATTCTCTCCCGACCTCAACATCAGCGCTGTGAAAGGCAAGACCATCAACCTCAACGACTTTCCTTTAGATAAGTTAAAGGAAATCAATGGCGTTGATTACATCTTCCCTACCATAACAGAAGACGTACTCTTCAAGAACTCTAGCAAACAACAAATCGGCCAGGTAAAAGGCGTTCCTCAGGATTATAACAAAATAGCTCGCGTAAGAGGAACTATCTTAAACGACACCACTTTCGATGTAAGCTACAACAACATCAACTACGGAATCCCTGGCGCAGGAATGGCTTACTTTCTGGGTATCAATGTTTACAGGCCTTACTCCACTATTCAGGTTTATGTCCCTAAAAGAGGCAACGCTTCGTCTTTCAATCTTGAAAACAGCTTCAACAGTTCAAAACTCGTGGTCACGAAAGTCTTTTCCACTCAACAAGAAGTTGACGAACGACTGGTATTAGCACCTCTCAGCTGGCTATCTAACTTAATGGAATACGACAATCTTGTCACTGATATTGAAGTGTTTATCAACGATAAAAGCCTAAAGACAAATGGCAAAAGACAATTAGAACGTATCAAGAAAGATATTAAAAACATTCTTGGAGAAGGATATAAAATACAAGATCAATACGAGCAACAAGAGACTTTATACAAGATGATGAAAGCTGAGAAAACTGCTGTTTATCTTATACTTACATTCATCTTGATAATGGCTACATTCAATGTCATCGGGACTTTGAGCATGTTGATAATTGATAAAAACAAAGACATCACTTTACTCAAAGCGATTGGTGCTGACAAGACTTTAATCAAGAAGATATTCATCAACGAAGGTTTGCTCATTTCCGTCGTTGGAGGAATGTTAGGATTGCTGACTGGAATAGCAGCTGTTTTGGTTCAGCAGCATTTCGGCATCATACGTCTCGGCAATGGCGATGGCAACTACGTCATCGACGCTTACCCTGTCGCATTGGAGCTTGGCGACATCGCATTGGTTTTCATAACAATAACGATAATCGGAAGCATTGCAGCATTCTTCACCGCCAACAAATCTATCAAAAAGATGCAAGACGTTTCGCTTAACGCGAGATGAATTTAAAGACACAAAGACGCAGAGACACAAAGATGCAGAGAACCAACTTTGCGTCTTTGTGTCTTTAAGACTCTACGTCTTTATTTATGCCTTCAACATCTTTGTCAATTCGATAAACTCTTGAACTGAGAGCTGTTCAGGACGTTTGTTAAATATCTCGTCTTGGATGATTTCAGCAGGTATCATGCTTCTCAACGAGTTTCTCAAAGTCTTTCTTCTTTGGTTAAATGATTGTTTTACAACCATAACGAAAGTCTTCTCATCACAATCCAACTGGCTTACATTGTTACGTCTCATTCTTATGACGGCTGACTTCACCTTTGGAGGTGGGTTGAAAACGTTTTCATGCACAGTGAACAGATATTCAATATCATACCAAGCCTGAAGCAATACGCTCAAGATTCCGTATGTCTTGCTTCCCGGACCTGCAGCGATACGCTCAGCGACTTCCTTTTGTATCATACCAACGACCTCGTCAACCTGATTACGATATTTTAAAACTTGGAAGAAAATCTGACTGCTGATATTATAAGGGAAATTACCTATCACACCGATTTTCTCTGAAGCGAACTTGCTTAAATCTGTTCTCAGGAAATCGCCATGAATGAGATTGTCGCCCAACTGAGGATAAACATTTTTAAGATATTCAATAGATTCTGTATCAATCTCCACGACACGAAGTTTATCCAGACTGTCTTGAATGAGATATTGAGTAAGCACACCCATACCAGCGCCGACTTCCACAATAACATTAACATCGTTTGACATTGAATCGACGATTTTTCTTGCGATATTCAAATCGACGAGAAAGTGCTGACCTAAAGCTTTCTTAGGTCTAACCAAGTTATATTGATTCTGTTCCATATTCTAATTAAATTTTAATTCCTAATTCCTCATTCCTAATTCCTCATTCCTCATTCCTAATTCTTCTATAAGCGTTACGTGCCTGTGCCACATAGACGCTAGCTGTATATTCATCTATGAGTTTGGCATAACAATCCATCGCTTCTTCTTTTTTGTTTAAATATCTTTCCAACAAAATTGCGTCTTCCAATAATGCCTTGTCGGCGATATAGCTATCTGCATATCCTTGATAGACACGTTTATACAGACTATCTGCCAATTCATAATCCTTATTTTCCATTGCGATATAAGCCTTACGGCTCAAGAGATAAGGCATACTCACTTCATTAGGGTTATATACATTTACCGAGTCGAGCATCTGATTAGCGAGTTCGTAGCGTTTTTGGTAAATATAATAATCAGCTTTGGCAAGACGCTGCAATGCTATAGTGTCGAACTCCAAATTATCAGTGATGAGCAGCGACAACGACATGGCATCGTTGGCAATAAGCTTCGACGTCGCCGATTTCAATATTTTCAAGACCGCCAACGACCAGTCAAACTCGCCCATATAATAACGGAGCTGCGCATTCTTAAAACGCGCCTCATGACCTATTGGCTCTTCCTTCATCGACTTGTCAACCTGACTATAAAGCAATGTCGCCTCCCACATCTCACCTTTATAAAGATATACATCTGCCAGCGTCATTTTGACCTTCGCCTTGTTATACCTAGAAAGATTATATTCCAAAACAGCGCTGAGCAAATCGACAGCCCTATCTGCCTCGTCAAGCTTGAAAGTCAGTATCTCTGACCTTATTATAATTATAGGTATTGTTCTATCAGAAATAGCAAGTTCATTACATTCACTCTCAATTCGTTTTTCAAAAGCTGAATAAAACTCAATATCACGCATTTCATTAAGCGACTTAACATATTGAACCTCTGTAAGTCCAACCACCGCATCGGAATAATAAGCGCCTTCGTTAGATTTCTTTACAAGATATTCGTATGCTTTTATTGCAATGTCGTACTGCTCATTATCACGCGATATTTTTGCAAGATAAATGATATCAAATTCTCTATCATCAAAACGTCTGTCAAGAGCAATCTCTTGATTAAGAGCTATCTCATAATCTTTCATCTGAAGAGAAAACCACACAAGTAATTCTGCAAACATCACATTCTCAGGATTATCCTGCGTTTTCCTCAAGAATACCATTCGCATCATATCAACAACAGAACCATCGATGTCGTAACGCATCATAAAAGAAAATCTTGATTTAATCACCTCATAATCATCTGAATCAACCTCTAATTGAAGCAGATAATTCTCTATTGACTTCTCAAAATTCATCATGGAATTATAAGCGATAGCTTTCTCCATATAGAATTTATAATTCATGGAAGAAATGCCAGAACCTCTGTCGTACAATATGATAGCGTATTCATCTAAGTCACGCATACGCAAAGTGTTGGCAACCTGAATAAAGACATTCTTATCTTCAGGAAGCTCGCTGATTAATTTCTTGAGATATTTATCAGCTTTTTCTGTCTCATTATTTTTTATATAAATGAAAGCCAGAGAAATCTGCGACTTCCATTTGTTAGTAGTGTTATCTTTCTTTATGAACGACTTAAGAGTTTTCTCAGCATCATCATAATTCTCCAGAAACAAGAGACATTCAATATATTGAGAAAAATAATGATAATTATTGTAATTATTATAAAGCTGGAAATATAAGTCAGCGGCTTTTTGGTACTCTTTGTTATTATAGAAACTACGTGCAAGCTGCTCATCAACCTGACGTTGCGATTGCGCTTTCTGCGATTGGCTAGAGCCTTTTGATGGCGGCAGCGGAACCTGCGCAAAGGCAGTCGATGCCAGCAACATCAGAAACGATAATATGAAAAACAATCGCGAAGCACTTCTCATCGTAGATTATTGTTTTTCAACAGATTTGATAAATTCGTTTTGTTTCTCGAAGCGGTCGAGGAAATAATCCAGTTTTGCTTCTAACTTCTTAACAGCTTTCTCTTCCGATTTAAGATATTCTTCTCTTTGGACATCATCATAGAGGCCATCAGAGAAATCATCTTTTAGGTCTTTTATTTGAGAATAGGAATATTCTATGCCTTGAGTTATCACTGCACGTTCATCTTCATATTGCTGAAGATAAGCGCGAAGCAGTTGCATTTCAGGTTTAGGGGTATTGTTTTCTCTTAAAAAATTATCAAACTCAGCACATTCTTCAACGAGTTTATTGAAGACTACTTCAGTCTTTTCATATTTATTCTCTATGACACCGAGTTGTTTTTCCAACGCATTAATACGTTTCATTGACGGCTCGTTAGCATTACAAGCCATCAATGAAAACAATATCAATATTATGCTTAATTTACTTAATAATTTCAAAGCCTGTGTATTTTTGGAGTGCTTTAGGTACTCTGATACCTTCTTCGCACTGGTTATTTTCCAACAAAGCTGCAACGATACGAGGCAATGCAAGTGCGCTGCCATTCAATGTATGGACGAGACGGATGTTACCATCTTTATCTTTGAAACGGAGTTTCATTCTGTTAGCTTGGAATGTCTCGAAGTTAGAAACAGAACTTACTTCAAGCCATAATTCTTGAGCTGCTGACCATACTTCGTAATCGTAAGTCATTGCAGATGTGAAGCTCATGTCGCCGCCGCAGAGACGTAACACTCTGAAAGGAAGTTCGAGTTTACGGAGGAGGTTAGCGACGTGTTCTTTCATTGCTTCCAATCTTTCGTACGATGTGTCAGGATGAGCTATCTCCACGATTTCAACCTTGTCGAATTGGTGTAATCTATTGAGACCGCGCACTGTCTTACCCCATGAACCAGCTTCACGGCGGAAGCAGTTAGAGTAAGCCACGTTTCTCAAAGGAAGTTGATTTTCTTGTACTATCTTATCGCGGAAGATATTTGTTACAGGCACCTCAGCTGTTGGGATGAGATACATGTTATCCAATGGCACAGCATACATTTGAGCTTCTTTATCAGGAAGTTGACCTGTTGCGTAAGCTGATGCTTCGTTGACGAGGATTGGAGGTTGTATTTCGTAGTAACCTGCTTCTATAGCTTCATCGAGGAAGAAATTGATGAGAGCGCGTTGGAGGCGTGCGCCAGCGCCTTTATAGAATGGGAAGCCAGCTCCTGTGACTTTATTACCGAGTTCGAAGTCGGCAAGTTGATATTTATTGAGCAGATCCCAGTGAGGGACAGCGCCTTCATAAAGTTTTGGCATTTCGCCTTCTTGATTTACTATCAAGTTGTCGGCTGCTGTTTTACCGCAAGGAACTTCGAGGTTTGGAGTATTAGGAATCTCGACGAGTTTGTTTTGAAGGAGAGTCTTGATTTCTTCAGCGCGTTCGGCGAGAACTTTAGTCTTCTCTTTAAGTTCTGTATTTCTCTTTTTGAGTTCGTTGGCTTCGTCGGCTTTGCCTTGTTTATAGAGGTCGCCAATTTTCTTAGCGAGCATATTGGCTTCAGCGAGAGCCTCATCGTTTTCTTGTTGCACAGCGCGACGTTCGTCGTCGAGTTGCAACACTTCGTCTAATAATTCAAAGCGAGTAAAATTCTTTATACTCAAGCGTTTGATAACTTCTTCTTTATGTTCTCTTATGTAAGAAACTACTAACATGATAATTTATATTTTGCTTACAAAGATAATAAAAAGACTAAAGACAAAAGGCGAAAGTCTAAAGTTTTTTTTGAATCCTATTTCTTTTGTCATTAGCCATTAGTCTTTTGTCATTATTTTTTTTGGCGTTACGGCTATCGCCGTCGGGCTTTCCGCTATATCTTTTTCCGCTTCGCTTCAAAAGGATGCCGCTCCAATCCCTAACGCGTAAAACAACACCAATAAAAAAACCCGAACTTCAATTGAAATTCGGGATTTTTTCTGTCTCGTTTTATGTTAACGATTATTCAGTGATTTCAGCTTCAACTGGGATAACTGAAACGTATGAACGATCGTCTCTTCTTCTACGGAATTCAACGATACCGTCTGTGAGTGCGTAGAGAGTATGATCTTTACCGCAACCTACGTTTTCACCTGCATTGTGTTTTGTACCACGTTGACGGACGATAATGTTACCAGCGATAACAGCTTGACCACCGAAAACCTTTACGCCCAAACGTTTACTTTGGGATTCACGACCGTTTGATGAACTACCAACACCTTTTTTATGTGCCATAATCTAAAATTTTTCGGGTTTGTTATTCAGTAATATTTTCAATCATGATCTTTGTCAATTCTTGACGATGACCATTTAATTTTTGATAACCTTTTCTTCTTTTCTTTTTGAAAACAAGAACTTTGTCACCTTTAAGATGCTCAACAATCTTAGCATCAACTTTAGCACCTTGGAGGACGGGGGTGCCTACCCTTGTGTTGCCTTCATTTTCGATCAACAACACCTTGTCGAATGTGATTGTGCCTTCGACTTCACCATTCAAACGATTGCAATAGATTTGACTACCTTTGCTTACTTTGAATTGTTGCCCTGCGATTTCTACAATTGCGTACATTTTTTAAATTTAAGTTGAAATTAATTTCTAATTTTTCGGACTGCAAAAGTACACTTTTTTTCAATACAAAATCAATGAGATGAAAAATATTTTTTCAAACCATTGGCTATTAGCTTTTGGTCATTGAACCATGTTATTTAAGCAGTTCAACAGCCTTAGTTCAACAGCTTTAGTTTTTTTTCGCATCACCTTATAATATAAAACATATTTTTATTACCTTTGCGGAATTGTAGTAATAACTAAGAACTACATAATTTGCAAATTTTATAAAAAACATATACCATGGTTGTATTCTTCGAAAACAAACAGCGAAACATCATCGCTTTAGAATGTCAAGAACGTTTAAATCAAGAATCAATTGCCAAACTCGTATGGTTGTTTGGTGAGGCAAAACAATTGCTAACTCCTACCATCGAAGGTCATTTCTTCGGTCCTCGCAAGGAGATGATCACTCCTTGGAGCACCAATGCTGTTGAAATAACACAAAACATGAGCATCAGCGGAATCACTCGTATTGAAGAGTTCATTCCTGTTGCTGCCGACGACAACAGCTTCGACCCTATGCTTCAGGCAAAATATAACAACTTAGACCAAAACTTATTCTTCATCGACCGCAAGCCAGAAGCTATCAAGAACATCGACGATATAGAGGCTTACAACATCCAAGAAGGTTTGGCTTTAAGTGAAGAAGAAATCTCATATCTCAAGAGCATCAGAGAAAAGATCGGCCGTCCACTCACCGACAGTGAAGTATATGGCTTCGCACAAGTCAACTCAGAGCACTGCCGTCATAAGATCTTCGGAGGCACTTTCATCATAGACGGCAAAGAAATGCCAGACGCTCTCTTCGCTCTCATCAAGAAGACTTCAAAAGAAAATCCTAACAGATTAGTATCAGCATACAAAGACAATGTCGCTTTCATCTTAGGTCCTAAGGTAGAGCAATTCGCTCCTAAGACACAGCATCAAGCTGACTTCTTCCAGATAAAAGACATCGACACTGTCATCTCTTTGAAAGCCGAGACACACAACTTCCCTACTACTGTTGAGCCTTTCAACGGCGCTGCGACAGGTGGCGGCGGTGAAATCAGAGACCGTCTCGCTGGCGGTAAAGGTAGTATTCCATTGGCAGGTACTGCTGTCTATATGACATCATATCCTCGCACAGAAGAAAAACGCGAATGGGAACAAGGCTTCGAAGAACGTAAATGGTTATACCAAGATCCTGCCGACATCCTCATCAAGGCTTCTAACGGAGCATCTGACTTCGGCAACAAATTCGGACAACCTTTAATTAATGGTAGTCTCCTCACCTTCGAACATCAAGAAGAAAGCAAGGAATTCGGTTTCGATAAGGTCATCATGCTTGCTGGCGGTATCGGCTTCGCAAGAAAAGAAGACAGCATCAAGGAAGATCCAGAACCAGGCGACCTCATCATCGTATTAGGCGGCGACAACTACCGCATCGGTATGGGCGGCGGCGCTGTCTCAAGCGTTGACACAGGACAATTCAGCAACGCCATCGAGCTTAACGCTGTTCAACGTGCTAACCCAGAAATGCAAAAACGCGTCGCTAACGTAGTACGCGCCATGACAGAATGCGGCGACAACCCAATACGCTCTATCCACGACCACGGCGCTGGCGGCCACCTCAACTGCCTCTCAGAACTCATCGACAAGAGCGGCGGCGTCATCAACGTTGCTAACCTCCCTGTCGGCGACCCAACATTGTCTGACAAAGAAATCATCGGCAACGAGTCACAAGAGAGAATGGGTCTCCTCGTAAACAAAAACGACACAGAGATCATCAAACAGACCGCTCTCAGAGAACGCGCTCCTTATTTCCAAGTCGGTGAAGCTACCAACGACGAACGCTTGCGTTTCATCAGAGAAGACGGCAACAACGCCATCGACCTCAGCTTAGGCGATTTCTTCGGCAGCACTCCTAAGACAGTCTTGTACGACACAGACAAGCCTTATCACTTCAACGATATTGAATATAAGAAAGAAGAATTCAACAAATATCTCGAACAAGTGCTTCAACTTGAAGCTGTCGCTTGTAAAGATTGGTTAACAAATAAAGTTGACCGTTCTGTAACAGGACGCATCGCATTACAACAATGTGCAGGTGCAATACAACTTCCTCTCAACAACTTAGGCATTAGCGCATTGGATTATCAAGGCGTTAAAGGTATAGGCACAGCACTCGGTCACTCACCAGTAGCAGCTCTCGCCGACTCAGAAAAAGGCTCACGTCTTGCTGTGGCAGAATCACTCACCAACGTAATCTGGGCTCCTATCGAAGAAAACCTCAAAGGCATCTCTTTAAGCGCCAACTGGATGTGGCCAGCTAAGAACGAAGGCGAAAACGCTCGTCTCTACAAAGCCGTTAAAGCATTGAGCGACTTCTGTATCGAGTTAGGCATCAACGTACCAACAGGTAAAGACTCATTGTCAATGACACAGAAATATCCTAACGGACAAAAAGTCTTGTCTCCTGGCACAGTGATAGTAACAGCTGTAGGCGAAGTATCTAACATCCGCAAGACCGTTAAACCTGTAGCTTCAAACGACAACGCAACAGAATTGCTTTACGTCGATTTCTCAAAAGGCAAATTTGAATTGGGCGGCAGCAGCTTAGCACAAATATTAAACAAAATAGGCAACAACACTCCTGACGTTAAAGACGCAGCATATTTCAAAAACTGCTTCAATACAATACAAAAACTCATCGAAGAAGGTCTCATCGTTGCAGGTCACGACGTATCAGCAGGTGGTTTGATAACTACATTATTAGAAATGACATTCGCCAACTGCGAAGGCGGTTTCAACATCGACTTGTCAGCATTCAACAACAACGACCTCATTTCTGTAGCATTCAGCGAACAACCAGCTGTCGTTATCCAAATCAATGATGCTAAGGCAAAAGAAATTCTCGCAAACAATAATATAGATTTCGTTGTTATTGGTAAACCACAAGACAAACGTGAAATCACATTGGCAAAAGACAACGAGACATATAATTTAGACATCAACGCATTACGCGACGTATGGTATAAGAGCTCACACCTCTTAGACATCAGACAAAGCGGCAAGGATAAGGCTGACGAACGTTTCAACAATTACAAGAAACAAGACTTACGCTACGACTTCAGTTCAAACTTCACAGGCAAGGCTGCCGATTTAGGCATCGACATGCACAGAAGAGAGCCATCAGGCGTGAAGGCTGCTATCATCAGAGAAAAAGGCGTTAACGGCGATAGAGAAATGGCTTACGCTTTATACCTCGCTGGTTTCGATGTAAAAGACGTTCACACAACAGACCTCATCAGCGGAAGAGAAGACCTCAGCGACGTCAATATGATCGTCTTCGTCGGCGGCTTCTCCAACTCTGACGTATGCGGTTCAGCTAAAGGCTGGGCTGGCGCTCTCCTCTACAACGAGAAAGCACGTACTGCAATCGAAAACTTCTACGCTCGTAAAGACACCCTCAGCTTGGGCGTATGTAACGGTTGCCAACTCATGACAGCATTAGGCCTCGTCTATCCAGACCACGAAGAACATCCTGTCATGTTACACAACGACTCACACAAGTTCGAATCTAACTTCATCAACGTCGATGTCAACCACAGCAACAGCATCATGTTGTCATCACTCGCAGGACGCCGCTTAGGTGTTTGGATCGCTCACGGTGAAGGCAAGTTCAACTTCCCATATTACAAAGACAAATACAACATCGCAATGAGTTACAGCTTCGGCGATTATCCTGGCAACCCTAACGGCAGCGACTGGAACGTAGCAGCTATCTGCTCTAACGACGGTCGTCACCTCGCTATGATGCCTCATATCGAACGTGCCTTCTTGCCATGGCAATGGCCTTACTATCCTGAAAACAGAAAGAACGACGAAGTAACTCCATGGATCGAAGCATTTGTCAATGCACTCAACTGGATTAAACAACAATAATAATTATGAACAAATCGGAAAAATTAAATATTCAAGGCAGACCTGACGTCCCTCCAAGACTGTTCGACTTATTGCCACGTTATGTAGAGAAGTATGGTTACAAAGACAACCTCTTCGCTGGAAAAGTTAACGGACAATGGGTAAAATATAACGGAGAGAAATTCTGCGAGATGACCGACTCAATAAGCTACGGCTTGTTGAAACTGGGCGTCAAGAGAGGCGACCGCATCGCGTTGGTAGCTACCAACGCCCCTGAATGGAATATGATAGACTTCGCCATCCAACAAGTTGGAGCTATATGCGTGCCTATCTATCCTACCGTCAGCCATGCCGACTATGAACATATCTTTAAACATTCCGAGGCAAGCATAGTTTTCGTTACAAATAAGAACTTATATAATAAGGTGTCGGACATCATCGCTTCGACACCTTCTATCAAGGAAACATTTCTCATCAAACCTACTGAAGGATTGAAGTCGTTGCAAGAACTCATCGACTTGGGAAATGCCAATAAAGATGTTGAAGCTCTCGAAGCCGCCAAGGCACAGGTGCAGAACGGCGACCTCGCCACCATCATCTACACCTCTGGCACAATGGGCACACCTAAAGGCGTGATGCTCTCACACCGCAACATCTTGTCTATTATAGAATATCTCTGCCCACTCTACCCTATCAACGAAACACACGATGCGATAAGCTATCTGCCTCTCTCTCATATCTACGAAAGAGCTGTTCAATATTGCCACGTATATTTAGGAGTAAGTACATATTATGTTGACAACCTCGGCGCTATAGTAGATACTATGGCTGAGATAAAACCGCAGCACTTCTCATCAGTGCCGCGTCTCATCGAGAAAGTCTATCACACCATAGTACGTAAAGGACGTAAACTCAAAGGCATCAAGAAGGCTATATTCTTCTGGGCTCTCGGCCTCGCAGAACGCTACGACGAGACCAAGAAACACAACGGCTGGTTCTATCGTCAACAGCTTAAGATAGCCGACAGACTCGTCTTCAAAGAATGGAGAAAGGTATTTGGCAACAGACTCGAGCTCATCATCTCTGGCGGCGCTGCAATACAGCCGCGTCTCGTCAAGATATTCACAGCAATAGGAATACAACTCTCTGAAGGCTACGGATTGACAGAGACATCACCAGTCATCGCGACTAACAGCCTCACCTTAGGCAAACTCAAAGCAGGAACAGTAGGCGTCGTGATGGACAACCAAGAAGTGGTGATAGCAGAGAACGGCGAGATCCTCGTGAAAGGACCTAACGTAATGCTCGGTTATTATAAAGACGAAGAAAAGACCAGAGAAGTCATCGACGAAGACGGATATTTCCACACAGGCGACAAAGGCTGCTTCGACGAAGACGGCCTCCTCAAAATCACAGGTCGTATCAAAGAGATCTTCAAGACTTCAATGGGTAAATACATCAGCCCTGTACTCATCGAGAATAAGATCAAAGAATCACCATTCATCGGCGAGCTGTTAGTCATAGGCGAAGGACAGAAATTCGCAGCAGCACTTATCTATCCTAACTTCGAACATCTTAAGTCATGGTGCAAGATAAAGAACATTCCTTACACCAGCGACGAAGAGATGATCAAGAACAAAGACGTCATCATGCGTTATAGAAAAGAGATAGATATGTATAACGCCGACTTAGGCGACTACGAACAAGTGAAGAAGTTCGAACTCATCGCCAAGGAATGGACCATAGAGTCGGGCGAGATGACTGCAAGTCTGAAACCACGTCGCAGCAAGATCATGCAGAACTATGCCGACTTGGTTGAGAAGATTTATGCGGAGTAAAGACCATAGACCACAAGACTACAAGACTACAAGTCAACAAGATAGAGCGCTCTTAATATCAGGAGCGCTCTTTTTTTTGAGTCACCGTGACACCGAGTCTCTAAGACACCGAGAAAGTAATGAGTTTAAGATTCAAGTTCAATGACCTTTTTTCACATCACTTCATTACTCCATTACTTCATCACTAAAAAAACTCGTTGTCTTGTTGTCTTGTAGTCTTCATAAAGGCGAACTATTCTTAAAAGCGATTCCTGTCGTATCTTCATAAACGCCAGTCCGTAAAAATCCGATTATACTATTGACAATCTGCGTCAATGGATTTTCAACTTTTGCCATTCTTTTTCCATAATAAACATATTCATCAAGACGTACGTCATCATGTGGTTTGAAAGTGTTTCTTCTCATTTCCCGTCTAATAACAACACTTAAATTATATTCGCAGTTAGCATTATGCATAACATATTGTTCAGCATTTGCTTGATGGTTTGTAATTCTCAAAGAAGCATATAAAGAAACACCTTCCACCAAAGGTATTGTTACAAATCCATATTTACTTGCTCCAAGTGTATCAGGAATATCCAATGCGACTCTCAAATCCGTAAGAAATCCTTGAGGATTTGTTACACCAATATATTTCTGTGCAATTTTCTGCAAATTAGTTATTGCCACCTCAACATTTATATTTATCTTTGCAACACCATTCGTTTGAGAAGGATTGTGAGATCGACTCCCCTTATGAAAGTTCAAACGAGTGGCTTTTTTATTTTTATCCTCTCCCATAACCTCCAATCTGCATTTACAAAATCATCAATAACACCTTATAAAGTCAAAGACAACAACTTTAGTCATTAGTCGTTTGCCATTAGACTTAAACCAACAGAAGATACACTTCATCATCAATAATTTAAATACAGAAATCTTTTATCCGATGCGGATTACATTTTCTGTTTCACAAATTATCTCAATTGGTTTTTGATGCGGCAAAGTTATGATTTCATTTCCAGATAAAAAAGTTAAAAATTGTTAATTTCACTCTCCGGAAATTACGCAACCCCATAGATACTTTTTTAAAATTCTAAAATTCTAGAGTTCTTTAAAGCGTTAGGGATTGGAGCGGCATCCTTTTTGAGCGAAGTGAAACGGAGCGAGAAAAGATATAGCGGAAAGCCCGACGGCGATAGCCGTAACGCCCAGAAAAAGTCTATGAGTCTATGAGTCTATGAGTCTATAAGTCTAGAGACTATGAGTTCTGATGTTTTTAGGATTTCAGGATTTTACTTCATTACCACATCACTCCATCACTTCATTACTTCATTACTAAAAAACCTCGTTGTCTTGTAGTCTTGTAGTCTTCATAAAGGCGAACTATTCTTAAAAGCGATTCCTGTCGTATCTTCATAAACGCCAGTCCGTAAAAATTCGATTATACTATTGACAATCTGCGTCAATGGATTTTCAACTTTTGCCATTCTTTTTCCATAATAAACATATTCATCAAGACGTACGTCATCATGTGGTTTGAAAGTGTTTGTTTTGAAATTCTTTCTAACCAGAATACTAAGATTATATTCATAATTTGAGTTATGCATTATATATGTTTCCGCATTACTATTATGATTTGTAATTCTCAATGACGCTTCTAATTTACTTCCATCATCTTTTTGAATATTAACCAAACCATATTTACTTGCGCCTTCTAAATTTGGAATATCTAACGCATTTCTTAGATTTGTTAAAAAACCATACGGATCAACAACACCAATATAATCTTGAGCAAGTTTTTTCAATTTTGGAATTGCCGTTTCAGCATTTATTTGTACATTTGCATTGTCATTCGTCTGAGAAGGCTTAGTGAACCTTTGAGTTCCCCTTATAGAGTTCAGACGAGTGACTTTTTTATTTGCTTCACCCATATAAATCAATCTGTTTCACAAATTATCTCAATTGGTTTTTGATGCGGCAAAGTTATGATTTCATTTCCAGATAAAAAAGTTAAAAATTGTTAATTTCACTCTCCGGAAATTACGCAACCCCATAGATATTTTTTTTAAATTCTAAAATTCTAGAGTTCTTTAAAGCGTTAGGGATTGGAGCGGCATCCTTTTTGAGCGAAGTGAAACGGAGCGAGAAAAGATATAGCGGAAAGCCCGACGGCGATAGCCGTAACGCCCAG
>JAFYNK010000081.1 GCA_017548125.1 Bacteroidales bacterium | reverse complement strand
TTTTCAATTTCCAAACATAAGTTCCACTTTGCCAATTAGAAGCGTCAACCGAAGTAACGTCATCTGTTATTTCCTGTTCATGGATCTTTCTTCCTTGTAAATCATAAACCGATAAAACAGCATTTCTCAAACCTGTTCTGATATTCATCACCTCTCCGCCAGGATTTGGATAAGCGACGGCAAGATGAAGATTATGAGCGTGTGCTTCTTCGATGTTGTCAATTCCAAAGGCTGACGCAGGGAATTTGGAGACTTTTGACCAGCGGTTGTATATATTATTTACATTATACGAAAGTGAAACAAGTAAAAGTCCATCGTCTTTTGTTGCTGTCAGACAACTTGACCTATTATACACTCCTGCTTCATTATAGAAATATGTCGCTAAAGTGTCAAAATCAGAATCCAGTCTTTCTATCATTATCCATGAATCATAATTATCACCTTCAAAACCACAATTTAATGAATACGTAAAATAAATATCACCTTCTTTTGTCATATCCATAGAACGCAGCGCTGTATAATCATTATCAGGAGCGCTTCTTTCAATATAATTAAGAACAGGTATCAACTCGCCAGAATTATTCACATCATCATCAAATTCATACAATCTTATATCTGCCACTTGATTACCACTTTCGGTTGGTTGCTTGTAATGCATTGTCGAGACGTACGTAGTATTGTGATTACTACGCATAACACAATGTTTATACAATGCATCATCAAACCAACCAGGAGACCCAGGCATTAGAACGTATTTTGTCGTTATGTGATTAAAGTCATTATCGTAATATTCTACAGTGCCATGATAATCAAGAGAGACACCTCTGTAATAGACAATATATCCGTCATCTGTTTTAACCATCTGCTGTCTATTACAACTTAACATTGTCATTCCGTGTCGTGGTTGTAACTCATATCCTTTTCTAACCAAGAAATTTCCTTCAAAATCCATTTTGAAGAAGTAAATAGAATCGCGTTCTGACGGTTTATCAGAAACGCTTTCCAGTCTGATATAAGAACCTGTTATGTTGCCATCATCTTCAAATGCGGAATAAACATACAAATATCCACAATAATAATTAAGAAAATCATACCATAATTCATCTCTTCTTTCAAAGGTGTCTATAGGATAAATATGCTCATAACTTTTAGCTATATTAAGGCAATCATCTAGCTTATATAGTCCTAAAACAGCGTCCGTAGGTGGATTATCGAAATTCTTGAAATAATTATCGGAGTTTACATCATGGTCAGGACTATATGATGTAAGGAAATACATTTCTCCGTTTTTCTCAAAGAGATAAGGCCAAGTCGTTTCACAGAGTCCCGGTTTCACATACATATTTCTGTACAACTCTTCTCCTTCAGAAGAAATAAGAGACAATGTCGGCTGTGTTGAGAACATTATTCCAACGAGGTTTACTGGATAATTCAAGGAAGCCGCTAATATATTGCCGTTTGATAATTCAATAGCTTCGTTGTAATCGCAACCACTAGCAAATTCATCGCTATAATAAACCGCCTCCCATTCTTGGGAAAAGACATTGTTTCCGAATAATAATGCCAATGCTAAAAGTAATAATCTTTTCATATTTTGTAATTTTTAAATGTTTACAAGACCTCAACCCTCTGCCCCTCTAATTCCTCTACCTCTCAAAAATACACAAAAAAATCCTATGAAAAAGATCGGTTTTGGTGTTTCCACCATTTTATATAAAATTCTATATAATATTCAATAAGATACAAAAACACTTTCCACCTTTTCATTTCACACCTGGGGATAAAAGTGAGAAATATGAAGTGAATTTTTATTAGATTTCTATACAAAATCTTTCATTATGTCTTCAATTTCCACCATGTCTGTCTTCTTGGCAATAGAATTGCGGTATTTGCTGACGGTGTTGTCTTGTATGTTTAGAATGATGGAAATCTCTTTTCTTCGGAAGGAGAAGAACGACAGCAGACATATCGCCTGCTCGGTTTCCGTCAGTTTTGGATGAGCGTTTTTGAATTTCTCAAAAGCAGCAGGATAAACGGCATTGAACTCCCTTAAGATGCTCTGATATACATTGTCCTTCTGATTGCGGTAGATAGTATGCACATGTTGCTGCAATGCGCTTCCTGCAATAACTTTCTGTTTGTTAATTTTCTTCTTGTTTTTATTTGAAATTATAACGACAACAACTGTAATGACTGTCATTGCAAACAATGCGATGACAAATGTTTTGACATTTCTTTTTTGTACGGTTTTATGTTCTTGGAGAGCGCTGAGTTTGTCATCGCGTTCTGCCTTAAAGTTTTCGTATTGGTTTGATATTAACATTGAATTGCTATACCTATCTCTTTCGACATCAACCATCGAATAAGCATATCTTTGAAATATAGCAGCACTATCCGCATTATTTTCTCTCTCATATATTTTTGCTAATAATGTCATAATAGGAGCAAACTTTGCATCATTTTCATCCATTATTTCTAAACACTTCAACAAATAAGGTTTCGCTTCGAAGCAATATGGAGAATGAAACATGGTAATCCCCAAACGGACAGAGTCTAATTTGGCATCCAATCCTCTTCTATTCTTTAAATTTATGACTTGACGCTCAGCATATAAACATGAATCATATTGTTTTTTCTGATAATATAACGACGACAATGTTGTTTGGAACTTGATATAATTATACAAATCATCAGATATTGTGTCTATATAAGGGGATGCAAGATTAATGTAATACTGTGCAGTATCGTTAAATTCAAACACAGTATAAGCACTTGCTAAATTTACAGTCACTCGCGCATAGAAATTGGTGTCAACAATCATATCCTGATAGAAAAGAGCTCTTTTCAGCATATCAATCTCAGCACTATTTGCCAATAAATTTGCAGCAACATGAGACATTTGGTAATAAGATCTCGAGACAAGCGATATCTCATCATTGCTCATATCCTCCGGCAAGATTTCCAACAATTTAACCACTTCAATAAACTTTGGAAACGCTGCAAAAAAACTCTTTTCATCTATCAACTCAACACCTTCTTTATAACAGCTGTCAGCCTTAAGGTATTCTTCAGAACATTCTTGCTTTTGAGTGTTGTTGCAAGAATTAGAAAAAAACATAAAGAATGAAACAAAAACGATGACCGATATTATCCCGAAATACTTTCTCATAAACAGATAGATTTGATTACAAAGATAAGAAAAAAGGCCGCCCGAAGGCAGCCTTTTTTATCTTGAACTTAGAGTTCTATTATTTTACAACAGTGATGCGTTCTACTGCAACGCCGTTTGCTGTTGTGATGCGTACCATGTAAACGCCTGCTTCATATTGTGACATGTCA
>JAFYNK010000080.1 GCA_017548125.1 Bacteroidales bacterium | reverse complement strand
TGACATGTCACAATATGAAGCAGGCGTTTACATGGTACGCATCACAACAGCAAACGGCGTTGCAGTAGAACGCATCACTGTTGTAAAATAATAGAACTCTAAGTTCAAGATAAAAAAGGCTGCCTTCGGGCGGCCTTTTTTTATGGCTAAAGTCTAATGGCAAATGGCTAAAGACCTGTAAGTCCTCATTAAAAAACGCTTGTGGTCTTGTTGACTTGTAGTCTTTTTTTCGTATCTTTGCAGAACACTTGTTTAGTTTAAAACGTTATAATTTAAATCTTTATAGTTATGATTTTTACTCCAGAAAATGTGCTTTTGATAGGAGCGCTGATATGGTTTGTGAGCATTTTGTTGAGTAAGACAGGATACCGTTTTGGGGTTCCTGTTTTGTTGGTGTTCTTGTTGGTTGGTATGTTGCTCGGCATTGACGGATTGGGAATCGGGTTTGACAATTATAAATACGCGCAGATTATAGGTATGGTGGCGTTGACCGTCATTTTGTTTTCTGGCGGCATGGATACGAAATTCTCAGACATCAAGCCTATTCTCGGACCTGGCGTGGTGCTTTCTACATTAGGAGTTCTTCTCACAACATTATTCACAGGATTCTTTATCTGGGGTGTCTCGCACGCTTTCTCACATCTGATACAGATACCTTTGACATTGGCGCTTCTTCTTGCTGCCACGATGTCGTCAACCGACTCGGCGTCTGTGTTTAATGTTCTCAGGTCGCAAAAAATGGGCTTGCGTAAAAATTTGCAGCCGCTTCTTGAATTTGAAAGCGGCAGTAATGACCCGATGGCATATATGCTCACCATCGTGATGATACAGATTATCCAAGGCGGTGACGGCTCTGATGTTGAAGTGTGGCGAATAATTGTCAACTTCATTGTACAGTTCGGATTTGGTCTCGCTTTTGGTTTTGGTTTAGGCAAATTATGCGTTTGGGTTATCAACAAAATCAATCTTCAGAACAAGTCGCTGTATCCTATTTTGATGCTCAGTTTTATTTTCTTCATATTCTCTTTCACTAATTTATTTAAAGGAAACGGCTATCTTGCCGTTTATGTAGCAGGTATAGTGATGGGCAATTGTAAGCTTACGGAAAACAAGAGCATAAGCTCGTTTTTGGATGGTGTCACCTGGCTTGTTCAGATTGTGATGTTCTTGGTTTTAGGTCTTCTCGTCAATCCTGGTGACATGTTTAAAATAGCTGTTCCAGCGTTGATAATAGCGATATTCGTTATTCTTGTGGGACGTCCGTTGTCAGTTTTCTTCTGTCTTCTTCCGTTCAAGAATATCGGCAAGAGAGCCAAGATGTTCATATCATGGGTCGGCCTAAGAGGAGCGGCGCCTATCATTTTCGCCACATATCCTGTGGTTGAAGGCGTTGAAGGCTCTTCACTTATATTTAATGTGGTGTTCTTTATCACACTGACATCATTGCTTATTCAAGGAACGACGATAACAAAAGTCGCAAATATGCTGAGATTAAGCATGAAGAAAGACGACGGTCCTGAGAACTTCGGCGTTGACATCCCTGACGAATTGAATACGATCTTGCAGCAGGAAGTTGTGCAGAAAGACGCTTATCTGAAAGATTATCCTCTTAACGAAGGCACTTTGGTCATGATAGTCGAACGCAAACAGAAATATATTGTTCCTAATGGAAAACTGTTGCTCAAGAAAGGCGATAAGCTGCTGCTTATCTCTGCTAAAGATGATGAGACGGTCGAATCTAAGAAGACTCATAATATGTTGGAAATGATTTCTATAAAACGTAGTAAGGAACGTTAGAAATAGAGAAATATTTTTGTTGAATAAAGATGATTTTTTCAACTATTATTGTTTATTTTTGCAAAACGAAAAAATATAAATAAAAAATAATACATTATGATAAGTTACAAAACCTTAGGACTTGTTAACACTCGTGAAATGTTCGCGAAAGCTGTAAAAGGCGGATATGCAATACCTGCATTTAATTTCAATAATATGGAACAACTTCAAGCTATTGTTATGGCTGCTGTTGAAACAAAATCTCCAGTTATTTTGCAAGTATCTAAAGGAGCTCGTGACTACGCCAACCAAACATTGCTACGTTACATGGCAGAAGGCGCTGTAGGTTACGCAAAAGAATTAGGCTGCGAAAAACCAGAAATCGTTCTTCATTTAGACCACGGCGACAGCTTCGAGACATGCAAGTCATGTATCGACATGGGATTCTCTTCAGTCATGATTGATGGCTCACATCTTCCATACGAAGAAAATGTGGCTTTGACAAAGAAAGTCGTTGAATATGCACATCAATTTGATGTTACAGTAGAAGGCGAACTCGGCGTTTTGGCAGGCGTTGAAGACGAAGTAAGTTCAGAAGAAAGTCATTATACAAAACCAGAAGAAGTCGTTGACTTCGTTACAAAGACAGGCTGCGACTCATTGGCAATCTCAATCGGAACATCACATGGAGCATATAAGTTCACTCCAGAACAATGCACAGTAGATCCAGAGACAGGCAGACTCCTTCCTCCTCCATTGGCATTCGACGTATTGGCAGCTATCGAAGAACAACTTCCAGGCTTCCCAATCGTGCTTCACGGATCATCATCAGTTCCACAAGATGACGTCGATACAATCAATAAATACGGCGGTAAATTAGTCGCAGCAGTTGGTATCCCAGAAGAACAACTCCGCAAAGCTTCTAAGTCAGCTGTATGTAAAATCAACATCGACTCTGACAGCCGTCTCGCTATGACAGCAGCAGTACGTAAGACATTAGCTGAAAAACCAGGCGAATTTGACCCACGTAAATATTTAGGACCAGCACGCGAAAGCATGAAACAACTTTACATGCATAAGATTATCAACGTGTTAGGTTCAAATGATAAACTTTAATTAGGATTTGAGGATCTGAGGATTTGAGGATTTCTTGTCTTAGTTCCTTAGATCCTCAGTTCCTTAGTTCCTAAGAAATCGGGATGTAGCGCAGTCCGGTAGCGCGCTTCGTTCGGGACGAAGAGGCCGCAAGTTCGAATCTTGTCATCCCGACATTTTTTTAAGTCACCAAGACGCCAAGACACCAAGACGCCAAGTGATGTGTTTGGAAGTCCTTGGAGACTCGGTGACTTGGAGACTCGGTGACTTAAATAATAAACAATGGATATTATCTCTTTACTCGCAATAAGCGTTGCTCTTTCAATGGACGCTTTTTCTGTTTCGATTTGTAAAGGCTTGGCGACGAGAAAATTCTCTTTCAAGACAGCCTTGTTGTGCGGATTATGGTTCGGCGGATTCCAGGCTCTCATGCCTTTGATAGGATATTTCCTCGGAGCGCAGTTTGAACACCTCATCACAGCCTTCGACCATTGGATTGCATTCGGTCTGTTGCTTGTCATAGGCGTCAATATGATTAGAGAAGCCTTGTCGGATGACGACGATGAAGAGGATGACAACAGCTCATGCGGCTGCGGATTCAAGACCATGCTCATGATGGCCATAGCGACAAGCATCGACGCCTTGGCAGTGGGAGTGTCGTTCGCGTTCCTCAAAGTAAATATCTGGTTCTCTGTCATGATAATCGGCATCACTACCTTCCTGTTTTCATTCGTAGGCGTCAGGATAGGAAATGTCTTCGGCTCACGATATAGCAAAATCGCTGAGATAACAGGAGGCGTCATTCTCATTGTTTTAGGCGTCAAGATTCTTTTGGAACACCTTGTTCTTTGATTAGGAATTAGGAATTAGGAATTGATGGTTCTTAGTTCAAAGTTAAAAAAACTTTAGCCATTAGCCTTTGACCTTTAGTCATTTTTCATATCTTTGTAATTCAATATAAAATATGGTTATGAAGAGAATTTTACTTGTATTATTTGCATTTATTTCGTTAAACGCTTTCTCTCAGCTTCAGGTGAAAGAAGGAAGTTTCAAGCATATCCCTGGCGGTGTTATTGAAGATAAGGCGGAGTATGTGGATGGCAACGAGATGCCGATGGCTTTGATAAAAATCTCGACGGAGAATATTCCAGAGCAGGAAAGGCTGCGGCTGGTGTTTAGTGGCAACAGAGAGACTCAGATTCTTAAAAGACCAAAGACCGGCCAGATGTGGATTTATCTTTCTGCAGAAGCAGCGACATTCATTGATATAAAACATCCAGACTACGGAACTTATAAATATTATCTTCCAGAAAAATTATGCGACTATTGCGTTTATGAGATGGTGTTGCAGTATGTGAATAGCCAACCGGAATTAGGTTTCCTCGCTGTCAGCAGCGAACCGACAGATGCTGATATTTATATTGACGGAAAGAATTACGGAAAGACTAATAATGTGATAACTGATCTTGCTGTTGGTACTCACGAACTTCAACTTGAAAAAGCAGGTTATGTAACTCTTACGAAAACTTTTGTCACAACCAAAGGCGAGACATTGAAACTTAATGAAACATTGCAGGCTGTAAGTAATAAAGCTGATAAAAAACAACAAGTATCTAGTGTAACAAAGGAAACATTTACAGTTAAGGGAGTTTCCTTTACGATGATAGCAGTTGAAGGCGGCACTTTCAAAATGGGCGCAACCTCAGAACAAGGCAGCGATGATGAGAAACCAGTACACAATGTGACGCTTTCAGATTATTATATTGGCGAGACAGAAGTGACGCAGGAACTCTGGCAAGCAGTTATGGGAACAAACCCAAGCTATTCTAAAGGAAACAAAAAACCAGTAGAGAAAGTCTCATGGGACGACTGTCAGGAATTCATAAGGAAATTAAATCAGTTGACTGGCATGAATTTCAGACTTCCTACAGAAGCGGAATGGGAATATGCAGCAAGAGGAGGAAACAAGTCTAAAGGCTACAAATACAGCGGCAGCAATACCATAGACAATGTTGCGTGGTACACAAGTAACAGCGGTTCGAAGACACATGACGTGAAGACCAAACAATCCAATGAATTAGGTATCTATGACATGAGCGGCAATGTTTGGGAATGGTGCCAGGACAGGTATGGCAGTTATAGTAGCAGTTCGCAGACCAATCCTACAGGATCATCATCTGGCTCTTACCGTGTTCTTCGTGGCGGTTGCTGGGGCGGCAGCGCGGGGAGCTGCCGGGTGTCTTATCGTTACTACTTCAGTCCAGACGACAGGTACTACAACCTCGGTCTGCGCCTTGCCCTTTAGGAACTACAATTACATTCCATAAATTTGTCCTAAGCTAAAAAACCGAGCGTCATTGATGGAGTGAAGCAAGCGAGTGAGGGACGAACGAAGCAAGCGAAACGGAATGAATGATGCAAGGTGATACGTGTCACACGACACATAAAAAATGAACAATATGTCGTTGATGCGTCTTTTGAGTTAAGAATTAGAAGTTAGGATTTGAGGAGTTTTTCAGAAGTTCCGAAGGAACGGTAGTTCCCAGGCAGGTGATGAAGCACGTAGTGCGGAATCCCTGCAAAGAAGATTTGCCAAATTAATCAAAGTGCTGAAGGCACGACAGAAAAAACTCTGTCGTGCCTTCAGCACTTTTAATATCATTCTGGTCATGAATGCAGGGGTTTCGTGCTTCGCACTTCACCGCCTGCCTGGGAACTGTCGTCACTACGTGACTTTTTTGTAGTAATGTAGTAATGGAGTGATGTAGTAAAATAATATGGATAGATACGATAAGATCTGAAGTTCTAGCAAAAAACGATAGATGTTGTCTTCGAGACTGCGTTGCAGATCTTTTAGATTAGAGTCAATTTGCCAGTCCAATACGTTTCTGCTCCAGTTGTTCTCTAGAGTCTGCTGTATATAGAAGACAGCCTTGTTGATGTCTTTGCAGCGTTGCATTATCAAGAGATGGTGCCCCCCATGGAATGGAAAGAAATGTGTCTTCTAAAATAGCAGCAGCTTGTTGCCATTTTATAAATGATTCATAATAAAACAAAAACCATTGTTTGATGGCTCTTAAATTTCTATAAGAAAACCCTTTCATATCAGGAAAATCTGACATGAGGTCATTGCTGAGTTGTTTTAAGAATCCGTCGCCCCAATGAGCGTTCTTCTGTTTTTCAACAATCTCGCTTCCCATCTGCCAATAGAGTCTGAGCAATTCAGTGTTGACTTTTACTGCAGCTTTAATCTGACTTTGACGGATACGAAGCTTCAAATCTACAATCCAATTTTTGTATTCGGATGTAATGATGTTTTCTTGATTTGATTCAAAAGAAATTTCTTTTGGATCATGAGTTTTGCTTTTTTTCATAAAATTTTGATTTAAAGTTTCTCCGCAAAATTAAAGTTTCATTTTCAAATAAAAAAGTTAAAAAATGTTAAAAAGGCCGTGTGTTGTGAGCAATCCGTGGAGAAAACAAAAAAGGAGCGCCATTTTCCATGACGCTCCCACTTGTAGTCTTGTGGTCTTGTAGTCTTGTTGACTTGTAGTCTTTATTATATCGCTGCTGAGATTAAGAATGTTGCAGCAACTGCGATGATAGCATACAATTCTGGGAAAGCAGCTAAGATCAAAGTCTTGACGAAAACATCGTGACCGTTGCCGATAGCTGTGATGCCGTTAGCGCAAAGCTGACCTTGACGGATAGCTGATACTAAACCAACAACGCCGAGGAATAAACCGCAGCTGAATACTGCTAAAGCTTGGTTCATGGCGATGTCTGGTGATAAAACACCTTGCAACAAGAAGAAGCCTAAGAAACCATACAAACCTTGTGTACCAGGCATAGCGCTTAAAACTAAATAGTTACCGAATGCTTCATCATTCTTTTTCATTGCACCTACTGTTGCGTTACCACCGTATGTTACGCCGAGGGCACTACCGATACCGCATAAACCAATCATAAGAGCGATACCTACATAAGCTAATACTAATGCTGTTGTCATAATGTTAATTTTTTATTTGTTAATTATTAATTTTAATTTCTTTTTCTAATAGGCATATAGCCTGTCTTATATCTATTTAGCCCTTCTGGGCTGTCAGAGCCAACTCCTAATTCTTAATTTTTCTTAAACGGTTCATATTGTTTTGCTCCACCAACGAATCCTGAGTTTTTGTAGAACTCAACGAATGTCAAACGCATTGGGTGAACGAAAGCACTTAATGCTGACAATGCGATGTTCATGGTGTGACCGAAAACTAATATCAAGAGCATTACTATGGTGCCAAGGACTGGGATGTCTGGTTTCATATTCATTGCTAAGTCGTTAAATACTAAGCCTAAGATAGAACCTGACAAACCTAAGGCGAACAATCTGATGTATGAAAGGACGTCGCCTAAGAGACCTGTTGCCATGTTGTAAGTGTCCCACAATCCAGAACCGATGTTTTTCAAAGGCGCTACAAATGAATTGAGCGGACCGTTCAATAAATAGATGAGGACTGCGCCGACACCCATACATGCGTAGAATGGAATGCCAATGCCATCGATGAGGAATGTGACGATGCCGCCGAGTAATAAGATTACCCATCCTATTGTCGATACTGCTGCGCCGAATCCGAAGAGTTTTATCTGGTTGATGATCTTCAAGCACATACCAAATAAAATCTGGAACACACCTATTATCAATGATACATAGAATGCTGAATAGATGCCATCAGGTTGGAACATGATACCTTTGAGTTTATCTACGATAGGGATGCCCTCAACTTCTAACAACGGAACGCCGAAGAAGGTGCCGCTGATGGTTCCCATGATGACAGTACCGAATCCTAAGAAGAAACCGAGCCATAAGATGTCGCTCATGCCTTTGAGTTTCTTGCTTAATATCAATGCTAATGTGATGATGCAAATCAATGCGCCGTAACCGAGGTCGCCCATACAGAAACCGAAGAACATCACGAAGAAAGGAGCGAAGAATGGTGTCATATCCAATTCCCAATATGTCGGGATTGAATACATATTGCCAATCATCTCGAATAATCTCGCGAAACGTCGGTTCTTGAGTTTGATAGGAGGATTATCGACATTTTTCTCTGGCTCTTTAGCTTCGAAATAAATATCTCTGTCTTCGAGCCATGCTATTGTGTCTTTTTCTATTTCAGTAGGAACCCAGCCTTCTAACATCATGATTTTGTCGTCGGCTAATTTGTCGGCAGCCTCACTCACTTTATAAAAGTTAGCGTCATTGGTGACAAGTCTCTTATATTCGTTGAGTTTTGCTATGGCATCTGCTGAGACTTCTCTGAGATATTGTCTTGTTGATTCCAACTTGTTCTTCAATTCTTCAATCTGAGCAGTTATCTCTGACTTTGACAATGAAGGAAAGTGATATTTCTCAGCATCGATGTTGACGTCTTTGTCTTTAGCGGTGAGTGTGGTGAAATATTTGAAGCCAGATATTTCGTTAATCAAGAAAGCGTTGAATTCCTGTTCCCATTTCTCGTCATATTTGTTGTTAGGCACGCTGAAGAATCTCAAGTCCCAGTTATTGCTTTGTATTTTCTTGATTTCTTCTTCAGGGAAGTTGCCCCAAACATTATAGACGTTATCATCTTTCTGTAGAGAAACAATCTGTTGTTGTATGGAATCAATTTCTGCAAACTTACTATCGATGAAAGCAAGCAACTCGGCATTTTTCAAGTCTATAGACTTGTAGTCTTGTAGTCTTGTAGTCTTGTAGTCTTTCTCTAATAATTTTATCGTATTAGAAACATGCTTCATCTCAGCCAACTTAGCCTTCATGACTTCATCTTGCAGAGTCTGTTTCTTTGCATGAATGTGAACGACGCCGTGTTCGCGAAGGTCGATGAGGAATTGTTTGTAATCGCGATGATAAATTAACATCGTCAATTTTGTCATAGGTGTAATCATGATGCTACCTCCTTTTCTTGACGCGTTTTTACTATCTTTTGTGCTGCTTTAGCGAGGTTTTCTTCGTCTTCCATAACGCGTTTTATTTTACGGATGGCGTTTTCGAAGCCAGGTATCTGAACCTTTTCATAAAGGTTTACTTTTTGTGTTGTCTTCTTTCTTGCCTTGCTGAGCAGTTCCATTTTACGGACCCAGAATTCGCGTTCCAATGTGATGTCGATTAGCGACTTCATATATTCTAATCCATCTAGAATCCATGATGGCATATTGAATACGCTGAATTCCTTTACCTTATAAGTCGCTCCTTCATACACAGGAGTGTTGACGCCGGCGATTTTCTTGATGCTGAACTTCACGTCTTCCACGCTGATGAGGTCGGGCTTGAACTCGCCCCATAAGCGTAGGATGTCGCCTGACTGTTGCAAGATACTCTCGAGTTTCTCGTCAAACTCCTCGACTTTTTCTTTGGAGCGTTTCACCTCGAGGCGCAGAGCCGACTCTTTGCTTTTTATTGTCGGCAGCGTGCGCATTCGTATCTTCAACTGTTTCTCCAGTTGTTGAAGCGATGTTTTGTTATATTGAAATTTTATTGCCATAATTTTAAGATTTTAATTTATTGGCAATTAATCTTCTTTACCATTCCAATATTTATCCATGAATTCTTTCTTGATAGACACTTCAGACTTGTTGAAGTATTTACCGAAGAGGTTCCATGCTGTATCGAGCATCTGTTCTATTTTGAGGTCAACGTCGATAGCGAGCAGGTCGTTGGAATATTCTTTAGCGAATTCAAGTACGCGGTTGTCGTAGTCTGTCAAGTCGAAGCCGTTTTCAAGTTTGGTGCGAGCGTTGGCAGCGTCGGCATACAGACGGATACAAGCGTTCATCACCTGAGGGTGGTCGGCGCGTGTCTTCTTGCCGATAACGAGTTGTTTCAAACGTGACAAGCTGCGGAATGGGTCAACGATGACCTTGCCTATTTCTGTGTCTTTACGCAAGAAGAGCTGACCTTCAGTGATGTAACCTGTGTTGTCAGGGATGGCGTGTGTGATGTCGCCGCCCGACAATGTTGTAACCGCGATGATGGTGATAGATCCGCCGCTTGGGAACTGTACCGCTTTTTCATAGATCTTAGCCAAGTCGGAATAGAGAGAACCTGGCATAGAGTCTTTAGATGGGATTTGGTCCATACGGTTGGAAACGATACTCAAGGCATCGGCATATAATGTCATGTCGGTCAAGAGAACCAATACCTTTTCGTTCTTATCTACAGCGAAATATTCTGCTGCTGTAAGCGCCATGTCTGGAACGAGGAGACGCTCGACAGGAGGCGCTTCTGTAGTATTGACGAATGAAACGATATGGTCTAAGATACCGGCATTTTCGAATAAGTTCTTGAAATATAAATAATCGTCGTTGGTGAGACCCATGCCTCCGAGAATGATACGGTCGGTCTGTGCCTTCATCGCAACATTAGCCATCACCTGGTTGAAAGGCTGGTCTGGGTCGGCGAAGAATGGAATCTTCTGTCCAGAGACCAAGGTGTTGTTCAAGTCGATGCCAGCGATACCGGTGGCGATGAGCTCTGATGGCTGCTTGCGTTGTACCGGGTTGACAGATGGTCCGCCAATCTCGCGTTCTTCGCCATCTACCTCTGGGCCGCCGTCGATAGGCTGGCCGAATGCGTTGAAGAAACGTCCGCATAACTCGTCGCTGACCTTGAGGGTAGGAGCCTTGCCTAAGAAAATGACTTCAGCGTTTGTAGGGATGCCTTCTGTTCCTGAGAAAACCTGTAAGGTGATTTCGTCGCCCCAGATCTTAACGACCTGCGCCAGACGTCCGTGTATATATGCGAGTTCATCGAAACCGACACCTGTAGCCTTCAGACTGCATGTCGCCTTCGTGACCTGACTGATCTTTGTATAAACTTTTTGAAATGCACTCATGATATATGTTATTTTTTGTTTTCAATTATTTGATAATTCTTTCTTCAAGAATAGCATCTGCTTCCTTTTCAGTGTTGTAGAAGTCTTCTGACTTGAAGACGGTGTAGTTTAACTGTCTGAAAACGTTGATGAGTCTCTTGAAATAGATACCAACTTCTTCGAAGCTTTCAAAGTCAAAGTCAGAACGAGTTATGCCGATGATTTTTTTCAACATATATTCTTGACGTTCCAATGATGTTGAAGCGTCAATCTTGTCGAATGCATCTTGTTGAAGAATGACGAAGTCAATTAATTCTGATTTCCATAATGTGACATGGTAATCGATTGGCACGCTGTCGTCACCGAGAATGTTGATTTGTTCTTCTGTTTCTTTACCACGAATCAAAATGTTACGTGCTTCGCTAACTATTTCGACCCAGTTCTCATCAAGCTTCTCTTTTGAATAATCGATGAATTCTGGATATTCTAGATATTTTGAATATGAGTCGATGGTGTCGATTGCTGGATAACGCTTTGAGTCGGCACGGTTCTGCGACAAGGCATAGAAGCAACGTGCAGCTTTCTTTGTTGACTCTGTCACAGGCTCTTTTAAGTTACCGCCAGCAGGTGAAACGGTGCCGATGAATGTTACCGAACCTGTTGCGCCGTTGTTGAGATAAACGATGCCTGCACGTGCGTAGAAACCAGCGATGATAGCTGACAAGTCCATAGGGAAGGCGTCTTGTCCTGGTAGTTCTTCCAAACGGTTTGACATCTCACGGAGTGCTTGTGCCCAACGTGAAGTGGAGTCGGCCAGCAGGAACACTTTCAATCCCATAGCACGGTAATATTCACCGATTGTCATAGCAGTGTAAACAGAAGCTTCACGAGCTGCTACTGGCATGTTGGATGTGTTGGCGATGATTGTTGTTCTTTCATATAATGAACGTCCTGTGCGAGGGTCTTCGAGGTGAGGGAACTCGGCGAAGATTTCCACTACTTCGTTAGCACGTTCGCCGCAGGCAGCCATGATGATGATGTCGGCGTCGGCATACTTTGCCAATGAGTGTTGGAGAACGGTCTTGCCTGTGCCGAAAGGTCCAGGGATGAAACCGGTGCCGCCTTCAAGGATTGGGTTCATGGTGTCGATGACACGTACGCCTGTCTCTAGCAGACGGAATGGACGTGGTTTGCTCTTATATGCTTTGACGGCAAGTTTCACAGGCCATTTCTGTACCATTGTGACATTGTGAATGTCGCCTTCTTTGTCTTTCAATGTTGCAACGACATCGTTGATAGTGTATTCGCCTTCAGCAGCGACAGATGCCACTGTATATTCGCCTTCAAATTTGAAAGGCACCATTATCTTGTGGTCGAGCCAGTTTTCCTTCACATTGCCTAGCCAGTCGCCAGCAACAACTTTGTCGCCTGCTTTGGCCAATGGAGTGAAAGCCCATTTCTTATCATCTTCGAGAGCTGGTGTGTAAAGACCTCTCTTCAAGAAGACACCGTCCATCTTGTCGAGGTCGTTCTGAAGTCCGTCGAAGTTCTTTGAGAGCAAGCCTGGACCAAGTTCAACTTCCAACATGTGTCCTTCAAACTCTACCTTTGAACCTGGCTTGAGTCCGCGTGTACTTTCGAAAACCTGAACGTATGCTATGTCGCCAATAATCTTAATAACTTCAGCCATCAATTTTTCTTCACCTAAAAAGATGAAACATATCTCGTTCTGGAAAACATCGCCTTCGATGCGAACCAAAACTAAGTTGGAGATGATACTTACTACTTTTCCTATTGTCTTATTCATGTTATATGTTTTTTTATTATATATCAAATTCTTTGGCAAACTGGAATTCTGTCTTGAAACGGTCAAGCAACTCGCGGAAAATCTTCTTTCCTTGTTCTGTAGTCATATTGCTCCAGCGTTCCAAAATCATCAGTTTGAGCGTGAATGCCAATACGTTGTCGAATGTAAAATATTTGTGACTTGTCATTTCATCGAGAAACTCCCAATAAAGCATGTCTATTTTATATTCTCTTTCGGCTGTGCTGTCTTTTTCAAACAAAGACAAAATCTTGTCAACGTAAGGATAATCGTCAGATAGTTCAAAGTCTTTGGCACGTGATGTCTTTAATTGATTCACGAAATATGAGTTGCCAATGACTTCTTTTTCTATATCTATTTGATATTTGCGACAGTTGATCGCAGTAATCAAATTCTTGATATTCAATGAAAACTCTGCATATTTTTTCACTAGTCTCTCTTTTTGAGAGAGCATGTAATTCCAATATCTCTCGCTTAGTTCAACTTCAGGAAGACGATTGTCCTTTTCTTTGTCTTCTTTTTGCAAGTCGAGAAGATATTCCTTGATATAAGAAGGTACGAACATTGGGTCGTTGATTTCGTCTTCCAACTGAGAGGCTGTGAAAACAGTCTGTAGAGTAGGATCAGGCTCTTGTTTCTGTAAAAGACGCAATATCTGAGCGTTGTCGTTAGGGTAGAAGAAAAGATTGATTATATCCATCTCATCTTTTGTAAGATAGTCGCTGAGATAGCTGCGTAACTCTTGCACTGAGAGACTCAATTTTTTGTCGTCTGGACTAATTTCTGGTAGTCCTGCTATCAGGCAATAATAATTTCCTCCTGCAATGTTCATAGTCTTTATGTTATTATTAACAATAAGTTAAAAAAAAGATATACCTGAAAAACAGATATATCTAATATAAATTAAGAAAATAACAATTTCTTTGAATATTCCTTGATGTAAGCATTGAAGAATTCTTCAAACACTTTTTCAGAGAATGTTATTTTGTAGCTTCCGTCTTTCGGCTGGACTACGAAGCCATCTTTTTGACCTGTGTTGGTGATAAGTGTCAGATTGCCGTCAAGCAGACTCTTATGTTTTGCGAGAAGGAATTTCTCGAACTCTTCTTTTTCTTTGTCGTTCATCATCACGTTAAGGCTTGCGTTGCCTTCAGCATTCCATTTCTCTATGATTCTGCTCATGAGTTCTCTGACAAACTCTTCATCTTTGAACGCTGCTGTTGTCATGTCAACGGCAATCTTATTAGAAATGAGATTTGTTATTTGTTGTTTCAAAGATGCTACAGTCTGTTTCACGCTCATTCCTAGTTCAGCTTCTGTCTTTTGTTTGAGGTTGGCTGAGTCGGCATTTGCTTTAGCTATGATACTGTTAGCTTTCGCTTCAGCTTCTTTGATGATATTTTCGGCATCTTTCTTAGCTTTTTCGAGAATATCGTTAGCATCGTGTTGAGCTTTTTCGATACCTTCTTCGTAAATCTTTTTTGTTAAGATGTCTAATTTGTTGTCGTTGTTATCCATAACTGATGTATTTGTTTGTTATGCGTCAATATTGGCGTATGTCGCATTCTGTTCGATGAATTCGCGGCGTGGACCTACTTCGTCGCCCATGAGCATTGAGAAGATATAGTCGGCCTCAGCGCCGTTTTCGATAGTAATGCGGCGTAATGTTCTGTTTTCAGGATTCATTGTTGTGTCCCAAAGTTGTTCTGGGTTCATTTCACCGAGACCTTTGTAACGTTGGATATGCAATCCTTTGTCAGTGCCGTCTGATGATAGCTCTCTTGTTATCTGAGCGCGTTCTTCTTCTGTCCAGCAGTAACGTTCTGTCTTGCCTTTTCTTATTAAATATAAAGGTGGTGTTGCGATATATACATAACCTTTATTAATAAGTTCTGGCATATAGCGGAAGAAGAATGTCAAGATCAATGTTGAGATGTGGCTACCATCGACGTCGGCATCGGTCATGATGATAATCTTGTGATATCTTAGTTTTTCAATATTTAAAGCTTTACTGTCATCTTCAGTGCCTATAGTAACACCTAAAGCTGTATAAATGTTCTTTATTTCGTCGCTTTCGAATATTCTGTGAGGCATAGCTTTTTCCACGTTGAGAATCTTACCTCTCAAAGGAAGGATGGCTTGGAATGAACGGTCGCGGCCTTGTTTTGCTGAACCGCCCGCTGAGTCACCCTCAACGAGATATAATTCTGCCTTTTCTGGGTCTCTGTCGGAGCAGTCGGCGAGTTTGCCTGGTAGTCCTGAGCCTGACAATGCGCCTTTGCGTTGAACGAGTTCTCTTGCCTTACGAGCGGCGTGACGTGCTGTGGCTGCCAAGACGACCTTGTCAACAATCATCTTAGCTTCTTTTGGATGTTCTTCCAAATAGTTGTTGAGACGGTCGCTGACAATCTTATCAACGATGCCCATTACTTCGCTGTTGCCGAGCTTGGTCTTTGTCTGTCCTTCAAATTGTGGTTCTGGAACTTTGACAGAGATGATGGCTGTCAAGCCTTCGCGGAAGTCGTCGCCGTTGATTTCGAATTTCAACTTGGCGAACATGCCTTGTTTTTCTGCGTATGACTTGAGAGTACGTGTCAAGCCGCGACGGAAGCCTGAGAGATGGCTACCACCTTCGTGTGTGTTGATGTTATTTACGTATGAGTGTAAGTTCTCTGAGAATGAGGTGTTGTATTCCAAAGCGATTTCAACAGGTACGTTGTCGCTTTCACCAGCGATGGTGATTGGTTCAGGAGTGAGCTTCTCGCGGTTTTTGTCGAGATAGTCGATGAAGTCGGCGAGGCCGTTCTCTGAATGGAATGTCTCGCTCTTAGGAGCGATGTTCATGTCTTCGTTGGCTTCACGCTCGTCACTCAAGGTGATTGTGATGCCGTGGTTGAGATATGTCAACTCGCGCATGCGTTTTGACAATGTCTCATAATCATATATGTTGGTGAGGAATATTGTGTCGTCCGGAGTGAAAGTGATGATGGTTCCGGTGTCTGTTGCTTCGCCCACTACCTCAACGGAAGTGATTGGCTTGCCGTATTCATATTCCTGTCTGAAGATCTTGCCTTCACGGTGGATTTCAGCGATGAGTTTTTTTGATAATGCGTTGACGCAGCTGACGCCGACGCCGTGCAGACCGCCTGATACCTTGTATGAGCCTTTGTCGAATTTACCGCCGGCGTGCAAGACGGTGAGAACGACTTCCAACGCTGAGCGTTGTTCCTTTTCGTGCCATCCTGTTGGAATACCACGGCCGTTGTCAGCTACGCGGATTGAGTTGTCTGCTAAAATCTTAATATCTATAGTGTCGCAATAACCAGCCATCGCTTCGTCGATGGAGTTGTCAACGACTTCATATACCAAATGATGTAAACCTCTGACGTTGACGTCGCCGATATACATTGCTGGACGCTTGCGAACAGCTTCTAAACCTTCTAAAACCTGAATGTTGCTAGCACCATAATTGCTTTCTGCAACATTTTTAATTTCTTCTGCCATTTTATTTCTTAATAAAAGATTCTTTTTCTTTAAATATGTATGCGCAAAGATAATAAAAAAATCGTGTATTTTTAACAATACACGATAAAAAAATATTTAAAAAATTATCTTTTTTTCTCTCTACAAAAACCTGTATTTAAATCCTAAAAACATCTGGAATAAGATACATCGAATTATTTGTTTGATGCTTTAATTTGCTCTGGTAAATTTCGGTAATTGCAATAAGAATCATACTGCTGAATAGATTCTTGCGTGCCGTCATATAATAGCGTGCTTGATGCAATACGTTCTTTGATTAGTTTTTGTAAGTAATGTAAACCATCAAAATAGTCGCTTCTATATGTCATGGATGATTTTATCTCGTATGCGTGCAGACTTCCATCTGGATTCATTCGGAGTAAATCGACTTCGTGTTGTCCTTTGTCTCTGTAGAAAAACAATTCTGCACGTTCGGCTTTGTTGAGATAATATTTTTGTAAGTCATTAATGACCATGTTTTCAAATAGGTTTCCGCGCTGAGGATGTACTGCTAGTTGCTCTTCAGTGTTTATGCCCATTAACCATGCTGCCAAGCCTGTGTCGTAAAAATATAATTTTGGTGTTTTGGTAAGTCGTTTGCCAATGTTTGCATGATATGGATGTAAACGATATATTATATAAGATGCCTCAAGGATGCTAAGCCATGACTGAATGGTTGGGACGCTGACTCCTACCTCTACAGATAGTGCTGATGCGTTGCATTCTGAGCCTATGCGTCCTGCGCAAAGTCTGATGAATGTGTTAAACTGAGTGAGGTCTTTGATGTTTATCAAACTGCGCAAATCACGTTCGACGTATGTGGTGTAATAATTGCTGAGCAAATAGCCGCGTCCTTCATCATTTGTTTTCCAAACCGCAGGATAACCGCCACGTAGAATGCGGACATCGGTTTTTGCGTCAGGATAAATGGTGTCGATTTCTTGTGTCGATAATGGTAGCAATGTCATTACGGCTGTTCTCCCTGCCATGGATTGTGTTGCTTTCTGCATCAATGAGAAATTTGCACTGCCTGTAATAATAAATTTTCTTTTTTTATTTTCTGTGAAGTTTTGTTCGTCAATTAGCACTTGCAAATAAGAAAAAATATCTGGGAATCGCTGCGCCTCATCTATAATCATTCCATCTTCATGTTTCGTTAGAAATGATTTTGGATCTTGCTGAAATGCTGAAAGTGTTGATATGTCCTCAAAGTTATAATATGGCAGATCTGCAAACAGTTTCCTGCATAGCGTTGTCTTACCTGATTGTCTCGGCCCTGTAAGCGTCAGTACAGAAAAATATCGAAAAGCATTATTAATAGAATCTAATAATTCTCTGTCGAACAATTGATTATTCATATTTTGGGCAAATTTAAAGTTGTATTTTAAATTTGTAAGTTAAAAACTAACAACAAAGGGTGAAAGATTTTTTTTCTCTCTACAAAAACCTGTATTTAAATCCTAAAAACATCTGGAATCCGTAGCTTGGATAACCGTAGTACATCTGATATTTGTTGTGGATCAAATTCTTTATCTCTGCATAGAATGAAATGCTTTCGTTGAGATTGTAGTCGCATCCTAATTGAATGTCGGCGAAAGGCTTGAGCTCTTTGATTCCAACATAGCTGTAGATGTCAGTCAAAGCATAACGCTTGCCTTCAAAATATGTTGCTATGTTGAAGTTCCAGTTCTGATCTAATTTGTAAACTCCTTTTAAAGTGAATTCTACTTTTGGCATATACCATGCGTGTAATATTGTGCTAGGGACATCGTCTGTATTATGTGTCTTGTTGTATGCTTTAATGAAATCATAAATGTTGTATGCGAAATCACCGACTACTTTTATCTCGTCATTGATTTTTACATGTATATCGGCGTTGAAATTAAATACATTGCAGTTGTTCAAAACGATGTCGAAAGCTCCTGGCTGTGTCGTTGAGCTTACATAAAATACTTTGTTGTCTATTATTCTGTATCTCACTCCGATGTGTCCGTTCACCATATTCATAGCCTTGAATTTCAATCCTCCTTGGAATGAAATCCATGTCTTTTCGTAGTCAAACTCGCCTAAATTTGTTAAGTCGCTTACTATGAAAGGATTTTCTGCGAGTATCTCTTTTAACGTATTGATTTTTGTCTCTCCGCCGAGTCCTGCGTAAAGCTCGAAGTTTCTCTTGAAGAGATATAAGCTTCCTTTGATGTCTGGGTAAATACCGCCTTTGCTAGTGCTGTTAGTCTTGGCATCTGCGCGAAAACCGAGGTGAAGGTTGTAGTATTCTCCATTCAAAGAGAGGTAAGGATTTGCGGAAATCAAGAACAGGCTATGGTTGATATTGTCGATGTCGGCATTGACGTCAATAGCCAATGTTTGTATCTCGCTGCTTTTTTTGAGCCATGAGTTTGAGTGTTCTAGATGTGCTTTGAGTTTCAAAAGGTTTTCTTGTATGCCGTCTTGTATGCCTGAATATGAATAATCTAATAAAAACTCATCGTATAATGATTTGAAACTGCTTTGGTTGTTGTTGGCTAACAGCTTGACATTCAATGAATGAATGTTTCTTTTGCTGTCAATATTGTTTTCCAAATCATAGTTCAAAGTGTCTTGACTCAAATTGTACATATCATAATGATAGTCGATATATGAATGAAGTTGAAATCCTGAGAAACGGTTGCTCATTGAGATGTTGAAGGCGTTGTTCATGTATTTGGAATTCGCATAGCCTTTCATGTCGAGCCATGTGGAGTTATGCATTAAGCCTATTCCGAGGCTTGTCTTGTTTGATAAGTCGGAGTAATGGCGGAATAGAAAATCTGGCGATAATCTTGTTCCAAAACCAGCCTTGATGAAATTGTTCGCAATTTTTTGTTTTTGATTATGAGTATATTGTAAAGGACTGATTGGTTCCAGCTCGACTTTATAATTATAGAAAAAGTCTTGTGTGCTGACTTTGTAATCAGGTGTGTTGAACTCGCGTTTAGGCATCTCCGGTGTCTTGATCAAACGCTCAGATTTCTGAATCTTAGGTATGTATGAGCCCTCGATTGTTACTTCTTCATTGTGCGACTGCGCATTCAATAATGTGCTTGTGAAAAGCAATGTCAAAACAACGAAAATATTTATCTTCTTCATTATATAATTCTCCTTATTCGTTTGATTCTTTGTTGATTAAGTTTAATTTGTCTTGGGCTTCTTTTATTACATCGTTGTAATTGTCGCCGTCTTGAGGGTAGTTTTCTATTACGCTCTTCAATGTTTCTTTTGCTTGGAAATCGTTGTCTTTTGCAACATATACATCGCTAAGAACTATAAATGCTCTTGCTGTCCAATAAATGTAAGCACTGTAATTGTCAGACACATCGAAGACTTTTTCCTCCGCTTCGTCATATTTGTTCAAATTGTAAAGACAAACAGCTGAGTAATAGCCGCATTCTGCTCCTGTCTCGGTGTTGTCGATGTTTGTGCATATTTCAAAATATTTCAAAGCTTCATCGTAGTCTTTCTTGTCGAAATGTGACTTTCCAAGTATGTAGTTCGCTTGGTTTTTCTGGTTTACAGATGCTTCCGTAATTGCGATGAGCTGGTTGGCTTTTTCGATGGCTTTATCATATTCGTTATTGAAATAATAACTCTTCATACAGCCTTCTGTGGCTTCCATCATAATCTGTTGGTTTTCTGTGATTTTGATGAGTCTTTCGTAATATGCCGCAGAAGAAGAATATTCTGAGTCATCGTAGTCCATTCTTGCTATCAAAAGAAGCGCGTTGTCGGTGTAGTCGTTGTCGGCTTGGTTTATGATATATTCTATATGTGTTCTTAATCCGTTTTTGTCGTCGCTGTTTTCCATTGACTTCATCGCATAATAATGTACTTTTAATAAATATGCGCCCTTAGGATAGTTTTCCAAATATTGATTAACGCCTTTTATGGTTTCTGCATAATTTCTCTTTGAATAAAACTCTTCTATAGTCTTGAATGACAATGAGTCTTGTTTGTCAATGCTTATTGTTTCTAGATCGTTCTTTTCAAGATATTTGAAATAAGCCTGGATGTCGTTGTTTTCGCGGTAAATGTTGCTTATTATGTTGAGAGCCTCTCTTGATTCGTCGGTGTTAGGGTATTGAGCAACAACGTTTTTGAGTCTTTCAAGAGCCTTTTCGTTTTCGTTGTTATTATAATAAATCATGCCTGTTTTCAAGAGGGCTTTTCTTGCGTATGTTGAGCGTGGTTTCTCGTTGACAATCTTATCGAACGATGCAATTGCTGAGCGGTTGTCTTTTGTTCCGAGATATGCCATTCCTATTTCGTATAATGCCTTGTCGTAGAACGGAGATTTTTGATATTTGCTTGTTATGATGTTCAGGCAGCTGATTTTTTCGTTTGTTTTTCCCAAAGCTCCATAGCCCATAGCTTGTTGATAATAAGCGTAGTCTATATTTTTATTGCTTGTTTTTATTGCATTGCTGTAAGCTGTGATAGCATTGTTATATTGGCGTTGTATGAAGTAGCAGTCGCCGATTCTTAGCCAGGAGTCGCTTTGGCGTTCTTTGTCGGATTTGTCTATGTTAAGGAATTCTTTGAATTTCGCAGATGCGTTTTCAAAATCACCTTGGTCAATATACAGATAGCCTAAATTATAGTATGCTAAAGGATAAACGTCGGTGTTGCTTGCTGTCGGTGCCTTGATAAATGTGTGGAAAGCTTTTAAAGCGTTGGCTTCTTCTTTGTTTTGATAATATGAGTCAGCCAGCCAGAAAAGAGCTTCTGCTTTTATTTTGGCATCTGTGTTTTTGTTTTCAGCCGATTTCTTGAAATGTTTTATCGCTTCTTTGTAATTCTTGTCTTCATAATATTGAATGCCAAGGTTATAGGTTAGCTGTGACTGTATGTTTTCAAGTTCAGGGCTTATTCTGGAATATTCGTCTATGGTTTTTAGTGCTTTGTTGTAATCGTTAGAGTTGAGGAGAAGGTGGATTACTATATCTTGTAAATCGCTGATATTGCTTGAATTAGGATTGTTTTTGATATAATCGTTAAGGACGCTTATTGTTTCATTGAAAGGGTCAATGCCAGGGATGAAGCTTAGGACGGCATAATTTAAAAGAGCGTTCTCGCTCAAAGTGTCGTTGAAGTTCATCTTGTACGCTTTGTAGAAGGTGTTTCTTGCAAATTTATCTTGTTTTGTAAAAGTGTAGCATTGTGCCATATAATACGAACCGTATTGTCCGAGTTCGTCGTTTTTGTCGGTGACTTTCTTGAAATGTTCAATGGCGCCGTTGTAGTCGTTGGTTTTCATTTTGCAGAAGCCAATTTTAAACTCAACTTCTCTTGGGAGCTTGCGGCTGGAGCTTTCTAATGCAATGTTATAATATTCAAGGCTTTTTGAATAATCACCTTGTTGATGCCACGATTCTGCCAACATTAAAGCGATGTCTGACTTGCGTTTTTTCTTTGATTTGTTTAAGATATCATCGCCGTTTTGTGACACTTCTGAATAGTTGCCTTTGTCAAAGTTGATTTGAAGTATGTAAGTGCTGGCGATGTCTTTGTATTTGTTGCTTTTTGTCAGGACGTTAAAATATTTTAACGCTTCGTCTTGTTTGTTGTTGTTGTATAGGATGTGTGCGAAATAGTAGCGCGCGTCATCGCGGAACATATTGTTGGAATTGGCTAGATCTCTGAATATTGGCATAGCCTTAGAGACTTCGTTTGTCTGGTAATAGCAATAAGCTTCCTTGAAGCTGCATTCGTAACGTTCGTCGTTGCCTAGGCTTTCTTTGTTGATGTTTTTATATACCTTTACGGCATTGCGATATTTTTTTTCTTTGAACAAGCTGTTGGCGTACAAGAAATTAGCATGGTCGGCCATGAGACTTGTCGGGTTTTCGTTAACGAAAGCGACGATTTTGCTTTCAGCGCTGCTGTTGCCTAAGAATAATGATGAAACGGCTTCGTAATATTTTGCCATTATCACGTTCTGTTCGTTTTGGTCATCGGCTGTGGCTATGTAATATTCAAAACATTCTAGTGCTGATGCGTAATGCTTGTTCTCAAAAAGCATCATTCCTCTTTCGAAGGTGGCTTCTGGTTCGTATTGGTTTATGTTTTTCTGCGCTGAGACAGAATTACTTGCTAGTATGAATAATGCGATGAAAATGAAATTTTTCAAGATGGATTTCATATTTTTTTATAATAAAATTGATAATAATTTGTAAACGACAAAGGTAATAAAAAATTGTTTTTTTTGACCGTAAAAACGGCCAAAAAAAACAAAAAAAGCATAAGCGGGATTCTGTTCCTTGTTTCCAAGGTGATTGTCATTTCTCTAGGACTGACGTTGCCGGCAGTCTCAAGCGACCTACCCTCCCGACTCGGACGAGCAGCCCTCACGGTCACGAATGACCATCGTCGGTATATTTGGTTTTGCAGCCCGTAAGGTTTACCCCGAAACCATGTCACCATGACTTCGCGTGAGCTCTTACCTCACATTTTCACCCTTACTCCGAAGAGCGGTAATTTTCTGTGGCACTTGCTGTTATCTTCTCAGATACCTTCCTGTTAAGAAGTACGGCGCTCTGTGCTGTCCCGACTTTCCTCACGCAGAATAGCTTCTGCCTGCGACAATCGCTTTTCGAGCGGCAAAGATACGAAAAAAAGTCAAAAGACTAATGGTAAAAGACTAAAGTTTTTTTATATTTGTAGTGATGAAGTAATGTAGTGATGAAGTAATGTAGTAATGAAGTAATGTAGTGATGAAGTAATGTAGTGATGAAGTAATGTAGTGATGAAGTTGCCTCATTACTAAATTACTCCATTACTAAATTACTCCATTGCTAAAAAAATAAAAGTTATGAGTAAAGTTTATTACGATGAGACATTGAAAAATGGCGAATCCGTTTTAGTTACTGATTCGTATGTGAAGTACACAAATGGAAAAATTGTAGATCAGATTATTCTCCTTAAATCTATTGATAATGTTACGGTTGGTGCGAATAATAATACAAGGTATGAGATATGGAGAGCTGTATCTTGTATATTAGTTACAGTGTGTTTGATTTTGAGGGTAATAGGTTTTATGGTCGGCTCTATTTCTCTGTTGTTAGTTAGCTTTGGAATAGTGTTTGCGCCGATATTTGATGCCCGTTATGCTATATTTATCCGTACAAGTTCGGGCTATGATATTTGTATCAAAAGAAAATCATTTAAAGATAAAGAAAATGATCCTAAATTGCTTATGGGTGCAATAGCTAAGGCAATGGAAGAAAATAATACGGTGATGCAGTGAAGCAGTTTGCCCCATTACTAAAAAATAAAATTATGAGCAAAGTTTATTACGATGAAACATTGAAATCAGGTGAAAGAGTAGTGGTTTCCGACACTTGCATAGAATATCGTAAAAATTATAGAAAAGATAAAAAGAAGACAATTCCGTTAAAATCTATTACAAAGATTTCAAGAAGACCTGGAATCAGACCGATATTAAAAAACGGTTTGTTTTATGCATTGTTCGTGTCGTTTGGTGTTGTGGTGGGTAATATTTTGTCGGAATTAAATAAAGGTAATTCTGTAGAATTTACTGAAACTGCTATTTGTTTCGTTGTTGCGTTTCTTTTATCGGTGTTTATGTTTGGATTGATTTCTTTTTTTGTAAAAGGTGTTTATGTTGAAAATGATAAGACTTATTTTTATCTGTCAAGGAAGGATTCTTCAGTTAAAAAGGAAGATTGTAACCGGCTTTTAAATGCAATAAAAACCGCAATGGAAGAAAATAATACAGTGATACAGTGATGTAGTAATGTAGTAATGTAGTAATGTAGTAATGTAGTAATGTAGTGATGCAGTTTACTTCATTACCCCATTACTCCATTACTCCATTACTCCGACAACTCTCTCTCTTCCTCTGAAGTCTTTGATAATTTCCACTTGAGAAAATCCCATTTCTTTACAAAGGTCTGTCATCTCTTTTCCTAGATATTCGTTGATTTCAAACCAGACTTCGCCTTCTTCGTTTAAATTGTTTTTGGCAAATTTCAATATCTTTCTGTAAAAAATCAATGGATCGTTGTCGCTGACAAATAGCGCGTTATGTGGTTCCCAGTTCAAGACGTTGTCGCGCATCTCTGCCTTTTCCAGCTCTCTGACGTATGGAGGGTTGCTTACGATAATGTCGAATTTTGTGTCTATTTTATTCCTTAAAGATAAAATGTCGTCGTGGATGAAAGTGATATCTACATTATTATTGAGGGCGTTTTCTTTTGCGACTTCAAGCGCTTTCTCGGAAATGTCGAGAGCATGGACTTTGCTGTCGGGAATGTTTTTCGCCAGACTTATCGCGATGCATCCGCTTCCTGTTCCAATGTCTATAATTGAAAGTTGTCTTTTGTCTTGTGTCTTTTGTCTTTTGTCAATATTCATAACCAGCTCGGATGTCTCGGGTCTTGGAATCAAGACGTTTTCGTTGACTTTGAACTTCAAGTCGCAGAACTCTGTTTCACCTATTATATATTGTATAGGTTTGTTTTTAAGCAGATCTTTGACGGCGAAATGGAACGTTAGCATCTCCGATTCGCTGAGACGCAGGTCTGGCTCCAGCGCCATTTTGACGCGTGTGATGTTGAAATAATGTTCTAATAGCATGAGAATCATCGCACTTGATTCGTCATTGCCGTAAACGGAACAAAGCTGTTCGCAATAATGTTTCCTTATGTCTCTGACTAAATTAGATGGTACTTTCATGCTTGCAAAAATATTGAAAATATTTTATCTTTGCACCTAATTATTTGGTGAAAGACAATAAGACTACAAGACAATAAGACTACAAGACAACAAGACAACAAGATGATTGGGAGTTGGAAATTAGGAATTAGGAGTTGGTTCAAAGTTTAAGGCTCAAAGTTCAAAAAAATGTTCGAGGATACATATAAAATATTGGTTGAGGAAGGCGACGGTTTGTACAAGGAGAAAGGCAGTAAGTTTATTGCCAAGGCTTTCGCGGTGCATTCTGAAGATGACGTAAAAGCGCGCGTGGCGGAGTTCAAGAAACAGTATTTCGATGCGCGACATCATTGTTATGCCTTTATTATGAATCCCGACAAGTCTTGTTATCGTTCGGCGGACGACGGCGAGCCATCAGGAACGGCGGGTAAACCGATATTGAACCAGATTCTTTCCAAAGATGTGACTAATGTGTGTGTTGTTGTTGTTCGATATTTCGGCGGAATAAAACTGGGCGTTCCAGGACTTATCAACGCGTACAAGACTGCGGCGCGAGAGGCGCTCGACAACGCAACCATTATCGAAAAAACTATCGACGAAGTATATTCCGTGGTCTTCGATTATCCGCTTATGAATGAAGTGATGCGAGTGCTGAAAGACGAAGGCATTGAACAACAGAATCCTAGGTTTGAATTGAATTGTTATCTCGAAATTTCAGTGCGAAAAAAAGACGCTGATAGAGTGGTGGAGAAACTCAAAAGATTGTACGGTGTTAATGTGGAATATTTACGAACTGTCTAATAATCTGATAGTTATGATTTGAGTAAATAAAAGGTCGTATTTCCTCGTAATTTATATCAAAGAATATTAATAATCAAGATAATTTTCGTTTTTTTATTAACTTTTTTATGCTCATTTTTGTTGAAAATTTTGAAGACGAATTTGAAATCTTTAATCTTTTGATTCTTAAAACATTGTAATTTTCTAACTGATAAAATGAGCAGACATTGTGTCGAAATATGGAGTGATTGTCTCAAAATGATACGAGAGAATACCCAGCCGCAGAGTTATAAGACTTGGTTCGAACCGATCAAGCCTATAGCTTATGAAGGCGATGTTCTGACTATTCAGGTCCCGAGCCAGTTCTTTTATGAATATCTCGAGACTCATTACATCAGTTTGTTGAAACTTACAATCAATAAGGTTTTAGGAAGTGGTGGACGTTTGCAGTATAGCATCGTGATGGATAATTATGGCACAGAAAACCCATACGGAATTAGCGTGCCTACTACAGACAAGACAAATACCATAAATCCATCTGTACGCGTTCCTATTAATATTGAAGAGGAATCGGAAAAGAAGTTCGTGAATCCTTTCGTGCTTCCAGGAATCAATAAGATAAAGGTCGAATCTCAACTTAATGAAAATTATTCGTTCGATAATTATATAGAAGGTAGTTGCAACCGTTTGGCTCGTTCTGCTGGTATGGCGGTGGCTGAGAAACCGGGCAAGACTGCTTTCAATCCTTTGTTTATATATAGCCCGACAGGCTTGGGCAAGACTCACCTCTGTCATGCGATAGGTCTCGAAACAAAGAAGTATCATCCAAATCTCATAGTGCTTTATGTGAACTCAGAGCAGTTTATCCAACAGTTCATGAGCTCATGTAAAAACAAGACAAGAAACGATTTCGTTCATTTCTATCAGATGATAGACGTCCTTATCGTTGATGATATTCAGTTCCTTTCGGGAAAAGCTAAGACACAAGACGCGTTTTTCCATATATTCAATCATTTGCAACAAAACGGAAAACAGCTTATCTTCACAAGTGATAAGGCGCCGGCAGATATTAAGGATATGGAGCCTCGTCTTCTCTCTCGCTTCAAATGGGGCTTGTCTGCCGACTTGCAGTCTCCTGATGTTGAGACTCGTATCAAGATTTTGAAACGTAAGGCTTATAACGACGGAATAGAACTTCCTGACGACGTGGTTGATTATGTGGCTTCACGCGTGAAAACTAATGTCCGTGAAATGGAGGGACTTTTCATTTCTTTGATTGCACAGTCGTCGTTGAATAAGAAAGCTATCACAATGGACCTGGCACGTCAGCTCATTGAACGTTTTGTGAATAACTCAACGCAAGAGGTCTCCGTCGAATATATCGTCAATGTGGTTTGCAGCCATCTTAATATTTCTATAGAAGACTTTTATTCAAAATCCAAGAAAAGAGAGATGGTTCAGGCTCGTCAGTTCGCGATGCATTTTGCGAAGAAATTCACTAAATGTTCGCTCGCTATGATAGGCCAGCAATGCGGTGGAAAAGATCACGCGACTGTGATTCACGCTCTTAAAACCGTTTCAAATCTTTTGGAGACTGACAAGCAATTTAGAACATTGGCTACTGAAATAGAGAAAAATATATGCTGATGAATCGTCAATTCGGAACACTTTATCTTATCCCTACATTGCTTGGCGCAACAACAGCCGAGCAGGTCATTCCCCAAGGAACACTGGAAATAGTTAGAAAAATACGCTTTTTCGTTGTTGAAAATGTCCGTACGGCACGACGTATGCTCTCAAAAATGAACATGCCATGCCCAATAGACGAGCTGACTTTCGTGGAGTTGGATAAACATGATAAAAGTCATAATCCTGATTTGATGACATTCCTCAGCGCTGCACTCGATGGCCATGATGTCGGTCTTATGTCAGAAGCTGGAACTCCTTGCGTAGCTGACCCTGGCTCGCTGATTGTAGAACTTGCACATCAGTCAGGAATTAAAGTGGTGCCTCTTACTGGTCCTAACGCGATGATACTCGCACTGATGGCATCTGGATTTAACGGACAAGCTTTCTGTTTTCATGGCTATCTCCCGATAAAATCTCCTGAAAGAACAAACGCCATAAAAAATCTTGAACGACGCTCCGCTACAAATAACGAGACGCAGATGTTCATAGAGACGCCTTTCCGTAATAACGCAATGATAGAAGAACTTACAAAAACTCTTCATCCTAATACAATGTTGTGCGTCGCGTGTAACATATCAATGCCTGACGAAGAAATAGTTAGCAAGCCGATTTCAGAATGGAAACGAATCAAGAAAGACTGGAATAAACGTCCAGCCGTCTTCTTGATATATAAATCTAAATATTAATTAGCTATTAGTCATCAGCCATCATGAATAGGGAAGAATATTTGATTTATTGTCTGCTCTGCGCTATCGATGCGACAAATGTCAAGAAACAGAATCTTGTGCAGATGTCCCTGAAAACGGATACTGTAGCTTTTGTTAAAGTTTATAATGCTATCCAACATCATGATGAGGCGACTAGAAAAAATATTATAGTATCTTTAAGCGATACTTTTGAAAGAAACGAAATAATTGCTGAGATAAAAAATACATTCCTGACAGAATTGGAGATTTCTGTGCAGGAAACTCTCGTCGAAGCTTTGAAGTCGCAATCTGCGACGTGTGGCTTGTAGGTTTTTTAATAAAAAGTTAAACCTCCTTTTCTCTGATATAAATCCTTTTCTTTGATATTATCTTTGCAATAAAAATTACAAAGATGATGAAAAAGAAGACGCATTATATATATGAATCAAAGTTCAAGCTACAGAGTTCAAAATACATACTTTCATTCATACCTATTGTCATTCTTATATTTAGCCTTGTCTTTGTCGTAAAAGTTTTCGACACTTCCGTGATGGAAGGCGCGAGCCAGATCGCACTGCTCGTCTCTTCTGCGGTATGTGTCTTTATCGGAATGTCGTTTTTTAAAGTCCCGTGGCAGTCTTTCGAAGATGGGATAAAAGAGAATATCGGTAATGTGTCGTCAGCCATCGTGATGCTTCTCCTTATCGGCGCGATAGGCGGAACATGGATGCTTAGCGGTGTGGTGCCGACTATGATTTATTACGGGATGCAAATCGTGAATCCTAAGATTTTTCTTGTGATATGTTGTTTGGTTTCGGCAGCCGTCTCTATCGTGACGGGTAGCTCCTGGACAACGATAGCGACTATCGGCGTCGCTCTTATAGGGATAGGGCAGAGCTATGGAATCTCGACTTCATGGATTGCTGGCGCTGTCATTTCTGGAGCGTACTTCGGCGACAAAATCTCTCCTCTGTCAGATACTACCGTCATCGCCTCATCGACGGTCGGAGTGCCATTGTTTACGCACATCAGATATATGATGATTACGACAGTGCCGTCAATGATAATAAGTCTGATAGTGTTTTTAATAGCAGGTTTTACGTTCGTAACTGACGCGATTTATGATGTGAGCGATTTCTCTAACGCCTTAAAATCTACTTTCAACATCAGTCCGTGGCTTATGCTTATTCCGCTTGCAACTTTTGTTATGATACTTTTCAAACTGCCGTCGCTTGTGGTTTTGTTCCTCTCTGCGGTGATAGCGGCTTTGTTCATACCAATAGCGCAATCGCAGATAATACCACACCTTATTAATATTAATGATAAAATGACTTTTGTTTATGTTATAAAAGCGATGATGGTAAGCTGTTATGGAAATACATCTGTTGTAAGTTCTAATGCCGTGCTTACGGAATTGATTGCGACGCGTGGTATGTCTGGAATGATGAATACTATTTGGCTGATAATATGCGCTATGTGTTTCGGAGGCGTGATGATGGCGAGCGGAATGATAGCGAATATCACGAATCTGATTATGAGATTCATAAAAAGAACTGTTACGCTCGTTGCATCGACGGTCTTTGCTGGGATATTTAGTAATGTATGTATCAGCGACCAGTATCTTTCGATAATTCTGACTAGTAATATCTTTAAGGATTATTATGATAAAAACGGATACGAGCCTCGGCTTCTGAGCAGAAGCGCGGAGGACTCAGCCACTGTGACGAGTCCTCTCGTTCCGTGGAATACTTGCGGCATGACGCACGCTACGGTTTTAAATGTGGCGACGCTGTCGTATCTGCCTTATTGTGTTTTTAATATCCTAAGCCCGATTATGTCGATAGTCGTCGCTGCCATTGGATGGAAAATATACAGGAAAAAATAATGACTCTTGTCCTTAGTCATTGGACTTTAGTCTTTATTTCTTCAAGTATCTGTTCTGCGTGTATCTTTGTCTTTATTTCTTTTGCGTTGAAAATTTTCTCAATGATGCCATCTTCGTTTACGAGATATGTTGTTCTTATCGTTCCGATTGTGCGGCGTCCGCATGCAACTTTCTCGCCCCAGCAGCCTAACTCTTGAAGTAATGTCGTTTCGGTGTCTGCAATGAGCGGAAATTCTAATCCTTGAGCGTCAGCGAATTTTTTCTGAAGCTCTTTCTTGTCTTTGCTTACTCCAATGATGGCGTAGCCTGCTGCTTCGAGTTCTGCCTTATGAGCCTGCAACGAGCATGCTTCTGCTGTGCATCCGCTTGTATTGGCTTTTGGATAACTGTAGAGAACTATTTTTCTTCCTCTGTAATCGCTGCTTTTTATTTCGTTTCCGTTTTGGTCTGTACCTAAAATTTCTGGTATTCTATCTCCTATGTTCATATTTCTTAATTTTATTTGACAATTTTAAAAACTTTATTGTTTATTTTGACGAAATATATTCCGTTGTTCCAGTCGCTGGTTTCTATTATGATGCTGTTTTCGCATTTTGTGGAATGTATTTTCTGACCTAATGAGTTGTATATCTCGATTGTTAAATCGTCTTGGCCAATTATTTGAAGTATGTCTTTTACAGGATTAGGATATATTAATAAGGTATTAGCTGTTGTTTCGCTGATACTTGCACTTGTTTGATTTTCGTATGCGCCTATGTCAACTTGTCCGTTGTTCACTCTGGTTTTATTGTCGATGTCTTTCTGTAATACATTTTCGAAATCTTTATTACCAGCGTCAATTAAAGCAGAGCCGTCTAAGATATAATAATCAAAGTTGTCAGGGTTGTTGAACTTAGGATAGTTTTGGCTGTCTGTTCCGTCGTTGATAGGGGAGAGGTTTATGATGTTGTCTCCGTCAAAGCCATCTTCTACAGCGCAGTTGAACAGCTGTGATTCGCCTTCAATCTGGTTTGGTTTGCCATTTGCTGAGTTGTTCCAGAAAACGGAGTTGTAGAATTTGCTGTATTTGCTTTCGTTGAAAAGTCCGCCGCTATTATTTTGCGCTGCGTTTCTTACTATGTTGCAATTTGTCATTGTCATGATGCCTCTGTTGTAGATGGCACCTCCGTCTGTCGCGTTGTTGTTGGCGAATATGCAGTTTGCAAGTTTAGGCTTTTTGTTGGTGAAGACGTAATAGGCGCCGCCTTTTGTTGTGGCTGAATTGTTGATGAATTTGCAGTTTATCAAAGAAAGTCCGTTGATGTCGAATATGGCGCCACCAATGGCTGCAGCGTTGCTTTCAAACAAGCAGTTCTCGAAAATGTTAAGAGTGCTGTTGTTTAGTGGAGATGTCGTATATACGGCGCCGCCCTGACCGTTGGTGCTGTTGTTTATGAACTTGCAGTTGTAGAAACGGCTGTTTGAGCTGAGTAATAATGCACCACCAGATCCTGAATATCCGTTTTGGATAATAAAACCATCAATGATGGAATATGTCGATGTCGAGAAATGGTCGTTTTGATATAATACTCGACGTTGGTTCTCGCCGTCAAGTATGGTGGGGTTTGACTCAAAGTCTCTGTCGTTGATGTCGAAATCTGGTGATTCGTTGCCGCTGAATCCTCCGTATATTCTGTTTTTAGAATAGAAGTTTATTGCGCCGTTTTCATCTGATGTGTCGCCATAATATGTTCCTGCCTTAACCCATATCTGGGTGTTGCCATCGGAGGCTATTGCTGTGGCATATTCTAGTTTTGATGTTGCGTTTTCCCATGAAGAACCGTCGCCTGTGCCGTCTGCTGCGACATAAATAATGTTGTTTTCGTCAGCGTTTATTGGCAATGGTATGATGTTCATGACGATAGCTTGGCTTTTGTAGAAACCGCAAACGTCATCTATACTGTAGAATCCGTCGCTTATGCCGCTCCAGCCCATATTGAAATGGAAATAGTCGTTGTTGTCGTAACCATCACAAACTATTGCGTGTCCGCCAGGTTCTCCAATTCCTGAGAAGTACATCGGCTGTTCTTTGTCGAGTTCGCTTTTTAATAATGCTATCCATTCGTCGTCTTGGCAACTTGAACGTTCCACGTATTTTGCAGCGGAATATCCGAAATATGAACGCATGGCGGTTTCGACGTCCTTCGATTGAGCGCCGCTGCCGCTAGGACCGAAATTCATATTGACACTTACGCCGCATTGGTACATCAAAGTGGCAATCGCGTCGTTATGACTCCAAATACTGTTTGGCATTTCGTCCCATTTGTATGATGTGCTTCCGAAATCTGCCGATAAATTTCCGTATTGAGAATGGTTGTATGCGTGTGAGCCTTTGCCTTTTTCTGGATAGTTCCAGTATTTCATGATTTGTGACATGGCGCATGCAACACAGCCGGCGTACGCTCTGTTGCATGGTCCATAATTGTCGTAAGGAGCGTATTCGTTATAATAACAATCCTGATTCCATTTTGTATTTATGAGTGGATTGACGATAGCCACAGCTCGGTCTTTATATTTGTTGGCTTCTAATTCATCCCATAAAATCAATGTCTTTTCATCGACTGGATTCTCTGATACTTTTAAGTAATTGATTATTTCGTTGTATTTATTAATGAAATATGCTGCAGTGCTCGGAATTTCTTCGCTGAAACTATTGGTGAAAGAGTAGGCTAGGATAGGTTTTGATTCTTTGGAAGCTGAAACTATAACGAAACCGCCGTCCTTTATATTAAATATGTATAGATTGGCTAAATCATCGCAGCCTTTTTCTGTGTGTATTAAATCAAGAATAGGATTAGATTTATTGCTGTTGCTTGAAATGAAATTTGCAGCAACTTTATTTGCAAGTTCTTTGTTTACAGTGTTTTGAGAGTTTAAATCGTTAAATGAGACGATGACTAATAAAAGTGTAAAGATATAGTAAAGCTTCTTTTTCATTGTTTTATATTTTATTCGCAAATTTAATAATTTTTTAATAGTATGTGTATTAAGTAAATATTGCGATATAAATTATAATGATTAAATCATAATCATACCCAATCCCACAAACTAATTATCTTTCCCATTTCCTATATTAATTAATAAGGTATAAACTTCATTCCTCATTCCTCATTCCTAATTCCTAATTTCAAAAAATCTTATAGTCTTGTAGTCTTATAGACTTATAGACTTTTTTTTGTGCGTTCCGGCTATGCCGTCGGGCTTTCCGCTGTATCTTTTCGTGCTTCGCTGCCGCTCATCACTCAAAGGATGCCGCTCCAATCCCTAACGCAGAGAGCGCCGCCGCTCACAGGCCGCCACCATTTGTTCGCGTAATCTAGGCTTACCCTGACGCATGAAAGCCCGTCCTATGCCGCCGACATATCGAGAAACCGTCTCTGGAGTCCGTTTTCCGTGCCTGAAGGCCGTCTCAAAACGCATCGGTTTTTCCGTGATTTTTCCCTTTCTGTGATATTTTTCCGTCAATTCCGTGCCTAAAAACGCTGTAATTTGCCCGAAAACCGACATTTTTTTCATGTCTTTTCTGAAAAAATACATAAAAATATTCTTTTAACACATTGACTTTCAGTGTATAATAAAAAAGTTTCAAAAAAGTGAAAAATATTTTCAAAAAGTGTTGGAGGGAAAGGAAAAAGATGTACCTTTGCACTCGCAAAACAACGGGAACGGTGCTGAGGAAAATGAGAGAGATTGTTGAGCAAAGTTCTTTGATAGAATGATCCAAGCAAAGTCTGAAAGGTAAGGAACGATAAAAAAAAGACCTTATCAATTCTGAAGATAAATCCGAGTCAAGACAGAAAAACTTAAGAAAAGAAATACAGATTACAAAGAAGAGTT
>JAFYNK010000079.1 GCA_017548125.1 Bacteroidales bacterium | reverse complement strand
GACCACGGTAAGACAACTTTAACAGCAGCTATCACATTCCACCTTGGTAAAAAAGGTTTGGCAGAAGTAAAATCATTCGATTCAATCGATGCTGCTCCAGAAGAAAAAGAAAGAGGTATCACTATTAATACAGCTCACGTAGAATACCAAACAGAAAAACGTCACTATGCACACGTTGACTGTCCTGGTCACGCTGACTACGTTAAGAACATGGTTACTGGTGCTGCTCAAATGGACGGTGCTATCATCGTTGTTGCTGCAACAGACGGTCCAATGCCTCAAACACGTGAACATATCCTCCTCGCACGTCAGGTTGGTGTTCCAAGATTAGTTGTTTTCTTGAACAAATGTGACTTGGTTGACGATGCTGAATTGTTAGACCTCGTTGAAATGGAAGTTAGAGATTTGTTATCAACATACGAATTCGATGGTGACAATACTCCAGTTATCCGTGGTTCAGCTCTCGGTGGTTTGAACGAAGACCCAGCATGGGCTCCAAAACTCGACGAATTGATGGAAGCTTGCGACACATGGATTCCAGAACCAGAAAGATTAGTTGACAAACCATTCTTGATGCCAATCGAAGACGTTTTCTCAATCACTGGTCGTGGTACAGTTGCTACAGGTCGTATCGAAACAGGTATCATTAAAGTTGGTGATCCAGTTGATATCATCGGTATGGGCGCTGAAAAACTTAAATCAGTTGTTACAGGTGTTGAAATGTTCCGTAAACTTTTGGACGAAGGTGAAGCTGGTGATAACGCAGGTCTCTTACTCCGTGGTATAGACAAAGACGAAATCCGTCGTGGTATGGTTATCGCAAAACCAGGTTCAGTAAAACCTCACAGCCACTTCAAAGGTGAAGTTTACGTTCTTTCAAAAGAAGAAGGTGGTCGTCACACTCCATTTAGAAACAAATATCGTCCTCAATTCTACTTCAGAACAACAGACGTTACAGGCGAAATCTTATTACCAGATGGTATGGAAATGGTTATGCCAGGTGACCACGTTACAATCGAAGTAAACTTGATTGCTGAAATCGCTATGGACAAAGGTCTCCGTTTCGCTATCCGTGAAGGTGGTAGAACTGTTGGTTCAGGTCAAGTTATCGAACTCCTTGAAGATTGATAATATAAAATATATTAAAATGGGTACTTGCAAGAGTACCCTTCACACAGGCATAGCTCAATTGGTAGAGTAGTGGTCTCCAAAACCATTGGTTGAGGGTTCGAGTCCTTCTGCCTGTGCTAATAAATAAAATAGTTCAAACAAAATGAAAAGGTTTATAAGCTACGTTAAAGAATGTTATACTGAGTTAGTTGAGAAAGTATCTTGGCCAACTTGGAAGGAACTCCAAAGTAGTGCAATCGTCGTGTCCATTGCTTCCCTAATAATCGCTTTGGTGGTTTATCTGATGGATAAGTCTTTTGAAACTTTATTAGAAAATTTCTATCGTATTTTCTAATTAAAGGTGTTTGAATAATCAACATTCTATTTACTTTTAATTTCTATTTGTGATGAGTGAACAGAACGAAAAAAGATGGTATGTTATAAGAGCTGTCAGTGGTAAAGAGAAAAAAGTTAAAGAATATCTTGACGCTGAAATTTCTAGACGTGCTGATTTGCAGACTCTGATTTCACAAGTACTTATTCCAACTGAGAAAGTATATTCAGTTAGAAACGGAAAAAAGATCAGTAAGGAAAGAAATTACCTTCCTGGTTATGTTTTAGTTGAAGCTGTCTTAAATGGAGAAGTATCACATGCTATAAAGGATATACCTCATGTATTAGGTTTCCTTGGCACTAAAGGAGAGGCTGATCCACTTCGTCCATCAGAAGTTTGTCGTATATTAGGTAAAGTAGATGAACTCACAGAGATGGGTGAAGGTAGTGATTTATCGTTCATAGTAGGCGAGACTGTCTTGGTAAACGACGGACCATTCAGTAGTTTTAGTGGCATTATCGAAGAAGTTAACGATGAGAAGAAAAAACTCAAAGTTATGGTTAAGATATTTGGCCGTAAAACACCTCTTGAATTAAGCTATTTCCAAGTAAAGAGAGAGTAGTATAGAATTTTGAAAATTTTGTTTTCATTTAACTTTTATAAAAATTAAAATGAAAGAAGTAAGCGGATTAATTAAACTGCAAATCAAAGGAGGAGCCGCTAATCCTGCACCACCTGTTGGTCCAGCATTGGGTCAAAAAGGTGTTAACATCATGGAGTTTTGCAAGCAATTCAATGCTCGTACACAAGATCAAGCTGGTAAAGTACTTCCAGTTATTATTACTGTGTACAAGGACAAATCATTTGATTTCATTGTAAAAGCTTCACCAGTTGCTGCTTCAGTTCTTGAAGCTGCTAAAATTGCTAAAGGTTCAAAGGAACCTAACCGTTCAAAAGTCGGTTCTATGAGCTGGGATACAGTTCGTAGTATTGCTGAAAATAAAATGAAGGACTTAAATTGCTTCACAATCGAATCAGCAATGAGCATGGTAGCAGGTACAGCACGTAGTATGGGTGTTAAGATTACTGGCGAATCACCTTTAAAGTAAAGACTAAGTCTTAAGCATTTGTAGAACAAAAAAAAAGAAATTACCAAATGGCAAAAGTATCTAAGAAAAGAAAAGAAGCTTTAGCTAAGTTCGACAAAAGCAAGGTTTACTCCTTGACAGAAGCGGTTGATGTCGTGAAACAAATCACTTACACCAAATTTGATGCCTCTGTGGACTTGAACGTACGTTTGGGAGTTGACCCACGTAAAGCCAACCAAATGGTTCGTGGTAGTGTAACTCTTCCTCACGGTACAGGTAAAGTTGTTCGCGTTTTGGTGCTTTGTACACCTGACAAAGAACAAGAAGCAAAAAATGCCGGTGCAGATTTCGTCGGATTAGAGGAATATATCCAAAAAATTAAAGACGGATGGACCGATGTTGATGTGATTATCACAATGCCAACAGTTATGCCAAAAATTGGTGCATTAGGACGTATCCTCGGACCAAGAGGTTTAATGCCTAACCCAAAAACTGGTACTGTAACTATGGACATCGCCAAAGCTGTACAAGAAGTAAAAGCTGGTAAAATCGATTTCAAAGTTGACAAATACGGAATCGTTGATGCTGGTATTGCTAAGGTCAGTTTCAGTGCAGATAAGATTTATGATAACGCAAAAGAAGTTATCCAAGCAATTATCAAATTGAAACCAGCAGCAGCTAAAGGTACTTATGTTAAGAGCATCTACATCTCTAGTACAATGAGTCCTGGAGTACAAGTGGATCCTAAATCAATAGCCCTCTAAACCTTAATAAGTTATTGACATGAGAAAAGAAGATAAACAAGTTATTATCAACTCAATTACAGAGCAGTTGAATGCATGTCCTAATTTCTACTTGACAGATATCGCTGAATTAAATGCAGAGAAGACAAGTAGCTTAAGAAGAGAATGCTTCAATAGCAACGTCAAGCTTGTATTGGTAAAGAATGCGTTGTTAAAGAAAGCTATGCAAAACACCGGTAGAGAATATGGTGAGCTTTACAACGTCATGAAGGGCACTACAGCTTTGATGTTGTCAGAAAATGGCAACGCTCCAGCAAAGTTGATAAAAAAATTCCGTAGCAAAAAGGAAACACGTCCAATTTTGAAAGGCGCATATATTGAAGAATGCGTTTACGTTGGCGACAATATGCTCGATACATTAGTAAACATCAAGTCAAAGAACGAATTGATAGCAGACGTTGTAGCATTGTTACAATCACCTGCAAAGAATGTACTCGGTGCATTACAATCTGGCGGACATATTCTCAGTGGTGTTGTTAAGACATTATCAGAGAGACCAGAATAATAAAATAGTAATAAAAAGAAAAAAAATAAATTCGTATAACAATTAAAAACTTAAAGAAATGGCAGATTTAAAAGCTTTTGCAGAACAATTAGTAAACCTTACTGTTAAAGAGGTTAATGAACTTGCCGCTATATTAAAAGAAGAATACGGTATCGAACCAGCAGCAGCAGCAGCAGTTGTAGCAGCTCCAGCAGCAGGCGATGCAGCTCCAGCAGCAGAAGAAAAAACATCATTCGATGTTATCCTCAAATCAGCTGGCGCACAAAAATTAGCAGTTGTAAAACTCGTTAAAGAATTAACAAGCCTCGGTTTGAAAGAAGCTAAGGAATTAGTTGACGCTGCTCCTAAAGCTATCAAAGAAGGTGTTAGCAAAGAAGAAGCTAATGCACTCGAAGCAGCTCTTAAAGAAGCTGGTGCAGAAGTTGAAGTTAAATAAGGATTTAATTTCCCAGAGACAAAATGGTATCAACCTCGACTCCAAATTTGGAGTTGAGGTTTGTGCCTATAGTTTATTGTCTTAATAAATCCCCTCTTATATTTTAACATTAGCTTAACTATAAAAACATAAACACTTTGGCAGATAAAACATTAGATAGAATCAGTTTCGCGTCGATAAAAAGACCTTTCGAATATCCTGATTTTTTGGATATCCAGTTGAAGTCATTCCATGACTTTTTCCAATTAGACACAAATCCGGATAACCGTAAAAATGAAGGTCTCTTCAAAGTTTTCCAAGAAAATTTCCCAATTACAGACGCTAGAAACAACTTTGTACTCGAATTTCTCGATTACTATATTGATGCTCCTCAATACACCATCGCAGAGTGCATCGAACGCGGTTTAAGTTATTGCGTTAGACTTAAAGCTAAGCTTAAACTTTCATGTACAGATGATGAACATGAAGACTTTGAAACAAAAGTGCAAGATGTGTACCTCGGACTTATTCCATATATGACTCCGCAAGGTACTTTTGTTATTAACGGAGCTGAACGCGTAGTGGTGTCACAATTGCACCGTTCACCAGGCGTTTTCTTCGGTTCTAACGTTCACGCAAATGGTACGACATTATATTCTGCCCGTATCATTCCTTTCAAAGGCTCTTGGATGGAGTTCTCAACTGATATCAGCAACGTAATGTATGCTTATATCGACAGAAAAAAGAAATTACCAATTACAACATTGCTCCGCGCCATTGGTTATGAGTCAGATAAAGACATTCTCGATATCTTCAATCTCTCTGAAGAAATTAAAGTGTCTAAAACAGCTCTTAAAAAAGTACTCGGACGTAAACTTTCAGCTAGAGTACTTCGCTCATGGTTCGAAGATTTCGTTAATGAAGAAACAGGCGAATGCGTTTCTATCGAACGTAATGAGTCAATTCTCGACCGTGGTACAGTGTTGGAATCAGAACATATAGACATTATTGTCAACTCTGGAGTTAAAACTATACTCCTCGACCGTGAAGATATTAATATTACAGATTATACTATAGTATTTAATACTTTACAAAAAGACCCTTCTAACTCAGAAAAAGAAGCTGTAGAATACATCTACAGACAACTACGTAACGCAGAACCACCAGATGAAGAAACAGCTCGTGGAATTATTGAGAAATTGTTCTTCTCAGACAAACGTTACGACTTAGGTGATGTAGGTCGTTACCGCATCAACCGTAAATTAGGTCTTGATATCCCATCTGACGTTAAAGTCCTTACAAAAGAGGATGTTATTGCTATTATCAAATATTTAATCAATTTATCAAATAGCAAAGCTGAAGTTGATGATATCGACCACTTGAGCAACCGTCGTATCAGAACTGTTGGTGAACAATTATACGGACAGTTCGGCGTAGGTTTAGCACGTATGGCTCGTACAATTAGAGAAAGAATGAATGTACGTGATAACGAAGTTTTCACACCAACAGAACTTATCAATGCCAAAACATTGTCATCTGTTATCAATTCTTTCTTTGGAACAAACCAATTGTCACAATTCATGGACCAGACAAACCCATTGTCTGAAGTTACACACAAACGTCGTATTTCAGCTTTAGGTCCTGGTGGTTTGTCACGTGATCGTGCAGGTTTCGAGGTTCGTGACGTTCACTACACACACTATGGTCGTCTTTGTACAATCGAAACACCTGAAGGTCCAAACATTGGTCTTATTTCATCACTTTGCGTATTCGCAAAAATCAATAATTTAGGTTTCATTGAAACACCTTATAGAAAGGTAGTGGATGGTGTAGTTGATTTTGAAAATCCTCCAGTATATCTCACAGCAGAAGAGGAAGAAGAAAAAATCATCGCACAAGCATGTACATCAATGGACGATAATGGTAAGTTGACAGAAGACATGATAAAAGTACGTTATGTTGCCGACTATCCTATCGTTACACCACAGGAAATTGACCTTATTGATGTTGCACCTAACCAAATTTCATCTATTGCTGCATCATTGATTCCGTTCCTTGAGCACGATGACGCTAACCGTGCGTTGATGGGTTCTAACATGATGCGTCAGGCTGTGCCTTTGATGAATCCAGAAGCACCTATCGTTGGTACAGGTATTGAACGTTATGTTGCAAGAGATTCACGTACAATAGTTGAAGCAGAAGGTGATGGCGAAGTTGTATTTGTTGATTCAACAAAGATCGTTGTCAGATACGAGAGAACAGACAAAGATAGACTCGTCAGCTTTGATGGTGATGAAAAAACATATAATTTAATTAAATACGCTAGAACAAACCAAAGCACAAGCATTAACCAAAAGCCAATCGTTAAGAAAGGTCAAAAAGTTACTAAGGGTCAAATCCTTACAGAAGGTTATGCTACACAAGGTGGCGATTTAGCACTCGGACGTAACTTGATGGTTGCATTCATGCCATGGAAAGGTTATAATTATGAGGATGCTATCGTTATTTCAGAGCGTATTGTTAGAGAAGACTTATTCACATCAATACATATAGAAGAATTTACTCTTGAAGTACGTGACACTAAACGCGGACTTGAAGAGTTGACAAACGATATCCCTAATGTTAGTGCAGAAGCTACAAAAGATTTGGACGAAAATGGTCTTATCCGTGTAGGTGCTGAAGTAACAGAAGGTGATATATTAATTGGTAAGATTACCCCTAAGGGTGAGACAGATCCAACACCAGAAGAGAAATTGTTGCGTGCAATCTTCGGTGACAAAGCTGGTGATGTTAAGAATGCATCACTCAAAGCTGGTCCATCAATGAAGGGTGTTGTTATTGGAAAACGTTTGTTCTCACGCGTAATAAAAGATCGCAAATCTAAGGCAAAAGATAGAGATATTATTGCAGAAATAGATTTCGAATGCAATCGTGAAATTGACGCTCTCAAAGAAAGACTTATCGAGAAATTGATGAGCCTCCTCGCAGGAAGAACATCTTTGGGCGTTCAAAATAATTTCAAAGAGGTTGTTATACCTAAGAAGATTAAGTTCTCACATAAAGCGTTGTTGAATCTTGACTATATGACTGTTAATCCATACAGATGGACTACAGATGCAGAGCTTAACGATATGATCGTTAGGACAATCAACAATTATAATATGAGATGCAAAGAAATTCTTGGTGTATATAGTCGTAAAAAGAACGTTGCAAGTGTTGGTGATGAGTTGCCAAACGGTATAGTTCAAATGGCTAAGGTTTATGTTGCACAGAAACGTAAACTCAACATTGGTGATAAGATGTCTGGTCGTCACGGTAACAAGGGTATCGTATCAAGAATTGTTCGCGATGAAGATATGCCATTCCTTGCAGACGGAACACCTGTTGATATAGTATTGAATCCTCTTGGTGTGCCTTCACGTATGAACTTGGGACAGATCTACGAGACTGTTTTAGGATGGGCAGGCAAGAAACTTGGCGTTAAATTCGCTACACCAATTTTCGATGGTGCTACATTAGAACAAATCAATGACTATATGAAGCAAGCTGGTCTTCCAGAAAATGGTAGCGTTCAACTTTATGATGGCGGTACAGGTACACCGTTTGACCAAAAGGCAACAGTAGGTTATATCTACATGCTTAAGTTACACCATATGGTTGACGATAAGATGCACGCTCGTTCAATAGGACCATACTCTATGATTACCCAACAACCATTAGGCGGTAAAGCACAATTTGGTGGTCAGCGTTTCGGAGAAATGGAAGTTTGGGCTCTCGAAGCATTCGGAGCAAGTAACATTTTACAAGAAATATTGACTGTTAAATCTGACGATGTGAACGGAAGAGCTAAAGCCTACGAAGCTATCGTTAAAGGCGAAAGCATGCCTACACCGGGTATCCCAGAATCATTCAATGTTTTAATCCATGAATTACGTGGACTCGGACTTGAAATTACGTTTGAATAATAATGTTCTATAATATTAACCTCATATATGGCTTTAAGTAAGAACACAATAAATAGCAACTTTTCCAAGATTACAATTAGTCTTGCTTCACCTGAGTCTATAGAAGAACGCTCCTTTGGTGAAGTTCTTAAACCAGAGACAATTAACTATCGTACCTACAAACCAGAACGTGATGGTTTGTTCTGCGAAAGAATATTCGGACCGGTAAAAGACTGGGAATGTCATTGCGGAAAATATAAACGTATCCGTTATAAAAACATCGTCTGCGACCGTTGCGGTGTCGAGATTACAGAGAAAAAGGTCAGACGTGAACGTACAGGTCACATTAAATTGGTTGTTCCTGTAGCTCATATTTGGTATTTCCGTTCTCTTCCTAATAAAATAGGAGCATTGCTCGGTATGCAAGCTAAAAAGTTGGATAGCATCATATATTATGAACGTTATGTGGTTATCCAACCAGGTGTCAAAGAACAAGACGGTATCAATTACCTCGACTTCCTTACAGAAGAAGAATATCTCGATATAATGGAATCTCTTCCAATCGAAAATCAATACTTGCCGGAAGATGATCCAAATAAATTCATCGCTAAGATGGGTGCTGAGGCAGTTTATGACTTGTTGTCACGTCTCGATTTAGACAAAATGTCTTATGAACTCCGTGATAGAGCAAGTAAAGAAAAAGCACAGCAACGTAAACAAGATGCTCTCAAACGTCTTCAAGTGTTTGAAGCATTCCGCGATGCTCAAAAACGTATAGAAAACCGTCCAGAATGGATGATCTTGAAAGTCATACCTGTTACACCTCCAGAATTGAGACCTTTGGTTGCTCTTGATGGTGGTCGTTTCGCAACTTCAGACTTGAACGACTTATATCGTCGTGTTATCATCCGTAACAATCGTCTTAAACGTCTTATTGAAATCAAGGCTCCAGATGTAATCATGCGTAACGAAAAACGTATGCTTCAAGAAGCTGTTGACTCATTGTTAGACAACTCACGTAAATCAAGTGCAGTTAAGACAGATTCAAATCGTCCACTTAAATCTTTGAGCGATAGCTTGAAAGGTAAACAAGGACGTTTCCGTCAGAACTTGCTCGGTAAACGTGTTGACTATTCTGGTCGTTCCGTTATCGTTGTTGGTCCAGAACTCGATATGCACGAATGTGGTCTTCCAAAAGATATGGCAGCAGAACTCTACAAACCATTCATCATCCGTAAGATGATTGAACGCGGCATTGTTAAGACTGTTAAATCTGCTAAGAAGATTGTTGACCGCAAGGACCCTGTCGTATGGGACATTCTTGAAAACGTATTGAAAGGCCATCCAATATTGTTGAACCGTGCTCCTACATTGCACCGTCTCGGTATTCAGGCTTTCCAACCAAAACTCGTTGAAGGAAAAGCTATACGTCTTCACCCACTCGTATGTACAGCTTTCAACGCTGACTTCGACGGTGACCAAATGGCTGTACACTTGCCACTCGGTAATGCAGCTGTTCTCGAAGCTCAAATTTTAATGTTGGCTTCACACAATATTTTGAATCCAGCTAACGGTGCTCCTATTACAGTGCCTTCACAAGACATGGTTCTCGGTTTGTACTATATTACAAAACCTCGTAAGAGCACTCCAGAACATCCAGTTAAAGGCGAAGGTAAAACATTCTATTCTCCAGAAGAAGTTATCATCGCTTATAATGAACAAAAAGTGGATATGCACGCCATTATCTATGTTCGCGTTGATGTTCGCAAAGAAGATGGTACTATAGTAAATGAAAAGATAGAAACAACAGTTGGTCGCGTTCTTTTCAATGAGGTAGTTCCAAAAGAATTCGGATTCATCAATAAATTGTTAAATAAGAAAGCTTTACGTGATATCATTGGAACAATGGTGAAACTTCTCGGTACAGCTACAACAACTAAATTCTTGGATGCTATCAAGAATATGGGTTACGAAATGGCTTTCAGAGGCTGTCTCTCATTTAACTTAGGCAACGTCTTGGTTCCTTCTGTAAAAGAAGAATTGATCCAAGAAGCTAACGAAGAAGTTGCTGCTATCCGTGAAGAATATAATATGGGTTTCATTACTTCTAATGAACGTTACAACAAGATTATCGACATTTGGGGTCACGTTGTAACTAAATTGACAGATGAAGTTATGACACTCCTTCCAAAAGATGACCAAGGCTTCAATCCTGTCTATATGATGTTGGATTCAGGTGCTCGTGGTTCTAAAGAACAGATTCGTCAGCTCTGCGGTATGAGAGGTCTTATGGCAAAACCACAAAAATCCTCTGCAGCTGGTGGCGCTGAAATTATCGAAAACCCTATTTTGTCAAACTTCAAAGAAGGTCTTTCTGTTCTTGAGTACTTTATCTCAACTCACGGTGCTCGTAAGGGTCTTGCTGATACCGCGTTGAAAACTGCTGACGCTGGTTACTTGACACGTCGTCTCGTTGACGTTGCACACGATGTTATCATCAATGAAAAGGACTGCGGTACTCTTCGTGGCTTGACAATTAGTGCATTGCGTAGAGGTGACGAAATTATTGAATCACTCTATGACAGAATCTTAGGTCGTGTTGCTTTGCATGACATCTATCACCCACAAACAGGCGAGTTAATCATCAACGGCGGTCAAGAAATTACAGAAGACATCGCTAAGAAGATTACAGATTCTCCAATCGAAAGCGTTGAAATTCGTTCCGTATTGACTTGCGAATCAAAACGCGGTGTTTGTGCTAATTGTTATGGACGTAACCTTTCTTCAGGTAAGCTCGTTCAAAGAGGTGAAGCTGTTGGTGTTATCGCAGCTCAATCAATCGGTGAACCTGGTACACAGTTGACATTGCGTACTTTCCACCAAGGTGGTACAGCTTCAACAACATCAGACGATTCATCAATCAAAGCTAAATACAATGGTATCCTCGAAATCGACGAACTCCGTGTTGTTGATTACAAAGAAGATTCTGTTGATCCATTAACAGGTACAAATAAAGAATACCAAGTAGTAGTAGGTCGTTCTGCTGAAATGAAGATTATCGACAAGAAAACTGGCGTTGCTCTTACAACAGCAAACATCCGCTACGGTTCAAAACTCTATATTAAACCTAATACAGAAGTTAATCCAGGTGACCTCATCTGCGAATGGGACCCATACAACGCATTGATACTTTCTGAATATTCAGGTAAAGTACAATATGAAAATATCGTTGAAGGTGTTACATTCCGTAATGAGTCAGACGAACAAACTGGTTACAACGAACGCGTTATCATAGAAGGACGTAAATATTCTAAGAACCCTTCAATCTCTATCGTTGATAAACACGGCGACGTTATCAAGTCATACGACTTACCTGTCGGCGCTCACATCATGGTAGAAGATGGCGTAAAAGTTAAGGCTGGTGATATGCTCGTTAAGATCCCTCGCGCAACTGGTAAGTTGGGTGACATCACTGGTGGTCTTCCACGTGTTACTGAATTGTTCGAAGCTCGTAACTCATCTGAGCCAGCAGTCGTATCAGAAATCGACGGTGTTGTTTCATTTGAAAAGAAACTCGTTCGTGGTAATCGTAAGGTCGTTATCACTTCAAAAACAGGTGAACAAAAGAGTTATCTCATCCCTACATCAAAGCAAATTCTTGCTCAAGAAAACGACTTCATGAAAGCAGGTCAACCATTGTCAGACGGTGCTATCACTCCTGCCAATATCCTCGCTATCGAAGGTCCTATGAAAGTTCAAGAATTTATCGTTAATGAAATTCAAGAAGTTTATCGTTCACAAGGTGTAACAATCAACGGAAAACACTTTGAAGTTATCGTACGTCAAATGATGCGTAAGGTTGAAATTGATGATCCAGGTGATACACGCTTCCTTGAAGGTGAACTCGTTAACAAGCTTACTTTCCAAGAATGTAACGATGAAATCTTTGGTAAAGTTATCGTAACAGACCACGGTGATTCAGAAAATCTTACAGAAGGTCAAATGATTACTGTAAGAAAACTCCGTGACGAAAATTCAGCGTTGAAACGTAGAGACAAGAAACTCGTTGAAGCTCGCGACGCTCAACCAGCAACAGCACACCAAGTGCTTCAAGGTATTACAAGAGCAGCTCTTCAAACAGAAAGCTTCATCTCTGCAGCATCCTTCCAAGAAACAACAAAAGTCTTGACATTGGCTGCTATCAACGCTAAATCAGACACTCTTGAAGGTATGAAAGAAAATGTTATTGTTGGTCATAAGATTCCTGCTGGTACAGGTTTGCGCGAATACAACGACTTAATCGTCGGCGATCGTGAGGATTATGAACCAATAACTAATATTGAAAAAGAAAACTTTGTCGTAACAGAGTAATTCTTGATACGTTAAAAAATAGGTCAGTTTTTATAGCTGACCTATTTTTTTATGCGTAAAATTGTTATCTTTGTAAAGAAAATTTAAATAATCTATCATGGAAAATAACAATAATAACAAGAATCAGATTAATATTGAATTAACTGATGAAATTGCAGAAGGTATCTATTCAAATCTTGCAATAATATCACATTCCCCAATGGAATTCGTCGTTGATTTTATTAAATTAATGCCAGCATCACCAAAAGCTAAGGTTAAATCAAGAATCATTTTGACACCACAAAATGCAAAAAGATTATACAAAGCTTTGGCGGAAAATATTAATAAATATGAGTCAACACATGGTCCTATAAAGGATGTTAATGAAAAGCTGCCTCCATTTACAATGGGAGGACCTGCAGCTCAGGCATAAAAAAAGCTGGCTTTTGCCAGCTTTTTTCTATTATATAAACTCAATGTTATTCTGTCTTGTGTATTTTTCGCAATAGTGGCATTTTAATTTTATCTTGCCTTCTTCCTTGACGACTTTGAATTTTGTAGGAACGCTTTCTTTATTTGTTACGCAATTAGGATTGAAGCATTTAACAAAACTTTCAATATGATTAGGAATTTCAATGCTTTGTTTTTTAACAACTTCAAAGTCTTTAATCTCGATAAGTGACGCTGTTGGAGCAACTAAAGCAATCTTGTTGATGTCTTCTGGTTCGAAGTATTTTTCGCTGATTTTGATGATGCCTTTCTTGCCATACTTTTTGCTGTCTAAATTTGTTCCGAAATAGACAGAGTTCTTTGAATGTTCAAGGCCCAATATTTTTATTACTTCGAATACTTTGTCTGCAGGAATATGGTCGATAACAGTTCCGTTTTCAATTGCAGATACTATAAGTTCTTTTCTTTTATCCATGATAATTAAAGTCTAATTGTTAAAAATATTATTATTTAAGACCAAGTATTGCAGCTATCAAAGCTTGGCGAACAAATAATCCGTTTTGAGCTTGTTGGAAATAGTAAGCTTTAGGATTTTCATCAACGTCGGTATGAATCTCGTTAACACGTGGTAGTGGGTGGAGGATACGACAATTAGGCTTAGAATTTTCAAGCATCTCGTTACGTAAAATATATGAGTTCTTAACTTTTTCGTATTCCAATGGATCTGGGAAACGTTCACGTTGAACTCTTGTCATGTAAATAATGTCTGAGTGTGGAATGACATCATTAAGTTCTGTGTATTCTGTATATTCAAGGCCAGCGTCTTTAATGTATTGAATAACTGTTGAAGGCATTTTCAATTCAACAGGAGATACAAAGTTGAATTTGGCTTTGAAATTACACATGGCTTGTACTAAGCTATGAACTGTACGTCCGTATTTTAAGTCACCAACCATTGTGATTTCAAGGTTTTCAAGAGTGCCTTGTGTCTTTCTGATTGAATAAAGATCGAGGAGGCATTGTGTAGGGTGTTGGTTAGCACCGTCGCCAGCATTGATGATAGGAACTTTTGAAACTTCAGATGCATAACGAGCTGAACCATCGACAGGGTTACGCATAACGATGAGGTCTGCATAACTGGAAACCATCATGATAGTGTCTTTTAATGATTCTCCTTTTGAAAGACTTGTTCCTGCTGTGCTGCTGAAACCAATAACATTTCCTCCTAAAAGTTGAATGGCTGTTTCAAAACTGAGTCTTGTTCTTGTTGAAGGCTCAAAGAATAAAGATGCAATGACTCTACCATTTAACAGATTTTGAAGACGGTTGTTTTCAAAGTCTTCTGCTATGTCAAGAATATGACAAATTTCTTCTGGTGTGTAGTCGTAAATAGAAATTAAGCTACGATCTTTAAGTGAAATAGACATTTTGCTTATGATTTTGAGTTAGATAATAATTTGAACTAGACCATAACACAAAAAAAAGACGGTTTAAAACCGTCCGCAAAAAAAGAAACATAAAGCCTGATTTACTTAAATGTAAATCAACAATTATATTGCTCAATGATAATGTATTATTCTGTGTCATCAAAGTGCAAAATTATAAAAAAAAATATTTTCCACAAACAAAAAATCATAATTTTTTTTAAGAAAAAAATGCTTGACAAAGCCTTTTTCAGATATTATATTTGTAGCGTAAAAACTAGAACAAATTTGCAGGAAGGAGGTGTTGATTATGATTGTTTTATGATTTTTATTCGAACAGAAAAAGAACCAAATTAAAAACTACCAAAAATTATTTTATTATGAAACGGAATTTATTACCGCAAATTGTATTTATCATTATAGGTGTCATTGTAATGACAGCTGCTTTTGTTTCTTGCAAAAAGGACAAGCTTACAGAACCATCTGTATGTCTAGATGAAGAAAAAGAAATAATTTATGATGCCAAAACAGATCTTATAGTTAAAAGAATTAAAAGATTTGACAATCAATTAAAAGAGATTAAAAATGGCGTTTACAGAGATGAAAAATTTATAAATGCAGATAGTGCATTGTGGAATATTGAATCTTTGTTTAACGTAACTTATTCGTCACCTGATGAAAATTATGTTTCCAAGAAAATTCATGAGCTTTCTTTTGAGATAGATATTGAAGATGATATGCTTTCGATGAAAGATGTAAGTGATTTTTACGATGATTTGATAAGTTCAGTTAAGGAAGCATATCGAAATGATGGCATTTCAACTGACAAAGGATTGTTGTCGTTATTTGTTCAAAGGGGAGAATCTAGGTCTGGGAAATTAAGTGTTAAAGTTGTCGCTGTAACAGGAAGGACAGACTGCCATCAAGTGGATATTAAGCCTTTTTTGCATGGACCGTTCGACAGTAATTCTTGCTGGTACTATGGAGAATATGGCGGTTCTTGTGCCAATCCTGATATTCTCACAGATGCAGCTGAATTGTTAGAAGATACTATTAATTATTATCATGGATATAAGCCTGATGAAATTACAAATTGTAGAAATATTTATGTTAGTATGACATACATTTCTTTGAAAGGAAATGAATATTGGAATGAATCAAATAATGATTATTATATCTTTTATAAGGAGGATTGTGATTCTGAGGAATTGTATCTAGATGGTAATAAATTAAATGAATATTATCATAATGAGGTTAAAGTTATCAAAGAGTTAATACCTAAAGATCCGAAATATTCTTCTTTGTTTTCTGATGATGTTTGCTTTATTGAAATAAATATTGATGGCTCTAAAATGTACGGAGTCAATAATATTCCTATATACAATCATCATAATTATATTTTTTATGGGACAAGATGCGTCGTTTCAAAAGAAGATTTTGGGACCTCTAAAGATTTGTTGAACGATTAAAAACTGAAAGTCATGAAACGATTTCTAATATTGTTATTTGTGTTGTCGGCAGTGAAATATGTAAGCTCCCAGCAATGGTGCTTTGAATATCCTTGTGAAAAGAATGAGTATGCTCATTTTATGACAGGTGATAAGTCTTTGCATTACAACTATGTTCTTGGCAGCTTGTATGTGAATGATTCAAATTTGCCATCTGCTATTGCGTTGTGTGTAAGCGAAACCGGTGAATATAAGGACAGAGTTTTTAATGAGAACTTCATGAAAGTATCATTTGTTACAGCACTTGGATTGAACGACGGTAACGTTTTTGTGGCGGCTGCATGTAGTGATAATCAAGAAGAGTATGTTTATGAGAAACTATGGATTGCGGTTCTTGATTCTAATTTGGATGTGTTGTCTGAAAAAATCATGGAAATTGATGAACCGTATATTTCTTATGGATTATCAGCGCAGGCATTGCTGAATGATGATAGTGAAATTGTTTTGGTGACTATAGTAACAGATTCAATACCGCTTCATACGATAATAGAATATGACTTCTCTTTTTATAAATTTGATACTTGTTGCAATTTGTTGAAACAAAGTTGTTTGGAAAATCCATCATATCATTCAGAAATCACAGATTTTACTAAAGTACCCAATGCTGATTATTATGCGATGTTCAGCAATGGAATGCATATAACGGGCGTTGAAACTGTAAGTTATATAGACGATGATTTGAATTATTTATCAACAAATGTAATTGATAATATGACTAATTATCCTAATAATATATTGCCGATGTTTGTAAGTGTCGATTATTGGTATGATGAAAATCATTTTCTGATGTCGGCGATGTCTGCACATACAGAAGGTATTAATGACTGGCATCCTGTTGTTATTAAGATGGATAAGGATATGAATATTCAAAAGTCATTGAGTTTTGAGAGGGTGGATACAACAGATTATGTTTCGCAGTATAGAAGTATGGCATGTGTTAACTCAGATAAAATCTATATATCGACATTCTGGCAAAATAGCTCTGATTTAGAATTTTATCCTAATACTGCAACGGTGTTCTTGATAAATGACAAACTTGATTTGTTGGGAAGAAAGAATTTCGAATCAGATGCCTTTATAGATATACTTTATATTCAACCGACATTTGATGAAGGTTGTATTATTCAGGCATGCAAGATATATAATACGCATAGAGTGCCTTTAATATGTAAATTGAAAAGTGAAGATTTTGAGACGTATGCTAATATTCTTGACCATGAAGATGGTATTGAATCGTGTTCTTTTCCAAATCCAGTATCTTCTGTTCTAAATATCAATGTTAAAGAATTTTCTAATGCCAAGGCGCATATCGTTGTAGTTGATGTTTTAGGAAGGAGATACATGGATAAGGAATTGTGTTTGGATGGTGACTTGCTGACCTTAGATGTGTCGTTATTTGTTGATGGAACGTATTTTTATGAATTGATAATAGATGAAAAATATGTTCTGAAAGAAAAGTTTATTAAAAGATAAAAACCAAAAATCAAAATTATGAAACCAAGAAATTTATTTACAACAATTTTTTTAGTGATGTTCGGCATTATGTCAACATCAATGAAAGCTCAGGAAAAAGGTGGTTGCGATTTATGCGGTCCAGCATCAGGAACAAATCAAAACATAGCGACAGGCAATTATTCTGCTACATTAGGCGCTAGTTGTGAAGCGACAGGTGCATTTTCTTTTTCAGCTGGTTATTTTGCAAAAGCCAATGCTTCTTCAACATTGGCAATGGGTAGATATGTAAAAGCAAGAGCTACTAATGCAATGGTAATAGGCTCAGGTACTGGTAATACAGATACTAAATCTTTAATTAATAATATTCCAAATAGTTTGATGATAGGATTTAACAGTAGCGTGCCTACGTTTTTTGTTAGTAATTCTTCTGGATTTAACTCGACTGGGAAAGTTGGCATCGGTAATGTTACTGCTCCAGAATCAAAACTGCATATTAAATCAGATACGGATGAAGATGCAGGAATAATTCTGGAACCTACTAGTGAGACACAAACGGCATTTCTGCAAATATATGACGAAAAACATAAAATAATAGTCAATAAAGGAAAAGGAATGAGTTTCATGTCGCAAAATGACAAGATGAGTTTTGATGCAAGCAATATAATAATGAATGCGAAACTGTCAATTAATACATCGAGTCGATTTGCGGAAGGATATGAATATGCATTGGCGGTGTCTGGTGGGATATTGACTACCGAAGTTCTTGTGAAAGAAGTGACGGAATGGTATGATTTTGTCTTTGATGATAACTATAAATTGAAATCAATTCAGGAGCTGGAACAATATATAAATGAAAATGGACATCTGCCAGATATGCCATCAGAAAGAAATGTTCTTGACAAAGGTTATGGACTTGTGGAAATGGACGGACTTCTGTTGAAGAAAATAGAAGAATTGACATTGTATACTATAGAGTTGCATAAGATAATAGAGAATCAGCAAAAGATAATAGAGACATTACAATCTAAATAATTAAAAATAAATAATAATATGGAATGGAAATATAAAAAGATATTTCTATTGGTATTGTTGTGTCTCCTCCTTACCCCTAAAATGAATGCTCAAAATTGCATTGCTTTCAGATATGATGATTCTGGAAATAGAATGGAAATGTTTGTTGGTGATTGTGGATTTGAATATAAAGAGCAGGTGAAAGATGCAATGGTAGAAATGTCTATAAATAACATGAATGAAGATTTGTTGGTTTATCCAAATCCTAATAAAGGGACTTTTATAGTTGAACTGAATAATTATGAAGCAGATACTCAGCTTGTTGTTCAAATATATAACAATGCTGGGATAATGATAAAAGAAGATAGACTGATAGAAAATCTGCAAATTGATATTACTGATAATCCTGCAGGTGCATATCTGCTGCGAATAATTAAAGATGATAGTGTGTATAATCGTGTTGTGGTGAAAATTTAAAAATGATGGATTATGAGAATGAAATTAATTTGTGCAATGTTGATTGTGTTGACGTTGTCGTCGAACATTGATTCACAAAATTTATATCAGGAATCTAATGTAGAATTGGATAAATTGTTGAACGGTGATGAGTCGTATTTATGTCAGGCGTCAGCATCGATAAAAATGCTGCCAGGATTTAAATATAGACCGGAGAGCGATAAAGAGATGCTGTTGGAAATTGATAGGTACGCAGTGTTTCCTCCAGAAGAAGGACGTTGTGGTGGAATTGCTGCGGATGACAGTGGTGTAGTTGGCGCTCTTCCAGGAAGTTTCAATGTAAGCACTTCTGGAGCTGCTGTGTATAACATAGATGTAAAGCTTCCCAATGCGATAGGAATGATGATGCCTAAATTGTCGTTTGTATATAATAATCAAAGTGGTAATGGTATCATGGGTTGGGCTTGGAATATATCAGGCTTGTCGTCCATTGAAAGAGTGCCGCAAACAAAATATCATGATGGAAAAATAACTTATATAGATTTTGTTAATGACAGGTTTGTAATGGACGGGCAGAGATTGATGCTGGTCAGTGGTGAGTATGGAGGTGATAATGCCGAATATAAGACCGAAATTGATAATTTTGATAAGATAGTCTCTTATTCCAACAGCCAGAGTCCGGAATGTTTTAAAGTGTGGAAGAGCGATGGCACAATATGGGAATATGGATCGACGAAAGATTCCCGAATCGAGACGCAGAATAACAATAAGGTGATACTTAAATGGCTGCTGAGTAAAGTGTCGGACAGAAATGGAAATGCAATAATATTCAATTATGATAAAAATGTGGTTGAGGGAGAGTCGTACATTAATAATATTGAATATACATGCAATGAAAAATGTGGCATAAAGCCGGCTTATAAAATATTGTTTGTGTATGAGAAAAAGAAGTTTGACATGTCTGTATCATACGTTTATGGCAATAAAGTGTCTTGTAAAAGAATATTGAAAAATGTACAGATAATAAACAATTATACAGGAAAAAAACTTTATGATTATTCGCTTGAATACAATGAGCCAGGCCGATACGGTAAAACATATTTCGCTCATTATCGATTGAAGTCTCTGGGATTAGCTGTTGGAGAGGATAAAATAAATCCGACTAGAATAATATGGAATACAGAGGAAAAGCATTATCCTAGTCATGGTGAAGATTTTCAAATATACCAGCTTGATAAGAATGTGTTTAATAAGGTTCCTTTTGTCGGTGATTTTGACGGAGATGGCTTTTCTGACGTTCTTATGGTACCATATAAAATACAAGATACATACCCTGATGATGTAAAAGGGGAGGTTTATCTTAATAATGGGGATGGAACATTTCAACAAACACCAAAAACAACAGTTTGTTTGTCAAAAGAACTGGAATGGATATATGTGGTAGATTTGAATGATGACGGGGTGGATGATATTATTACTTATGACATTAACCGTAATGCTCAGTATTCAGATGATGTTGTAGCTGTGACAAATTTTTATATTGCAGAAAAAGGCGAGTTTGTCAAAAAGGTTTCTTATTCATACAAAAATAATGTGGTTCTGTTGTTAGGAAGGTTTTTAAATGATAGGAACGGCGTGATTGTATTAGATGCTTATGATGGCGGTAATAATAATAAAACTGCTTCATATATTTATTACATAAACGATGTGTTCTCGAAAATATCGTTGAATGGAAGCAGTGCAATTAATGGTATTGATGCGGACTTTCTTGCAATGGATGTTACAGGTGATGGGATATCAGAAATAATGGCGTTGAAGAACGATGGATATGAGGTTTATAAGATATTCATAAATAAGAATTATGGCCTCGAATTGTTTACTAGAGGGACATCTATAACCAAAGATATTTATCCGTTTGCAAATGACTTTAACGGTGATGGAAAAGTTGATATACTTTATTATGATCCCAATCGGTTCTGGAATATTGTCTATTCAAAAGGAAATGGCTTTACAAGTCCGATGTCGTGTTCAAATACGAGTTTGCTAAGAACGATAACATTAAATGCAAAAGATAGATACCGGTATTCTTTAAGAGAATATGAAAAGCCTAATGTCACGATTAGAACTGCCGACTTTGACGGTGATGGCGTAGCTGATGTCGGGGTTTTTAAAAATATGGCTGGAAATCATTTTCTTGAAGTGGGATTATTGCCATTTGTGAAATCTGACAATACTATAGACTTTACTTGTAATGAAAGATATTATATGCCGATAAATTATTCTCATCAAACAATTCAGATAGGAAGATTTCTGCCTCAGGAAAATGTTTCTATTTTGTCAGGATTGCCACGGAATCCATTGAGTTCGCAACAGGCATATATAACTTCATTGTATTCGCATTCTGCATATTATAGCGTTGAACGAATTGTTGATGGAATGGGAAACGCAAGAGGCTTTTCTTATGATTATCTTATGAAAAGGAAAAAGCAAGAGGATGGATTTTATTCATGTGATAATGTCGTTGCTAATGATATTAGAAAAAGTTCAGTTCCTGTTGCAGCATTAAAGTCTGATACAGTGTTTGATGTCAATGAAAAAGCAATAGTTACAAAATATGAATATCGTAATGCTTTGATTCATACTAAAGGCCATGGATTTATGGGATTTGAGAGAGTGGTGACAAAAATTTATATCAATGGTAATGTTGTTAAAAAACAAATGCAGAATTTTGACTATAAATCAATGGGCGCTTTTGCGTGTTGCTTGCCGTCTTCAATGGGTTTGTATTATGGAGAAAATCAATTGGTTGAAGAAGAGTTTTATGTGTATGATAATTATGTCTGTAAATTGAATGACAAAGTGATTCTTCCATTGATAAAAAACATTTACAATGTGAATTATAATCTGGATAAAGAGCAGGAAGTTCAGAAAGTGACAATTACAGATAATATATATCGCTCTGATAATAATTCTAATAATTCGTATGATAAATTGGTTTGGCTTGAACGTAAATCTGTTGGATGTACAAACGATATTATGGCTGTGAAGCCTGACGATTGCCAGTATATTAAAGAGGAATATGTGGTATATAAAGATGATTTGAGCAACTGGATAATAAATAGACCTGCGAAAATATATGAAATTACTCATGCTGGCAATGATGATGTTATTGGTTCAGCAAAGGTATTCGTGTATGATGATAAGTTTCCAAAAAATATAATAAGGGAAATACAGCTGCCTAATATTAATGAAGATTATTCAGATCCTCTTATGGTCAACGTGGAATATGATTATGATAAAGTCGGTAATATGGTTTCAATGACAAAATCGTCGCCATCATTTAGTCATAAGAAAACTATAAGAAATGAATATGATGACTCGTATAGATATAGAATAAAGACGATTGATGAATTGGGACGTGAGACAAATTGTATTTATGATGATGATTATGGTTTGCTGATTTCTACAATAGATTATAATGGTTTTGTAACATTGAGCGAGAATGATCATGCAGGAGTGACGGATATGATTGTCTTGCCAGATGGATTGCAAAATGCAAGCGCATTGAGATGGGCGTCAGGTAATAAATACGCGCCTTCAGGAGCTTTGTTTTATAGCTGGGAAAAAGGTACAGGCAACGCAGAGAAAATGGTTTTTTATCATAAATCAGGTGCTGAGTTGAGGAATGTTACCTTTGATATGAATGGAAATGCAATTTTTGTGGATAAATATTATGATGATTTCGGTAATGTGGAACGGCAAAGTTTGCCATATCGTGAAAGTGAAGAAAAACAATATGTTACGCACGAGTATGATAAATATAATAGAAATGTTCAGACAAAACATCCGAATAATGTTTTAACAACAACTTCGTATAATGGAAATACCATTGTTACAGGAATAATAGGAAGAGACGGCGCAAGACGTTTAAGAATTAATACATATAATTATATGAATTGGCTGGTGGAAACAGAAGAGATGGCTGGTAATGTTGTAAAATATGAATATTATAGTGATGGCCTGATGAAATCAGCTCAAGTAGGTGATAATTCAAAGACAAAGATTACTGTAACGTATGATGGTCGAAGAAATAGAAAGTCATTATATGACCCGAATTATGGTTCCGTGTCTTATGAATATGATGCGTTTGGTAATATTGTAAAAATAATGAATCCTAAAGATGGTGTGATGGAATTAGAATACGATGTTGCAGGAAGAATGGTGTCGAAAAAGGTAAAAGACGGTGCTTCTAAAAATGAGGTTATAACACATTGGATGTATGGTGTTGAAAAAGGTGAAAATGGTGTGTTGAATAAGATTGTAACATCTGAAAACCATAGCATTAGTTATACCTATGATAAATATTTACGTATGATTGAGTCTGTTGAAATAATAAATGGTGAAGAGTATAGAACATCATACAAATATGATAAGGCAAGTCGGGTCTCTTCAACCACATATCCATCTGGATTGACAATATCAACATTATATTCAAATTCGGGTTATGAAAAAGAAATAAAAGATGCAGATGACAATAAAGTGTTGTGGAAGACTGATGAAATTAATGCAAATGGTCTTGTGACGGAATGTACGTTTGGAAATGGAGTTGAAACCAGGTATATGTATGATCCCCAAACGTTTTTTCTGAAAAACATTATAACCAAAAGCCAAAATGAAGTGATACAGGACTTAGGTTATCATTACGACGATTTCGGCAATATGGTATCTAGAAAAAAGTCAACGGGAACTAATGTCGTTGAAGAGTTTGAATATGATGATTTGGATAGATTGCTTGGAATTAGATTGAATGGCGTTGAAACTGCAAAAATGCAGTATGATAATTTGGGTAATATTGTTGGAAAAGAAGTCAATGGGGTTAGACTTATTTATTCTACTGTGTATGATACACAACGACCTAATGCTATTGTTAAGGCGAAGACAGATGCTGATGATGTGTTTTTAGGATTAAGCCAGAAAACAAATTATTCGTCGTTTGATGATTTGTTGAGTATAACGAGAGGCGATGATTTTGCACATATAAATTATGGTTATGATAATAATAGAATCTATATGAAGATGCAGGTCGGTGGCGAACTGAAGACCAAAACGTATGCAGGTAATTGCGAGATTGTTGAAGAAGGTGGGAAGAGATGTATCTACACATATATAGACGGGCCGTGTGGTGTTTTTGCTGTGTGCGCCTTAGATGAAGATGGATGTAAATCATATAATTATGTTCATAAAGATAATATTGGTTCTTGGAATGTTATCACGGATGAGCGGTCTGAAATAGTTCAAGAAGTGAGCTTTGATGCTTGGGGTAATATTCGGGATTTTGATGATTGGACGGCTTGTTGTGATAAGCAATCATTGTTATATGATAGAGGCTATACTGGGCATGAGCATCTTCTTGGTTTTGGATTGATAAATATGAATGGAAGAGTCTATGATCCGTTGATGTCTATGATGTTGAGTCCTGATAATAATATTCAGATGCCTCAGATGTCACAGAATTTTAATAGATATAGTTATTGCATGAATAATCCGCTGAGGTATAATGACCCTTCTGGAGAAGTGATACAAAGTGTTGTTATGGGAGTTGTCGGCGGAGCGGCTAATGTGCTTTTAAATGCGCAAAATATCGATTCTTTTGCGGAGTTCGGTTTGTTGTTTGGCGTTGGTTTCGTTAAAGGCTTTTTGACGGAATATACGCTTGGACAGTCGTGGCTTCTTCAAGTTGGAGTTTATACTGCAATGGGCGGAATCACATCTGGTGTCAATAAGATGGTGTCGTTGGGTGATGGAAGTTTCAAGTTCAGTGGTGATGATTGGAATAGCATTAAAACGTCGGCGCATTATGGCATGGGAAATGCTCTGGTATGGGGCTTCATGAACGCATGTTTTGATACGCCGGATTTCTTGAATGAAGAATGTTATGATCCGCCATATTATGACGATGGATACGGTAACGCATATTTTCAATGTCTGATGAAAGGTTATGAGAATAAAGAGATAGGACATGCGGTTACATCTTTCATTGCGCATGGATTCGGATGTTGGTTTAGCGGACAACCGTTTTTGAAAACATTGAAGTTTAAAGACTTTGGCCTTGATTTGAAGATGTTGGCATGTGTTGCAGAACGTATATTGGCATCATACGTAACTAATTCTAAATTCGCAGATAATATAATCAATCAAAGAGGATTGGAATTTAAAAATACTAGTTTGGAAGAGATTCGTGCAGAGCTGCCAGAATTTCCTGATTATAACTATACTTATCTGTTAAGAGCAGCTGAGGTTGAAAGAGGGTTCGTTTATATAATCGGCGATATATACGAGATTGTTCCAGGAGAAATACTGCCTTATTATTATAAGCCGCACTTTGAGGAAAAGGTTATATTCCCATTCAGTTATAGCTTGTTGCGTTCTATATTTTTAAGTAATAAATAATAAATAAGATTGGCTTTTTTTTTATATCTTTGTGCCTCAAAATAAAATAAGACTAATATGTTAGAAGGAATTTTAAGACAGCTATTTATCAATGCTTTTACTAAATTGTATGGACAGGAACCTCCAGTACAACAAGTTAATTTTCAGAAAACTCGCCCTGAATTCGAAGGTGATGTTACTATCGTGGTTTTCCCATTCGTGAAAATGGCTAAAAAATCACCAGAAGTTATGGCTGATGAAATAGGTCGCGAAATTTTAGCTGAAAGTGAAATAATATCAAAATATAATGTTGTTAAAGGTTTTCTTAACCTTGTAGTGTCTGATAACTATTGGCTTACATTCTTCGCTGATAATCATCAGAAAGAATTGTTTGGAAGAAAAGAAGTTCAAGGCAGTCCTATAGTTGTTGAATATTCGTCTCCTAATACGAATAAACCATTACACCTTGGTCATATTCGTAACAACCTTCTTGGCTGGAGCGTTTCAGAAATATTAAGAGCAAATGGAGAGAATGTTGTTCGCGTTAACCTCGTTAACGACAGAGGTATTCATATCTGTAAAAGTATGATCGCTTGGCAAAAATGGGGTGATGGCTGTACTCCTGAATCAACAGGAAAGAAAGGCGACCACCTTATCGGTGACTTCTATGTCTTGTTTGATAAGCATTATAAAGAGGAAGTTAAACAATTGCTTCCTGCCAATTATGATGAACTTAGCGATGATGAAAAGGAAAAGGCAAAAGCAGCAGCTGAGGAAAATTCAACCTTGATGCAGGAAACACGCGAGATGCTCAGAAAATGGGAAGCTGGCGATAAGGATATTCGTCAGTTGTGGGAGACTATGAACCAGTGGGTTTATGATGGATTTGACGTTACCTATGAAAGACTAGGTGTTTCTTTTGAAAAAATTTATTATGAATCACAAACATATCTCTTAGGAAAAGAATTGGTGAACGAAGGCCTTGATAATGGCGTCCTTTATAGAAGAGAAGACGGTTCTGTATGGTGCGATTTGAGAAACGAGGGTCTTGATGAAAAGCTCTTGCTCCGTAAAGATGGAACATCGGTATATATGACTCAAGACTTGGGAACAGCTCAATTACGCTACGAAGAATATCAGCCAAAGAAATTGATATATGTTGTCGGTAATGAACAAAATTATCACTTCGATGTGCTTAAACGTGTCCTCGTTAGATTGGGTCGTGACTGGGGTAATGATATAGAACACCTTTCATACGGTATGGTAGAGTTGCCAAACGGCAAGATGAAATCTCGTGAAGGTACTGTGGTCGATGCTGATGACTTGATGGACGAAATGGTTAAAACAGCAAAGGCTGTATCAGAAGAACTCGGCAAGGCTCACGGACTTAGCGAAGAGGAATCAAATAAATTGTATGATATGATCGGTATCGGCGCATTGAAATACTTTATACTTAAAGTTGACCCTAAGAAGACAATGCTCTTCGATCCACAAGAATCTATCGACTTTAATGGCAATACGGCTTCGTTTATTCAATATACGCACGCTCGTATCAGCTCAGTGATTCGTAAAGCTTTGGAAAACGGTATTACTTTCGGTAATGAAATACCTGTTACAGATTTGCAGCCAAAAGAAAAGATGCTGTTGGTGAATATCTATAACTGGCCTTCTGTCTTGGAACAAGCTGCTATAAATAGAAGCCCTGCTATGATTGCTAACTATATCTATGACTTGGCAAAAGACTTCAATCAGTTCTATCAAGAATGCAGTATCATGAAAGAAGATGATGCTAAACGTAGAGAGTTCAGACTTCAGTTGGCAGATATGACAGCAAGATTGCTCCGTAACGCAGCTGGCTTGTTGGGAATATCAATGCCAAATAAAATGTAAAAACACATAAAAAGATGAATGTCTTTTATCTGCCCGACGCACAATTAGGAACTATCTCCTTCCCAGAAGAGGAATCGAAACATATTGTCAAGGTTCTTCGTATGAAGGAGGGAGATCGTTTCTGCGTCACTAATGGAAATGGTTCTTTGTTTGATGCTGAGCTCGTTGATGCTCATCCTAAAAGAGCTATGGCCGATCTGTCCAATCAAAGAAGCGGCTATGATATTAAAAGCTTTAAGCTGACGATAGCGATAGCTCCTACTAAACTAAACGAAAGAACAGAATGGTTTCTTGAAAAAGCTACGGAAATAGGTATTGATGAAGTTAAGCTTTTTGCATCGTATCATTCCGAACGCCGCGTGGCAAACGTTGAGCGTTTTAAAAAAATAGTTGTAGCTGCAATGAAACAGTCTGTTAAGTCTAAGATGCCTGCCGTTGAGGAAATGGTGTCGTTTGATAAGTTGGTGAAACAGGATTTTGACGGACAGAAGTTTATCGCATGGATTGATGATGATGTTAATGAACAGCTGTGCGATTTGTATAAAAAAGGTGAAAATGCAATAGTGCTGATTGGTCCGGAAGGTGATTTTAGCAAAGAGGAAGTCGAGCTTGCAAAGGCTAACGGATTCGTGCCTGTAAGCCTTGGGGAAGCACGCCTGAGAACAGAAACAGCTGCGGTGGTGGCATGCCATACGATACAGCTGATTAACCAGATGAAATAATATTAAACAAACCTAAACCAAAATTTTATGAAAAAAATATTCTTCATGTTGTTTGTCTTGTTGTCGTGCGATGTGTTCGCGCAAAAGACACAGATAGCTCTCCTTAAATATAGAGGCGGCGGAGACTGGTATTCTAACCCTACATCTCTGCCTAATCTTGTCAAATTCTGTAATCAGTCTTTAGGTACAGATTTGAATGCCAACGTTGCGACGGTGGATGCTGGCAGCCCTGATATATTTAATTATCCTTTCATTCACATGACAGGTCATGGTAATGTGGTTTTTGATGATAGAGAAGCGTTAAATGTCAGAAACTATTTGATGGCTGGAGGCTTCCTTCATATCGATGATAACTATGGAATGAAGGATTACGCTATGAGTCAGATGCAAAAGGTGTTTCCAGAATTACAATGGGTTGAGCTGCCCTATTCGCATCCGATATTCCAAAATCCATATAATTTTCCAGAAGGCTTGCCTAAAATTCACGAACACGACAATAAGGCGCCACAGGCGTTCGCATTGATGTATGAGGGAAGACTCGTTTGTCTTCTTACCTATGAATGTGACCTGGGAGACGGCTGGGAGGACCAAAGAGTGCATTATGATTCTGAAGAGACTCGTCTCAAGGCTCTGAAAATGGGGGCGAATATAATTTTCTATGTGTTTTCAAACTGATATAATGATATAAAAACGTCTTCTGTGGTGGAGAGTGGAACTTGCCTTTTCTGTGGAGCGACATTGCATGGACGTTCCGATAAAAAATATTGTGATGATATGTGCCGTAATAACTATCATCATAATAATAAGAAAGACACAATTATATTGGTTAAAAATACAAATGCTATATTGTTGCAGAATCGGGAGATATTAAGGTTGCTTTCTAAAAACAATAAGACTTTGGTGAAGAAATGTGAACTTGTGAATCGTGATTTTGATTTTGATAAGATAACAGGTGTTCATAAAACGAAAAAAAATGAGGAGTATAGAATAGTGTATGATTATGCGTACAGACTCGTGAATGAACATGAAGTGATGTTGATAAAATATTGACAATGAATAAATACTGTTATTTTTTGCATTATAATTATAATGTCGTTCTAAAAAAGTTATCTTTGTATAGTAGAATGAAGAATTGACACTGATGAAAAAAGAAAGATGTAAACGAATTCTTAGATGTTCCACAGTCGCATTGAGCGCAGCGACTCTGTCATCATGCATACCAACGATTGCAGTGTTGACTGTCGTTGGAACTCATAATGCTGAACCTAAGGAGAATCCTAATATAATCTTTGTTCTTGCTGATGATTTGGGATATGCCGATTTGTCGTGCATGGGGCAGGAGAAGTTTTCAACTCCAAATATAGATAAACTGGCTTCTCAAGGGATGTTGTTTACTCAGCATTATTCGGGTTCGTCGGTGAGTGCGCCATCAAGAAGTTGCCTTATTACTGGACAGCATACAGGCCATACTGTGATAAGAGGTAATAAAGAGATGCCTGTTGAAGGTCAACATCCTCTGCCCACCGATACTTATACCATATTTAAATTGTTGAAAGATAATGGCTATAAGACATCTGTTTTCGGCAAGTGGGGACTTGGCGCTCCTGGCACGGAAGGCGCTCCCGAAAATCAAAGTGTCGATGAGTTCTTCGGCTATAATTGTCAGCGTCAGGCTCATAACTATTTCCCTTATCATTTGTGGCATAATGATGAAAAAATTGTGCTGGATGGCAATAAGGAGAAAGATGAAAACGATTACGCTCCCTACATTATACATAAAGAAGCTCTCGATTTTATAAAGGAAAATAGAGATACTACTTTTTTTATGTGGTACACTTCCGTCATACCTCATGCTGAATTGAAAGTCCCGGAAAAAGAGCTGCTTCCGTTTGTGGGCGACCCGGCCTTTGAAAAAGAAGTGGCATACAATGGATGTGATGATGGCATGTATTACAAAAATGGTGGCTACGGCTCCCAGAAATATACTCATGCAACATTCGCGGCTATGGTGTCGGTGCTAGATAAACAGGTGGGTGAAATCTGCGCTACCTTAGATAGCTTGGGAATAGCAGATAACACAATGATTGTCTTTACGTCTGATAACGGCCCTCATCTTGAGGGCGGCGCTGACCCTGATTTTTTCAATAGCAATGGTGAACTGCACGGATATAAACGTGACCTCTATGAAGGCGGAATAAGAGTGCCATTCATAGTTAAATGGAATAAGACAGTCAAGAAAAACTCTAAATCGGAACATGTTTCGGCATTCTGGGATTTCTTGCCAACAGTGGCAGAAATCATCAATGCTGAACTTCCAGAAAATATTGATGGCGTTTCGTATCTTGATGAGCTTAAAGGTAATGGAAAACAAAAAGAACATGATTACCTTTACTGGGAATTTCATGAAAATAATGGCAGACAGGCGATAAGAAAAGGTGACTGGAAAGCAGTGAAGTATGATGTCCACAATAATGGAAAAATAGAGCTGTATAATCTTGCGGATGATGTTTCTGAAAAGAATGATGTGGCAGACGAATATCCTGAAATAGTAGCTGAAATGGATTCTTTGATGAAAGTGTCGAGAACGGAATCGGAATTGTTTAAGTTCCAATGATATTATGAGTGATGTTCTGAAAAATACTCTTACGTTGTCGGATGCCGTTAGAATGTCTAAACCGTTGAGGTTTAACATGATGTTTAAGTCTATCGGGTCTTTGTGTAATTTGAATTGTTCATATTGTTATTATCTCGATAAGGTCGGGTTGTATGAAAAGGAATCGGTGATGCCTGTTGAGATTCTTGAAAAATGTATCAGAGAATATATCGAGATTAACGATAATGAAGTGATTACTTTCGACTGGCATGGTGGCGAGCCATTGCTTTTGGGGCTAGACTATTTTGAAACAATAGTGAGATTGCAGAGAAAATACAAAGGTGACAAAAGGATTTATAATACGATACAGACAAATGGTACGTTGTTGAATGCGGAGTTTGCGTCATTCTTTAAAAGCAATGATTTTCTTGTTGGTATATCTATTGACGGGCCACAAAATATTCATGATAGATATAGAAAAGATAAAGGCGACACGTCAACGTTCTATAAAGTGTTAAAAGGAATAGAACTGTTGCATCGTTATGGTGTTGAGTTTAATACTATGACGACGGTAAACAAAGCCAGCGAGGGCAGGGGACTGGAGGTGTATGACTTCTTGAAAAAAATAGGAAGCCGTTATATGCAGTTTATGCCTGTGCTCGAATACGTTGATGAATCAGACAAGATAGCGTCTCCAGATTCTGCTGATTCAAGACTGACGTCATGGTCTGTAAATCCACTTGAATATGGAGCGTTTATGTGCGAGATTTTCGATTATTGGGTGAAAAATGATGTCGGGATTTATTATGTGAATCTTTTTGATTCCACTTTGGCGAATTATTGTGGAGTAAGTCCTGGAACTTGCGTGTATTCTGAGACTTGTGGAGCTAATGCTGTGGTTGAGCATAATGGTGATGTTTATCCTTGTGATCATTTTGTATATCCGAAATATAAACTTGGTAATATTAAAGAGCAGGCGTTAAAAGAGATTGTAGCGTCAAATAAGATGACGGAGTTTGGAATAAATAAAAGAAACAAGCTTCCTGCTAGATGTCTTAGATGTAAATATTTTCATTTGTGTCATGGAGAATGTCCTAAACATCGTTTCGATAAGACGGAATCGGGTGGAGATGGCTTGAATTCGCTTTGCGTAGGCTTGTATAATTTCTTTTCGCATGTTGAACCTTATATGAAGAAAATGAGAGACTTATATATGTTAAACATGCCTCCGTCAGAAATAATGAGTTACGATATGTGATGTTTTGATAAAGATGGAATTTATTTGAAGTGATAGTAAGTCTAAAACTCAAAAATAAGTATCTTTGCAGATAGTAAATTTAATTGATTAAAAACATAAATGATGAAAATAGCTGTTCCAACAAGAGATGAACGTGTTGATGATCATTTCGGACATTGTGACCATTACACTATTTTTACTATAGAAGATAATAATATTGTAAATAGAGAGACTATGGCTTCTCCTCAAGGTTGCGGCTGCAAATCAGGAATCGCTGCCGATTTGCAAGAACTCGGCGTCGTTATGATGCTTGCAGGCAATATGGGCGAAGGAGCTAAAAATAAACTCAATGCACATAATATCAATGTGATTCGTGGCTGCTCTGGCAATGTTGATGAACTTGTCAGGTCGTATCTTAAAGGTGAGATTTCAGACTCAGGATTAGGATGCTCGGAACATGAGTGCGGCGACAAGAGTGATAAAATAGACGCTCAAAATATAAAACTCAAAATATAAAATATATGGCTTTAATTAAGGAGTTAAATGGTTGTAAACCAAAGATTGGTGATAATTGCTTTATCGCAGAGACGGCAGCAGTGGTTGGTGATGTGACAATGGGCGATGATTGCAGTATATGGTACGGCGCAGTCTTGAGAGGTGACGTGAATACCATAAAGATCGGTGATAGAGTTAACATTCAAGATGGTGCGGTCTTGCATACATTGTATCAGAAATCTGTATGTGAGATTGGAAATGATGTCTCAGTAGGCCACAATGCTATTATACATGGCGCGAAAGTTGGCAATAATGTCTTGGTTGGAATGGGCGCTATTTTGATGGATAATGTTGTCGTTCCAGATAATACCGTTATCGCAGCAGGATCTGTGGTGTTGAGTAATAGCGTATTAGAGCCAGGCGTTTATGCTGGCGTTCCAGCAAAGAAAGTGAAAGAAGCTTCGGAAGCTGTAGGTCAGATGGCTCATGGTAACGCTCAAGGCTATCTTATGTACAAAGAGTGGTTCTTGGATGAGAATAACTATAAATAAAAAGTTGCTGGGCATTGTCTCAGCAACTTTTTATTTTAACAACATAACCTTCAAATTCAATAGTGTCGCCTGATACTATCTTTGCTCGTTTGCGTAACTCTGTTTCGCCATTGCGCTTGACTAGGCCGGCAGTGACGACTTCTTGCGCCATGCTTCCTGAATCGACAAGTCCAGTCGCTTTTAACAATGCAATCAATGGGATAAATTCGTCGCCTTCTCTTAATTCAAATGTGATTTCTTGCATAATATATATTTTTCGCAAAGATAATGTTTTTATAGTTTGTTTTTAAACAGGTTTATTTCTTTTTCATGTAATTAAATTGCTGTCAAATCGGCAAATTAAGAAGAAAAAGTGGAAAATTTGGTATCTTCATTAGTGATAATTTTGCATTGTCAAAATAACATTAACAATTAAATTATCATTAAAATGAGTGAGTACAAATTAAAAAAGACTAAGGTTGAAGACAAAGTGGTCGGTACCTACAAGAAAATCGAAGAGACAGTAGTTAACACTTACCAGAAAATTGAAGATGGCGTTGTGAATGCTTATCAAAAAGTAGAAGACAAATTTGTTGAAAAGTTTTTAGATGAGAAGAAGGAGGTAATAAAATGAAGACATTAGGCTTGACAAAAAGATGTGTGGTGAAATTATTGTTCTCACTATTAGTGTTGGTATCTCCAGTGTTTTCCAATGCTCAAGAGTTAAACATTCAATACAAAAAAGGCTACCGTCCAGATGTAGAGTTGTCGTGGGCTAACAACGGACAATTTAGTATCAACACAACACAGGCTTATTCTTTCGGTAATGGTATGTCTGCAGGTTTAGGTGTCGGTTTTGCTGCCGATTTCTTAGGAAACGATTTTAACAATGAATATGTTGAAGAACCAACTTATCTGATACCATTGTTTCTTAATTTTAATTATTCTTTCCTTGATAATAATGTAAGCCCGATGGTGGGTGCACGTATCGGTGAGATGTTTGATGTTACAAACTCTGGACTTATTGTGACAGCATCGCCATACGTAGGAATTGATTTCTCAAGATTTACTTTCGCAGTAGGATATGAATTCCAAAAGGCTGTTGCTGAATTATCTAACTATTGCCCAGCAGATTATCTCGATAAAGGATGTTTGAATAAAATAAGACTTAGTTTTGGATTCACATTCTAAGATATATTTGTTTGTTATAGTCGGCTTTATGACTATAAACAATGTTTTTGCCCAAAATAATGATGATTTGAAATTGTCGTTTTTTGGGCAAAATTATTTTGGCTATGCGATGAATTCGGAACATCGACGTCAAAGCAATATTTATATGACATTTGATGTGGCTGCTAACTATCAGACTATTTGTGCCAATAACAACGAGTTTGATTATTATTACAATTATCCGATTTTAGGAGCTGGAATCTCGGTGTCACGTTTTAGTGAATTTGTAATGGAAGAAGGTTCTTTCCTTCCTGATGTTTATACGGTTTATGGTTCTTTCGAAAGAAAACTTTATAATGACAATAAGTATAATTTAGGATTTATATTGAATTTAGGCCTCACGACTAATGTCTGTAAATATGATCCTATCAATAATCCTGGTAATACTTTTCTTAGTTCTACTGTGATGTGTTATTTTGGAGGTGGTTTTTATGCTAAAATGTTGATGGGTAAACATTTTGAATTAGGTCTGGATTTTATGTATCGTCATTATTCTAATGGGATGCTGTCTTTACCTAATGGAGGTATAGACGTTATCGGAGCTGGCGTTTTTGTTCAATATAAATTTTATGAAGAAGATGTTACAAAAATTATTAAGCTGGAAAAGAATTTCGACAAAGGTTTTCAATACCATATAACGTTGAGTGGTGGTGTTCATAGCTGCCGTGCCGAATGGATGGCTTATAATGTGATGGTTGATGATGTGTATCAGAAACAAACGGTTTTTAAGAAACATCCGAAATTGTCTCTAAGCATGGATGTGATGTACAGATATGCTTTGAAATATGCCAGCGGTATCTCCTTGGATGTTTTTTATTCATCTAATATAGAGTCTTTGAAACAATGTGATAGAATTATTTATGGTGAAATCATTGCTGATGATGTTGCATATTCTGCATTTTCATTAGGCGTTGCATTGGTCAATGAGATTTATTATAAAAATCTTGCTGTATATCTGGCGTTTGGTGTTTATCCTTATAGAGAATTGGGATTATATTGCGTTGAATGGCATTATGAGAAAGCAGGTCTGAGGTATTATTTCGATGACTTTTGTGGTTTATTTGCGGGCTTCGCTATCAAGGCTCATAGTTTTGATGCGGAGTATTTCGAGTTCTCTTTTGGATTAAGATATTAAGATGCTGAGATACTAAGATTTTAGTCTCAGTATCTCAGTAACTCTAAATCATTTACTTTTTGCGTTTTCTACTTTTGCTTTAGCTGCTTCAACTCTTTGGGTTGCTGCTTCTAATTCATTGAGTTGTCTCTCTCTTTCAGCAGCGCTGCGAACTTTTGGATTAGACATTCTCTTCTGTTCTTGGAAGAATGCCTTTGATTCTAATTTCGTAGCTTGGTAGTTGGCCTTGTCGATTTGACGTTGTAACTTCGCGCTTTCTTTCATATCACGGAAAGCTCTCTTCAAAAAGTTGTCTTTTCCTTTTTCATCGACTGCGTCTTGTGCGCAGAGTGTCATGTTGCATCCTAATAAAGCAGAGATGCCTAAAATTTTTGCTAATTTTTTCATTCTGTTAGTTTTGTGGGTTATAAATTAATTTTTTTTGACATTGCAAAAGTAGGTAGAATACAAATGTCGCTTTTTTCGATATTTCTTTTAAATTGGTCAATAAGTCATATTTCTGTATTAGATATGATATAAAGTTTAAATTAATAGGTATATTTGCGAAAAAAATGACAAGATGATACCATATTTGAAATGGCGTGAGCGTCTGAATGAAATAACACCTCAAGACCATCGTATAGGAACAGATATAATGCTGATAGATGACGCTGATAATTCTCGTCTCGATTTGGCTTTATATTCAGAGCCGTTCAAGGTTGATATGACGATGGCGATAATCTATGAAAAGGGTTTTGTGAGAGCTAAAATTAATATGGTTGAGTATAAAATAGAAGCTCCATCGGTGGTTATAATTGTCAATGATAGCATTTTCCAGCCATTGGAATATTCGGAGGATTTAAAAAGCAAGATAATAGTTATGTCGCGAGAATTCTCCAATTCCATGTTTTCAAATTTGACAGAGATACGTTTAATTCGTAACTCTCTTTATGCTAATTCTGTTTTTATAATGGATAATAGTAATTTTGTGTTTGACAAATATTATGATTTGCTTTTAAATCTTGTATCTTCTCCAAAAATAAAATTTAAGGTAGAAGCGGCTCGTTACATGACTTTGGCTATGTTTTATGGCTATACTTTTGATGAACATGGCGTTGATGACAATAAAAATAAATCATCAAGACAGGAAATGTTGCATTCGAAATTTATAGATTTGCTTTCGAGGAATTTTAGGACAGAACGAGAGGTTAAGTTTTATGCCGAAAAATTATGTGTGACGCCAAAGTATTTGTCGCAGGTAGTCAGTGGTTTGACGGGAAGGACGCCATCCGACTATATTGAGGAGTTCGTTGTGATGGAATCGAAAGCCTTGCTTAATTCCACTCCAATGACGATACAGCAGATAAGCGATGAGATGCATTTCCCTTCGCAGTCGTTCTTTGGAAAATATTTTAAGAGAATAGTAGGAATGTCTCCTAAAGAATATAGAGCTTCTACAAAAAAATTAAATTTCTATCACCATTCCGTCGTAAGCTAACATCATATTGTTTGGCAGCGTCGGGTTGATATCGGCGGTTTTCCCCATCTCGTGGCTGACGTGCGTGAACCATGCCTTTTTTACATTTAATCTCTGAGCGATGTCAATGGCTTGAGAGAGATTGATGTGCGAATAATGCTCCTTTTTTCTTAATGCTTCTATTATAAGATATTCAACGCCAATGAGTTTCTGAAACGCTTCTTCCGACAGCTCGCTTAAATCGGTGATGTATGCGAAATTGCTAATTCTGAATCCGTATGACTTTAATGTAAAATGCTGTAGCTCTATTGGTTCTATCGTTAGGTCGTTTATGTTGATTGCGCTCCCGTCGATATTGATAAGGTTGAAAGTTGGTGCGCCAGGGTATCTTTCGTCCTCATTTGCAAAGGCGTAAGAGTATTCTCTTTTTATTTCTTCTTGGGCTTCTTTGGAAGCATATATTGTCATGGGTTTTCCCTGCACGAAAATCAATGGTCGTGCATCGTCTAACCCTCCAATATGATCTTTGTGTTCGTGGGTGATTAAGATGGCGTCTAATTTTGTGACATTGGCTCTCAACATCTGGTAACGAAAGTCGGGACCTGCGTCAATGCAAATGGTCGTTTCGTTGGTTTCAATCAATATGGAAGTGCGTAAACGCTTGTCTTTGGGGTCGTTGGAATGACAAACGTCGCACTTGCATGTGATGATAGGTACGCCTTGTGAAGTGCCGCTGCCTAAAATTGTAACTTTCATAATCATGATGTTTAAAACATCGCAAATATAAAAAATATTAAGAAAAAAATATGCTGATAATTAGTATTAATAATGTATATTTGCATATTAAATGCTGAAAAATGTTTAAGTCGTTAATACTTTTTTTTAGGAGAAAAAATATTAAGAGAAATTTGCAACGAAAACGATTGCTGCAGTTTCCTGATTTAAAGAACATTCCTGCAGTGACGGTTTTACTCGACGAGAATCAAAAAAAAGATATTGAAACGATAGGGCAGTTTGTCAAAAACTCATTGAATCCACGGAAGCTCAGATTCGTTGTTCTGACTGAGAATATGGTTGACGGCTCGCTTCAAGATGATTGCACGGTTTTTATTCGTAAAAAAGATTTTAACATATTTGGTATTTTGAAAAAGGAAAAAGAAGTGATTTTGAAATCTTTTTCTTGTGAACTGTTTGTTAATCTTTCTGAAAATAATAAAAATATACTTAACGATTATCTCGTTTCGTGTATCGATTCGTCATTCAGAATCGGACATTCGAAAAATAATATGCAGTTGCACGACCTTGTCATCGATCATGGAATCGAGAAAAAAGAGGTTGAGCGCATGAAAATTATATATAAATATTTATTGATGTTATCTGGAAATAAAAATGAAAAATAATCCTTTTGTTGGCACTGGAGTCGCTCTTATTACTCCATTTAATGAAGATTTCTCTGTTGATTATAAATCACTTGAAAATATTGTTGAGTTTACATTGTCGAATGGCGCTGATTTTATGGTAGCGCTCGGAACAACGTCAGAAGCCCCGACACTGACACAAGAAGAAAAGTCTAATGTATTGAAAACCATCATTAAAGTCGCTAATGGCAGATGCCCTGTTATGTTGGGAATGGGCGGTAACAATACAATGGCGTTGCTTCAAAATATCAAAGACCAGGATTTTGCAGGCGTTGATGGAATCTTAAGCGTAGTCCCTTATTATAACAAGCCAAACCAAAGAGGCATGAAGGCTCATTTTGAAGCTGTAGCCGACAACTCCCCAGTTCCAGTTGTTCTGTACAATGTCCCTGGTAGAGTTGGCGTTAACCTTCAAGCTTCGACATGTGTGGAGCTTGCAAAGCATAAAAATATAGTGGCTGTAAAAGAAGCCTCGGGTAACTTGCAGCAAATCATGGAGATATTGAGAGATAAGCCAGAGGACTTTGATGTTCTCTCTGGTGATGACGGAATCACTCAGCCAATGATGGCTCTTGGCGCTAAGGGCGTTATCTCTGTTGCCGCTAATGGATATCCTGAAATGTTCTGCAAAATGGTCTCTTCAATGATGAACGCTGATGTTAAAACAGCGCTTCCTCTTCATTATAACATGCTTAATATGAATAATCTCATTTTCGCTGATGGAAATCCTGCTGGCATTAAATGCCTTATGGCTCACAGAAATCTTTGTAAAAATGTTCTGCGTCTTCCATTGGTGACTGTCAATGATAATGTTAAAAATGACTTGGAACAAGAATATAACATGATGTATAATAAATAATTACATAACTATGAAGACTATAATTGCATTTCTGTTCTTGACATTGTTTTTGTTGAATGTGTCAGCTCAACAAAATGACCTGCAGTCAATAATGAAGCAACGCAATGAATTCTATTTTAGCTTCGAAACGGAAGATTCTAAATTGTTGAAAGAAATAGCTGAAATCGTTTCTGTTGATAAGATAAATGGCAGCACTGTAATAGCTTACGCCAATAACAAACAATATGAAGAGTTCTTGTCATTAGGCTTGAAACCTACCTTGCTGACGCCTCCTTCAATGTTGGTGGAACATAAGATGTTTGATGGCAGAACACGCGCTGAATACAACTGGAACGAATATCCTACATACGAGGCATACGTCGCGATGATGGAAGAGTTCGCGGAAACATATTCTGAAAATTGTACCTTGATAGAACTTGGCACTTTGCAAAGTGATCGTAAGATATTGTTGGTGAGAATCAATAATGGAGAAAGCGAAGGAAAACCTAAGTTCTTGTATGGCTCCACAATTCATGGAGATGAAACAACAGGCTATGTAATGATGCTTCGTCTCATAGATTATCTTCTCGCAAATCAAGACTTGCCTGAAGTACAGACAATTATAAACAATCTCGATTTGTTTATCTGTCCTAATGCTAACCCTGATGGAACTTATAAAAACGGCAACAATACTGTAAATGGAGCGTCGCGTTATAATGCATACGGCGTCGATATGAACCGCAACTATCCTGACCCTGTTGATGGTGTACATCCTGACAATAATGCCTATGCAAAAGAAACAGAGTGGTTTATGCAGCTTGCTGAGGATTACCAATTTACAATGGCAGCGCATTATCATGGCGGCGCTGAACTTATGAACTATCCTTGGGATAACGATTATGCTCGTCATGCCGACGACGCATGGTGGCAGCTCGTCAGTCGTGAATACGCCGATTTGGCTCAAAACGCCGCTCAGTCAACAGACCTATATTACATGACAGAAGAAGAAAACGGCATTACCAATGGCGCTGACTGGTACAGAATTGGAGGCGGCCGTCAGGATTATATGAACTACTACCGTCAATGCCGCGAGGTGACTATAGAATGCTCCTCGACAAAATGCCCTCCAGCATCACAGCTTCCTAACTTTTGGAACTATAACTTCAATTCTATTTTTGCGTATATGAATCAGGCTTTGTTTGGTATTCATGGAACAGTAAAAGACGCTGCGACAAAACAGCCTATAAAAGCTACGATAGAGATTTTGAATCATGATAAAAATTATTCTAAGGTTGAGTCTCAGCTTCCTTGCGGTGATTTCCATCGTCCAATAAAGGCTGGAACATATACTGTTGAAATTAAGTCGGAAGGATATTTTCCAGCGCAATATGTTGTGACAGTGGCTGATGGCCAGACAACGACATTGAATGTCGAGCTTGAAGCAGGCGAAGGCTTGATTCCAGATTTTGAAGCTGATGAAACAAATGTGGCAATAGGCGCAACTGTGAATTTTACGGATCAATCATGGGGCGATATCGTTGGTTGGAACTGGTCGTTCGAAGGCGGAACTCCTGCTACCTCAACAGAACCAAATCCTTCAGTAAAATATAATGAAATAGGAAAGTTTAATGTTACATTGACAATATCAAATCAAAATGGAGATAATGAAACGATAACAAAAAGAGATTTTATCACTGTGGCGGAATCTTACAATATGAATGACGCAACGGTAACCATAAAAGATGCTTTGTTCTTCGATTCTGGCGGCCCTAATAACAATTATCCGGATAATGACCTTCATGTCATGACATTTAAGCCTGGAATCCAAGGAGCGATGGTGCAGGTCGAGTTTTTGGAATTCGTAACAGAACAGGGCTATGATATACTCAGAATCTATGACGGAACAGCTGTCGCAACATCGCCATGCATCGCAGAGTTGAGCGGCACAAGTACAGGAAAATATACAGCGACAAACGAAGAAGGCGCTCTCACTTTCCGTTTCCTTTCTGACTATGCAATGAATGAAAAAGGTTGGAGGGCTGCGTTGAGATGTGTCGGCGGAGAGATGACACTTGACATTGAAGCCGAAAACGACACGATTTGCCTCGGACAGAATGTGGAACTTATCGCAACGGTGAGCGGCGGCTCTTATGAATATACCTATTCTTGGTCGCCAGCAGAATTGCTCAACAATCCGAATGTTCAAAATCCTATTGCAACGCCAACTGAATTAGGTGAGACAGTATTTACATTGACGGTGAACGATGGCGAAAATACAAAAGAAGCAAGTGTAAGCGTTTTCGTGATAGATTGTGAAAGCCTTGATGAACAAATGCTTGGAAATGTGACTGTTTATCCAATTCCTGCAAGAGACGTGGTGAGAGTTTCTTTTGATGAAGAATGCGAAGAGATAAGCTGGACTTTGCTGAATGTCAATGGACAAGTCGTTGAAAAATCAAGAGAAAAGACTAATGTTTTTGAGATAAAATTAAGAGAAATCAGCTCAGGAATTTATTTCTTGAATCTTGATGTTGACGGCAAGCAAATGATGAAAAAACTTGTTGTTGAATAAATGACGTTTTGTGATAATAAATTCTTGTAAAAGACGTTTTTTGAACGATAAAATAATGTATTTTTGCACTATGCGAAAGAATTGGTTTTTTATATCGGTTTTAATGGTTTTTCTGATGGCATTCGTGTCATGTAGTAATTTTAGTAAATTGCTTAAAAGTACTGATAATGAATATAAATACAATGCCGCAATGTTGTATTATAAACAGAAAGACTATAACAGAGCATTACAGCTGTTTGACATTCTGCAATCTGCATATAGAGGCAAGCCAGAAGGCGAAGATATTGCGTACTACACCGCAGAATGTTACTATAACATGAAAGATTATAACATCGCAAGCCATTATTACAAACGTTATGTCGTAAATTATCCTTTCGGAAAGAGAACTGAATTTGCGCTTTTCAGAAGTGCATGTTGTTATTACCTCGAATCACCGAATATAACCCTCGACCAAACAGATTCTTACACCGCAATAAGTGAATTCCAAAGCTTCGTTGATTTATATCCTAAGAGCATTTATGTCGATAGTGCAAATCAACTTATTGATACACTTAGATATAAGATAGTGGAAAAAGATTTTAATACATGTATGTTGTATTATAAGATGGAAGAATTTCAGGCAGCTATAACAAGTTTTGAAAGCTTCATGAAAGAAAATCCTGCTACACATCATCGCGAAGACATAATGAATTATATGGTTCTGACATACTATAAATATGCAGAGAAAAGTGTTGCAGAAAAACAACGTGAACGTTATGAGTTGGCGTTGGAAAAATATAACACATTGACTTACATATATCCAGAAAGTAAATATATTGTAGAGTTGGAACCGGTAATAGAGAAAATAAAATTAGAATTATCAAATATTAAAACTAAATAAATGGATTTTAAAAAAATTAACACCGAGACAACTTGTGTCACTCGTCAAAAGGACCAATTTTATGTAGGCACAGGTAACATTTATGAAACAGTAGCTATCATGGCAAAGAGATCTGACCAAATTGCTGCTGAAATGAAGAGTGAACTCAATAAGAAAATAGAAGAGTACACAACAAACAATGACAGTCTTGAAGAAGTCTTCGAAAACAAAGAACAAATTGAAGTGGCAAAATATTACGAAAAATTGCCAAAGCCAACTTTGATTGCTGTCAATGAATTTTTAAACGATCGTATCTATTTTCGTAATCCTAACAAGGAAAACGACGGAGATTTCTAAGATAAGGAGTAACAATGCTAACCGGAAAGAAAATTCTATTAGGAATTACAGGTAGCATTGCCGCCTACAAAATTCCTTTGTTGGTGCGTCTGTTGAAAAAGGACGGCGCAGATGTGAGAGTCGTGATGACACCATCGGCAAGAGATTTCGTCACGCCTCTTACTTTGTCAACACTCAGCGGTAATCCTGTGTTAACCTACGGCTTCGATGAGAAAACAGGCAAGTGGGACAGTCATGTCGAACTTGGCTTGTGGGCCGACCTTTTTGTAGTGGCGCCAGCTTCGGCAAACACAATGGCTAAAATGGCTTATGGTATTGCAGATAACTATCTGTTGACAGTGTGCCTCTCGGCAAAATGCCCTATCATGTTTGCTCCTGCAATGGACCTCGACATGTATAAACATCAGGCTACCCAACAAAATATCAAAACCTTAATTGAAAGAGGGTGTATCTTCGTAGCTCCTTCATCAGGAGAACTCGCAAGCGGTTTGTGTGGTGAAGGCAGAATGGAAGAACCTCAAAAGATATATGAAAGAATAAAGGCATTCTTTCAAACAAAACGCAATTTCGTGGGTAAGAAAGTTCTCATCACAGCAGGACCAACCTACGAAGCAATAGACCCCGTAAGATTCATCGGAAATCATAGCTCCGGATTGATGGGCATTGAAATAGCTCGCGCTTTCGCCGACCAAGGCGCAGAGGTGACTCTTGTGTTGGGCCCATCTAATATTTCTCCTAACAGAAATAATATCAAAGTGATGCCTGTGACATCGGCTAAGGAAATGTATGACGCAGTGATGTCGCTTTTCCCTAAAACAGATATCGCAGTGCTGAGCGCAGCAGTGGCTGACTTCAGACCAGAAGTGGCAGCAAATCAAAAGATTAAGAAAAATCCTGATAATGACACCCTTACTCTAAAACTTGTTAAAACTGAGGATATACTCAAATCAGTTGGAAGCAAGAAGTCTGATGCTCAGGTTGTTGTGGGATTTGCTCTCGAAACCGAAAATGGTTTGGATAACGCAAAAAAGAAATTGCATACCAAAAACATAGATCTTATCGTTCTTAATGTAATGAACGAATCTGGCGTAGGATTCAAGACAAAAACTAATAAGATTTCTATCATTACAAAAGATGATAAGGTGACCGATTTTGAACTGAAACCTAAAAATGAAGTGGCATTAGATGTCTTGAACGCCATTTATCAATATATAAACTAAAATATGAAAAGAAAAATATGTGTTTTACTGATATTGTTATGCTCTTTGGTAGGATTTGATTCCCTTAAAGCTCAAGAGTTTAACATCGAAGTTACTGTCTCTTCTGCAAGAGTGGAAGGTACCGACCAGCGTGCTTTTGAATCACTTAAAGAAGGAATACTTAACTTTATGAATAACAGAGTCTGGACAAATGTGAAATTTGAACCAGAAGAAAGAATAGAAGGTGCAATAGTCGTTAACGTAACAAAAAAAGAAGGTAATATTATTGAGTCTGAGTTGAATGTGGCTCTTCGCCGTCCAACTTACAAGACAAATTATAACACTCCTTTATTTAATTACGTCGATGACGACTTCGTCTTTGAATATATAGAATCACAACCTCTGGATTTTTCTGAAAATACTTATATGTCAAACCTGACATCGACACTTGCGTTTTATGCTTATTATTCATTAGGATTGTATTTTGACAGCTTCGGACTTTATGGCGGAGACCCTTTCTTTAAAGTGACCGACCAGATTGTTACAGCAGCTCAAAGTGCTGACGAGTCAGGATGGAAAGCCTTCGATGATAAAAAGAATCGTTATTGGTTGAATGAGAACATGAATAATGCTACTTACAAACCAATTCGTCAGTTTATGTATGAATATCATCGTCTTGGCTTGGATGTTATGTCAACAAAACAAAATGAAGGCAAAGCAGCTATAACAAAGTCGCTTGAATACCTTAAACAGACTTATTCTGAAAGACCAAACTTGTTGTTCATACAAGTACTCAACGATACAAAACGTAGTGAATGGAAGAGCATATATTCAGAAGGAACTCAGCAGGAAAAAACCAAGGCTGTAAATATTCTTAGAGAAATAGACCCTTCTCATGCTTCTGAATATGAAGAACTTTTGTCAGGAAGAAAATAATCATGCTACAGAAATTATCAATATCAAACTATGCATTAATAGCATCATTATCAGTTGATTTTGATAATGGGTTTACTGTCATAACAGGTGAGACAGGCGCAGGAAAGTCAATACTTCTAGGCGCTTTGGGTTTTGTTCTCGGAAATAGAGCCGACTCGAATATACCGTTTGATGAGACGAAAAAGTGTATTGTCGAAGCATCATTCGTCTTGAATAATGATAGATTGAAAACTTTCTTTGAAGAAAACGACATAGATTTCGAGGAAGAGTGTATAATACGTCGTGAACTCACACCTCAGAAAAAATCACGAGCTTTTGTAAATGATACGCCCGTCTCTTTACAAGTATTAAAAGAACTCGGGGCTTATCTCGTTGATATTCATTCGCAACATGACTCATTGCTTTTGTGCAATCCTGATTTCCAGCTTGCATTGCTGGATGACGCTGCCAATAATCAAGAGCTGCTTTTTGAATACAAAAAGTCATATAAAGATTACTCTTTAGCCAAAAACGAACTCGAATCACTTCGTAAGAAAGCCTTAAATAACACTGATGAAAATGACTATCTTAAGTTCCAGCTTGATGAACTTCTGAAAGCTGAACTTCAAGATAATGAATATGAAGAACTGGCTCAACGTATTGAGATACTGGAAAATCAAGAAGAGATAAATAGACTGCTTCTTGAATCGACAACGATACTTGAGAACAGCGAGACATCTGTTCTTGACGGAGTCAATACCTTATTACATAATGTCGATAAGTTGAGACGTTATATCACAGAACTTGATTCAATGTCCGAACGTCTTAATTCTGTTAAGATAGAGCTGAAAGACATCTGTTCTGACTTGAATAATCTGCAAGACGATTCACAGGATATATCTTCGCTTGAGACTATGCAAGAGCGCTTTGACGTTATGCAGCGTCTTATGATGAAACATCATCTTAATGATTATTCACAATTGATTCAGCTCAGAGAAGAGATAAGACGTAAAGTGGATGATTTTTCTAATATAGATGAAATCGTTGCTGACAAGGAGAAGGAAGTCAAGACGATGGAGAAATCCTTGTATCATAAGGCTAAGGAATTGAATAAGAGACGTCTTTCGGCTAAAGCTGTTTTTGAAAAAGACGTCACTGATGTCATACGTCAGCTTGCTATGCCACACGGCGTATTTGAAATCAAATGCGAGAATGTTGGGGAACTTACTTCAAACGGAACTGATGCCGTGACATTTATGTTTTCTGCTAACAAAGGATACGCTCCTGAAAATATGGCGAAGGCTGCTTCTGGCGGAGAGCTCTCACGTTTGATGTTAGCGATCAAGAGCATTGCGGCTAAAAACAATTACATCCCGACTTTGATATTCGACGAGATTGATACTGGCGTTTCGGGTGAGGTGGCATCAAAACTCGGCGACATCATGAAGGTGATGGGAGAGACGCTGCAACTCGTAAGTATCACTCACTTACCACAAGTAGCAAGTAAAGCGAAAAATCATTTCTTTGTATATAAAGACGTCGTTGATGAAAAGACACGTTCTAACATCAGAACTCTGACACGCGAAGAACGCGTTATGGAAATCGCTAAGATGCTCTCCAACGCTGAAGTCACAGCAGAAGCACTGAGAGCAGCGGAAGTTTTGATAAGTTAGGAATTTGGAATTGGTGGATGGGTAATAAAAAAAAGAGCCGTAATAATTTTACGACTCTTTTTCTTTGTCTTATAAGACGTGTCAATGTGTGTGTATATTAAAGGTAACATTGACGCGTCTCTACAAATTTTATTTCTTAATGCTCAACATCACACCTAAGACTACTCCCAAGAATGCTGCGAAAAGTACTTGGTAATTTCCTGGTAACAAGAATGTGATTGTGTGTGCTGGGTACCAGAACAAAGGTATGGTCTTCTTGAAAACGAAACCGTATTGTAAGTCCCAGTTGATTTTATGAGCTATTGTTTCTTGGATTTTCAATTTGTTGCAGAAGAATCCTTTTAATGTTCCGCCTGTCTCAGCGATGTGGATGTCTGTTACTTTGTGGAATGTCATGAAGACAGGAGCGAAGATGGTGTTCATCAAAACGCTGACTAAGAGCGCAACGACGACTTTACCTCCGCTGAAGTCACCTCTGAACCATTCGCCGGCTTGTGCTACGCCGAAGCCTTTTTCAAGTAATGTGACAGTGCCGCTCTTGAAGATAACCATGGCAGATGCGATGATGACGCCGAGGAAACCCCAGACGAGCATCTTTGGCACGAGACCGAAACCTTTTTCAAGGTAGCTGCCTTTACGGATTCTTAAAGCTAACATCTCACCGAAAGTTCCCAAGATAGCGAACTTGAAGAAACTCATGATCATGCCGTGCTCGGCAGTCATTTTGTTGAAACCATCCATCGCTCCTGGAACGAAAGCGAAAGCTCCAATGACTGCCAAGACAGCTATTATGGTAATTATATCACCTTTTTTCATTTTGTCTTATTTTTCGATTCTAATTCTAGCGTCAACAGCGACGACGTTCTTTGGATTGCCGAGCAATGGGTTCAAGTCCATTTCAGCGATTTCTGGAGCTACCATAACCAAAGCGCTGACTCTTGCTACTTGTTCTGCGTAGATGTCAACGTTGACTGGTTGTTGTCCTCTGACGCCTTCCAAAATCTTGTAACCGCGTAACTTAGTCAACATATCTTTAGCTTCGCATGCTGTGATAGGAGCGATAGCATTTTGAACGTCTTTCAATACTTCGATGAAGATACCGCCTAAACCGAAGAATACTTGGTGACCGAATTTTTCGTCACGGATAGCGCCGATATAGACTTCTGTACCGTCGAGCATTGGATACATTTCAACGGCGTATGTTTCTGGGATAGCCATCAAGCGGTCGAACTCTCTGTCAACTGTTTCGATGTCGCGAACGTTCAATGTAACGCCGCCAACGTCTGACTTGTGAAGAGGACCGACAACTTTCATAACGAGTGGATAACCAACTTCGTTAGCGAAGTCTAAAGCTTGTTGTTTTTGATCAACGACGCGGATTTGTTTTTGAGCGATGCCAGCTGCATCTAACAATTCGAAGATTTCATCTGGTCCGATGTAACCGTTTTCGCAGTTGTCGATGACCTTGCGGATTCTTGCTTCGTCAACTTTTGGAAGTTCAACAATTTCTGCTTGTGGTTTTGGTGTATGATAGATCTTGCACAAAGCGTTACCGAAGATACATTCTTCTGGGAAGTTGATTCTGCCTTTATTTGTAATGAAATCGTTGATTTCGTCTTTTACGTTGATGATTGAAGGAAGGATAGGGAAGATAGGCTTTTTGCAAGTCTTCATCTTCTCGTTCAAAACTTCGTAAACCTCCCAGTTAGGGAATAAACCTGGAGAACCGAAGATTACGCACATGCAGTCGATGTTATCGAAGTCGTTTTCGCAAGCGTCGATGATGTGACCTAATTGTTCTGCTGTACCTGTTGCCAAGAAGTCGATTGGGTTGCCTACTGAAGAACCTGGGAATAACTTAGCCAAGAGTTCGTCAGCTTTAGGACCTTCGATGTGAGGAACGTCCATGCCGCCGTTTGAAAGAGTGTCGGTCAACATAACTGCAGGACCGCCAGCGTGTGTGATGACTGCGACGTTTTTGCCTTTTACTTCTGGGTGCATGAAGATAGCGCAGACTGTTGTCAATTCTTGACGGTTGTTGCAACGAACGATACCTGCTTTGCGGAATAATGCGTCAACTACAGCGTCGTCTGTTGCGAGAGCGCCAGTGTGTGAAGATGCTGCACGGCTACCTGCTGCTGAACCGCCTGATTTGATTGCTGCGATGTGACAACCTTTGTTGATGAGTGAACGTGAGTGTTTCAATAACTTTTGTGGGTTGCCGATCTTTTCCATGTATATCATGATGACGCGAGAACTTGTCTCAGGATCGAATGTTGTGTCTAAGTGTTCGAGAACGTCTTCAATACCGACTTGTGCTGAGTTACCGACTGCCCAAACGCTATTGAATGTGAGACCGTTTGTCATACCGTATTCTTTGATGAATACAGCTGTTGCGCCAGAACCTGTTACGAAGTCAACGCCATGAGGATCTAATGTTGGTATTGGAGAGTCGAAAGCACCGCAGTAGTTACGGTTCAAGAAACCTGTACAGTTAGGACCGATGAGGCTGCCGCCGACTTTATTTACTGTTTCAACGATTTGTCTTTCAAATTCAGCACCTTGTTCATTTTCTTCGCTGAAGCCTGCAGAAACGATGATGAAGCCTTTTGTACCTTTTTCAAAAGCCAAAGTGTTGACTGTTGCTGGGCAATATTTTGCTGCAATAGCGATGATTGCGCAATCTACTTGTGGAAGGTCTTCAACTTTTTGGTAACATTTTACGCCTTGAACTTCAGTTTCTTTAGGATTAACAGTGTAAACCTCGCCGTTGAAGTTGCTGTTGAGAAGGTTTCTTAAAATGCTGCCGCCTGGTTTTTGTGTGTCACCAGAAGCACCGATAACTGCAATGCTTTTAGGATTTAATAATTCTTTTGCTATCATATTTTATGATTTTAAATAATAATCGAAAATAAATGATACTAATACATCATTTTGCGCAAAGTTATGAAAAAAATAAATATGAAAGAAATGAAAGTTTAACAAATTGATAATTGGAGAATATAGATTGAAAATCACTCGTATTTAACGACTTTATGCAATTTCATCCACGATATCATTTAAGTCATAATAGAGCAATCTTGTCACTGTATCGGATTCTTCCTTTTTCAGATGTTGAAAGTCATTGTTCTGATAAAACGGAATAGCATCATTGTAAGCATCTACTGTTATAAAACGGCAGCCTGTCTTGTTATTTTCGATGAAATAAGACTTGATAAAATTCAGCAATATAGAACCAATACCTTTGTTATGAAAGACTTCATTTATTCCCAAGCGACATATCTTGACAGCAGGATAACTCCTAATACGTTTCTCGTTAATGAATCGACTTTTTCTGAAACGGTTAAATTCGGTTTTGTTTTCGAAATCAGTCAAGGAAACACGGTCGTTTGCCAAACTGAAATAACCGATAATCTCTTTCGATTCAATGTTTTCAAAAACGTAGGTTACTGCTAGTAATGATTTCCTATAAGAATCAGCTCTGTTTAAAAGGAAGTCGTTCAAATCGTTATCTCCACAATTGAACGACTTTACCTTTTCGTCTTTTCGTAATTTCCGTACTTTGCAAGTACCAAAATCACTAATTTGGAAAATCGTCATAAATTACCCTTCAAAGATTTTCATAATCATTTCGTAATCTCTTAAGCGTTTCGCTCTTTTTTCAGGATCTTCGTGACGTTTTTCCTTCATTCTTTTTTCGAATCTTCGAGCGTCTTCTCCATAAAGTATTGGTGTTTCTTTAATCGGTCTTGCCATAATATTTTAGTTTTTAAAATTACTTTGCAAAGATATAAAGTAAAACAATGCTAGTCAAGGAAAATAAAGTTAAAAATAATTAACAATCAATGAGTTATAGATATATCTATTAATTAAATATTAATATTAATGGAAAAAATAAAAAAAACAAAAAAAGTGTCAAATTCAAGGATAAATTTGACACTGGAAGGTCTTGTGTTTTTATATAAAATCTTAATTACATCTATTGTTTTCAGTATTTTCAACAATTACAATAAAACCTTTGATAAATATTCTTTCAATAAATATTGTTATAGATAAAATTATGCAAAAGATGCCTATTTTGAATGGTGTTGTGGTAATTGTTAGTATTATGCCTAATATTAAAAGTATATAAGCAAAAACTTTATATGATTTATTTAGAGTTGTTAAGTTTTCAGAGGCTTCTTTATTCGGTTTAATTTTATCTTGTGGAATGTATTTTAATAATTCTTGGTATTCTTCTTCTGTTATGTCTATTGGGAATTTGGTTTCTTCTTCAAAATAATATTTGTTTAAAGTTTCATCAAACTTAACAACGCGTACATTTTTTACTTCATCTTCAAAATAATATTTGTTTAAAGTTTTATCAAACTTAACAACGATATCATCGACCAATATTCTTTCAACAATTGTTTTGCTTTCGTCTATTAATCCTAAAGATAAAAGATGATTTTCTCTTTGTTTTTTTATTTCTTCCTTTCTGTTGTTGATGTATTTTTCTAATTGAGGATTCATGACTTTAAAATTTAATAGTTATTCTTACCCTTTTTACGGCATTTCAGTTGCTTTGTTGTACCTTATTATACGCACATAAATACGGTATTTATGTTTGTTCTTATTCAGATGTGTTTGGCGTAACATACGACAAAAGTAAAAAATATTTTAATAATAGTTCACTATTTGAAATATTTTATTTCTTCTAAAATTGTGATAAAAAAGAGAAAATAAAAATCAATCCTAAATAATTATTAACTAAAACATTCTATATTTTCGGTAAAAATCAAAAAATGAATTTTTACTTCGCTTTTCTTCACAAGAAGATAGGATGATCTGATTTTGTTTGTATAACTTTGCACTGCTCAAAGTCAAAAGTTTATGCCTTTAAGCAAAAAATACTAACCCAAAATTAAGATTTATGAAAAATAAAACAATGCCTATTTTTAGTCATTCCGAGGAATATAAGTCTTGGATTATTGAATTAAAACAAAAGATTAGACGATGTCAGATTAAGGCTGCTATTAAAGTTAATACAGAATTGCTTAAACTTTATTGGCAGATGGGGAAGGATATTAATGAAAAATCTTTGGTCGCTAAATGGGGTGCAGGTTTCTTTGATAAATTAAGTCGTGATCTTAAGACTGAATTTCCTGAGATGACAGGCTTCTCTGTGACTAACCTGAAATATATAAAACGCTTTTATATGTTTTATAATCAAAGTGATATAATTCGTCAACAACTTGTTGACGAAATTGAATTGCCAATTTTTAATATTCCTTGGTCACACCATATTTATATTATTTCTAAATGTAAAACGATTAAAGAAGCGTTTTTTTATGTTAATCAAACGATAGAGAATGGCTGGAGTAGGTCTATTTTGGAGCATAATATTGATTCAGAACTGTACAAAAGAAAAAACAATGCGATTAGTAATTTCTCAAAGGCGTTGCCTGATACACAAAGTGATTTGGCTAATCAGATTTTGAAAGATCCTTATAACTTTGATTTTCTGACAATGACTCGGGATTATTGTGAAAAAGAGCTTGAAGATGCTTTGATACATAATATTACAAGTTTTCTTGTGGAATTGGGAAGAGGATTCGCTTATGTCGGCAAACAGATTCCACTTGAAGTCGGTGGCAAGACTTTCTTTCCAGATTTGTTGTTTTATCATCTTGAACTCCGTTGCTTTATCGTGGTTGAATTGAAAACCAAAGATTTTGATCCATCGTTTCTTGGACAATTGAATTTTTATGTCAGTGCAATAAATCATGTGATGAAAAAAGAGTGTGATACTCCAACAATCGGTTTGTTGATTTGCAAGACAAAAAATAATATTATCGCTCAATATGCTCTTGAATCATCAAATTCTCCGATAGGAATTTCAGAATATGAATTGAGTAAATTTATTCCTGATAATTTCAAATCTTCATTGCCAACAATTCAGGAAATCGAAGAGAATCTTGCAGAATAAAAATTAAGTCTCACTTCCTAGGCACAGCAAACCGTATCTTTCTTTCCAGATTCTCGACTTCAATATGTTGGCTCTCGTAAATCTCTCCGTCTATCGAGACGCAAAATCCCTTAGGTCCTTCAATGATGACTTTTCTCACTTGTCTATAAACAACTATATTTTCAAACTTGGGGTTGTTTAAATGCGTGCCGCTGACATAATATTTTATCAGTCCGACAAACCTTAATCTCGGAACTGGTTTTACCAAGCATACTTCCAATAAGCCGTCGTCGTTGAGCGAGTTAGGCGCGTTGAAATATGATCCGCCGACGTATTTTCCATTACTTACAGTACATAATAAAATGTCGCCGTTATTGAGACGCTCGCCGTCGGCATAGACCGTGCATTGGGTGCGCATTCCAAAAAGGAATCCCCAGACGACAGCAAAAGGATAGGCTCTCTTCTTGCCGAATAAAATATTTCTTCTCAACTTGTTCATCGCCTTGGCAACGACGCTGTCCAATCCGAAATGCGTTGAGTTTAAAGCATATCTGTCGTTGACTCTCATAATATCGACTTCCTTCTCTTTGCCATGAATGACATCGCATACATTTTTGAATTTATCAGCGCCGAAGTATTTAACGTAGTCGTTGCCGCTACCAAAAGGCAGTACAGTCATGCTGGCATTGGGAAATCCTACTATTCCCGAAGCGACCTTATTGACAGTGCCGTCGCCGCCGCAAGCATAAAATCGTACCTTTTCTTCTGGATGATTTTCTAAATACGTCTTGATGAAATTGATGGAGTCGTTGGGAGAGTTGGGCGTGTGTATTTCATAATCAATCACTTCCTTGCATTCAGCTATACCTTCTTTCACCATGTCGAGACATGAATCTTTACCAGCTGTTGTGTTGACTATAAAAATATGCTTCATCAGAAAAATGTTTTTGCAAAAGTAAAAAATAAATTGTCCCATAAACATTATTGACGCAATTTTATGGCTATCTTTGCAGTGATGCAGTAACTCCATTACTTCATTACTCCATAATTCAAAATATATATTATGAAAAGAAACGAACTAGTATTAAATACCACCATTTTATCAGGCCAGTGTGATACTCTCATGCGCTTCAGAACGGAATCTGCTTTTATGACATTTCAAGATGTAGCTGGTACTCACGCGGTGTTCTTGGGTGTCGATGACCGTTCGATTTTGGAAAAAGACAATGCTCTTTGGGTTATATCAAAAACCAAAATGAAAATCAACAAACTTCCTATTTGGGATGATGTTGTTACAGTAAGAACTTGGCCGATGGGCGCAGAAGGCGTGCGTTGCAATCGTTGTTACCAAATTAAGAAAGACGATGAAGTGCTGATAAACGCTATCACAGAATGGGTTATCATCGACGCAACATCGCGTACTTTAAGAAAAGTAGAAACGACATCTTATCCTAACGACGTTGACTGGATTCAAGAAAAGTCGATAGAGGAGAAGTTCAGAAGATTCAAAGACGACTTCACTGAAGAGGACTTTATTTATAAAAGACTCGTCCGCTCTGGCGACATCGATGTCACTCATCATACAAACAACGTCACTTATATCACAATGCTCCTCGACACTTTCTCAGTCAAAGAACTAGAGGCAAAACAATGGGAAGATGTTGAAGTGTCGTATCTTAACGAAAGCTTCGAAGGCGAGACATTGTCCATTTACAGAAAAGAAAAAGAAGACGGTTATTATTTCTCCATCAAAAAAGAAGACGGCAAAGTCGTTCTGATGGCGTTCTTTAAATAATTGGGAGTTAGGAATGTTTTGGTATAATAGACAAAAATAGTTGGTAAAATCATTATAAAACAATGTTTATCAATTGAATATAGTAACTTTGATGAAAACGTTTTTATCAAAGTTATTTTTTTTATGTCAAAAAAGTAAACTCAAATCAGCTCCGAAGGAGCGGCAGTTTCTAGGCAGGTGATGAAGCACGTAGTGCGGAATCCCTGCAAAATAAGTTTACAAATGCCTAGAAACTATCGTCCCTAACGGGACTTATTTTTGTTGTGAATTTTAAAATAGGAATAAAAAAGACAGGTAACTTGGGTTGTTTTGGATGCCCGTTACCTGTCTTTTTTTCGCTCAATTACCAACTATTTTTGGCAACATAACCTTATTTTCCTGAATTTCTACATTTACTCCTCCATAATCGCGACAGCTACAGCCTTAGGTCCTACTTTTCCTGCAAGCATTGGACAGGCGTCTTCGATATATAAAGGTTTTCTTCCTGATATCTTTTCTATTTCCTTGCTGAGAAATTCAGCTGCTTCCAAGTTATCGACGTGTGTGATGCAATAGTTCCACATCTTCTTGTGTTCGTAGTTTTCTCTCATCAGCTTGAGAATCTTCTTGAAACTATCTTTACTTGTAAATGAAATCTTGCTGAGTTTCATTTCGTTTTCATTGTTTAAAGAAAGGATAGGCTTGATTCTGAAAAGTTTAAGCGCCATTGCTTTGAATGTGCTGATACGGCCGCTGTTGATAAGATATTCTGTGTTGACGCAAGAGATGAACAACTTGGTTTTATCTGCCCATTCCTGTGCTTTTGTCACCAATTCATCGTGACTCATTCCATTGATGGCTGCTTCTGCTGTTCTGAGGACTGTCAAACCTAGACTGCCTGTGGCTCCATGACTGTCGATGACGTCGATTTTCTTGCCTGAAGTGTTGCTTACGGCAGCTGCTGCTCTACGACTGCTGTTGATCATTCCGCTGAACTTGCCGTTGAGGTGTACGCTTATGATTGAGTCGTAATGTGTTGACAAGTAGTTGTATCTGTTTGTGAAGTCCATCAAACTTGGTTGTGACGACTTAGGGATTTCTGTAGATTTCTCTAACTTGTCGAGGAACTGTTTAGGTTTTATTGTAAGCTGGTCGAGGTAGAACTCGTCGCCGAAGCTTACTGTTAAAGGAACAGTCTGTATCTGGTATTTCTCTAATAGCTCTTTAGGGATGTCGCATGCGCTGTCTGACAAGACGCCGATGCTGCTTTTCTTGTTTGATACAAGGTCGTTTTGCATCACCATATCTTCTACTTTTTGATAGATGACTCTTCCCACTGTCTGAACTTTTTCGAGTACGATCCAAGGTTCGTCGGTGTGTATGTGGAGACGCATTTTCTTAGGAGAGCCTGCAATCACGAGGCAGTCGCCCATTGTGTCGATGAGGGATGATATTTTTTCTCTGTTGAGGTCTTCTCCGATGAGGAGCGCTTCTGTGCAATAACGGAATGTTATCACCTCATGGTTTATGCCGCCAAGCCATTCTGAATCAACTATCTCGGCTTCTGCTATCTGTACAGGCTTCTCGCCGCTGTTGAAGTACTCGCACATGCCTTCCAAGAAAACTGCAAATCCTTTGGCGCCAGCGTCAACGATAGTCTTTGCTTTTGCAGCGATGAACTTGCCGGTCTGTCTTAACGACTCCATGGCTACCGTCAATGCTCCAAGCAATAATGTAGTGAAATCGTCGGTGTTGTCTTTGCTTTCGTAAACGTTGTTTGCCCAGTCTTTTATGACGGAAATCATGGTTCCTTCCTTAGGATTTGCCAATGCGTAGTACGCGCATTCTGAACCGCTGCGTACACATTCGGCAAATTCTGGTATCGTCATTGTCGGACTGTCTTTGATGTCTTTGCTGAATCCATATAAGAACTGAGCGAAGATGATGCCTGAGTTTCCTCTCGCTCCCATCAAGGCTGCGTCGGCTAATGCCAATGCTGTTTCTTTGATGTTTTCCTGTGGCCTTACAGTGTTGACTATGCTGTGCATAGTAGAAGCCAAATTGGTTCCAGTGTCAGCGTCTGGAACTGGGTAGAAGTTTATATTGTTGAGGAGTGTCTGATTTTCAAATATTTTCTGCGCACCGGCAATGAAACTATTATATAACTGCACTCCGTTTATTTCAGATATCTTATCCACGATAAATAATTTTTCTGCTCAATTTTGCAAATATATAAATAAATTGGACACAAAGAGTAAAAAATATATTAAAGCTGCTAAAATACGTCTTAAACTCTTCTTTGTCGTATCGCTTCGAAAACTACTATGGCGGTTGTTACAGAGACGTTTAACGAGTCGGCAATGCCGTTCATAGGTATGATCAAATTTTGATCGGCAGCATCGACCCAGATGTCAGAAATGCCGGTGGCTTCCGTTCCCATGACTATGGCAGAACCTTGTCTGAAATCGGCTTCCAGATAGTCGATAGAAGCTTTTAAATATGTGCAATATATCTTTATCTCGTTTTCTCTCAACCAGTTGATGCACTCTTCTGATGAGCAGGCAAACAATGGAACGCTGAAGATAGTTCCAATACTTGCGCGTATTGCGTTAGGGTTGTATAAGTCGGTTCTTGGGTCTGCGATGATTACGGCGTCAACACCGGCAGCGTCGGCGGTACGCATGATGGCTCCTAAGTTGCCTGGTTTCTCAACTGTCTCTAAGACGATTATCAATGGATTTTTCTTAGGCTTGAAACTTTTTAAGTCGGCGTATTTTGGAATGGCGACAGCTAAAAGTCCGTCGCTGCCTTCACGATAAGCAATCTTTTCAAAGACTTCAAGAGTCACCTCTTCAGTGTAATTCGCAGCTATATTGACGGATTCTTTCAAAATGTCGTTACATATAAATAAGGTGTCAACGATGAAACCGCAAGCAACGGCTCTTTCAATCTCGCGTCTGCCTTCGATGATGATCCTGTTCTGTTCACGACGCTCTGACGACTTCTGTAACTTAACGACGTTCTTTATCTTTGGATTTGATTTGCTTGTAATCATGATTTCTTGAATTTTAATTGTGATAAAATAAGTCCGCCAATGACTAATAGAATTCCTAATATCTTTTGAAGAGTCAAATTCTCACCTATGATGATACAACTGAAAATGGCTGTGAATACAGGAATCAAATTGCTGTAAATATTCGCTTTTGCCGCGCCTAACTTGCTGAAAGCGAATGCCCATAATGTATAAGCGACGGAACTGGCGAAAATACCTAACGATAATAATGGAAGTATGTAATGACTGAATCCCATTATGTTTGAAGGCGTGACTTTCTCCATTATGAAAACCATCGGAAGGAAATATATCATGCCGATGACGTTTTGTACAAATGTGATTGTTAATGGTTTATATAACAATGTTAATTTTCTTAAAGAAATAGAATAGGCGACAGCAACAAATACGGCACTGAACAAGAAAATGATGCCTTTCGGAGAAATGGTCAGTTCTAAATTTTTATTGAATAACATGAAAATCACTCCGAAGAATGAGATGATGAAACCGACTATGTTCCATGGCGTAAGTCGTTCTTTAAGAAAGAAAAATGCAGCGATAGGGGTGAAGAGAGGTATTGTTGCTATAATGGCGGAACTCACGACAGGGGCGGAGTTTAATAATCCGTAACTCTCAAAGATGAAATATAAAAACGGCTCGAAGAGCGCAGCAAGAGCAAATAGCTTCATATCTTTTCTGTTGACTTTTTCGTATAATCTGAATATCGTTAAAAGACTTCCCAAGAAAATGCTTGATATTATAAGTCGGAAGAAAATTGTGGTTGTGGGATTCAGATATTTGAAAACCTGTGTTGACCATATAAATGATAATCCCCAGAAAACCATGGCGACAACGCCACTGATATGCACTATGAACTTCTTGTCTTTCATGTTGCAAAAATAAGACTTTTTTAAATCTTAGAATCTTAAAAAATAAAAAATTGAGGATTGAGAGGGATTGGAGGTGTTAACCCTTTCAACCCTTTAAATCATTTCAACCTTCAAAAAAAACTTGTTGTCTTGTAGTCTTGTTGACTTATAGTCTTTTTTGGTATAATATTTGAACAAAATAAGTCGTTAAATTTTTAATAACAAATAAAAACATCATACTATGAAAACATTGAAAACTTTCGCCTTATTTTTTGTAATGGCTTTATTTGCAGTTACTTCATGCCAAGGTCCTAAAGGTGAACCAGGCCCTCCTGGCCATGACGGAAACGCAAACGTTCAATCGGCAACAGTGGAGACAACGGCAAACGATTGGGTGTGGGATGAAAATTCATGTAATTGGTATCTCGATTTGGAATGGGATGCAATAGACCTCGATATGGTTGACTACGGCGCGGTGTTGGTTTATATGGAAAGCCCAAGTGAAAGTTTCTATGGCTGGCATCAGCTTCCTCTTACATTGTATCCAACAGAACAATATTCAGCAACGTTAGAAACCGTATATTACGATTACGCTTTGACAATCTTCTGGACAAATTCAGATCTTCAAAGACATGAAAATCCTTGCATATTCTATAACACAAACATTGCATTTAAAGTTGTTTTGATTGACGCAAGTTTGTTCTCTCAATATCAAAATGAAAATCTCAGTGATTATGAAACAGTTGAAAAACTGTTCGATCTTTCGGTAGAAAAATGAATTAAAATTAAAGAGTCGCATTGAAAGATGCGTCTCTTTTTTTTATCTTTGCATTTTAACATAATGAAGGTGAAGCGTATTGTGAAAATATTCCTTAAATCGTTATTATTCTTATTGTTGACATTCGTTGTTGTCGTTACGATGACTAGTGTTTTCGTGCCTTCATATTCATTCGATGAACCAAAACCTTTCTCTGGGACTTATCTTCATAATCCATACAAGGACATGAATCCTGATAACTGGATTCAATCTAATTTTCATGCCCATACTCGTCAGTTTGGCGGAGTTACCAACGGACGCATGAATACGAACGAAATGCTTGATAGCGTATATTCGGCTCTTGGTTTTCAGCATGTCGGGATTTCTGACTATAACAAAATAAATTATTACGACTCTGTAAATCATAGCTTTATTCCAACATACGAACACGGATACGGCGTTTTCAAAATACATCAGCTTTGCATAGGAGCGAAGAAAGTGCGTCGTCTCGATTATTTCGCATTGCAGAATTTGAGCATGAAGCAGCATACTTTAAATCGTCTTTCTAAACAAACTCGCCATGTTGTTTTGGCACATCCTTCTTTTGTGAAAAAAGGTTATCTCGTTGAAGATATGAAATATCTGAGCAATTATAAGCTTATGGAAGTGTTGAACGGATTCAGAATTTCTACGGCTCATTGGGATACGGCTCTTTCAAACGGTCATCTCGTCTATCTTATTGGCAACGACGATTCGCATGATGTTTCAGATATGACGGATGTGGCTACGCGTTTCACGATGATTAACGCGCCTGAAAATGAGGCTGAGCAGTTGCTCTGCGCTCTGGAGAATGGCAGCGCCATTGGCGTGGATTTTCCTGTAAAAAAAGAGGAAACTTTAGAACAGAAAATAGAGCGTCTGAAAAAAGACCTTCCTTATATCACGCAAATTGAACTTAAAGACGACACCTTATTAATATCAGCGTCAAAACAGATAAAGAAGATAAAATTTATCGGACAAGACAGCAAAGAACTCGATGTTCAAAAAGATAAAAAGACGGCGATGTACGTCGTTCAGCCAGAAGATAATTATGTGAGAGCCGAGTTGAATTTCAAAGGAGGAGCGACATTGTATTTAAATCCAATAACGCGTCACGAAAGTGAAGAGATAGTCAAACAACGACTCGATAAAATCAATTATCCAAAGACGATAATACTTTGGATGACGTATATTCTCGTGATATTATCTATTGCAATAATTGTCAAAAACAAGAAGTGATTTTTTGTTTGATTGAGAATATTATTATATTTGCGTATTGGTTTATACTAAATTTTATATCTATTATTGTTTGACTTAAAATTACTGCCAAACCAATTTTTCATTCTAATAAAATTGCACATTCAATGTGTGATGACTTGCTATTCGTTAATAAACAAATATCATTATGAGAAAAATTAAGTTTTTATTTAAGTCTTTGATTGCAATTTCTTTATTGGCATTATTTGCACTTATAAATTCCTTAAGCAGTAATTTTGAAAAAAATCCTTTTGACGAAAAACCTTCTGATGATGATATATATATAAGTTATGAGGGAATTGTTCCATCATACCATTACACTGCGGAACTGGTGTGTGACAATTTGGATGGAAACTTTGAAGGAGCTAATAAGCTAACTGATTCAGTAGTGTTTTCGTCAGGAATAAGAACTATTTCCGATATGTTGTTGTACAATTCAGATTTGGGACGGAGTAATGAGGTAATGTATAGTATTAATGCTTCAGATGATACATGCTCATTGATAATCAACTATCCTGACTATCGGTATAATAATTATAAACAACTCTTTGAGGATTTTCTTGTTTATGCAGGTGCCAAAATCGACACCGTGTATAAACCATCATATAAACTGTTTGTATCGGATGAAAATAAATTTGAAAATTATAAAGTTGAATTTATTGGTAAAAGTAGAAGTTATCGCCCGGTTGCTAATGAAGATTATCATCATTTGGTAATGGATTCTACAATGAATTTGAGCGATGATGTAGTGATGCATGATATGTGGTGCTTGTATTTAAATTTGCGTGAACTTTATAATGTTCCAATTCTTTACGAGGACGTTTATCTTCAAGATTGCAAGCCTTTTTTACTTGATAAGAAATTTTATTCGGGACAAAAGTCTGTTGAAGAAATGCAAAAAGTCTTGTCGAAGTATGGTGTTGCACTTGAGCCTACAGGGAAGGAAATGATGGTTGTGACCTGTGCTTTTGATGATGCGAAAATTAAAGAATCGTTACCAATTCGTTATGAAGGAAAGATTACGGAATATGGATACAAGGCTGAATTTAAATATGGAAAACATAGTGCAACAAATCGGGAACGTTTGTTTTCTGAATATTCGAAAGTGAAAAATCCTATTGTCAATCAATCTCGTAGAAATATTTTGGAAAATATGATTCAGGTTTTGGAAGATGATCTTGATGATAATGTTATGCATAACATCAAGATGTTTGATGAGGAATGTTCATTTGCTGTTGAATTTGAAAAGAATACATTGACGAATGAAGCTTTGTACGAAACGATGATTCAAGATATAGTTAAATATGCAGGGATAAATGCAGATACGACTTATCAGACATCTTTTAAATTGGTTATTTCCGACAAGGATAAATTTGATTCCATAAGTTCTGAAAATATTTATAATTCGTATTCTGAATGGAAAACGTATTTAAAATATTGTGAGGGATATTATCACAAATTATATTCGGTGTTTGATGATTCGAATAATGCGATTAAGATTGAAGGACTACAGGTTAATACTCGTATGTTCCTGAGAAATCTTCAGACGGCACACGGCGTTCCGGTTTTGATGGAATATGATTCTATATATAATAGGATAATAAAGTTACATCCGGAGTTCTATTCTGAGGCTAAATCTGTTGAGGAGTTGCAAATTATGCTTTCTGAATATGGAATGTCGCTCGAACCAACAGGTGATGAAATGATGGTGGTTACTTTTACAACAGACAGGTTGATATTGAAACCTATGATGTTTGAAAATCAAGATTTTAAGACGAGATTCTTTTTGTTGATGATATGGGGTGTATTTACCTGTATTATGGCTGCTGTTCCTGTAAGAAAAGAATTCCTTGTGCCGTTCAAGTTAAATGTTAAGAAAACTATCTTTTCTGTATTTTTGTGGTTGGTAGCTGCGTTTTTATTTATGCTTGCATTATTATGTTGTTTTGATACGAATGTTATCGCTGCTATTTCTGAATTGATAGATAATGTCAAAATACATATGATATTAATACTGCTTTTCTTAGTTTTGGGATATATAGTTACGGCGTGTGGAATTATGTTGTTTACATCTAGAAAGAATTATTATTCGGCAATGGTGAAATTTTGGCGTGTAATATATGGTTTGAATGCTTGTGCTTTTCATTTTGCAGTATTTTGTATGATCGCTTTCAATACTTTAAAAGTTATTGTAGTGATGTCTTTTGCATTGATGGTTCTGCTTTCGTTGGTTTTACATAGCGATAAACTTGTTGAACAAGATAATTGATGTAGTTAAAAACTTTAAAATTTAAAAAAATGAAAAAGTTACCTTATATAACACTGCTGTTGATTGCAATTTCATTGGTTGCTATTTTTATGCTAAGACCTGTTGATGTTGAATCTTTGGAGAATTTAGATGAAACGGCAATTAAAAGAGAAATATGGAATAGTGTTAATGGATTTGGAAATTCTCGGAAATTGAAGTCTTATGTTGGATTGATAAATACCGACAATGCTATTGACATCGTGATAAGTTTTGAAAAAGAAAGTGGAAAGTCTATCTTTAAGAAAATAATGAGCAATAGTTTTTTGCCAAAAGATGAAGTGGAGAAAGTGTTGAAAAATATAAACGATACACTTTGTCGTGCCTTTGAAAAGGAAAGTATGTATGTTGAGGATTATAAGTCTTTGATAGATGGACATATTGAATATGAGATAAATAAGGATGGTAAGATGAATTCGGAAGATATTGATGAAGATATGGTGACTTTGAATATGCGATATGATGCTTTTAAATCTAATAATATAGAATATCTGGCAAATGGAGTGATAGATGAAGATTTTAATCAGGGAAAAGTTGGCGATTGTTGGTTGATAGCGGCGCTTAATTCGTTACGACTGACAGAAGAAGGTAGAGAAATGTTGAGTGATATAATTTCCATAGATTCTTTAGGAAATGTGAAAGTTGTTTTAAAAGGTGCTGACAGAGAGTATATTATGACACCGGAAGAACTTGCTGGATCTGATGAACTTGCAAAAGGGGATTTGGATGTTAGAGCTATAGAGATTGCTGTAATACGTTATTTACATGAAATAGGAGATCATGTGGACGAAGCTAAGAAGATTCAGAATGCTCGGAATAAGGTTAAAATAAAACCAAGTTGTTGCGATATCAATGATGGTATGAGTCCTCTAAGCATTCCTTTTTATTTGTTTTTTGGTGAAGATTGTGCTGACAATATTCTCGTTGATAGTGATTTGATGGTGAAGATTAGATCAGAGAACTATATTATATTAGCTGCAAGTAGTAAAACTAATGAATACATATTAGATTCATTTTCAAAATATCATGTTTATTCTATTGTTTCTGCTGATGATGAATATGTGTATATGTATAATCCTCATGATATAGATAATTTGCAGAAAATGTTACATGATGATTTTATGAAGTTTTTTGATCATGCTTATTCGTATGAGTTGTCAGAGTGAAAGTTTGTGTTCTGTTGGAGTTTAATTATAAATCTTTAAATAAATAATATTATGAGTAATAATGAATGGTTAGTAATCGTAATTGTTGTGTTTGCATTGATATTTTATGCGGTTTGGAGTGTTACTTACAAAAATTTTCCTTTTGGTTGTGGTTTTGCTTTGGGTGGTTTTGATGAAGCCAGTGAGGTAGAGAGAAAACGTGCTTTGGTGCCTTATTCGGAGATTAGCGAAGAGGATAAGCGTAAACAGAAATTACGTTCTATTCCGTTTTTCTGCGCTGCAATATTGTTTGTTGTCCTAACTATTGCAGATTTCGGTTCTTTTCCTTTTTTTTCGTTTTATGCTGTTATGATGTTGCATTTGGGATTTTTAGTGCGAAGATATCGTAGGAGTTATTATGTGAGAAAAGGAAAGATTTTAAGAAATATTGCAGATTTGTTGATTTATGTGGTGTTTTTTGGTTATACTATTGCAGTTTTCTTTATTCCAGACGATTATGAATATGATTATGTTGTTTCAGGTTCGCCTTTGGTGGTGTATATAATAGTATGGATATTGCAAAGCATGATGAGAAAATGTGAAGTGGAAAAATGATTAAGTGATAAAAACTTGTTGTCTTGTTGTCTTGTTGTCTTGTTGTCTTTTTTTTATATCTTTGTAATTCTTAAAAACTCAAAAACAATGATAAAAGAAAATCTCGATATAATCAGAGCGACAGTTCCATCTGACGTCACTCTCATTGCTGTCTCAAAGACAAAACCAGTCTCAGATTTGCAAGAGGCTTACGATGCTGGCCAGCGTATATTTGGTGAAAACAAGGCTCTTGAAATGCGCGATAAGTATCAGGCGCTTCCTAGTGATATTCAATGGCATTTCATCGGTCATCTTCAGACTAACAAGATAAAATATATCGCTCCATTCGTAACCTTGATTCATGCTATCGACAGTCTGTCGCTGCTCGAAGCAGTCAATAAGGAGGCGGCAAAAAACAATCGCGTCATCGATTGTCTTCTTCAGTTTCATATCGCTCAGGAAGAGACGAAATTCGGTCTCGATATGGATGAGGCAAGAGCGATGCTTGAATCTGAAAGTTTCAAAAGCTTAAATAATATTAACATCTGCGGCGTGATGGGAATGGCGACTTTCACCGACAACGCTGCCCAAATCAGAAACGAATTCAAAAACCTCAAGAATATTTTTGAAACATTAAAGGAAAACTATTTCAAAGGAAATGAATCCTTTAAGGAAATCTCAATGGGAATGTCCGACGATTATCCAATCGCCATCGAAGAAGGCGCTACCATGGTAAGAGTCGGAAGCAAAATCTTCGGCGCAAGAAATTATAATATATGAATGCCGAAAGTCTAATGTCAAAAGTCTAAAATTTATCTTTTAACATTAGACTTTCGTCTTTAGTCAATAAAAGATGAAAAAGTTACTCTTTACATTATTGAAAATGTTGGTGTTCTTGTTGGTGCTATTTGCATCGATAAGAATTATTTTTGTCATAAAATACTGGTCGCTCATCAAGCTTGGCGAGATTCCTTTCCTCGAGGTGATGAAAGGCTTTTGGTCGGCTATGCCGCTCGACATTGCTACCGCTTCATTCATGCTGGCGCTGCCTGCAATTTACATGTTTATATCCTATGCCGTCGATAAAGACACTCTTTTTGCTCCTCTGCGATGGTTCTTTTATTTGATAATAGCGGCGTATAATCTCACGGCTTTCGGTGACATTGGAATATATGGAGAATGGCGTACTAAGTTGTCGTACAGAGCGTTGCTGTATCTTCAAAATCCTGCTGAAGTGATAAATACGGCAGAGACGGAACATACGTTATTGCTTATTGTGTTATGGTCGGTGTTCACCGTCTTGTTCTGCTGGCTTTATACTGAATTTGTTGAGCCTAACGATTATGATTCGTCTAAGCCGGAGTCAAAGCCTAATGTGTTGGTGCTTACAGGCAGCTTTATACTGATTGTTGGTGCTTTGTTCCTTGGAATGCGCGGCGGTTTCAACGAAATTCCGATTACTTCTAGTAAGGTGTATTACAGCAGCCATAAAATAGCCAACGAGATGTGCGTGAATCCGGCGTATTATCTTGTGGAAAATATTCTGAACTCTAAAAAGGTTGAGACTCGCGCTCATTTTAATTATATGGATATGGAAAGCGCCAAACGACGCGTCCGTAAATTGCATCAGGTGGAGTGTGACTCAACAGTTAATATTTTGAAGATGGAAAAGCCAAATATAATCGTCGTTCTTCTTGAAAGCTGGTCGGCCGACTTGATCGAGTCGCTGGGCGGCGAACCAGGAATAACGCCTAACTTCAGAGACTTGGAGAAGGATGGCTTGTTGTTCACCAATGTGTATGCGAGCGCTAATCGTTCGCAACATGCTATGTCGTCTTTGTTTGGCGGCCTGCCTGGAATGCCGGTGACGACAATAACCAACCATCCTGATAAATATTATGCTGTTCCATCTATGGTCAAGAAGATGGATTCTATTGGATACCATACTAGCTTTTATTTCGGAGGCGAGTTGAATTACGGTAATATACTGTCGTATCTGAGATATAACGAGTTTGATGAAATAGTGGAAGCTAAGGATATTGACGAAGGATTTCATAGGGGAAAGCTCGGCTATCATGACGCTGATGTGATGCCTTGGTATGTCGATCAGCTCTCTAAGTATGAACAGCCTTTCTTCAGCACTATCTTTACGCAAAGTACTCATTCTCCTTACGATTATCCTAAAATTTTTGAGGAAATAGAATGGCCTGTCATTGAAAAACAATATGTTAACTCTGGACATTATACCGACATCGCTTTAGGTATGTTTATGGAAAAGGCTAGAAAACAGGAATGGTACGACAGTACCTTGTTTATATTTGTCGCTGACCATAGCCATTCGTCATACAAGAATCACAGGATGGAATCTTTCGAGCATCATAAAATACCGATGTTGATTTATGGCGAGCCTTTGAGTGATTCTTTGAGAGGAAAAACATTCGATAAGATATGTGGCAATACCGATTTGCCAGCCACTATCCTCGCTCAGCTTGGATTAAGTCACGATGAGTTTATATGGAGTAAAGATGTTTTCGGAGAATGTTATAGCCCGTTTGCGTTTTTTGAACTTAATGCTGGTTTGGGATGGAAGACGCCGGTAGGAGAGTTCGTGTATTCAAACACAGGTAATTTCATAAAAATAACGTTGCCGGAAAACGTGAAAGACAGCGTCGTTGAAGACGGAAAGGCGTATATGCAATATCATTTTGATTTGTTCAATTCGTATTGATTTGTTAAGACAAAAGTCTTTGAGTTTATAAAAAAAATAATTATCTTTGCGCACAAAATAAATATAATATGTTTGAAGGATTAAGTGAGAAACTAGAACGTTCGTTCAAGATTTTAAAAGGTCAAGGTCATATTACCGAAATCAACGTCGCAGAAACATTAAAAGAGGTTCGCAAGGCTCTTTTAGACGCTGACGTTAGTTATAAGATTGCAAAAGATGTTACAAATACTATAAAAGAAAAAGCCTTAGGACAGAAGATTTTAACATCTGTCTCACCAAGTCAGCTCATGGTTAAGATCGTCCATGACGAATTGGCAGAGTTGATGGGTGGCGAACACACAGAAATAAATATCAAAGCAAATCCAGCAGTCGTTTTGATGGCTGGTCTCCAAGGTTCTGGTAAGACAACTTTCTCTGCAAAGTTGGCTAACTTCTTGAAAAGCAAAAGAGGAAAACAAGTGTTGCTCGTTGCTTGTGACGTTTATCGTCCTGCTGCTATCGACCAGTTGAAGGTTTTGGGCGAGCAAATAGGAGTAGAGGTTTACTCTGAAATAGAAAGTAAAGATCCTGTTAAGATTGCTGAAAACGCAGTCCATTACGCAAAAGAACATAATAAGAACGTTGTTATCATAGATACTGCTGGCCGTCTCGCTGTCGATGAACAAATGATGAACGAGATTGCTGCTGTTAAGGCTAAGGTTAATCCTCATGAAACATTGTTCGTCGTTGACTCTATGACAGGTCAGGACGCCGTCAATACAGCTAAGGCATTCAACGACCGTCTCGATTTTGACGGTGTTGTCCTTACAAAACTCGATGGTGATACACGCGGCGGTGCTGCTCTTACAATTCGTTCTGTCGTTGATAAACCAATTAAATTCGTCGGCCTCGGCGAAAAAATGGACGCTCTTGATATTTTCTATCCAAAACGTATGGCAGACCGTATCCTCGGTATGGGTGACATCGTTACTCTCGTGGAAAAAGCTCAAGAACAATTCGATGCAGAAGAAGCAGCTAAGCTTAAAAGAAAACTTGCAAAGAACGAGTTTAATTTCAACGACTTCTTAAAACAAATACAACAGATTAAACGTATGGGTAACATCAAAGACCTCGCTGCGATGATACCTGGCATGAATAAAATTAGCGATGAAGATATTGACGAAGATGCATTCAAGAGCATCGAAGCTATCATCGGTTCAATGACACCTGCAGAACGCGAAAACCCTAAAATCTTGAACGGCAGCCGCCGTAAGAGAATCGCAATGGGTAGCGGTACCGACATCGTTGAAGTCAACAGATTGATAAAACAATTTGAAGAGACATCTAAAATGATGAGAATGATGACAACAGGCGGCGCTAAAAAAATGATGCAGATGATGTCTCAAATGAGAAACAGAAGATAAACATATAATATAATTATTATGGCTGATAATAAAATCATCGATGGCAAACTTATTGCCGAAACAATAAAAAAAGAAATTGCTGCTGAAGTTGCAAACATGATTGACACTGGTGTCGGCGCTCCTCACCTCGCAGCTATTTTGGTTGGTGATGATGGCGCAAGTCTTACTTACGTTTCTTCTAAGGAAAAAGCTTGCCACAGCGTCGGAATGCTTTCATCTGTTTATAGACTAAGCGCAAAATCATCAGAGGAAGATATTCTTAAGACAATAGACTTCTTAAATAATGACCCTGAAATTGATGGCTTTATCGTTCAGCTTCCGTTGCCAGCTCATATCAATGAAACAAAAATAATCCAAGCAATAAACCATAATAAAGACGTTGATGGATTTACATTGTGCAATATAGGCCTTATGCAACTTGGTGAACCTTGCTATCTCCCAGCAACTCCTTTCGGAATACACGAACTGCTCAAACGCAGCAATGTTGAAATAGCTGGTAAACATATTGTGGTAATGGGTCGATCTAATATCGTTGGTACTCCTGTCAGCGTGATGCTCTCAAGAAAAGGTATAGATGCAACAGTGACAATATGCCATAGCAAGACAGAAAATATTAAGGAAATAACACGTCAGGCTGATATTCTTATCGTAGCTATCGGCCAGCCAGAGTTCGTTAAAGCTGACATGGTTAAAGAAGGCGCAGTAGTTATAGACGTCGGTATCCACCGCATTAAAGATGATTCTGAAAAAGGTTATCATATCGTCGGCGATGTCGATTTTAAAGAAGTGTATAAAGTGGCTTCTAAAATCACTCCAGTGCCAGGCGGCGTAGGTCCTATGACAATAGTTTCTCTGCTCCATAACACTTTGTTGGCAGCAAAAAACAATAGAAAATAAATTCAAAACTTAACAAAAATTAACAATGAAGATTTTACAAGTTAAAGTCTTCATTGTTTTTATATATATGTTATCAAAATTTAACAAAATATTGAAACCTTTGCTTCTGACGATGTTTTTTATGATGTTGTCAGAAATTTCTTTTTCTCAGTCTCATCAATCAAATTCTAAAAAAGCAGTCAAAAATTTCGAGAAGGCACGCTGTGAATTTCTTAATGATAATCGTAAAGCTTTGACGTATGTCGAAAAAGCATTGCAATACGATGAAAATTATCTTGATGCTCTTTTGCTGAAGGCTGAACTGTGTCTGAATGTCTCGTGTGATTCTTTGGCGTTAATTTTATATAATCGTATTTTAGAGATAGATTCTATGGCTTATCCTAAAAGTGCAATTGCTTTGTCAAAACTGTATGTGAAATATTTACGTTACGACGAATCTATTTCATTACTTGACTGGTTTTTGTCATTGCCAAATCAAAAGGAGTCGCTGAGAAAAATCGCTAAACATGAGCTGGAGTTGGCTGTATTCAGAAAGAAACTAGTTGAAAATCCTGTTGATTATAATCCGAAAAATATAGGAAATATTGTCAATTCTTCTGATGATCAATATATAAACCAATATTATCCGGCTGAAGAAAAAATTGTTTTTACAAATTTTCATAGATTCGAAAATCTGGTTACTGAAAATGTATATGTCAGTTATATGTATGACACTGTTTGGACGATGCCCAAGCATCTTTTGGAAAATATTGAGACTTATGGTGACATTGGCGCTGCTAATATATCAGCTGACGGTAATGAGATTTATTTTTCGGGTTCGTCATGGGAAAATGGACTGGGAAGTAGCGATATTTATTGTGTAATGTTTTTGAATGGAAAATGGAGTGTTCCGGAAAACATTACTTCAATCAATACGTCAAACTGGGAATCTCAGCCTTGTGTCAGCGCTGATGGAAAAGAGTTGTATTTTGTCAGAGGTGATAAGAAACACGGCACATCTGATATTTTCGTCTCTTATAAAGATGGAAATAATAATTGGACGAAAGCAGAACGATTGAGTTCTGTTATTAACACTGATGGCAATGAAATGGCGCCTTTCATCCATCATGATGGAAAGACTTTGTATTTCTCTTCCGACACTCATCTTGGAATGGGTGGCTACGACTTGTTCGTGTCGCGGCGTGATGATAATGGCAAATGGACCGAGCCTGTTAATTTGGGCTATCCGCTCAACTCTTCTTACAATGAGATGAACCTGGTCGTTTCTAATGATGCCGTGAGGGCTTTTATTTCTTCACAAAGATTGGATGGCAATGGAGGATTCGATATTTACGAGTTTGAACTGGATGACAGATTTAGACCTGAAGCCGTTGAAATAGACAAGACATCTGAAGAGGATTATTATTTGGCAGCCTTGAAAAAAATGAAAGATGTTACGCTGAGAAATATTTATTTCAATTTTGATAGCGCAGAGCTGACATCAGAATCTGATGATGGAATAGATGAGGTTTATGCTTTTTTGTTGCAATATCCTGAACTTAAAATAGAGATAGTAGGTCATACTGATGATATGGGCAGTGAAAGTTATAATCAGGTCTTGTCAGAGAAAAGGGCGAAGAGCGTGGCAAATGCGCTGATCAATAAAGGTATTTCGGCAGAGCGTATAAAAACAAAAGGCTGCGGATCAACGCAACCTTTGTTTCCTAATAACTTTGATGATGAACTAAGAGACCATAATAGGCGAGTCTCTATGGGGTTTTGTCAATGACTATTCTTTGTACATTTGGTCAATGAGGTCTTTGTATTTGCCTAATATGACGTTTCTCTTGACTTTCAATGTTGGAGTCAACAAACCATTGGCAACGCTCCATTCGTCAGCGATGAGTTCGTAACGTTTGATTTTTTCTGTGTCGCCGAAAAATTGGTTTATCTTCTTGACTTCTTCAGCATAACGAGCCTTGACGGTCTTGTCGTTAATCATTTCTTTTGGTGTGGTGAACTTGATTTCGTGTTTCTGACACCATGTTTTCAAGAATGCGAAGTCAGGGATGATGATAGCGCCTGCGTATTTTTGGTTTTCACCAACAACAACAATGTTTTCAATAAATCCTGATTCTGTGAATCTTCCTTCTATTACGTCAGGGTTGATGTATTTTCCTAATGAAGTCTTGAATAAGTTCTTGAGTCTTCCTGTGATTCTTACTTGACCGTATTCGTTGATTTCGCCGAGGTCGCCTGTGTGCATCCAGCCGTCTTCGTCAATGACTTCTCTTGTAAGTTCTGGTTGGTTGTAATAACCCATCATGACGTTGTGTCCGCGGCAGATGATTTCTTTGTTTTCGGAGATTTTTACTTCAACGCCAGGCAATGCGAAACCTACAGTTCCGATTTCACGGCCGTGAGGCAGTCTGCATGAAACAGCGATAACAGGAGAGCATTCTGTCATGCCATAGCCTTCAAACACTGGCATTTTGATTGCTGAGAAGAACGCTGCAATATTAGGCTGAATGCTTGCTGCTCCAGAAACGACGATGTCGAAGTTTTCTGCACCGAGGTTCTGACGTATTTTCTTGTAAACTAAAGCGTCGGCAATCTTGAGTTTTTGGTTGTATAACCATGTTCTGTTACATGGGTCGATTCTATATTTTTCTGCTAAGTTCAAAGCCCATAAGAAGATGACTTTCTTGATGCCTTTGTTGCTTCTTCCGCTTTGCTTTACTTTTGTGTAAATCTTTTCGAGGAGACGAGGAACAGCGCTCATCATAGTAGGCTGCACGTCTTTTAAGTCAGAAGCGATAGTTGCAAGGCTTTCTGCATAATAAACTGACATTCCAAGGAATTGATACAAGAAAACTAACATTCTTTCGTATGCGTGGCATATTGGCAAGAAACTGAATGCTTTCTTTGACCATGGTGATGGAATTTGCTTCAAGTTGTGTAACTGACTCATTATGTTGTAATGAGAAAGCATAACGCCTTTAGGGTTTCCTGTTGTGCCTGATGTGTATATGATTGTTGCGCAGTCTTTTTCGCTTACACTTTCTTTGCGAGCTCTTAATTCTTCTGCATTTTGATTTTGCTTGCCAAGCTCTACTAACTGTTCAAAAGTAGGGTAGTCGCATTTTGTTGAAAGAGCATATATCGCTTCAAGATTTGGAGTGTCAGCTTTGACATCTTCGATTTTTTGTAAAACGCCGCCGCCTTCTAAAACGATTAGTTTAACGCCGCAGTCGTTGATGATATAACGATAGTCTTCTTTGCTGATGGTTGGGTAGATAGGAACTGAAATTGCACCGAGTTGCATTGTTGCCATGTCGAGCATATTCCATTCTGGACGGTTGCTGCAAATAATACCAACTTTGTCGTCTTTCTTGATACCTAATTTTATGAAGGCGTAACTTAAATTGTTTGTTATTTCGACATATTCTTGAATGCTGTATTTTCTCCAGCTGCCGTTTTCTTTTCTTGCTAAAGCGACATCTTGTTCTGGGTATTTTTCTACATACTGTTCTAAGATGTCAAATAGTCTTTTAACTTCCATTTTCAATTATTTTTTTTAACTTCGCAAAGTAAATAAAATAAATAATAAAAATGTTTTAAAAAATGTAAATATGGGGTGAAAAGAAATTGAAAATACCTATTTGGGATAAAAGATTGAAATATGGTTTTAAATTTTGGCTCTTTTTTATGAGAATGTGGTGAAAGTGCCGTTTTTAGGGGTGAAAAAACAGGTGTTTTTTCGATGATAAACGGCACTTTTTGTGTTTTGCTTAATATTTTATGATTTTTTCTGAGAAATTGAACTTGTTATCATTGTCTATTATCTGTACGATATAAACACCTTTTGAACTGTTTATTTCCATACTTTCACTGTTGATAACATCCTTTTCGTTGAGTAAAGTTCCGTTGATGTTGTATATTTTAACATTGATAGAAGAGGCGTATTGGTTCTCAATAGTTATGTTGTTGTCGTGTGGGTTGTGAGTGATTATATAGTTCTTTTCTTGTACGTATTCTATATTTTCATCGTCATCATTACCATCATCGTTTCCATCATCGTTTCCATCGTCATTTCCATCGTCATTTCCATCGTCGTTTCCGTCGTCGTTTCCGTCGTCGTTTCCGTCATCATTTCCGTCGTCGTTTCCGTCATCATTTCCGTCATCATTTCCGTCGTCTTCAATTGTGATATTCCATTTTTCAAGATTGTTGAAAACAATGTCATCGGCTATGTTTTGTAACAAGTCAGCTTTTGTAGAATCTATTTGTGTGCTGTTATGAAATATTCCAATAGGACTTTCCAGCCAGAATACGGAGTAAAATACGCAAGCTGCCAGATAACTTCCTTCGTAATTAGGATGACTGTCGTCAGAGCTGTGCAAAACCAAATCGGAGTTTGCTTTTAAAGCTGCTTTCCATGCATCTCCGACAGGCGCGACGTATGAGTCGGTAGCGTAAGCGTTTTCACAATATGCAACGCTCATTGTATCTTGCATGTGGTCGAAATCAACGAAATCGGCGCTGCAATAAAGGCCTTGTCCGTAATTGACGCATTGTTGTCCGCCATAACGGCGTCCCCATGTCATATAACCGACGACTGTTGCTTCAGTGTTGTAGTACATGATTGAATCATAAAGCGTCTGATATGCTGGACGCATCGAGTTGTGACGATAATAGTCTATTGATGGAAGCTGGCTTTGTTCTTGTAAGACGACGAAATCCCATCCGCCTTTGCGTATTTTTGACATGGAATAGTCGCTTTCAACGTGTTGGAATAAAGTGCAGCCTCCTGGGCAAACGGATTCATGGTTTATTTTTTTATCGGTATTTGTTGTCAATTCGCTTATTAAATTAGGCAAATCGTTGACGAATGTGTAGCTGTTGCCGAGGAATAATACGTTTATTTCTTCTTTTTGAGAGAATGAAGTCTTGAATATTAATAAAATTAAAGTAAGTAAAAATGTTTTTCTCATGATTTTAATCTAATGCAATGAGGCGTATAAACATCGTACGCCTCAATTATTTTATAAATTTTTGTTGTTATTTAGCGAGGAATGGATAGCCGTATTCTGTTGCAGGAACGAATGTTTCTTTGATAGAACGAGGGTTTGTCCAACGGATGAGATTCCATAATCCGCCGGCTTTGTCGTTTGTTCCGGAAGCGCGAGAACCGCCAAAAGGTTGGCAGCCAACAACAGCGCCTGTCGGTTTGTCGTTTATGTAGAAGTTGCCAGCTGAATATTTGAGTTTGTCGTTGGCTATTCTTTGTGCTTGTAAATCGTAAGCGAATATTGCACCTGTCAAAGCGTATGGCGATGTGCTGTCGCAAAGTTCAAGTGTCTCGATATAATCTTTGTCGTCGTAAACAAAGATTGTGATTATTGGTCCGAAGATTTCTTGAGCCATTGACTCGTATTTAGGGTTTGATGTCAATATTACTGTTGGCTCAACGAAATAACCTACTGATTTGTCGCAGTTTCCGCCAAAAATAACTTCAGCTTCATCAGATGCTTTTGCTCTGTCGATGTATGCTTTGCAGTTGTCAAAAGAGGCTTCGTCTATTACTGCGTTTACGAAATTTGTAAAGTCGGTGACATCGCCCATTTTGATTGTGCTTAACATTTCTCCAACATGTTGTTTCACTTCATTCCATAATGATGCAGGAATGTAAGCGCGTGATGCTGCTGAACATTTCTGTCCTTGGAACTCGAAAGCTCCACGAACTATTGCTGTTGCGACCTCGCGAGGATTTGCGGAATTATGAGCGAAGATGAAGTCTTTGCCACCAGTTTCGCCTACCAATCTTGGATATGACTTGTAGTTGCTGATGTTAGCGCCAACGCCTTTCCACAAACCTTGGAATGTTGCTGTAGAACCAGTGAAGTGAATGCCGGCGAGGTTAGGATTGTTGAGAGCAACATTGCCGATGAGCGAGCCTTTGCCTGGTAAGAAGTTGATTACGCCTGCTGGTAGTCCTGCTTCCATGAAGATTTGCATGAGGTGATAGTTCGACAATAATGCTGTTGTTGATGGTTTCCAGATGGTTGTGTTGCCCATCAATACTGGCGTCATGTTCAAATTAGATGCTATAGAGGTGAAGTTGAACGGTGTGACGGCCATGATGAAGCCTTCCAATGGACGATATTCGACTCTGTTAAGTTGGTCTGGTGTAGATGTCGGCTGTTCTGAATATAAATTTCCGGCGTAGTAGTTGTTGAAACGGAAAAAGTCGATTGTCTCGCATGCTGAGTCTATTTCTGCTTGAAATGCGTTTTTGCTTTGTCCTAACATACAAGAAGCATTGACTCTAGCACGGTATTTTGTGGCGATGAGTTGTCCTATGCGTGCTAAAATGGATGCGCGTTCAACCCAAGGGGTGTTTTCCCATTCTTTCTTCGCGTCCAAGGCAGCTTGAATTGCCATGTTGACTTCTTTTTCGCCTACTTTATGGTATTTCGCAACAACATGCTTGTGGTTATGTGGCATTACGACTTCGCCCATGTCGCCAGTGCGAATTTCTTTTCCGCCAATAATAATAGGTATTTCTATAATCTCACTTGATTGTTTCTTGAGTTCTTCTTCCAAAGCTAATCTTTCTGAGCTGCCAGGTCTGTATTCTTTTACAGCCTCGTTGGCAGGTTTTGCAAATTGAAATAATGCATTGTTCATGATATTATTTTTTAGTAGTTAGATTCTTAATTATGGGTACAAATATAAACAATTTAAAAAGAAAATAAAAGTTAAATTTTTATTTAAGTCTTTTGATGACGCTCAGAATATGAGTGTGTAGTTTACTTTCTTTATTGAAAATGCCTGTTTGGTCGAATGTGTCGATGCGAACCTTGCCAGAAGCATGGATGATCTTGTCGTTGGAAAGAAGTATTCCCACATGCGTTATTTTTCTGTTTTCATTTTCGAAGAAGGCTAAGTCGCCGGCTTGTATCTCGTTTCCGTACATTACTAAGTCGCCGGCTTGTATCTCGTTTCCGTACATTACTAAGTCGCCGTGATTTACCTGTTGAGAGGCGTCTCTTGGAAGTTTGAATCCTGCTACTTTTGCGCATAATTGTACTAAGGCTGAGCAGTCGATGCCCATGATGCTTTTTCCTCCCCATCGATAAGGCGTGTCGAGTAGTTTTATTGCCGATTCAACCATTATCTTAGGACTGAAACTGTTTCTTAGCATGATGGTGTTTGGCTTGTTCTCAAATATCTTGCTGCCAAAACTCAAGACTTTGAAATTGTAATACGAGACAGGCGAATTGATTATGTATTTGTCTTTGGAGATATACTCGTTGAGTTTCTCTTGGCTCAGCTCATTGTGTTGCAGCTTTCTAATCCATCCTTCGTAAGAATCGTATAGACAACGAATCTTAAGCCATTCCTGGTTCTCATCTATTATTTCATAAATATCGTTGAACAACAATTCTGATACAAGTTCGCTTTCGTGCGATGCTTCTTTTCTCATCGGTATTACCGACAAACTGCATATTCCATGTCTCATATTTAATTTTAATTAGTTTGTTATGATTGCTAAATTATAAAAAATAATCGTATATTAGCAGATGTTTTTGTCAAAAATATGAAAATAAGTAATTATTGTGTAAAATACTGAATATGAGTAAAATATCGTCTTTTTTGTTGAAGGTTGGTCATTCGTATCAAATGATATTTAGAATCTTGGTATTTCTTGTCGCAATATTTGTTGTTGTATGGCAAATGCCGAGAACTGTCAAATTTAAATATGAATATCAAAAGATGAGGCCATGGCAATATGAATCGCTGTATGCGCCTTTCAATTTTCCTATTTACAAGACGCCGGAGCAGTTGAAGATAGAAGAGGAGAATTACTTGAAGGATTTTTATCCTATTTTCGTTTTCGATGTTGTCGCTACTAATGCCAATAAAGAAAAAATGCTTAGTGATTTTGAAGAAAAATGGACTGGAAATGAAGACGATAAGTTGAAAAACAAATTGCTTCTTGAAAAATTATACGATACGATTGAAGATAGAGGCGTTATTGCTAATGTTTTTTTCTTTGATAATTTAAAGCCGGAGTCGATGATTGATGTGGTTCGCGATAGAGTGGTGAAAACCAAGCAGCTCCGCGATTTCTATACAATGAAAACTGCAACCGACTTGATTTCTAATTATTTGTCAGATGTTGAACAGGATATTGATAAAATATTGATAAATAGACTTTTGCTTACATATTTGCATCAAAATGTGATTTATTCAGAAGATTTGACAAAACAATCGGAAGAACAGGCTTTGTCGTCTATTTCCTTGACATTCGGCATGGTTCAAAAAGACGAACTTATTATTACTGAAGGCGAATTGATAACGGATGAGAAATATAACATTCTTAATTCATTGGAAAAAGAATACTCCTTGATGGATGAAGGCAACTTCTTTAATAGAAACTTGAATCTTTATGGTCAGATAATTCTGGTATTCTTGGTGTTCCTTTCGTTGTTCTATGCGTTGAAGCTTATTCGTTCTGACATATTCAAGGAATCGCGTTCGCTAAATATGATATTGGTCATGATGTTGATGATGATAATACCATCATTTGTGATAATCAAATATTATCCAAATATGATATATGTGATGCCTTTGCCGATATTGGCGATGTTGCTTGTGACTTTTTTTGATACTAAGGTCGCGATATACATTCAAATTTTAACATTGATAATCATAAGTCTTGCAGTTCCAAATTCGTTTGCTTTCTTTATCGTTCAGTTTTTTGTGTCGTTGGTTGCGATATTTGTTTTGTCAAGAAGCACGTCACGTTCAAGATATTTTGTGACTTATGCGTCAATATTTATCTCATACATCATATTAAAGATAGGTGTCTCCTTGATTTTTGACGGAGGTTTGGATAATTTCACTTGGAATGATGTCGGTATTTTTGCAATGAATACTTTGTTTGCTATGTTGACATTACCTTTGTCATTCCTTTTTGAAAGAGTTTTCGGATTTGTCACAGATATGACACTCTTGGAGTTAAGTAACACTAATACGCCTTTGTTGAGAAAACTTGCTTCTGAAGCTCCAGGAACATTCCAGCATGTCATGCAAGTGGCTGACCTTTGTGAAGAAGCCCTGTTTGCTATTGGAGGAAATATGTTGTTGGCTCGTACCGGAGCGATGTATCATGATGTCGGTAAGGTGAAAAATCCGATGTATTTTACTGAAAACCAAAGTGGAAAATATAATCTTCATGAAGATATGTCATATTATGAAAGTTCTCAGATAATCATAAATCACGTTATAGACGGAATAGAAATATGTAGAAAATATCATGTCCCAGAACAGATTATCGATTTTGTGAGAACGCATCATGGAACAAGAAGAACGGAATATTTCTATCAGATGGAGTTGAAGGAAAATCCAGACGCTGAAATAAATGAAGCTGATTTCCGTTATCATGGTCCTATTCCTTTTTCAAAGGAGACGGCTGTACTTATGATGGCTGACTCTGTTGAAGCAGCGTCAAGAAGTCTTCAGGATAAGACAGAAGAGTCGATTAGCAAACTCGTTGATGGAATTATTGACACACAGACAAGAGATAATCAGTTTATAAATACTGATTTGACATTACGCGACATCACTACAATCAAAAAAGTGTTCAAGAAAAAACTGATGAGCATATACCATGTAAGAATAGCGTACCCAGTTTGATTAATTCATAATTCATAATGCATAATTCACAATTAAGGTGAACTAATTATGCATTATGAATTATAAATTATGAATTGAATTAGGTCCTTCGTTGAAGAGCAAATCGACGATTGACAAGTTTGAGATGAATCCGTGTCGATCTGAAAAGACCTGATAATATTCAGGCATTTCAATCTTATTGATTTCATTTTTTGACAAAGCGACTCTGTAATCTTTTTCGTCTGTGATTTTTTCAAAATCGGTAGTGTAAGATATTTCTTTCTTAATCTTCAATAGCTTTAGAATAGCTTTCAGACAGAACTCGTTCAATTCTATTAAAGTGTTGAATTTCTGTTTGTAAATCTTTTCTAAATATGGAAAATAATAGTCGAAATATGCAGATTTTCTATATGCAGATTCCAGACAACGAAGATGAACTTGCTGCCATGATTCTTTATAGCTTATCTCAATGTCCTTTGTAAGAGTATGATTTCCATTGGTCTTAATCACAGGAACTGTCAACGTCTGCACTCCATTGGCGGTCATGACATTACATCTTGTGCGACAAGATTGTTTTTGGTAAGTTTCGAATAACTCTATAGACGCGTTTTCTGTTTTTAAGAACAGTGAAATATATTCTATTGACGGGAGATAAGCCGTAGGGAAAATCTGTGACATTAATTAATAAGGTATTTGTTTATGATACTGGTATATTCTTCTTTGGAAAGTCCGCCCACTTGTGATAAAGGCTGTCCTTCTTTGGGGAAGAAGAACACTGTTGGTATGTTTCTGATTTTAAATACAGTGCTTAGTTTAGGTTCTTTATCGACATTGACTTTGTATATTATGATTTTTCCGTCGTATTCTCTTGCGATGTCTTCCATTATAGGAGCTATTTTCTTGCATGGACCACACCAGTCGGCATAGAAGTCTATTACGCAAGGCAGTTTGCCTTTATAAACGACGGAGTCGGGGTAAGTCTCGATGTCCCAAACGTTTTTTATGAATTTCTTGTAGTCTAAAGTCTTTACGAATGTGTCTTCTTCAACTACGATGTTTTCTTCTTGTATAGGTTCTGTTTTTTTGTCTTTTTTCTCGTTGTTGCCGCATGATGCGAATAAGAAAATAGACAATATTGCTATTAATATTTTTTTCATTTTTATTGATTTTAAATTTTTGTAAAGATACAATTTTTTTTAATTGAAATATGCTTTTGTTTTATTTGTGAATGTAAATAATAAAATGTATCTTTGCACCACAAAATTGAGTTTCAAATTAAAATTTAATAACAATGGAGAAAAAAGATTTATTGAAAGATGTTATTAAACACATCGACATAAAAAGTTACAATTCAACAGAATTAGTTGATGCAATGCGTAATATGTCATTCACATCACGCGACACTGCACGTGCAGCTGACATCTTGATGATGATGTGTAAAGAAAAAGAATGTACAAACATTTTGACATTAGCTGGTTCAACTTCAGCAGCAGGTTGTATGCAAGTTTATGTTGACATGGTACGTAACAAAATGATTGACGTTGTTGTAGCAACAGGCGCTTCTATCATCGATATGGACTTGTTTGAAGCTCTCGGTTTTAAACATTACATTGGTGAAAAAGAAAACGTTATCGCTGACACAACATTACGCGACCTTTATATCGACCGTATCTATGATACATACATCGATGAGGAAGAGCTTCAAGCTTGCGATCACACTACATTCGAAATCGCTAACATGCTCGAAGCACGTCCTTACTCATCACGTGAATTCATCTATGAAATCGGTAAATGGTTACACGATGGTCACGCAGTTAAGAAAGACAGCTTGATTCAAACATGCTACGAATGCGGTGTGCCTATCTTCGTTCCAGCATTCAGCGACTCATCAGCAGGTTTCGGTATTGGTAAACACCAATGGGAAAGAATGCAAAAAGGTGAAAAATACTTATCAATCGACTCTGTGAAAGACTTCATCGAATTGACACAAATCAAGATGCAAGCTCCAGAAACAGGTTTGTTCATGGTAGGTGGCGGTGCTCCTAAGAACTTCGCACAAGATACAGTTGTCTGCGCTGAAATCCTCGGTTATGAAACACCAATGCACAAATACGCTATCCAAATCACAGTTGCTGACGTTCGCGACGGCGCTTGTTCATCATCAACATTGCTCGAAGCTGGTTCATGGGGTAAGGTAAGCCACCAACTCCAACAAATGGTTTACGCAGAAGGTACAACAGTTATTCCTTTGATCGCTTCTTACGTTTACCACAACGGCCCATGGCAAGAAAGAGAATATAAAAACTGGCAAAAACTTTATCAAAAATAAGACGAAATAAAGTCAATAAGTCTCAAGACTACAAGACAACAAGAGGAGCGCTGCTGTTAAAGTAGCGCTCTTTTTTTTAAAAGTCACCGAGACACCAAGTCACCAAGACACCAAGGTTTTTTAGTCGGGAGTGTTTTGTTTCTTAGCTCAAAAAAATCTTTAGCCTTTAGTCATTAGTCTTTAGTCTTTTTATTATCTTTGTGAAAAATAAAAACTCGTTGTTATGTTAATTATTAATATAAAGGAATTGGTCGGCATCGTGGAAGACGGCAGTCTCATGAAAGCCGGCGCTGCTATGTCAGAAGTCAACCGCATTGAAAATGCGTTCTTATATATAAAAGGTAAGAAAATCGCCGATTACGGCAAGATGGATTCTCTGGAATGTCAGCAATATCTTCAGAAGGAAAGAAAAGTCGTTGATGCAAAAGGCGGTCTCGTGATGCCAACATTCTGCGACTCACATACTCATATCGTCTATGCCAACTCGCGCGAGATGGAGTTTGTTGATAAGATTAAGGGATTGAGTTATGAAGAGATTGCCAAGAGGGGAGGTGGAATCCTCAACTCAGCCAAGGCTACAGCAAACGCTACTGAAGACGAGCTCTACGAATCAGCGATGCGACGTCTCAATGAGATAATGCGAATGGGAACCGGCGCTGTTGAAATCAAGAGCGGCTATGGACTTACCGTCGATAGTGAGCTTAAGATGTTGCGCGTTATCAAAAGATTAAAAGAAAACTCGCCGTTAACAATAAAAGCCAATTTCCTCGGCGCTCACGGCATTCCAATGGAATACAGAGGACGTCAGGAAGAATATGTAGATTTAGTCATCAATGAGATGATGCCTTTGGTTGCGACAGAAAACCTCGCTGACTTTGTCGATGTTTTCTGTGACAAAGGATTCTTCACCGTTGAAGATACAGAGAGAATACTTATGGCAGGCATTAAATATGGCATGCGTCCTAAGATTCACGCCAATGAAATGGCGGTGTCGGGCGGCGTTCAGGTTGGCGTTAAATATGGCGCTATCTCTGTTGACCACCTAGAACAGATGGGCGATGAGGAGATAGAAGCACTCAAAGGCTCAGAGACAATGCCGACAGTGTTGCCAGGCTGCGCCTTCTTCTTGAATCTCCCATTGTCGCCAGTACGCGATATGATCAAGGCCGGACTTCCTGTGGCGATGGCATCAGACTTCAACCCAGGAACATCGCCATCGGGCAATATGCAGTTCATCATGTCGGCAGCATGCATCAGATATAAGATGACACCAGAAGAAGCATTCAATGCCACTACATTGAACACAGCATACGCAATGGACGTAAGCCACGAACTCGGCTCAATCACCAAAGGAAAACTGGCAAATGTGATAATCACACAACCGATGAACGGCCTCGAATTCATGCCATATTATTATGGAGCTAACAAGGTTGAGAAGGTCGTTATTCAGGGAAAAATTGTTTAAAGTCAACAAGTCAACAAGACCACAAGACTACAAGTGCTAAGACTTGTTGACTTGTGGTCTTGTAGTCTTTTATTCTTAAAAAAATAATTCCTCATTCCTAACTCCTCATTCCTAATTTTTTATATCTTTGCACGCGGAAAATTGGGTGGTTATTCTGCTTTGATTTTCATTATGTTTTGAAGATAAATAATTATAAAAAAATATACAAATGAAACAAATTATCGAATGTGTTCCTAATATCAGCGAAGGTCGCGATATGAACATCATCAATCAAGTTACAGCTGAGATTGAGAAGGTTGAGGGCGTTAAGTTATTAGACGTCGATCCAGGAGCAACGACAAACAGAACTGTTATCACTTTCGTAGGTGAGCCTAAGAACGTTTGTGAGGCAGCATTCCGCGTTGTTAAGAAGGCAGCCGAACTCATCGATATGCGTAACCACCACGGTGACCACCCACGTTTCGGTGCTACTGACGTTTGTCCTTTAGTGCCAGTCGCAGGTATCACAATGGAAGAAGTAGTTGAATATGCACGTCAACTTGGTGAAAGAATCGGTAATGAATTGGAAATCCCAGTATTCTGCTATGAAAACGCAGCTTTCTCACCAGAAAGACGCAATCTCGCTGTTTGCCGCGCTGGCGAATACGAAGCATTGGCAGAAAGATTCTCATCAGGCTGCACAGCAGACTTCGGTCCTAAAGTATTCAACGAAAGAGTTGCTACAACAGGCGCTACAGCAGTTGGAGCACGTGACTTCTTGGTCGCTATCAACTACAACTTGAACACAACATCAACACGTCGTGCTAATGCCATCGCTTTCGACGTTAGAGAAAAAGGCCGTCCAATGAGACAAGGTCCAAAAGTGACAGACAAACCTGTCAAGGACGAAAACGGCAACCCAGTCATGATTCCAGGTTCATTGCCAGGAACAAAAGCTATCGGCTGGTTCATCGAAGAATACGGTATCGCTCAGGTATCAATGAACATCACCAACATCGCTAAGACACCAGTTCACGTTTGCTTTGAAGAAGTTTGCAACAAGGCAGCAGCACGTGGCGTTCGCGTTACAGGCTGTGAAATCGTAGGTCTCGTTCCTAAGAGCGTTCTCCTCGATGCAGGTCGCTTCTATCTCGCTAAACAAGAACGTTCATTAGGCGTCAGCGAAGATGAAATCATGAAGATAGCTATCAAGTCAATGGGTCTTGACGACTTGAAACCTTTCAACCCAAAAGAAAAAGTTATCGAATTCTTGCTCGAAGACAACTCACAGAAGAAATTGGTTGACATGACATGTGCTGCTTTCGCTGACGAAACAGCAAGCGAAAGCCCAGCTCCAGGCGGCGGTTCTATCTCAGCTTACATGGGCGCTCTCGGCGCATCATTGGCAACAATGGTGGCTAACTTGTCATCACACAAACCAGGTTGGGACGACAGATGGGAATTCTTCTCACAATGGGCAGAAAAAGGCCAGGTTATCAAGAATCAGCTTCTCGCATTAGTTGATGAAGATACAAATGCGTTCAACAAAATTATGGCTGCATTCGGCTTGCCTAAGAAGACTGAAGAAGATAAAGAAATACGTAAACAAGCTATCGAAGACGCTTCAAAATACGCTATCGAAGTTCCATTCAGAACTATGCAAGTAGCATTCTCAGCATTTGAAGTCGTTGAAGCTATGGTTAACGACGGCAATCCAGCATCAGTATCAGACGCTGGCGTAGGCGCAATGTGCTGCAGAAGCGCTGTTATGGGTGCTTATTTGAATGTGAAAATCAACGCTGCTGGCATCAAAGATCGCGAATTTGCAGACAAAATGGTTCAAGCAGGTGCTGAAATAGAAGCTAAAGCTATCCAAAAAGAAGCTGAACTTTTAGTTAAAGTTAACGAAATTATCAACAAATAATAAGTAAATAATTGAAAATCAGTCGTGAAGACTGTTGAATAATAAAAATAAAAATTTGGAAAAAAGTATTGGCATTTATCAAATAAATGTGTATTTTTGCAATCCAAATTCTGAAAGGAGAAAAAAATGGCAAAGAAGACAAAAGACGCACGCGTACAAGTAATTTTGGAATGTACAGAGCATAAGGCAAGTGGTATGCCAGGTACATCACGTTACGTTACAACAAAGAATAAGAAAAATACACCAGAAAGATTGGAACTTAAGAAATACAACCCAATCTTGAAGAAAATGACAGTTCACAAAGAAATTAAATAAGATTAGGCCATGGCAAAGAAAGTTGTTGCAACATTGCGTACTCTTGGTAAAGAGTATTCAAAGGTTATCAGAATGAAAAGATCAGAAAAAACTGGTGCTTATTATTTCGAAGAAACTATCGTTCCTATGGATTCAGTTCAAGAATTCATCGCAAAGAAATAATACATCTATAGTTTGTTTTTGAAACACACAATACAATAGCTTCTTCGAGCAATCGAAGGAGCTTTTTGTGTTTCTTGTTGGAGACTATTAGCTATTGGCTTTTGAACTAAGAACCTTTGTAAAAAAGTTCAACAGTCTTAGTTAAAAAAACTTTAGCCATTAGCCTTTGGCCTTTAGTCATTTTTCATATCTTTGTAATTCAATATAAAATATGGTTATGAAGAGAATTTTACTTGTATTATTTGCATTTATTTCGTTAAACGCTTTCTCGCAGCTTCAGGTGAAAGAAGGGAGTTTCAAGCATATTCCTGGCGGTGTTATTGAAGATAAGGCGGAGTATGTGGATGGCAACGAGATGCCGATGGCTTTGATAAAAATCTCGACAGAGAATATTCCAGAGCAGGAAAGGCTGCGGCTTGTGTTTAGTGGCAACAGAGAGACTCAGATTCTTAAAAGACCAAAGACTGGCCAGATGTGGATTTATCTTTCTGCAGAAGCAGCGACATTCATTGATATAAAACATCCAGACTACGGAACTTATAAATATTATCTTCCAGAAAAATTATGCGACTATTGCGTTTATGAGATGGTGCTGCAGTATATTACATCAGGCATGTCGTCTGTCGTAACACAGCAAAATAATTATCTCACAATCATAGCCGACCAGCCTAATGCTTCCATATATATCGACGAGCAATATGTTAGCGACGGATTCAAGTCACTCGCCATTGGCACTATGCATACATGGAAAATAGAATGCGATATGTATCATACCGAAAGCGGCAGCGTGACGATTACTAGCGGAGAACCAGTAACGATAGAAAAGCAATTACGTCCAGCATACGGTTTTATCAATGTGACATCCAAGCCAGAGAGCGGTGCTATTGTTTTTATTGACAACAAAAAGGTTGGAACAACTCCGTATCAGTCTGACAAGATGGCGAGCGGAACATATAAAGTACGCGTGGTTAAAGACATGTATAAGGCAGCGGAACAGACTTATACCATCACTGATGGAAACACCACAAATGCAGTCATGGAGATGAATGCCAACTTCGTCAATCTGACGCTTGATACCGACGCTGCGTCTGATATTTATATTGACGGACAATATAAAGGCAAAGGCAAATGGAACGGACGTATCACCGATGGAGCTCATTTTGTGGAGGTGAAGAAAGATAAGCATAGAACGGTATCTAAAAATTTGAACCTTGTTCTTGGAAAAGACGAGAACATAAAGATAGAAGCGCCGACAGCTATAACAGGATTTCTTGACATCAGCAGTCTGCCTGTGAAAGCAAACGTCTATCTTAACGGCAAACATTATGGAACCACACCGAGAATAATCTCAGATCTGATGATTGGCGAATACAGCTTGAAACTAGAAAAAGAAGGCTGCGCTTCTATTACTAAGAATATCGTTATTGAAGAAAACCAGACACTGACAATAAAAGAATAGCTGCCTACAGGAAAAGAAGTGACGATAAAAACAGACCAGTCTGGCGACAAGATTTATGTTGATGGAAATTATGTTGGAACAACGCCATTGACAACAAATCTTGGATATGGCAAACACGATATCAAAGCTACAAGAGGAACGCAAACAGCAGTAAAGACCGTTGATGTAAAAACCACAACAGTAAGAGATGAGTTTGTCTTGGCATTTGGAAAGATGATAAAAATCAACTCATCACAAAATGGCGATGACATTTATGTTGACGGAAAGAAAGTAGGAAAAACACCGATGGATATAGACTTCTCTTTAGGCAAACACGAGGTCGAAGTTAGAAGAGGAAAACTGTATGAGACAAGAACATTGCAGATTAGTAAAAATAACTATGGCAGTTGCTATTTTATTCCTAAGAAAGAACCTTTGGAAAAATATTTAAGCAGAGGCGTTAACTTCATTACATTAAATGCAGCATATTCCGTCGCACCACAGACATCTTTTGGTTTTACATTTGGCTCTGTGAAGGAAGCAGGCTGGTTTGTCAGTGCGATGAGCAATTTTGATTTTGTTGGATTTAACACTATTGATAAATCATACGAAGAAGTGATATTGACAGGCAATGCCAAAAGTACACGCATTTCTGTGACAGGAGGTTTGGTTGCCAAGATAGGAGGGCCAGTATATTTCAAAGCCGGAGCAGGATGTGGAATGATATTAAGATGTTGTGAAACTGCATCTGGCGATTATGTGGAATATATGCCTAACACCTATAAAGGAGTAGATTTAACAGCAGGCTTGCAACTGAATTTAAGAAATCTCACAATAGGCATTGATGCCGTTACGACAAACTTCCAAATGATGGAAATTAAATTAGGAATAGGATTTAATTGGAATTGAAAATTGTAGAGACGCGTCAATGTATCCTGCAAAAAAATAAAAAAAACATTGACACGTCTTGAAAATAAATAATATTAAAGTCTATGAAAAAAACATTATTGATATTAAGCATAATAACACTCGTCTTAGCTGGCTGCAAGAAATTTGACGAAATAGAAGCAAGTAAGGTTGAGATAATAGAAGAAAATATAGAAAAAGGCTGGGATTATATTTATTTCGATGTGGAGTATGATTACCCAGTGGAACTTGAAGCAGTGAATATTTATATAGCTGAAAATAATGATATGAACTATGCAAAATCGTATTCTTGTAATGTTAATGAAAATAGGTTTAATGTAAAAATAGAGAATGTGAATTTTGATAAGAAGTATTACTTCTATTATGAGTTTGAAGATGGATATAGTATTGATAAAACTGAAGTTAAAAAATGTATCATTAATAGGGGCTACGAATACGTTGACTTAGGCTTGCCATCGGGTCTGTTATGGGCGAGCTGCAACGTTGGAGCGACAACACCGGAAGGCTACGGCGATTATTTTGCATGGGGCAAGACAACAACAAAAACAGATTACAGTTCTTCTAACTGCCCAACTTACGGACTTAGTTATTCGTCTTTACAATCACAGGGCTATATAGATAATAATGGCAATCTTACAGCACAACACGACGCAGCTACAGCCAACTGGGGCGGCGACTGGCGTATGCCTACATACGAAGAGTTGAAAGAATTAAAAAACAACTGCACCTGGACCTGGACTACGCATAACGGCGTTAACGGCTATAAGGTAACCTCAAAGGTTAACAGCAATTACATCTTTCTTCCTGCTGCTGGTTATCGCGGCGGGTCATCGCTATACTACGCTGGAAGCAGCGGTTACTATTGGGGTTCTACGCCTTACGGAAGCTATAGCAACTACGCGTTCTACCTCTTCTTCAATAGTAGTCGTCAGGGCATGTTCTACGGCAGCCGCAACAACGGTCGAAGTGTGCGTCCTGTTATAGAATAAAAGCGAAGCGTATTCAATTTATTTGATTTATTTGGTTTATTACCGTCGGGCGGTTTAAGAAGCCCGACGGTCGGATGGTAAAATAATAGATACCGGCGTAAGCTGGTTTTTTTAAAATTAGGAATTGAGGGATTGAGGAATTCCCATCGTTTATAGTTAAAGCCGTCGGAGTGCCGCCTCGGCTAAATAGCGTTAAGAAATTTCATTGTTGAAGCGGTTAAGACAAAAATGCTGTCTGAGCGAAGCGAGTTTATTTTTGTCCAGCGCAGACAATGAAATTTTAGCGGATTTAGACGCTGCGGCGAGCTTTTTCTGTTTCTCTTTTTTGCGGCAAAAAAAGAGAAAGGAGCAAAAAAACTCTGTCGTGCCTTCAGCACTTTTAATATCATTCTGGTCATAAATGCAGGGGCTCCGTGCTTCGCACTCTACCGCCTGCCTGGGAACTGTCGTCACTACGTGACTTTTTAGTAGTAATGTGGTAAAACAATATGGATAGATACGATAAGATTAGCATCACACGACACAATGAAAAATGAACAATATGTCGTTGATGCGTATTCTACTAGTCAAATTCTCAAAGCATTAGGTATTTGAGTTATTCATTTGTGAGATTACATTGTTTATTTCTTTAATAAGCTTTGCGTTCCAACCCCAAAAATTCTAATATCATAGGTTCCTTTATAATCTCTTGAGGCGTTTGAGGAATACGTTGTTTTCTGGCTACAGCCAAAATGCTTTCTTTGTCATTGCTTAATAGCAATCTTTCATAAAGCTGAGAGTTAATTTGTCTTTCTGTTTCTCTTGCAGTCCAATTGTTGTTTACTGATTCTAATTCGTAATATTCTCTTTTGTCGGGGTCGGAAATGGAAATTAGTTGTTTGTATTGATTCCAGTTCAATTGCGTCCGCAGTGCGGACGCAATTGGATAAGTCCTGTAAAATTGCCTACTTCTCTCTAATTGTCTGATAGAAAATCCGCTACCATATTCTGGCTCTATTTTTCTAGCAAGATTCTTTAATAAATAGGTACCATAGTCAGCTCGTTCTTTACCGTTTTGTTCTTCTTCAAAGATGCGTTTGCCGATGTTCCAATACATTTGAACACGACAAAAATCTACGCTTCTTAAAGCATTCTGTCGAGCATTGTTTATAATACCTTTAATGTCATCAAGCAAATCTTGATTGATAGAGATGTTTTTGTTCATAAAAAATAGT
>JAFYNK010000078.1 GCA_017548125.1 Bacteroidales bacterium | reverse complement strand
GACCCCTTCCTTACCAAGGAAGTGCTCTACCCCTGAGCTACGCTGGCTTTCTCTTGAGCGGAATACGGGGCTCGAACCCGCTACCTAAAGCTTGGAAGGCTTTCGCTCTGCCAAATGAGCTACTTCCGCTAGTGTGGGGGAGGGTGGACTCGAACCACCGAACTCATCCGAGGACAGATTTACAGTCTGTTGCAATTGCCACTATGCGACTCCCCCATTTATCATCTCTGATAAATTGAGCCGGCGGAGGGATTTGGACCCCCGACCCCGAGATTACAAATCACGTGCTCTACCGCTGAGCTACGCCGGCCTTTTTTTCATTATTTTAAAGAACTTTGTTTTAACAGACCGTCCCATTGTGTTCCTCTGAAACGGTCTGCAAAAATAATCATAATTCTTGAATCTACAAACGTTTTCTCAAAAAAAATCTATTTTTTTTTATTTTTTATGTAAATTGCTGAATATCAATATCAATCACGACCTTCTAATTTACCTTTATACTTCTCTAACTGCTTTTTCAAGGCATCTATAGCAAGATCTGTTGACTCTTCAAAGCTCTTACTTTCTTTACTTGCATACAAATCATTGCCTTTTAACATTATTCTTATATCAACAATCTTATTTTCCGGCGTGTCTGTATTATCTAATTTCAATGTAACTTCTGATCCAATCACATCAGAAAACTTTGAACAAACCTTTTCGATTTTCTGTGTGATGAAGTCTTCTAATTTCTTATCAGCCTTGAAGTGAACTGAATTGATGGTAGTTTTCATTTGAACCTCCTATTTTAAATTGGTTTAATAATAGCCTTGCGGCTGTTGTTATTTATCTCCATAAGGATGTGCTTTCTGATACACATCTTTTAATTTTTCTATTGTATTATGCGTATAAATCTGCGTGGAGCTAAGGCTGCTATGTCCCAACAATTTTTGGATAGCCCTAATATCAGCTCCTCTATTTAATAAATGTGTTGCAAAAGTGTGCCTCAAAACATGCGGGCTTTTTTGTTCTAAAGTTGTTACTCCTTTTAGCAATTTATGAATCACATCATAAATAAATTTTGGACTAGCTTGCTTTCCATTATTATCAACTATCAATACAATGTTGTCTCTATTGGGGAATTGTTCGTTTCTATTTTTTTTATAACTCTCGATTTTTTCAAGCAACTCCTCCCCTATCGGTATTATTCGTTCTTTATTTCTTTTTCCCAGCACCTTTATATAATGAGACGCCTTATCAACATCATCATCTTTGATATTTCTCAGTTCCGCTTGTCTTATACCTGTTTGATATAATATTTCAAAAATAATCTCACTTCTTTGGGTGTCGAAATCTTCATTGTCATCAAAAGAGATATTATCTATATCATGTTCAGGAACAAATTTCGCCAATTCCACAGGTTGTTTCAGCGATTTGATACCAGTCATTGGAGTGACCTTTATTTCCTTTTCACGAAGATAAAAAGAATAGAACGAGCGTAAAGTAGAAATTTTTCTATTTATACTTCTATTTTCTATTCCTGCATCTTTCAAATCAATAATATAAGAACGAATTATTGGTGTTTCAACAGACAGAAGATTATCAATATCATACTTTTGCGTGACAAATTCAAGATATTGCACAAGGTCTTTCTTATACGCATTGACCGTATGCATAGAATATCTTTTTTCAGTTTGTATATATCGAATAAACCTTTCTATCATTTTGTATTCTTTATGCCTCAAAAATACATAACAATTTTGAAAAAAGCAATGTTTTATAAAAAAAAACTTTGTCCTGGTTTCCCAAGACAAAGTTTCTCTGAAATTATTCTTGCAAAAAGTGCAAACAACTAATTAGTTGTTTTCTTCTGCTTGACGGAGCTGCTGAACGTAGATAGCCTTCATACGTTGTTCACGTTTAATAATTGAAGGTTTAGTAAATTTTTGACGGCTACGTAATTCTTTTACAACGCCAGTTTTTTCATACTTTCTTTTGTAACGTTTCAGAGCGCGATCAATGCTTTCGCCTTCTTTTACAGGAACAATAATCATGTTAATACTCTCTCTTTCTTTAAATTGTTAAACTAATATCTTTTTTTCTTAAGCGGGTGCAAAAATAGTTATTTTTTTAATACAAACAATTATTTTTCTAAAAGATTTTCGAATAAGAAATTATTTATTTTTTCAAACAAATGCATTCTCACACTCACACCGTCTTGTTCATATTTTCCATAAATACTATGGTCTTTATTTGGATAAACCATCAAATCAAATTGCTTTCCTTCTGAAATCAAGGCTTTGATGAGTTCCATAGCATTTTGGAAATGTACATTATCGTCGCCGCTTCCGTGGCACAACAAGTAATTACCTTTCAATTTATCAACAAAATTGATTGGTGAATTATCGTCATATCCAGAAGGGTTTTCTTGTGGAGTACGCATAAATCTTTCAGTATATATATTATCATAATAACGCCAGTTTGTTACAGGAGCGACTGCGACAGCTGTGCTAATATAATCTGCGCCTTTTGTGATACCGGAAGTAGCCATGAATCCGCCATAGCTCCAACCGTAGATAGCGATCTTTTCTGGATTTACGTAAGGTTGTGCTGCCATATATTTAGCCAAAGTAATCATATCTTCAGTTTCATATTTACCAAGTTGTTGGTAAGTCATCTTTTTAAACACTTCGCCTCTTGCGCCGCCGCCTCTATTATTGATTGACACGCATATAATTCCGTTTTGTGCAAGTAATTGCATCCATGCGAAGTCATCGCTGCCCCATGCATTATTAACAGTTTGATGACCAGGGCCGCCGTAAACGTAAATCAACACTGGATATTGTTTGCTTGAGTCGAAGTCAGGAGGAAGAATTCTCCATGTTTGCATTTCCAATTGAGTACCATCAGGCAATGTGAATGCAGGATCTGAAATTGTCACGAATTCTTTTTTGCCCAAATTATATTCTTTCATTCTTTCAGCAAATTCTTTATTGTCTTCCAAAACTCTAACTTGCTTGCCCTTGCTGTCAAATAAAACATATTGATGAGGTTGTTCTACGCTTGAATTGATATTTATCAAATATTTAAAATTAGAACTAAACACAGCGTTATTAGTACCTACCTTATTGATTAATGTGCGAATATCTCCATTCAAATTAACAGCATAAATTTGACGTTCTATAGAACTATTTTTTGCAGCTTGGAAATAAACTTCTTTTCCATCGAAGCCATAAACATTAGTCACTTCCCATTCGCCATCTGTAAGTTGTTTTAAGAGAGTTCCATCCATACGATATAGGTAAATATGGTTATAACCATCTTTTTCGCTTGTCATCAAGAATCTTTTGCCATCTTCAAGGAATGTCCAGTTGTCAGTAACATCGATATAATAAGGATTTGTTTCATCGTAGAAAACAGAAGTTTCGCCTGTTGTTGCATCAGCTGCCAATATTTCAAGATGATTTTGATGGCGATTTAATCTTTGAATAGCCAAGATATTAGCATCTTGAGTCCATTTTATTCTTGGGAAATAGATATCAGTTTGTATGCCTGTATCCATTTTTTTAGTTACGCCAGTAGCGACATCATAGACATAAATTTCAACTATTGAATTATCTTCACCAGCTTTTGGATATTTGAACTTATAGTCATCTGGGTATAATCCGTTGAACATTTGCATGTTATATTCTTTAACATTAGATTCATCGAAACGATAGAAAGCTATTTTTTTGCTATCTGGAGACCAGAAAAACCCTTGAGCGAAGCCGAACTCTTCTTCATAGACCCAGTCAGGAGCGCCATTGATGACATGATTCCATTTGCCATCGTGAGTGAATTGTATTTCTTCGTTAGATTTCAAATCTTTAATAAAAAGGTTATTATCGCGCATGAAAGCCACTTTAGTAGCATCTGGAGAGAAAGTAGCGAGACGTTGGTCACCATTTTCAGAAAGAGGAGCCAACACCTTATTATTAATATCATAAACATAGAAATTTGCAGTATAAGAATGACGGTAGATAGGATTCATATTGTTCATGAACAATACTTTTGATTCGTCATCGCTGAGTTCGTAAGTTGAATAGAGAGGAACTGGAAGAGAATCGCCAGGGAGGATAAGTTCTCTCATATCGAAGAGAGACTTCACGAGTTTGCCAGTTTTGTAGTTATAGATATTGAGTTTTCCTTTTTCTAGAGTAGCGTAAGTGTTGCCATCTTTCATAGGATTCATACCTACAACGCGTTTAATTGAAAATGTTGGGCGTTCATAAATGTCGGCCAATTCAAGATTTTTCTTTTCCTGGGCATTAGCGGTGAACATTCCGCTCATCAGGAACACAATGACTAATAGATACTTAACTTTATTCATAATTATAGATTTAGAAAATTCAAAAATAAAATAAAAAATGACACAAAAAATATTTGGAGGAATAAAAAAAAGTTGTATCTTTGCACTCGCAAATGGGACGGTAGCTCAGTTGGTTTAGAGCGCATGCTTGACAGGCATGAGGTCACAAGTTCGATTCTTGTTCGCCCCACAAGAGAACGTCTAAATGGCGTTCTTTTTTATTTAGATAATTTGGGACGTTAGCCCAGTTGGTTTAGAGCGCTGCCTTCACACGGCAGAGGTCACTGGTTCGAGTCCAGTACGTCCCACGAATTACACTTATATTTTTAATTGTAAAGTACTAAAAACCAATAAATTACATTACATTTCACAATCGTAAAATTTCTTGTAAAAATACACTACTACACTTAGTTTTTACGCCAAAAGTGTAGTAAAAAGTGTAGTAAATTTATTGTGATTTTACACGGTTTTAATGGCTCAGTCCGAAAAGGGATCAGTCCTAAAAATCGGTGGAGCATTAAAAAAGTTAAGCAAATAATGTAGCTAACCGAAAAATAAAGAAAGGAATATCGCTGATACCTCGGAATTGACTACGGAAAGCCTTTACTTTAGCGTTAAAACTCTCGGCGG
>JAFYNK010000077.1 GCA_017548125.1 Bacteroidales bacterium | reverse complement strand
GAGACTGAATTCCTGTCGTACCTTCGGCACTTTTTATATCATTGTGGTCATGAATGCAGGGGTTCCGTGCTTTGCACTTCACCGCCTGCCTGGGAACTGTCGTCCTTTCAGGACTTTTTAAAGTTGAAAATTTGCTATGAGTTGTGAGCGGTTTTGTCCAAAGCTAGCGGCTCATTGCTCGAAGCCCTCTGCGTTAGGGATTGCAGCGGCATCCTTTGCGAAGCGTAGCGGAGCAAAGATAGAGCGGAAAGCCCGACGGCTTTGCCGGAACGCCCAAAAATTGAGACACTAAGTCACCGAGTCACTGAGTCACCAAGTAGAGACGTCACTGGCGTCTAAAAAAATGCGTAAAACTTTGCGTTTCTTTGGTCTTTGCGAGAGAAAAAGTGGTCGAAATCTGTTGTCTGTTGACAGTTGTCTGTTGACTTTAAAAAAATGAATAACCGCATAATTTCATTAAGGTTTTATTCTTAAATTTGCGACTTATAATTCACGCCAAAATATAATTTGATGCAACTCAGAAAACTCATTGATTCAACATGCGGATTGCGCTTCATGATAGACAATCTCTGTACTCATTCCAGCTATTCCAGAAAGCTAATGCTCGAAAGTTCAATGATGTACGACAGAAGTTCTATCGAGAAGTCGTATGATGTGATGAAGGAGTTTTATCAGGTAATAAAAAATGACGAGAACAAGAATGTAGTTCAGACTCTGCAATTCAAACTCTGTAATCTGAAAGACATCAACAACACTATCTCTCGTCTTGCTACATCGGCGGTCATCGATGACATTGAACTTTATGAGGTGAAAAGTCTCGCTCTTCTTTCTGCCGATGTTAAAAATATTTTGGAAAAGATTTCTTTAGATAAAATAATAGAGATTCCTGATTTGGAGGAAATCGTCAAAATACTCGATCCCGACGGACTTCGTATCGCTACATTTTATATATATGACTCATACTCTGAAAAACTTGCGTCGCTACGTAAGAAATTGAAAGAGAAAGAAGTATATCAAGAAGAAGTCTATAACGAAGTGATTCGTATCGAAGACGAGATACGCGCTGTTCTATCGGAGAAGTTGAGACCATATTCAGCGATAATGGTCACTGCATTGAATGCTTTGGCAGATGTCGATATAAATATTGCTAAGTCGCTGCAGATGAAAGAAATGGGACTTTGTTTCCCTACATTGTCGTCAAATAATATTTCATCTTACAAAGGAATATTTCATCCAGAGGTAAAGAGCATTTTGAAGAACGAGAAACGCGAATATCAAAGCGTAGATATTGATTTATCCATGAAACCTCTTATCATCATGGGCGCTAATATGGGAGGAAAGACGATAGTTCTCAAGACTTTGGCGATGTGCCAGTATCTCCTTCAATTTGGTTTCGGCGTCCCAGCAGAGTCTGCCGACATGATGATTTATGACGAGATATTCTGCCTCACCACCGACGATCAGTCTATCAACAAAGGACTCTCGTCGTTTGCGGCGGAGATGAAGAATATCGATGCGGTGATAAAGGCATCGAAGCAAAACAAGAAAATACTCGCTCTGATTGACGAACCGGCACGTACCACAAACCCTACAGAAGGAACGGCATTGGTGTCGTCATTGGTGAAACTGCTTCAAGACAGAGAGATGAGTCTTGTTATCGTAACGCATTATAACATAAAAACATATAACAATAAATGTCTTCGCGTGAAAGGACTCATCGACGGCAAGATGAATTACGAATTAGTCGAGACGCACGAGGGCGAAGTGCCACACGAAGCGCTGAATATCGCAGAAACGCTAGGTGTTGATCCACAGTGGATTGAGATGGCAAAAGAGTTTTACGTGGATTAAATGCATAACTGTTTATTTTTGAAATAATTAAAATCTAAAATAATGAAAAAAGTATGTTTTGTAATGACGATGCTATGCGCATTGTTATTGGCTTGTAAGCCAGAAGCAGAGAAACCAACAGTGGTAACGACATCTGTTGAAGAAGTAACAGAAACAACAGCGAAAGTCGTCGGACAAGTCACGGCAGACGGCGGCGCTGAGGTGACAGAACGCGGCGTGTGCTGGAACACAGAAAGTAATCCAGAGATTACCGATAACCGCATTGTTGAAGGAACAGGACTTGGAACATTTACAGCAGAAATGACAGATTTGGAAGCTAATACCACTTACTACGTAAGAGCATTCGCTACAAATGAAAAAGGCACAAGCTACGGAGAAGAAAAGAGCTTTACAACTAAAGAAATAGAAGAACCTAGCGAACCAGAAGAACCAGGTGATGATGAACCAGAAAATCCAGAAAATCCTGAAGAGCCAGGTGATGACAATCCAGAAGAACCAGAAGAACCAGGTGAACCAGAAGAACCTGAAATTCCTGTTGTAGTTATAGTTATGACAAACGAAGTCACAGGTGTTACAATGAATTCAGCGATCTGTGGCGGTGAGGTGACAACAGAAGGAGAAACAGTGATTGTTGCGCGCGGCGTCTGTTATGGCGTAAATCAAAATCCAACAATAGAAGATAATAAAACTACAGACGGAGAAGGCGTAGGCGCATTCACATCAAATATCACAGAATTGTCACAAAACACAACATATTACGTAAGAGCATACGCTGTCAATGAAATAGGTGTCACTTATGGCGAGGAAGTAAGTTTCACTACATTGTCAACTGAAGGAATAACCAACGGACACGACTGGGTTGACCTTGGATTGCCATCAGGATTGAAATGGGCTACATGCAACGTAGGAGCAACAGCGCCAGAACAATACGGCGATTACTACTCATGGGGCGAGGTTGAGACAAAAACAGCATACAACTCTAACAACTGCAGCACAATGTACCAACAGATCGACGACTTTTCAGGCGACCCACAATATGATGTCGCAAGAAAGAAATGGGGCGATGCATGGAGAATGCCGACATCAGAAGAACAAAAGGAATTGTTGGACAACTGCACATGGGAATTGACAACAATAAACAGTATCAGCGGTTACAAAGTGACAGGACCTAACGGCAACAGCATCTTCCTTCCAGCAGCAGGTTATTATTATGACACATACGTCAATTTTGCCGGTTACTACGGAGGATATTGGAGTTCAACACCTCACGCAGATGACGACAGCGCATATTACTTAGGCTTCGACGACAAGGAACAGCGCGAAAACGCATACTACCGCAGCGACGGACAGTCGGTACGCGCTGTGATTGAATAAGAGACTTATAGTCGCAGAGACGCAAAGACGCAGAGAAATTTTAGTATGTTTCTTTGCGTCTTTTTTTTATTGTTATTTCTTGGGGCAGATTTCAAATTACACTTAACTATAAGGCATATACTTTTAATAGATTTTAACAATAGTTAAAAAGTGTTAAAATTGTGGAAGCAAGGATTTTTCTTTATATTTTTGCATCGACCTTGAAAAACAAAATTTATGGAAAAGATGCATATTAGCCAATATGGCTTGCCCGTTAATTGGGAGAAAAAAGAGATAAACTCATTCAGTGAACTTTCTGTAGCAATTGAGCAAATACACTCGGAATCTCAATATTCTGCGCTAAAGGCAATTAACAGATACGCCACGGTAAGGAACTATCTTATCGGATTTTATATCGTAGAATACGAGCAAAAAGGAAGCGACCGCGCAACCTACGGTGAAAGATTACTTAAAAAATTGTCGGATAATATAAATGTCAAGGGAATTAATGAAACCTTACTGAAAAATTGTCGTCGTTTTTATCTGTTTTACCCGCATATAAAACAATATCTGACGAATGGAATTAGTCCGACGACATCGGACTTTTCTGGAAAAAGTGCGACACCGTCGCACCAATTCATAAATACCGCTAGCGACATTATAAACAAACTTTCTTTTTCCCATATCAGAGAGATAATGACAGTGAACGATTCTCTTGGAAGATTTTTCTATGAAACTGAATGTATGAAATGTGCTTGGAGTGTAAAAGAACTGCGACGTCAAATAAGTACAAATCTATATTTTAGAAGTGGAATAAGCAAGAAACCTGAATTGTTGTTGTCACAAACAGTTCAAAATCATTTCCCGACATTAAGTATAAAAGACCCATTTTCATTCGAGTTTCTTGGGTTTGATTCGAAAGATTTTATAAGCGAAACCGATTTGGAAAGTGCATTGATAACGCATTTGCAAGATTTTATTCTTGAACTGGGTGGAGGATTTTGTTTCGAAGCTCGTCAAAAACGAATGATTATTGATGATGAATATTATTATGCCGATCTTGTGTTTTATAATAGAGTGTTGCACTGTAATGTAATAATTGAACTTAAAAATGACGAGTTTTAAGCATAGCGATTTAAGTCAACTAAATGCTTATGTATCATATTTTCGTGATAATGAGATGAATCCTGGAGATAATCCTCCAGTGGGGATTTTATTATGTACTCGTAAAGGCGAGAAGATGGTCGAATATGCTTTGGCAGGGATGGATAATAATTTATTTGTTTCGACATATATGTTAACATTGCCAGATGCCAAGAAATTAGAGGACTTCATTATTAGAGAATTGGAAAAAAGAAAATTTTAGTCATCAGTAAAGGTTGTTTTTATCATAAAATCCCCTCGTATTTCACATTTTAACACATTGTTATAAAAATTCTTTTTTACTTAAAAATCAAGAATATTTTTTCTTATATTTGTCAACTATTCAATATCACTATTTTGCTGTCGGATTGATGTGAAGCAAAAGATGTTGATATATTTGTAACTGATTAAGAATTAAAAAAATAAACAAATATAAAATTATCGTGATGAGTAAATTAGGCTTAGATTTCGAAAAAGTAGCTAAGGCTCGTAGTTTGGCAAAAAACATTGCTGACAATGTACAAGGTTTCGTGGAACAATACACAACAGTCGCTGTTGAACGTACTTTATGCCGTTTGATCGGTATCGACGGCGTTGATGAAAACCAAGTTCCGCTTCCAAATGTCGTTGTTGACACATTGAAAGACAAAGGCGTTTTGGGCGAAGGCGTTCTCTTCTTCATCGCTAATGCAATGATTGAAACAGGACTTAATCCACAAGCTATCGCTGAGAAAGTAGCAGACGGATCATTGGATATCACAAAGGTCGTTACAAGAGACAGCAAGAAGATCGCTGACACTTTACAGCCAATCATCGATGAAAATATTAACAAGATCCGCGCTCGCCGCGCTCGCCGTGAGCAATATCTTGACACAATAGGCGAAGGACCAAAACCTTATCTCTACATCATCGTAGCAACAGGTAACATATACGAAGACGTTATCCAAGCACAAGCTGGCGCACGTCAAGGCGCTGACGTCATCGCTGTTATCCGTACAACAGGACAAAGTCTCTTGGACTACGTTCCTTACGGCGCAACAACAGAAGGTTTCGGCGGCACTTTCGCAACACAGGAAAACTTCCGTATCATGCGTAAGGCATTGGACGAAGTAGGTGAGGAAGTCGGTCGTTATATCCGTCTCTGTAACTACTGCTCAGGTCTCTGCATGCCAGAAATCGCAGCTATGGGCGCTCTCGAATGCCTCGACGTCATGCTTAACGACGCTCTCTACGGCATCTTGTTCCGCGACATCAATATGCAACGTACATTGATTGACCAATATATGTCACGTATCATCAACGGTTTCGCAGGCGTTATCATCAACACTGGTGAAGACAACTACCTCACAACAGCTGACGCCGTTGAAGCTGCTCACACAGTTCTCGCTTCTGACTTGATCAACGAACAACTTGCTTTGTCAGCAGGTCTTAAAGAAGAACAAATGGGTCTCGGTCACGCTTTCGAAATGGATCCAGAGTTAGAAAACGGATTCTTGTATGAACTCGCACAAGCTCAGATGACACGCGAAATCTTCCCTAAGGCAACATTGAAATATATGCCTCCAACCAAATTCATGACAGGTAACATCTTCCGCGGTCACATCCAAGACGCTCTCTTTAACATGATCGGAATCTGGACAAACCAAGGCATCCAACTTCTCGGCATGCCAACAGAAGCTATCCACACTCCATTCATGAGCGACCGTTACCTCTCAATCGAAAATGCAAAATATATCTTCAACAATATGCGCAGCATAGGCGACGAAATGGAATTCAAAGCTGACGGTATCTGCCGTAACCGCGCTAAGTTAGTCTTGGACAACACAATCACATTATTGGAAGACATCAACAAAGAAGGTCTCTTTACAGCACTTGAAAAAGGTATCTTCGGCGATGTGAAACGTCCAATGAACGGCGGTAAAGGTCTCCAAGGCGTAACAATGAAGGGTGAAAACTACATCAACCCATTCGTTGAATTGATGAAAGGTAAAAATTAATTAAGTAAAAAACAGAAAAATATATAACCATGAGTGAAGGATTATATTCAATGGAAGCTAAGGATTTCGATAAGACCTTAGATTTGACAAAAATAAAACCATACGGCGACACAATGAATGACGGCAAGGTACAGATGAGTTTCACTTTGCCAGTTCCATGCGGAGCAGAAGCTGTTGAAGCAGCAAAGCTTATGATGAAAAAAATGGGACTCGAAAACCCAAGCGTCGTCTATTATAAAGAATTGACACCAGGTTTCACATTCTTCAACTGCTACGGCAGCTGCCAACATACAGTCGATTACACAACAATCTACGTTCCTAAAGTAGAAAGCGACGTGATGGATATGTATGAAACCGATGAATATATCAAAGAAAATATCGGACGTAAAGTCGTTATCGTCGGTGCAAGTACAGGTACCGACGCTCACACTGTAGGTATCGACGCTATCATGAACATGAAAGGTTATGCCGGTCACTACGGTCTCGAACGTTATGAAATGATTGAAGCTTACAACCTCGGCAGTCAGGTTCCTAACGAAGAACTTATCGCTAAGGGTATCGAACTCGGTGCAGACGCATTGATCGTTTCACAGACAGTTACACAAAAAGACGTTCACATCCAAAACCTCACCAACTTAGTCGAGTTGATGGAAGCAGAAGGCTTGCGCGACAAGATGATCCTCGTATGCGGCGGCGCTCGTATCACACACGAACTCGCTAAGGAATTAGGTTACGACGCTGGCTTCGGCATGAACACATACGCCGACGACGTAGCATCATTCGTAGTTGCTGAGATGGTAAAGAGAAATAATAAATAAGGTATAATAACATAAAATATAAAAACATGGATAAAGATCAAGTAAGAGAAGTCATCGCCAAGAGAGCTGCTAAGGAATTGCACGACGGCGACGTTGTTAATCTCGGTATTGGTATCCCAACAATGATTCCTAACTATTTGCCAGAAGGTGTTACCGTTACACTTCAAAGTGAAAACGGCGCTATGGGCATGGGACCAACACCAGCAGCAGGTGAGGAAGACAAGAACCTCATCAACGCAGGCGGCGGTTACATCACATTATTGCCAGGCGGCAGCACATTCGATTCAGCTACATCATTCGCTATCATCAGAGGCGGTCACGTCAATGTTTCATTCCTCGGCGCATTGCAAGTTGATGAAAACGGCGACTTGGCAAACTGGATCATCCCAGGAAAAATGGCTCCAGGTATGGGCGGCGCTATGGACCTCGTAGTAGGTGCTAAGAAAGTTATCCTCACTATGGAACATACACAAAAAGGCGCTCCTAAGATCTTGAAGAAATGTACTCTTCCTCTCACAGCATCAGGACAAGTCAACATGATCATCACTGAGATGGGCGTTATGGAAATCACTCCAGAAGGCATCGTTCTCACAGAGATACATCCAGAGTTCACAGTGGAAGACGTTCAAGCTGCAACAGAAGCAACTTTGATCATTTCTCCAAATTTGAAATCAATGGTTGATTGATAAAGACAACAGACTACGGACAACAATAGAGACGCGTCAACAACACCTATGAAACATAAAAGAGGTTGTTGACACGTCTTTATTTATAAATTTTACAAATAAATTTAACCTACAAATGAAAAATTTTCTCGGCAAAGTGTCTATTATCGCATTTATTTCAGTATTTGTTATTTTCTCAAACTCTTGTGAGAGAAAACAAAATGACGTGTCGATGGAAAGATTGGAAGATGTGCAGAAATATTATGATGAAGCTGTTGATATGTACCGTAACGACAGTCTGCAACAAGCTTTCGATAGATTTATTGATGTTCTTGCTTTAGTGGAAACCTTGCCGGAAGAGATGACTGAAATGGATAAGCATTTGGCTTCCAAGTCATATTGCAATATCACTCGCATCCTAAACAATAAGTTGGAGAGAAATGTCAGTGTTGAGACTGCAAGGAAAGCTTTTTATTATCAACAGATAGCCGATGAAATAGACACGTTGACATTTCCTATGGTCAGTCTTCTGTTCGCAGGTTCTTTTGATACCGAAATAGGGACTGATTCGATGATATATTATACTAAATTGGCTATTCCTTATATCGATACTCTCAATGAAGATGTCTCATTATATATTGTTTCGCAGCAACAATTGTCTGTAGCGTACCGCCATCAGAAAAAATACGATTCGTGTTTTCAGGTCAAACGTCACATGATAGCCTTTAAAAACAGAAGAGGCATAGATGCGAAAGCCGATTCATTGGCATTAGGTATCGATATGTTTTATTCGTCATACAAACTTCAGTCGAAACCTTATCTCATGAAAGTATTGGATATTGAGATGGACGACCTTACGGTAGGTTTGGTTATGCAATTGTTGGAACATATATATCAGATGGAAGGCAATGCCGACAGTGTGGAGTTTTGTCGTAACTATTATAAACCAAGTTTTGAAGCCGAGATGGAGAGAGTTAATGACGTTGATATTTTTATAGCAAGATACAACGCTTATTCTACAGAACGTGATAACTTATTCAGAGTCTTGCGTGAGCAGAAAGAAAGACGAAAAAGAAATTCCTACATCATCGCCTCGATTATAACTTCTGTCATGCTAATATCTGCATTGACGCTACAAGCCTTACGGAACAAGAGAAGATACAGCAAGCGTACCGCTCAACTTCACAGCCAAATAGCGAATAACGAGTTTAAGTACGCCTTGATTGACGGCAAGATTAAGAAGATGAATGTGGAACTGCGTAAAAAAGAAGAAATCATAAAGGAAAAGGAAAGTGAACTTAATGAGATAAGAAATAAGATTGAGAGAACTCCTGATATTGAGGCTTATTACAAATCAGAAATATGCCGTAAGATTAACAGCAGAAGAACATCCGATGTCTCCGCTTTAAGCAATGAAGAATTGGCTCTGCTCTTGCAAACTGCCGACAAACATCTGAACAACATCACTATGCGGTTAAAAGAGAAATATCCCAAATTAAACAAAGACGACATGTATTATATATGTCTGATACTGCTCAATACGGAAGAATATAATCTGCAATATTTATTGGGAAGAAATAGAAAGACCGTATGGTACAGATTGAGCAAGATAAAAAGCATGATGAATTTGGAAAACAACGGCGATATTTTAACTTTTGTGATGAATAATTTTATCAATTGATGTGATTGTTTTATATTTAAAATATTGAATATTAAAAATATAGGATGATTCTTGCCGCAAAATGTAACATTTTTTTTCTTTCTATTTTAGGTTTAATGAATTAACTTTGCGATTAAGACTAAATTTTAAAAGTTTAACTTAAACCTAACAAATTATGAAGAAAGTACTATTATTCGCATGTATGCTGTTGGTGATGGCATCATGCAAAAAAGATGAGGAGACAAACTCACCTCAAACGCAAAGTCCAATAACTGGAAAACAAATGTCAGAAACAGAAAAAAGAGTTTTATCATTCTTAGAGATGATAGAACAACATGACAATGGAGTTAAGTCAAACGAGACTATGTCATACGATGATGCAGTAGTTTTATGGGAGAACACCTTAAATTATTGTCACAGTTTTACCTCAACACCGGTTGAGAGCATTCAGTTCGATACAATCTACATGAAAGTTGCTGGTGTAGAAGGCGATGTTATCGGATCGAATTCCGCAGCTGAGGCATATAATACCTTAAAAGAAGAAGTAAGAAAATTGTATTCAAGCCTCAATATTGAAAACAAGAAATTATTTTATGTAATGGTTGACGATAATACTTCTAACACGAGAGATAGTGGAAAAGAAGTTGAAATCGTTGTTATGACAGGACGCGAGACACAAAGAGAAGATCCGCCATTTTCCACCACACCATGGTATGGAGTACCTTTTGTAGGAGAAGGATATTTCTGTACAGCAGCGGAATCAGCGTATCATATTGAAGATGCCATTCGTAATTACTTCTATAGTATAACGCCTATTCGTCCTCCATATCCTGATATGTATTATGTCGTATATGATCTTGAAGTACGTAGAAGTTACACTTATCCACAATATGATTGGTTGTATAATGGAGGTCTATATACAAGGTTGTCATACTATGATATGAACCAATTATATGCTGCTTATATGTCTAACGGACATTCTGAAGACATGCAGCCAGGACTTTGTGGTGAAGATGTTTATATTGAAACAACAGTGACAAATAGAGTTGCTTCAATTAATGAACTTAGACACGTTATGCAAATATTTTATGGAACCCGTGAATGGCGTGTAGGATCAGAACCTGAGCCAGGACCAGAAATAGGCGGAGAATATCCTTCAGATATTGACTCTGAAGATTGATATTGAAAATATAAAGGGAGTGATAGATATTTTGTCTGTTACTCTCTTAGTTTTGTTTAATCAATAATCTATTGTGTATATGAGAAAGATGTTTATTATTTTTTTTCTATTGCCTTTTTCTTTATTCTCTCAGCAACCATTCATTAAACCGTCTTGGGATTTAAGATTGATTGATGAACCGACATCAGGACCTCAAAGTTGTATTTATACTAATATGATCGAAACAAATGAAGGCTTTTATGTTGTTCCTTTACTCCATATTGATGAATATAGGAATGGTAAAGATGATTGTGCGGATATTATTGTAATTAACCGAGATGGGGAAGTGATAAAAGAGATTTTATTGGAATATGGTGAAAACTATATTGTTAATAACATTGTGATAGATATATGGAATGATACTGTTAATGTTTTTGCTCACCTTATAAGTGATGTTCGTGATTATGCTATAATAATGCATACTTATTTGCACGATGATTTTACCATAGGAAAATCAAAGGAAATCTGTAGAAATGATTTCGGAGGTAAGAAAAGATCCGAATGGGATACCATGATTGCTTCGCCATTGATTGATAAAGAGGGAAATAGAACAATGTTTTATAGATATACAGATTATCCTGAGCCATCTACTGATATGAGTTGGATTATGATGAAATTTGATTCGGAGCTAAATTTAATCTTAAAAAAGGAATATTATGAAAGTGAACTAGAAAATAATGGATTTGATGTACGCTTTACATATAATGCAGATTCAACACAATATTATATGGTATCATATCGCAATGATTACCCTTATTATTATTTCTTGAATGTTTTTGATATGGAATTAAACTTAACGGGGTCTATTCCATTAGAATCAGATACTCCTGTTGATCTTGTTGCTTTAAATGGATGTTGGAGCCAGAATCCGTATGATGGTAACATATATGCTATAGGAGAGGTACTACATCCACTTATAAGATCTGAGATATGTGTTTTTAAAATAGATGTAGAACAAGACGATGTAGAAATGCTCCAACTTACAGATACGTCGGATGATTTTATGAATAATATTGTGCATGGAATAAGCAATTTGTGCTTTTTGCCTGATGGCGATATATTGGGACTGACAATATGGGACGTGGAAGATTTCTTAGTATATAAGCCAGATGCCTATTATGCTTATATTCCTGTTTTCGATACCAATATGAAAAAGAAAGGGGAGTACTATTATTCAATTGGTAAAGAATATAATCAATTATTTAATCAGATACGTTATTCTAAGGATGATGGTGTGATAATGTCTGGAAATGTTCGTTATATGATCAATGATGAAATATATTGGGAGCCATATATCGTCAAATTCCCAGCGTCGGCATTTAATCCAGATAATATAGAAGAATCTCACGCTCATGGTCTTCATCTTGCCGTGGTTTATCCAAATCCGGGCGGCGATGTGATGAATATCAGAACAGGTTTGAGAAATGCTGTTTTAACGGTCTATGATATTAACGGAAGAAAAGTCCACGAGCAGGAAGTCATTGAAGACGTTACTTCAATAGATGCTTCTGCTTGGAGTTCGGGAACTTACGTTTGGGAATTGAAAACTGAAAATGGAAAATGTAAAGTTAAGGAGGTAGAGACAGGAAAGTGGGTGAAGTGAATAGGTTAGAAGGTGAAAAAAGCTTCGCCTGAACGCCATAAAAAGTCAACAGACAACGGTCTTTGTCTGGTTTTTTATAGAACGCGTCAGTGTTTGTTTGCAATTAGCAGGAAACATTGATGCGTTTTTTTATATGAACCTGAGCCTGTCGAAGGCAATTCCTCTGCGTTCTCTGCGTCTTTGCGAGAGGTTTTTTAAGTCAACAAGACTACAAGACCACAAGACTACAAGTTTTAGTTAGGAGTTATGAATGAAATTTAATACCCTCAATTCCTGAAATCCGATATTGATTATAATAATATCAAAATGTTATTATAACAATCTTTTCAAATCCTCAATATTTGGCAACGCCTTTCTAAAATGTTCGGGTAAATCTTGCGAAGTTCTATACGTTGAAACACCCATTGGTTTTGAAGTGTCTGAAAAAGATAGTTCTACAATTTCTTCGTTTTTGCTTTTACACAAGATGATACCAATTGAAGGATTCTCGTCAGGTAACTTTACATATTTATCTAAAGCAGCAAGATAAAAATTCATTTTTCCAGTATATTCAGGTTTGAACTCGCCGCGTTTCAATTCAAAAGCAACAAGGCATTTAAGACGACGAGAGAAGAATAACAAGTCGATAAAGAATTCCTGACCAGATACTTCCAAGCGATATTGATTTCCCATAAAAGAAAATTCCGGACCGAATGCCATGATGAACTTCTTGATATTCTGTACGACTTTTTGTTCGATAATCCTTTCGTTCATATCATCATTATTGATAAAATCAAGATGATATTCTTCTTTGAACGATTCCAAAGCACGTTGTTTAAAATCAGGCTCTTCTAATGTTTTATCGAAGTTAGTCTGTTGTATGCTCCCTTCTTTATGATAAAGATCTTCTTTTAGATGAAACTTGGTCGTTTCGACATTCCAGAACTCTTTAGAGCAACGTCGGATGTAAAACAGCCGTTCTTCTAATGTAGATGTTTTTCTAATGATTTCTCTATGATTAGAAAATCCTACGTTTAAAAAACACTCCCAATCATTGTCGTTCAAATCGGCAGATGCCATCTGCCGATTTAGCAAATCCTTAAATTCAATGTCGGTTGTTGAATTATAATTTATTGATTTATTATTTAATACATGACACCATGCTTCATAAAATATTCGCATATTTTTGATATTGGTTTCTGAAAAACCAGTTAAACCTGGTAGTTCTTGCTGTAATAACTTTGATATTACAGATATAGCATTGGTGTTCCATTTCCCAATTCTGCTATTGACAGACACATAATTCCCAACCCAATAATATAGAGATAGCACCTCCTTGTTGACAGACCTTGCCGCACGATAACGACTGTCGATAATAGCATTCTTGATTTCTTTTACCGCAAGAACATACTGCGATATTATAAGATTGGAATCTTCTTTCTTTTCCATGATTTCTAAATTTTGGTTCCACAAAACTACAACCGTCTCATCCTTTTGTCAAGCGTTTGCAAAGGAAATATTTCGCTTTTAACAATTTTTAACATAAAATCATGGAAATATTAAGAAATGATGTTAAGGATTTTTAACTTTTTTAAGTCAACAAGACTACAAGACCACAAGACTACAAGTTTTAGTTAGGTGTTAGGAATGAAATTTAATTCCCTCAATTCCTTAGTTTCTCAAATCCTGAAATCTGGGTTGGTTTAAGAATTTTTGCGTTGTTGGAAAATTTGTAAAATAATATTTATATTCTTAAATTCTTGTAATACAATTACTTGTTTTAGATTTGTTTTTAATATTATAATTTAGTAGAAAAAATATTAAGAAATATTTTGTATGATATTAAAAATATTTTTATCTTTGTAGCATGAAAATTAAAATAATGACGAAACTGCAAAATATAGCAACAATACAAACGGGAGTGTTTGCAAAAAACACGCCAGCTCCTAATGCGCTGTATCTCCAGCAAAGTGACTTTGATGGCAATGGCGTATTGCGTAATGCGATACAACCTACAATTGCTATCGATAATGCAAAACACTTGTTGTCTGCAGGTGATTTGCTGCTGGCCTCCAAAGGTAATAATAATATATGTATTGTGGTTCCTGAAATTGAGCAAAAAAGTGTTGCCTCGCCATCTTTTTTGGTGATGCGTTTGCATGATAAATTTTCAGTTCTTCCGGAATATTTAGCTTGGTATATGAATTCGCCGACAATCCAAAAGGCATTGGCAATGCAATCTCGTGGAACATCTATCATGTCGATTTCAAAATCGGTGTTGGGAGAATTGGAAATACCGATTCCATCTTTGGAAAAACAAAAACAATATATAGAGCTCTCAAAGTTGCAAAGGCAAGAACAAGAGCTGTATAAAGTCATTGCTGAAAAACGCAAACTGATATTAGATTATAAAATGATAAAGAATATATAACAATGAGTACAAAAATTACACAAGAAGATGTCAATAAAGTTGTATGGAAAGCTTGTGATACTTTCCGTGGTGTGGTTGACCCTAGTCAATACAAAGACTATATTTTAACAATGCTTTTTTTGAAGTATGTGAGTGATGTTAATAAATCAAAATATGAGGAGTATCTTAATCGTTACGAAGGAGATGAAGAACGTGCTATGCGTGCTATGCGTCGCGAACGTTTTCAGGTTCCAGAAACCAGTTCGTTTTATTATCTCTACGATAACCGCAATGCAAATAATATAGGAGAATTGATTGATATTGCTTTTGTTGATTTGGAAAATGCCAACCGCGAGAAGCTCAATAGCGAGGACGGTAGCGGCATCTTCCGCAACATCAGTTTTAACAGCAGCAACCTCGGCGAGGTGAAGGACCGCAATGTGCGCCTCAAACAACTCTTACAGGACTTTGCTGACGAGAAGTTGCAGTTTGACGAGTCGCACCTGGACAATAATGATGTTATCGGCGATGCTTATATGTTCCTTATCGAACACTTTGCTAGTGATGCTGGTAAAAAAGCTGGCGAATTTTACACTGCAAAAGAAGTTTCAACATTACTTGCAAAGTTAACCAAAAGTAAACCTGGATCTCGTATATGCGATCCAACTTGCGGCTCGGGTTCGTTGCTCATTAAGGCTGGTAGAGAAGTCGGTTCGGATAACTTTTCTCTTTATGGTCAGGAACTTAATGGCAGCACATGGGCATTGGCTATGATGAATATGTTGTTGCATGGTTTTGACAGTGCGGTTATTCGTTGGGGTGACACCTTGCGCAATCCTAAACTCAAGGATGGTGATGCCTTGATGAGGTTTGATACCGTTGTGGCTAATCCGCCTTTTTCATTGGAGAAATGGGGCGCAGAAGAAGCTCAAAATGATTCGTATAACCGTTTTTGGCGTGGTATTCCGCCAAAGAGTAAGGGGGACTGGGCTTTCATTAGTCATATGTTAGAGGTTGCAAATGAACATGGTAAGGTTGGTGTTGTCATTCCTCACGGCGTGTTGTTCCGTGGTTCTAGCGAAGGCAAGATTCGTCAGCAGACTGTAGAGGAAAATCTGCTTGAAGCTGTTGTGGGTTTGCCGGCAAACCTTTTCTATGGAACAGGAATTCCTGCTGCTATTGCTATTTTCAATAAAGCTAAAAAATGTGATGAAGTCCTCTTTATTGATGCCAGCCGTGAATTTGAGAACGGTAAGAATCAAAATCGTTTGCGTGATATAGATATCGAACATATAGTTTCCACCTATCGTGCATTTGTTGAAGGTAAACTATCAGCAGGTGTTGCAGAGGAAAAATATGCTTATGTAGCTACTCGTAAAGAGATTGAAGAGAACGATTATAATCTGAATATTCCTCGTTATGTAGATACCTATGAAGAGGAAGAAGAAATTGACATTATAGCAGTTCAGAAAGAGATTGATAATCTTGAAGCAGAACTTGCGGAAGTACAGGTGAAGATGAAAGAGTATTTGAAAGAGTTGGGAATGTAAAAAAGTAAATTATGGGAACGAGATTAACGAAGAAAGCAACTGCCATATTTGAAAGTATCAAGAAGATAGATGAAAATGGCATCGAATATTGGTCATCAAGAGATTTATGGAAAGTTCTTGAATATACTGAACACCGCCATTTCTTACCAGTCATAGAGAAAGCAAAAGTAGCTTGCACAAATAGCGGTCAAGAAATTCATAACCATTTCGAGGATATCCTCGAAATGGTAGCAATTGGCTCTGGAGCCGAGCGTGAAATGGATGCCGTTAAACTCACTCGCTACGCTTGCTATTTGACTGTTCAGAATGCAGACCCAAACAAAACCATTGTTGCTCAGGCTCAAACATATTTTGCAATTCAAACTCGTATTGCCGAGGTTCAGCAAATGGAAGAATATAATCGCTTATCTACAGAAGAAGAGAAACGATTATTTCTTCGAGAGGAGATGGCTAAGCACAACTCGCAGTTGGCAGATGCTGCAAAAGATGCAGGTGTAATTGAGCCTTATGATTATGCTATTTTTCAGAACTATGGCTATCAGGGTCTTTATGGTGGACTCGGAGCGAAAGAAATTCACG
>JAFYNK010000076.1 GCA_017548125.1 Bacteroidales bacterium | reverse complement strand
TTCTAAAATTCTAGAGTTCTTTAAAGCGTTAGGGATTGGAGCGGCATCCTTTTTGAGCGAAGTGAAACGGAGCGAGAAAAGATATAGCGGAAAGCCCGACGGCGATAGCCGTAACGCCCAGAAGAAGTCTATGAGTCTATAAGTCTATAAGTCTATGAGTCTATAAGTCTATGAGTTCAGATGTTTTTAGGATTTCAGGATTTTACTTCATTACCACATCACTCCATCACTTCATTACTCCATCACTAAAAAAACTTGTAGTCTTGTTGTCTTGTTGTCTTGTTGACTTATAGTCTTCACCTCACACTGCCGTCATGAGTTTGAACAGCATCTCCCTATAAAGTTCTTTCTGTGACATATCACCGACATTATATCCTTTCGACTTAAGGTCGTACTCGCGAAGCACTTCGATACATGTCATACATGCGACCCATGAATAGTTACGAGCTGCTTCCAGATAATCATTGACAAAAAAAGGATTAACGCCAAGTATTGTAGCTAAGGTATTCTTGCTCTTGTCCTTAGAATAATGTAGTTTAAGCAGTTTTGTATAATAACCATAAAGAACAACAATGGTCATGAAGATAGGATTGTCGTTAGGGTTGTCGCCGAAATAATTGATAATCTGATTTGCCTTGAGGAAATCCTTAGCACCGATTGCCTTTTGAAGCTCGAAGATATTAAAATCCTTCGATATACCTATATTATATTCCACATCTGCATCGTCGATACGTTTTGAAGGAGGCAGCGCCACCATCAGTTTCTCGAGTTCGTTTCTCACCTTATGAAGGTCATTACCCAGAAAATCGGCAATCATCTGAGCCGCCTTAGGCGTGATATTATATTTCTTGGTGGCGAGATATTTCACGATCCATTCAGGAATATTGTTGTCGTACAGTTTCTTCGACTCGAACAACACGCCTTTTTTATCAATATATTTCGCCAGAGCCTTACGCTTGTCTAGTTTCTTGTATTTATAACCGATGACCAAAATCGTTGTAGCAGGAAGTTTGTCGAGATATTCCGAGAGAGTCTCTATATCTTTGACGTTCTGTGCTTCTTTCACTATGACGACCAGACGATCGCCCATCATTGGGAAAGCGCGAGCCTGCGTCATAATGTCTTTAGCAGTGACATCGCCACCATAAAGAACCACCTGGTTGAAAGAGCGTTCCGCTTCATCAAGAATGCCATTCTCCAGTTCATCGCTGATAGTATCGATGAAGAAAGGCTCCTCGCCCATCAGAAAATAAACAGGATAAAACACCTTTTTCTTAATATCCGACAAAATCTGTTCGTAAGTCATAGTCATAAACGTTTGTGCAAAGATATGAAAAAGTCAACAAGACTACAAGACCACAAGACTATAAGTTTTTCTAAACTTTAAACATAAAAGTTCAAACATATTAATTATGAATTATGAATTAATTTTACCTTTGCAAAAATTTAAAATTATGTCGATATTATTTGAAACTTTAGTTTTTGGACCTATAAAAAGTCGTCGTCTTGGCAAGTCGTTAGGTGTTAATTTAATGCCTGAAATTGGAAAGATATGTTCATTTGACTGCATCTATTGCGAATGCGGCTGGAATCCAGAGGAAAAAGTCACAAGCAAATTGCCGAAGAAAGAAGTTTATGAAAAAATGTTGGAAGAAAGACTTAAAGAGTTAGTCGGCACAGAATTAGAGCCAGACAGCATCACTTTCTCTGGCAACGGCGAGCCTACATTACATCCCGACTTCGCAGAAATAATTGACATCACCATAAGACTTAGAGATTTATATATTCCAAATGCCAAGATCAGCGTCTTGACAAATGGAACGATGCTGCACAAGAAAGAAATTTTCGATGCCATCTCTAAAATTGACAACAACATCATCAAGATAGACGGAGGCACTTACGAGATGATAAAAGCCATCAACAAGCCTAATGTCGATTTCAATTTGGAGAAATATATCGGCACGCTTCAAGAATTTAAAGGTAACTTGATCATACAGACATGTTTTCTAAGAGGTGAACATAAAGGCGTAAAAATTGACAACACCACAGAAGAAGAACTAACGCTTTGGTATGAAAATATCAAAAGAATAAATCCTCGCAAGACAATGATCTACGCCATCGACAGAGAAACACCTGAAAAGAATCTCGAGAAGATAAGCCTGAAAGAATTAGAAAAAATCGCCGAACCACTAAGACAACTCGGCTTTGAAGTTGACTGCTACGGCAATTAAAAAACACACACTACATTACTAAAAACATGCTCGACTATCCAGTAAAAATCCTGATGGCTTTTGCCATGACATTTGAAGAAGAAGGCGATTCATTCAGACAATGGCTACTAGAAAACGGCTATCCGGAATTGGCAGCTCTTAGCGACACCATCAAAGGAAGCCGCAACGCTCAAGAGTGGCTGATGAAAAACAAATACTTTCATCTGGCTGCATTTGACGCTGCAATAGACAACAAGATGGAAGCAAAAGAATGGCTGAGCAAATACAACTTCCCTATTCTCATTATATTGGCTAATGCCGTCAACAATGATGAATCAGCAATAAAATGGCTATATGAACATAATTTAGAAGCATACATTATAATTGCTCAAAAAATAAGAGAATCATTAGAAAAAAAAGCATTCGATCCGCATAAATTGTTTTTTTAAAAAAATAAAAAAAATAATTGCTCCTATAAAAAAAAATGGTAACTTTGCCAATCGAAAAAAAAAGTTTTAATCATGGATAAAAAATTAACAATTATCAACATCGTATTAGTTCTTGTTGCTATTTTCTTAGCATATAAAGTTTACGACAGTATCAGCCAACCTGTTAAATTTGCAAACGAAAAAACAGCTCGCGAAATTAAAATCGTTCAAAACCTTAAAGACATCAGAAGCACACAGGTTTTGTTCAAACAAAGTTATAACAGATATACAGCAAACTTCGACTCATTGATTGAATATATCCGTTCAGGCGAGTTAGCAATCGTTAATATCATCCCAGATCCAAACGACACAACATTTACAAAAACTATCAACGATACAGTTGGTTACGTTAAAGTTATCGACTCATTGTTCAAAGACAGAACAAACTTCAATCTTGAAACTTTGCGTTATATTCCTTTCACAAACAATCAAGAATTTGAAATTGAAGCTGGCTACATCACACGTGGTGGTATGAACATCCCTGTTTTTGAAGCAAAAGCTCCTTACAAAACATATTTGAACGGCCTCGATCCACAAAGAATCAGAAACGCTGTTGCTGAACAAGAAGCTGTTAACAAATATCCTGGCATTAAAGTCGGTTCTATGAACGAAGCTTCAATCGACGGTAACTGGGAAAATCTTTAATGATTTAATATGACTTCTTATCTATCTCCATACATTCAGGAGTCTATTAATTTAAACAGCAAATATAAAGACAATTATATTTTGGCCATCCAATACTCATTGGATGGTCTTTCTTTTGTCATTTTCGATACTGAAGAACAGAAATTCATCTGCCTTAAACATTACCGTTTCTCCGAGAAAAACGTCAACATCAAAAGCCTGATTCTCGAACTACAAGAAAGAGAAGAATGGAAACTCGATGATTTCAAATCCGTTAAAATATTAATAGATAACAATCTTAACACTTTCGTGCCTAAAGATTATTATCAAAAAGAATTAGAGAAAGATTATCTGTCGATGCTCAACATCAAAGGCGAGACATCTATTAAATCAGATAGCCTGACAAATGACATCATCAACATCTACACCGCTCCTTCCGACATCGATGACATATTATCAGAATACAACAATAAAATAAACATTGTTCACACTTCAAGCGTCATCATAGAAAGTCTCGTTAAAGAATTTTCGGAACGCATCCAAGGAATGAGAGCTTTCGTCAATGTTAAAAACAATTCATACGAGCTGACTATCATTAACGACACTAATCTCATCTTTCATAATTATTTTAACTTTAACACCAAAGAAGATTTCTTATATTTCATACTTTTCACCTTCGAACAACTAAAGATTGACAACGAGTCAATACCATTATATTTCATGGGACTGATTGAAGAAAAGTCTGTTCTGGTGGAATTATGTTCACGATATGTAAGAAACATTCGTTTCTTCAATAGAGATAACAATTACAATTATATTAACGAATTAGATTCAATACCTTACTATTATTATTACATTTTATATAGTTCTGTATCATGCGAATAATAAGAGGCAAACACCAAAGACGACAAATCACTGCTCCTAGCAATTTGCCTGTTCGTCCAACTACCGACATGGCAAAGGAGAGTCTTTTTAACATTTTAGAAAATCACGTAGATTTCGAAGACATTATTGCATTAGACCTTTTTGCTGGCACTGGCAACATCTCTTACGAATTAGTTTCAAGAGGCTGCCCACGCGTCACCGCTGTCGATGAGAACAACAACTGTATCAAGTTCATACGCGAGACCGCCAACAAATTGAACATGGAAGAATTGCTCGCGATACGTTCAGACGTGTTCCGTTTCATCCCAATGCATAAAATGAAGTACGACCTTATCTTCGCCGACCCTCCTTACGACAGTCAGCATTACGATTTGCTCGTTAACTTAGTTTTAGAAAACAATCTGCTCAAAGAAGGCGGCTTGTTTGTTGTTGAACACAACAAATTCCTCGACTTCAAAGATCATCCTCGTTTCGTTGAGCAACGTAGATATGGCAAAGTTAACTTTAGTTTTTTCAAATAATTTCAAATACAATAGAATTATGAAAACAAGATTATCATTATTAGCATTATTGGCATTTGCATTGCTATCATTTAACATCAATGCTCAAGATGTTGACGCACAAGATTTTGACGGCGCAAACTGCACAAGCATCATGGTAGGCAAAGATGCTACAACAGATGGTTCTGTCATTACATCACACACCTGCGACGGCATGTACCGCACATGGCTTCGTTGGGAAAAAGCCCAAGAACATGAAAAAGGCGCTACTCAAAAAATATACAGAGGCAGCATGCACACAAGAAACGCTTACGACAGCAGAGGCTTGGAATTAGCAGGCGAGATACCTCAAGCTGCTTACACTTATTCATATCTCAACACAGCATATCCTTGCTTGAACGAGAAACAGTTAGCTATAGGCGAGACAACATTCTCAGGTCCTGACACATTGGTAAACCCAGAAGGTTTATTCATGATTGAAGACTTGGAACGCATCGTTCTCCAACGCTGCGACAACGCAAGAGATGCCATCAGACTCATCGACGAACTCATCAAGAAGTACGGCTACGGCGACGGCGGCGAATGTATCACAATAGCCGACCCTAACGAAGTCTGGTGCATGGAAATCATGGGCGAAGGCAAAAAGAAAATCGGCGGCATCTGGGCAGCTCAAAGAGTTCCTGACGGCGAAGTCAGCGTTTCTGCCAACATCCCAAGAATCAAATACATCAACAGAAACGACCCTGACAACTTCTTATGCTCAGATAATATCGAAAAAGTAGCTAAGAAACATGGTTTATGGGACGGCGAAGGCGATTTTATCTGGTATAAAGCTTTCGGCAACGACTATTCTAATGGCAAGAACTTCCGCGAACGCGAATGGTTCATCCTCAGCTCTTTAGCACCTTCATTGGGATTAAGCATGGACGACGAAGACCTTCCTTTCTCTGTTAAACCAGAAGAAAAAGTTGACGCTCGCAAAGTCATGGAATTACTCAGAAGCACTTACGAAGGCACTGAATTAGACGTAACACGTAACATCAAGACCGTCAACAGAAACGGCGACACTATAGTAAGCCCTATCGCCAACCCATGGATGGGCGGAAACGACATCAACACATATAATACAATCGCTCCTGGAATCGTTGACGCAAAACGTACAGTATCCGTTTCTTGGTGTTCTTACTCATTCGTAACACAACTCAGAAGCTGGATGCCAAACGAAATAGGCGGCATCTGCTGGTTCGCTGTCGAAAATCCAGGACAAAGCCCAAGAATACCTATCTTCACTGGCTCAACAAAATTGCCTTCATGCTTCGATGAATGCGGACATTACAATTATAACGAAGAAACATTATTATGGCGTTATCGTAAAGCCAACAAATTGGCTCAAATCCAATGGGGTTCAACAAAGAAAACCATGATGGACAATATCTTAAGATATGAAGAAAAAGCCATGAAAGAAATCCCAGCGTTGGAAAAAGAAGTATTGTCATTGTTAGAAGAAGGCAAGAAAGAAGAAGCTCAACAATTAATGAACAGATACACTTCCGACTTCGAGGCTGCTACAGCAAACACTTGGAAAGAGATGGAACAAAGTTTCTGGGAAAGATTCTGGGTTAACTTCTAATAGAAATTTAAATCCTACCATATTGCAGAGAGCTGTGAGACATCAAACTCGCAGCTCTCTGCTTTTTTTTTAGTGAAATATCGGTGAATATAACAGATGATATAAAACAAAAAAAGCCGACTTTTCAGTCAGCTTTTCTGTGGTACCAGCGAGATTCGAACTAGCGACACATGGATTTTCAGTCCATTGCTCTACCAACTGAGCTATGGTACCCCGTTGTTTGCGATTGCAAAGATACAACTTTTTTCATTACTCCAACAAAAAAATTAATTTTTTTTGAAAATATTTTTTTATTCGCTCATTATCAGTATCTTTGCAAGAAAAAAAAATGAGTTATATATTAACTATCGATATTGGCAACACAAGAGCAAAATACGCTGTTTTTAGAGATGATTCCATCATAGAGACTGCTGTTTTTAATCCGTATAACAATGATTTAAAAGACATTACAGAGAAATACCCACAAATAAGCAAGGTCATTTTATCATCTGTTGGTGGTAAAATCGAAGAATGTCTAAATCAGCTAAAAAATCACCAAGTTATCACACTTTCTGGAAAAACGCCACTACCTTTTAGTTTAAAATATAAAGACAAGAGTCAAGTTGGAAGCGACAGACTCGTTGCCGTAGCTGCAGCAATGGCAGAAAAGCCAAACCAAAATAACTTAATCATTGATATTGGAACGTGCATAACATACGATATTCTGACTTCCGACAACTATCACTTATGCGGCCCTATCAGTCCAGGAATAAATTTACGTTTCAAAGCGATGAACGACTATACTGCAAAGTTGCCTTTATGCAAGCCTTCTATGGACGACATTAACATAATATGTAACTCGACAGAAGAATGTTTACATGCAGGTGTTATAGGCAGCATCTCCATTGAAATTGAAGGGTTTATAAAAAAATATTCAAACATTTACGAAAATTTAAATGTTTTTATTATAGGTGGAGACAATATTTTCTTTGAAAATAAGTTAAAAAATTGCATATTTGCAGACGCAAACTTTACATTTAACGGTTTAAGGTATATTCTTAATTATCAATGAAATACATAAATTCAAAATATTTTTTATTGGGATTAATCACTTTGCTGATTGGCTTTAACGTATCAGCACAATCTGATTTAAGTTCACCATACTCACGATTTGGATTAGGCGACATCAACAGTTTAACTCCAAACCCTATCTTAAAAAGCATGGGTGGCGTCTCTAATGCAATGAGCGGCAATACTCTCTTAAACCCAACAAACCCAGCCTCTTACGCAAGTCTAGATTCACTCGCATTCATTTTTGACGCTGGCTTTTATATGAAAAACGCCACTTTCTCAACCAGACAATTATCAGAAAAAGGCTTCAACTCATCATTCGATTACGCAAGCATTGGCATCAGCGCAACAAAAAGATGGAAATTAGGCTTGGGCATTATGCCTTACAGCACAAGAGAATACAACGTCATCACAGAACACTACGATGATGTCTTAGGCACACATAACATTGCTTTTCAAGGCGAAGGCGGTCTTAACAAAGCTTTCTTCGCAAACGGATTCAAAATCAACGACGACATCTCCGTAGGTATCACAGCCTCATATATCTTTGGAACATTATTCGACAACACATCTGTATATTATCCTGACTCAACGTTCTTCCTCAACGGAAAACGCTCTATCAACATGAGAGTCAACGATTTCAAATTCGATTACGGTGTTTTATATAAATTACCTGTTCCAGACTATAACATTACTGTAGGTCTTACAATCTCACAAGGCGCAAAAATCGCATCAAAGAGAGACATTTTCATCAGAAATATGTTTAAAGGTTTTGAAAACCACACAGAATCACCTATCGACACATTGGTATATGTAAAAGATGAAAATGTTGACATCAAGATTCCTGGAGGATTCGGTTTAGGCGTTAAAATCGACAAAGGCGAAGGCTGGGTCTTAGGCGCTGATTTCAACTGGTCACATTGGAAAGGCTTCACAATGAACGGAGCCAACGACTCAATACAAAATTCATGGAACTTAGCTGTTGGCGGCTCTTACAAACCTGAATCAACATCAATTTCAAAATATCACAAAAAGATAACTTACAGAGCAGGTCTCCATTTCGACCAAACATATTATAACATCTACGGAAAATCCATCAACAAATTTGGATTGACATTAGGCGCAGGCTTACCAATACCTCGTTCATTATCAACATTCAACGTGGCATTAGAAATAGGTAGAATGGGAACTATCAAGAATAATCTTGTAAAAGAAACATACTTTAACCTATCTGTAAGCATGTCGATTTTCGACAAATGGTTCGTGAAGAAAAAATATAAATAATAACTAAATAAATTAACAAAAAAATTAAGATGAAAATTAGAAAATTTTTACTCGCTTCTGCATTCGTTATTTTAGGATTCGGTGCAACACAAGCACAAGTTGATTGTGAAACAGATTATTCACTCTATCGTGAATATATCAAACAATGGGAAGGAACTAAATACAACCCTAACAACATCAACCCACAAATGATCACATCATGGAGAAACATTTTCCTCAACTGTCCTGACTTCAGACAAAACACTTACCTCGATGGTGTTAAAATCATGACTTACGGCTTCATAAGAACAACAAAAGACGAAGCATTGAAAGACAAATATATCGACACACTCGTTATGCTTTACGACAAGAGAGCTGAATATTTCCCAATGGGCAAAAACGGTTCACAAGTCGGTAACATCATGGGCCGCAAAGGTATCGACCTTATCAAGTGGGCTCCAAACCGTTACGAAGAAGCTTACACAGCTCTTAAACAAGCTATCGACATGGACGGCAACAACAGCAATTACGGTTTCATCGATTCATACTTTAGCGTTGTCATCACAATGGTGAAAAACGGAAAATTAGAAGAAAGCGCTATCCTCGATGAATACGGCCGCCTCATGGAAATCGTTGATTACAACATCAAAGCTAGCACAGAAGCAGCAGACGAAAAGACATTAAACAACTTCAATACAACTAAAGCTAACCTCGACGCAGCAGTTCAACCATACGCTAACTGCGAAGACTTAGTACGTATCTATCAACCTAAATTCAACGCTAATCCTAATGACGTTGAATTGTTGACCAAGATCGCTGAAATCTTAGAAAAAAGAAAATGTGACGATTCACCATTATATCTTGCTGTAGCTGTTAACTTACACAAAGTCAATCCATCACCAGAATCAGCTTATTTAATCGGCAAAAAATACCTCTCTGAAAAAGATTACGGTCAAGCTAAGACTTATCTTCTTCAATCAACAAAATGCGAAAACACTGACTGGGCTCACCAATCATACATTTACCTTGCTCAAATCATGAACATGGACAAAAACTATGAACAAGGCCGCGAATACGCTAAAAAAGCTTACGCTCTCGACAAGACAGACGGTGAACCTTTCATCATCATCGGCCAGTTATATGCAGCAAGTGCAAAAGACTGTGGCTCAGGCAGCTTCTATTCAAAAACAGCTTATTGGGCAGCTGTTGACCAATTTGAAAAAGCAAAATCTGTTGACCCTTCAAAAGCAAGCAAAGCAAACGAACTCATCAACGCTTACTCACATTACTTCCCAACAGTTGAAGACATTTTCTTCAATGGCTTCGAAGAAGGTCAAGAATACTCTCTTGAAAAATGCTGGATCAAAGAAACAACAAAAGTTAGAGCAGCTAAAAACTAATAAGGCTAAAAGCTTTGAAGAAATTTTTAAAAATATTCCTAGAAATCAACATCATAGCCAATATGGTTATGGTGTTGTTTTCTTGTGAAAACTCGCTAGATAAAGTTAAAGAATTTATAGACACCGACACCATCAACGGAGTTTTAGCATATAATGTGACATTCACAAGAAGCGATTCGGGTTTTGTTCAAGCAAAACTGATAGCTCCAGTGATGCACAAAATGGAAGGCGACAGTTCAATACTTGAATTTCCTGAAGGATTTGAAGCTTACATCTTTAACAGAAACGCCAAGCCTTCTTCAAAAATCAGAGGCGACTACGGAATACGATACGAGAAAGAAGAACTGATTTTCATCAGAGACAGCGTTGTTGTTGAAGACATCGACACTCAGGAAACAATGCTGACCAAAACTTTATACTGGAACCAGAAAACAAAAAAAATCTATACACGAAACTTTGTTAAAATCACAAGTCCCGATAAAGTCATTTACGGCGACAGTCTCAACGCCAATGAAGACTTCACACAAAGAGTCATTCACGGCATGAGAGCGACCCTCGAAATTGAGGACGAAGAATAAACACAAGACTGAAAATGAACGATATATATATAGTCATATTATCATTGCTGGCTTCTGCCATATTCTCAGGAATGGAAATAGCGTTCTTGAGCACCAACCGTTTGCAACTGGAGTTAGACCTGAAAAAAAGCAAATTCACAGCCAAGATAATAAACAAATTCTTTAAAAACCAATCACAATTCATCGGCTGCCTCCTGCTCTGCAACAATATAGCCAATGTAGTTTATGGTATCGCTATAGCAAGAATACTTGAGCCATTCATAACAAACATCCTACCTGACGTCATCACCAATGATTTCGTTATATTATTGTGTCAGACTATTTTATCGACATTAATAGTATTAATAACCGGCGAATTTCTGCCTAAGATAATATTTGGCATCAATCCGAATAAGAGCATGCAGATTTTCTCAATACCGGCGATGATACTTTTCATCATACTTTATCCGATAATATTGATATTCATCAGCATTTCTGAATTGGTAATCAAATACATCCTTCGTGTTGACATACCACATGAAGAATATAAGCTCAACACTGTCGATCTCAACGATTATATCAAGGAATATGCTAATCCAGACGAAGAAAACGAGGACATTCAACAAGGCATTGAGTTATTCCAAAACGCCATCGACTTCCATAATGTGAAGTTGAGAGAATGCATGGTGCCTCGCACTGAAATACAAGCCATTGATATTGAAGACAGTATAAACGATGTAAAAGCGCTCTTTGAAGAAACAAAACACTCTAAGCTTTTAGTTTTCGAAAACAACATCGACAACATCATCGGATACATTCACATCAACGATGTTTTAACAAAAACGACGAATCTTCGTCAGAAGCTGCGTCCTATAGAATTTTATCCTGAGACATATTCAGCGCAAGAACTTCTCAAGAAATTATCAAAAAAACATCAAAGCATTGCTGTTGTCGTTGATGAATTTGGAGGCACATCTGGAATCATCAGCATCGAAGACCTTATTGAAGAGATTTTTGGAGAAATAGAAGATGAATTTGATGTAGAAGACACTGTGGAAAAAACCATCAGCGCCGACGACCATATCTTCTCCGCAAGACTGGAAATAGATTATCTTAATAAAAATTACAAATACAATTTCCCAGAATGCGACGATTATGAAACATTGGCTGGATACATCATTCATTATCACGAAAGTATTCCACAAACTGGAGAAGAAATTACAATTGGAAATTATATTTTTAAAATAATAAAGGCAAGCGACACAAAACTTGAAGAAGTGGAAATTAAAAATAATCAATAAGTTAGATGCCACATATTATACATCCAACAATTTGAATTATTTTTTAATAAAAATGTCGAATATATCGAATGGTTTTGTAAATTTGCAACCTTATTAAATAAAGAAGCAAAAAGATTAAAATAATTAAATAATATCATAGAATTATGGCAGCAATTGGAAACATTAGAAAACATTACGGACTGTTAGTAGTTATCGTAGGTCTTGCACTTTTGGCATTCGTTATGGGTGACCTTCTTAAGAGCACTAACAGCAGAAGAACAACAAACGTAGCTACTGTTGGCAACGAAAAAATCACTTATCAAGATTATAGCAACTTGGTTAACATGAATCTTGAAAACGCAAAAGCTAGCAATGGCGGTTCTATTACAACAGAACAAAATTACAGCGTTCACGCTAACACATTAGAACAAATGATCAGAGAAATCATCATGAAAAACGAATATAAAGACCTCGGTCTCGTTGTTTCAAGCGATGAATTATTCGATCAATTCTTAGGCGAAAAACCTAACCAATATGTCGTTCAAAGCTTCACAAACGCAGAAGGTAAATTCGACAGACAACTTATCGAAAACTACCTCACACAATTCCAAACACTTTCACCAGAAATGAAAGCTAACTGGCTCAACTTTGAACGCGCTATCAAAGAAGACAGATTAAACACAAAATATGAAAACCTCCTCAAGAAAGGTTTCTATCTTCCTAACAAATTAGCAGCTCGCTACTACTCAGACAAAAACAATAAAGTTTCTGCTGAAGTATATGCAGTACGTTACAACACAATAGACGATGAAACAGTTGTTGTTAACGATGCTGACAACAAAGCATACTACAACGAAAACAAGAACAAATATCAAACAGACGCTACACGCGGCATTGATTATGTTATCTTCGAAATCAACCCTTCACAAGCTGACATCGACTATTCAAGAAACTTTGTCAACGACCTTAAAAAAGATTTCGCAAACATCGAAAACGCAGCTAATTTCGTTAACGCTAACTCAGACATCCCATACGACAGCACATGGAAATCAAGAAAAGACGTTCCTGCTGAACTCGAAAAAGCTATCTTCGATTCTAACAACGGCGCTGGCTTCGTTTATGGCCCATACGAAAATGACGGTTACTACAACGTAGCTAAAATCATTGACATGGAAAACCGCTCTGACTCTTTGATGGCTTCTCATATCTTAGTAGCTTACAAAGGCGCTTTACGCAGCTCAGCAACACGTACTAAAGAAGAAGCTCAAGCTCTCGCCGACAGCATCTTAAACGTAGTTAAAAAAGATAGCAAAAAAATCGAAACACTTGCTAAGTCTCTCTCAGACGACCCAAGCGCTCAAACAAATAACGGCGACCTCGGCTGGTTCACAGACGGCATGATGGTTTACACATTCAACGAATTCGTACAAGATAACAAAGTCGGTACTATCGGCATGGTTGAAACTCCATTCGGTTACCACATTATTAAAGTTACAGACCGTAACGAAGCAACTCCTAAAGCTCGTATCGCTGTCGTAGCTCACGAAATCTCAGCAAGCACAGCAACTTACCAAAACGTATTCGCTGAAGCTAACAGATTCGTTACAGAAAATACAACAGCTGAAGAATTCAATAAAGCTATCGAAGAACAAGGCCTCAACAAACGTACATACCCAACTTTAAGAACAAACACTAACTACATCACAGGCATCAGCAACCCACGCCAAATCGTTCGCTGGGCATTCGATGAAAATACTGAAGTTGGTGATATGTCAACAATCTTCGACCTCGACAACATGTACGTTGTAGCTGTTCTTACAAAATCAATCCCAGAAGGCTTCGCTCCAATGGATGAAATCACAGAACGTTACCAATATGTTATCAAGAAAGAAAAGAAAGGCGCTATGTTAGCAGAACAAGCTAAAGCTTACGGCACTGACTACCAAAAGATGATCGACAACATGAAAGGTGAAAAATCAACAGTTGACGTAACATTTGAAGGCCGCGGCTTCGGTAACTTCGGCGTTGAAGATAAAGTCATCGGTACAGTCATGGGCATGAAAGCTGGCGAAACATCAGAACCAATCGTTGGCGGTAACGGTCTCTACGTTGTTAAAGTTACTAAAGAAACTCCAGCAACAGCAACAACAGACTACAGCAACATCGTTAAAGAACAACGTTCAAAATTCGTTAACCAAGTCATCAACAACGCTGCTTACTCAGCACTTAAGGATAACGTAAAAATTGAAGACAACAGCATCTTATTCTATTAAGAAAACATGAAATATCAATAAAAAAAGACAGCTTTCGGGCTGTCTTTTTTTATATCAATATAATAAAAATTATTCATTGTTTTTTTAAAATAAAAACATATCTTTGCGAGGTTAAAACAAGTAATTTCAATCAAATTAATTTTTTATTAACATGAAAAAGAAGTTATTATTTCTATTGCCAGTAGCAATGCTATTCTTGTCAATGACATCATGCCATGAAGAAATCGACAGAACATTCCGTCCTGTTATTTGTATTTGTAATTATAATATAGGTATTTATGACAGTCTGTTTGTTGAATATCATAACATACATACAGACACTACATATAAAAAAGTCTTATTGCATGACGAAGAATGCAATATATATCTACCTTTCTATCACGGATATATAACACAAAAATTCCCACCAGAAGAACATCTCACAGCAGACTTAGAGAATATCACTATATATAGATATAAAAACAATGAGATTCAATATTTGCCTAAGGAAGAATATGACGAACCTGAAGAAGATTTTATCTTAGGCAAAGACGTATTCTTTGATGAACATACGGTCTTTTATACATTACTTGTAAGTGAATATATGTTTGAAGAATAGGAAAAAATACTAAAGGCTAAAGGAGAATGTCATTAACCTTTAGCCTTTTATCTTTTATCTTTT
>JAFYNK010000012.1 GCA_017548125.1 Bacteroidales bacterium | reverse complement strand
GAACTCGCGCCCTCTACAATAACAGGAAATTTTCCAGAAAATTTTCCAGAAAAAATTTTTCAGAAACAAAAATTGTCTGAAAAAATTGTAGCTTTCTTTCTCTATTTTTACCTATATTATGAAAAGCGGGGAGAAACCATTAGGAAACCATATAAGGAAGGTTAAGGAAAAGGGGAAAATGAGTACGTTGGCCACTATATAGGTACTCAAAAGACCTCAGCTCCCCGATAAAAATACCTCCACGAAGAACGTATACGTATATGTATACGTTCTTCTTCTATATATAGAACTTTTCTACTAAAGAACGACTGGCCGCCCTCTACAAAAACGTATACATATACGTATACATATACTTCTAAAGAAATAAAGAGAAAAAAAAGAAAAATAAATGTGCAATTTTTGCGGAGCGAAGCGGAGCAAAATTGCTCTCTACGTTTCTCTACGAAAAACGTATACGTATACTACTAAGGAAGGAAGTACAAAAGGCACAGCGGAAGCAAGAGAGAAGCCAGAGAGAAAACAAAAGCGAAAGGGCGATGGAAGGATAGCGGAGGCACTGAGAAAAAGAGTGCGGAAAAACGTATACGTATATGTATAAGGGGAGAGAAAGTGGGCCTCTGTAGGGGAGAATGCGGAAAAATCGCTGCGGAAAAACGTATACGTTGTTTTGCTTTTTCTGCCCATGTCAGGGAGGAGGCGACCATGCGTGCATGACTAGGGCTGAGCTATGCATAGAAAGTCATAGAAAGTACCTGCGCCAAATTTCGAAAAAAATAAAATTTTTAATGTTTTTCGATAAAAATGGGTACTTTTACGTATTTTTCTACGTATAAAGTGCCCAAAACATTATCTTTTTCCATAAAAAAAGAGAGACCTTTTTGAGGTCTCTCGTTATAGGGAGGTAATGGGGGTTAGCTAAGCCGCAGTATATCCTTTCTGAGTTCCCTTCTTCGGAACCTTGATGTCTTCGACACAAGCCCAGCCTTTAGCAACTGCCTGTCTCAGCAGAGCACTTGCCGCCTGCACCTTCACTTCAGCACCATCCAGCTCGGACAGTTCCGCAGCGATCATAGTGGCGGTCTTCGGTTCGCTGGTCAGCAGGTCAGCAACCTGACGGATTCTGGGTTCCTTCTCCAGCGCCTTGGCAGCAGCCTTTTCCTTTCTCTTCTCGTTGGTGGCGTCCAGCTTAGCGATTGCCTGTTCAGCAAACTCTCTCATTTCTTCAGTTACTTCGGTTCCGTTGATGATTGCTTCGTAGAATTCTCTCATAGTCTTCATGATGTTCCTCTTTCTCCGACTGTGAAGCCGTCGGCGCTACTTTTTTACTTGAGAGAGTCAGTATCTCTCTCTCACTTTCTATATATAGTATACTAAAGATTTGAGGAAATTTAAAGTTTTCGCAGCTGTTTTTAGAATTTGATTTTTGGGAAAATTTGTGGGCGGCCGCCCTCAACGTAAGTGAAACTTCCACAGATCGCAGCTGCGGTGAATTGGTAAAATTTCCCAGCTGTTGCAGCTGTTTTTATATATGGAAAATTTTTCCAGCTGCAGCTGTTTGATACAAATGGAAATTTGCAGCTTTTTAAAATTTGCAATCTGGTAAAATTTGGTGCGCCCGGGCATTTGACGTTGCGGGAAATTTGACGTCGGCTTAGACGGCGGCGTCCTGGAAAATTTTGGAATTTTTGGGAAATTTTTACTGGAAGATCTGGAAAATTTTTACTGGAAAAAAACTTGAAAATTGGTAAAATTTGGAAGTGCCCGGGCAGACTGATTCATGAATCGCCCGGGCAGTTTGTTATGGCTAACTCACAGATAAAAAAAGACGACTACTAAAAGGGGTAGTCGTCTTCTTCTTCCCAAATTGTGGGGTCATCTTGCGGTTCTTCTGCTCCACACCAGTACTCACAATCTGCCCATTGTTCAGACTCATAAGGACAAATGCCTTCGCAGTCGCAAGGAGTCGCTAATCTAATACTCATCATCAAAATCCTTTCCGTACATATCTACCATATAGTAGTAGTAGTCAGTACATTCGTCTTCGGGATTACCAATAACACATTCATACTCCAAACCGACACAATAAGGACACTCAATGTCGGCGGAAGGACAGAAATAGGTTCTCTTCATTACGCTCACTTCCTTTCTTTTACTATAATTATGATACCACATTTGATGTGGTTTGTCAACCCCTTTTCGTAATTTTTTTTCGGCCCGGGCGGCCGTTAGCCTCAACTAACTCTTGAAGGAAAAAAGAGAGGGTCACCCCTCTCTCTTCGCCTTGGCTTCGGCTTTGGCTTCCCGCATCTTGCGGTCACGCTCCTGCTTCTTCGCCTTGGCTTCGGCGGCGGCTTTCGCCTTCTCGGCTTTCGCCTTCAATTTGAGGGCGTAGTCTTCCGCCATGGCGTACCCATCGTAAGGGTCACCATCACGAGAGCCTGTCGGCATCTTGAAGGTGAGCACGAGGAAGTCTTCCTCACCATCATTCCGCACAACGGGAACGGCATACTCATTCGAGCCTACCAACAAGACCTCTTCCCCTCTCTCTTCGAGGAAGTTGCCGACAATCAGCATAAACTGAGAACGCACATTGTCACGTGCCTGCTTGGTGGAATTAGCCATAGTGTTTATCTCCTTTCCTTATCTCTGTATACAGTATAGCATACTGTGGGGAAGATGTCAACCCTTTTTTAGAAAAAAATAATTTTTTTTCGCCCTGATCTATGATCATAGAATCGGCCGCCGGCGCGAGTCTACAAAGGTCGAATGTGGGTTACTCCCACAAACGACCATTGACTTCTTCATTTCTCTCAAAACAAAATCGCATAATTTCTTTCTCAATCAGAACATCTTCCAGTCCAGTATGACTTTCGACGAAAGAATTATCGCCAGTAATGAACCTGTAAAGAATTTCTGCGGTATATCTGCGAGAGTTTTGGGAAGTCATATACCCATTTTCATAGCAAAAACTTCCATACTCATCGTCTTTTTTGAGAATTTTTCTCGCCATCTTCAGAGTATCCCACCACTCAACCCCAAAAGGAAGAAAGAAACGATATTTGGAGGATGTTAAAAAGCGTTGGGTGAGGTTGAGTGAGCGGGAGTCGAACTTTGCATTATGAGCAAAAACTCTTTTAATATTATATTGTTTGCAAATATCATAGATGATAAAGCGGATTGTCTTAAACCTACGCAGAAGCCTTTTTCCCTCTTTAATTTCTTCCCAATATTGAGGGATTTTGTCGGCAAAGTAGGCTGACTTCATCAGCTCCTTATCCAGAAAAATATCTGCAACCACATAACTATGAGCCTCATAAACGTGAGCGTTCTTGTCAATGACGGCAAAGCCGATGTCATAGCAAATAGGGTCATCAATTGAGTTAGTGGTTTCGGTGTCGATAATTAAATATTTTTCCATTTCAGTTTTTCCTTTCTCTTTCTTATGTATATAATATACCATACTTTGTGGAAGATGTCAACCCCTTTTTCAAATTTTTTTTATTCTATGATGATCGAATTCGGCGCCCGGGCAAATGGCCGCCTAATCTGGCAACCATCTAATTCCCTCAAATTTACTCACTTCATCTTCAATAGTATCATCTTCCATCAGAATGGTACAGTATACATCAAAAGGACATTCTGCACAACCATTCCATTCTTCATTTTCTCTGCAACCTTTTTGGATTAACTTCATTCCTTCACGAACAGTATCTTTCCAATCTTTCAACAACATCAACATTTTTCTCACTTCCTTTCTATGGTTTAATTATACCATTAACTAATTGTTTTGTCAACCCCTAAATGAAAAAATTTTTTTCGCCCGGGCAATTCCATTTTTAGGAAAGGACGGCGCGAAGTTTTGGGGTAACTCCGCGCCGAATAAGGAGAATTTTAGAAAATTTTCTGACATTCACTTGCAAAATATCTTGCCTCGTATTGGTTACAAACATCAGTAACTTTTTGAGTTTCTTCTTTTGTGTCACAATAAAAATTAAATAAGGTATGTTTTGGACTGATGGTAATATAACTATGTGGAATTTTTTCTAAATAAAAGTCAACTGCATTTGCATATTTTGTGGGAATGGTTACTTCAACTTTCCACATTTTGTCTTTTCTCATCTTCTCTTCAATGAACTTAACAGTCCAAACCCCGATGACATTACAAACAAAAGTGATAACGCATTTCTGCCACATCGGAAAGTCCATTACCGTATAAATTAAAACGATATTGTAAAAGGCAAAGTATCCACCACTAACTAAACTCGCCACCGACTTACCACTTTTAATAGTGGTGAGAGAACGTATAGTAGAAAATACAACATTAACAATAGATAAAACGATAAAGATAATTAACAGTTTCATTTCTTCGCTTCCTTTCTTCTATAATTAGTATAACAGAAAGTTGTGTGTTTGTCAACCCCTAAAATAAAAAATTTCTGCGGCCCGGGCATTTCCAATAAAAGGAAAAAACGGGAGTTATGCTTCCCGTTTTGCCCTCATTTCTTCTTTTTTTTCTCTAATTTTTTTATCCCTTTCGACTTTTTTCCTCTTTTTTTCCTCGTTTTCCTTTCTCTTTCTTTCTTTTTCTTCGAGTTTTAACTTGTAATCCTCTGCCATAGAGTAACCATCATACGGTTCCCCATCACGAGAACCTGTGGGAACTTTTACTACAATCTGAACAAATTTTTCATTCTGTTCAGAGTCAACGCAAGGAATTGCAATTTCATTTGCGCCTGTGCGAAGAATTTCTTCATCGAATTCCAGTAACTCAATAATTCTTTGTAAAAAATTCTCACGCAGTGTGTCATTTAATTTCTTCTGCGAACTTGCCATTAAAACTCACTCCTTTTCATTTTATACAACTGGCTAACGTTTCTGCCTCAATAATTACATTTTCAAAATCATTCATTTTATTATCTCCTTTCCTTTATCTATATAAAGTATACCACATAATAAAAGGATTGTCAACAACTTTTTTTCTAATTTTATTATAACAAAAATTTTCTTAAAAGTCAAATAATTTTCCCTTTTATCACTTCACCGCACTAAAGCGATGCCGGGCGAGTTAGCCACGGCTAACTTCGGCTTAAAAGAAAAGGGACACATAGTGTCCCTCTCCTGTAAGACTACACAATCTTGTATGCCTTTCTCTTACCGACCTTCGGAATTTTTACCTCTTCCACAGACAGTTTTCCTTCTGCGACCAACTGACGAGCGAGAGAGCCAGCCTTGTTGTGAGTGATTTCGAGAGCCAGACCGAGGTCAGTTTCCGTCATAGCCTCTCCAACTTCCGTGAGGTGAGCGAGGATTGCTTCCTTGATAGGAGCGTTTTCGATAGCGGTCTTGGACGGCTTAGCCTTTCTCGCAGCGTTGCGAGCGTCCATCTTTGTGATAGCCTCAGCCGCAAAAGTCATAACTTCCTCATTCATTGTGCCATTAGCGATTGCGTTGTAGAATTCTCTCTGTAACATTGTTCTTACCTTTTCCTTTCTTTTGTTTTTCTTTATCTTACATCTTTATTATAGCATAAGTTTTGGAGTTTGTCAACCCTTTTTTTTATTTTTTTTATTTTTTTTCTTGGCTGACTTTTTCCTTTCCTTACCTTGTATATATAATATAACATAGTTTTATAAAAAAGTCAACCCCTTTTCAGAAAAAAATATTATTTTTTTTTACTTATTCTATGATCATAGACGGCGCCCGGGCAGTCAAGTTAGTGGGAACTAACCCACATATAAAAAGAAAGGACGACCTCGCGCCCTCTACTTTTTCTATAATGCTTTCAGAATTTCAATGATGTTGTCTACATCATATGCTCCATCACCCCAAGCCTTTCTATTTCTTTCTTCATCATCAAAGAGGATTCCATCTCTTCCAATCTGCTTCGGAACTCCATACTCAAGAATGTCGATGTGGTCAAATCTTACGCTTCTCAAGTGAATTTCGAGCCATTCTCTTTTAGCCTTTGCTACTGCTTCTTGATACTGAACCGTAGCCCCTTTGCTTAACCAAGTTACAATTCCGATTTCATAGCCTTCACGCTGAAGTCTGTTTAACATTCTTGCCAGCGTTGCCATTCTAATGAGCGGTTTCGCTTCAGCATAAGGTGTAGCATCTTCATTCATCAGTTTATCCAACCAGTTTTCTACTCCATAGAGATTAGCAATCGTACCGTCCATATCAAACCAAATCTTCATTTTTCTTTCTCCTTTCCTTTTCCTACTTTAATTATACCACCTTTTAGTGATTTGTCAACCCCTATTTGAAAAATTTTTTCGGCGCCCGGGCGAAAAAAAAAGTCAACCTTTGTTTACCAAAGGTTGACGATTGTGGAGTTAATCATTTCTCTTTTCTTGATTCTGTAATTGAGTTTTCCGAAGAACTTGAAACCATTTTCTTCGATTGCTTTGATGGTTTCTTTGTCTTGAATGATGTACCACTCTCCGCAAAGATGTTCAAAGTCATTTCCCAGTGCTTCGTGAAACATCTTTTCAACTTTCTTCAGTGTCTGATTCTTTCTGATTTCTGCAACCGCTACTAACTGAAGAAGTGGATTTCCTGTCTTATAAGCGTGACAACGATTATAAAGTGTGTCTGCGGTGAGTCCTACTTTCGCAAGTGCGAAGTCTTCACTTTTCTTGTCGAGCATGATGTAAACTCTTTCTGCTTTGGTTCTGAATTCTGTTCTTGTCATTGTTTTTTCTCCTTTTCTTTGTCCTTTCTTGATTATAGTATACTATGAATCAAAGAAAATGTCAACCCCTTTTTTCAATTTTTTTTATTTTTTTTTGCCACTTTATTCCTTTAATACTTTAATGTACTAAAGTGCCCGCCCGGGCAATAGGAAAGAACTGGAAAAGCACCCGGCGCCGAGTTAGTTTGGACTAACTTATTCCATAAAAAAAAGAACGGCATTGCCGTTCTACTCATCACCTTCTTCCTGTTCTATCCAGTAACGGATATAATATCCGTGTTTCCCATCAATGGATTTTTGGGCCTCTTCTTTTGTGTCGAAGTGTTTGATGATTTTCTGACCCCTCATAACATCAAAACCTTTTGCGGTATTTACTGTGATTTTTTCCATAATTTTTTCTCCTTTATTAAAACAAGTGCAATAAAATTTCAAAAAAGTTCCAGTTTGCGTAAACGGGATTTGGTGAAAGATTTTTAGAACAGATTTCTAACCAACTGATACCCACCCAAATCAGAAAGCCTGTACTAATTACAGGGAAAATTTTCTTCATTTTTAACACCCCCAATTTCTGATATCGAACATACAACCATTAACTTCTTCAACTGCGTCATACGCTTTTTCCAGAGAGTTAAATGCTCCATAGAACCATAATTCCCCATTAGTAACTCTTGCCACAACATAATTATATTCAGTTACATATTTCGGAAGATTGTTGATAATACTCATTTCATTTACCTTTCCCTTTCCTTATTTTCTATAATTATTTTACCACTTTATTTTAGGAATGTCAACCCCAAAATAAAAGTTTTTTCGGGAAAAATACCGAAACTTTTTTAGAATTATGCGGATCCGCCGAACTTTTTTCTGTGTCGCCCGGGCAAAATGGAAATGATTTCTAACAAATCATTTCCTGTTCTTCGATGAAGTAGAAGAGAACTTCGGGAGCGGGAGTTCCATCAAACCATCTTTCGGGTTTTTCTCTCGTAAGTCTTTCTGCTTCTGCTTCTGCTTTTGCTCTATCATTTCCAACATAGTATGCGAGAAATTCATCTTCTCTTCTTTCGTATTTCGTACCCTCATTATATACGATGGGTTCTACTCTCTTATAACAGATTGCTAACATTTTATTCACCTCTTTCTTTCCTTCTTTCTATAATTATTATAACCTACTTTTCTAAAAAAGTCAAGTGATTCAAAGAAAATTTCTATTATTTTTTTTCTGGTATTATTTGGTATAATAGTTAGCATAGACTAACCTTGCCCGGGCGGAAACTCCGTTGTTAATCTGTCCAACGGAGTTCTCTCTTCTTTAACTTATACTTGCGATTACCTTGACACCAAGGACAACTTCCGTGGTTGCGGCAAGTGAAGTCAACTGCCTTTGCTCCTCTATACGGTTTGCGGTGTTCCTTTCCACTCTTGATTGCTTTATCTAACATTATCATCAACTCCTTTCTTCTATCTTTATTATATCATACTCTATAATAAAAGTCAACCTTTTTATAAAATCCTTTTTATTAAATATTCAGTCAAATAAAAAAACAGAACTTTTGTCCTGTCTTTTAGTTTTGTTATTTAACTCTGATATCCTTGAAACCATCCACCGTATATCCGTAGATTTCACCTTTACCATTTTCATCAAAGATACAAGTGTTCTGACGAACTCTAAAGTTTACTTCCTTTTTCCATCCTCTCTCTCTGATTCTTTCAACCCACATTGCCTTGAACTGTTCTACGGCATTTTCTGTTACCCAGTTCTTATCAACAAAAGCTCCACCTTTTCCGTATTCTACTCTGATTTCGATAATTTTCATTTTCTTTCTCCTTTTCTTTTCTTGATTATATTATAACATATCCCGGGATTTTGTCAAGTCTTTTTCTAAAACTTTTTTATTTTTTTCTTAGCTTCTTTTGGAGCGGGATTTTTTTTGGAGCGGGACAGCTCCAGCTCCTTTGATTATAGAATATTTATTCAGCATAATTTTAGTCACGTCAGATAGGCGGAGGATTACTCCTCCACCTTTTCTTCTAACCATTTGACCATTATTCCGGAAGTTTTCTTGAACTTGATTTTGTAGCACTCTTTTCCGGATTCTTTACTCATTCCAGCCCAGTTCATTAAGAACTCTTTGAACTCTTCAGCGTTCATTTCATACAGGTTAGCCGTGTTATCAATCAATACAACGTAGCACCACCGAACAGAGTGAACATTAGCGAAATACTCAGCGATAATACTCTTGAAGTCCTCAGCCGTATTGCTATTGCGATAGATACAAGCGAGTGACGCTCCGGAGCTTTTAACGCTCATTTTCAGCTCTTCAATATCAGAGCCTTTGTCGTAAGGGATGCAATCTTTATCGAAGCCGTAGCCGTAGCCGTAGCCCTCAGAAGCACACGCTTCCGCGAGGTTGCCACCGTTCCCGACCTTATCCCCGATAAGATACAGACCGCCCCGTCCTTCCATTTTCTGGTAACTCCCTACTACTTCATGAGTCCGCTTTAACATACTAAAGCACCTTCCTTCCTTAATGATACTACCATTATATCACTTCCGCGGGGAGAATCAATACATATTGATGAATTTACATATTTAATTTTTTTATGACGTCATAAAAGTTTTTTATGGATTACCATTTACTGGAAAATGGTATCCCTCCCCAAAAAAGGAAAAGACTGGAAAAAATGGAAGACCCACCCTCCCAATTTTTCCCTGGGATTTTCTGGAAAAAATGGGTCAGATGAATTTCCAATTTTTTCCAGTACTGGGGGTACATTCCAGGACTTGGAAGATACTGGAAGCGGACGCGTGACGGGCCTGGAAATTTCGTACTCTGAACTAATTTTTCCGTCCGAACAAATTCCTTCAAAATTTTCCCTTTTTCTCCGTCCGAACAAATTCCCATCTCTCCCTCTCCAAAAATTTGACTTCCCCGTCAAAACCTGATATAATATATGTGTACGGGGGAAAATACTCTTTTCCTTCGCTAAAACCGAAAAAAGGACTGGATAATGAAAAATAGACTAAATTTGGACTGGGCGCTCTCTACATCAACTGAGCGTTCCGATTTTATAAATGAATATGTGAGGGGTGAGACTTTCGCCAAAGTCCCGCCTACTGAAGAAGAGCTTGAGACGATGGGCAACTATATTCTGTGGGGAAAAGACGAAGATGGTCTCAATGTTGACCAGAGAAAGGAAGTTGAATTGCCTCGCCGCTATGCTACATGGACCGCACAAAATGTAGACTCTCTCGACGAGAAAATTGAGTGTCCAACATTTATTGAGGGGACAATTCAGAAGATTGGTGAGGTGCCGCAGACTCGAAAGGTTAAGGAGACGTTTTCGAGAAAGAAAACGAGAGAGAGTGCGCCTGACCATCTTTTGGCAGTTTTTGAGGAGTTGTGGGAGAGAATCGACTACATTGAACTGTGCATTAACCTTTATGAGGAAAGAACTGGGAAGAGAGAGAAGCCGCCGCGCGATTCTTTACTCCAACGTTTCTCTGAAGAAGATATTGAAAAGGTTAGGAAGAAGACCAGCACATTTGGACAGTATAAGTATTTGAAGCTGAAGCATTTGTTGGTGGAGTTGAGGAAAGAGCAGTATACGTTGAGGGATTCATTTTTGGAGGGAATTTGTAGAAGAACCTTGCCGGAGACTTCAGCGGGAACCCAAGAAATTGAGGAAGAAGTAAGCTTTTTCAAGGAAATTGACGTTTTTGAAGAGGAAGTTCCTGTTTTTCCGTTGGGGTTGATTGGAGAGGAAAACGAAGGATTTTGGAGGAAGAGAGAGGAGTTGGTGCCGAGGAATTTTGGAGAGGAAGAACTTCTTTATTTTTCGAAGATTTTTTGGAAGAAGAAAGCTGAGGAAAACGCAGTTAAAGAGGAGAGAGCGGCCGGCCATCAAGAATTTCGACGTTGGTTTGATTTTAGAGATTTGGAGATGGTTTATCAGTTATTGTTGGAGTATCAGGAGTTGGAAAAAGAAGGGCAGAGATTACTGAGGAATACTTCGAGATTGATTCAGACATTTTTTTATTATGCGGCCGAGGCTAATTTGACAGAAATACAGAGGGAAATCTTACAGTTGAAGATGGATAAGGAGAAGAATCAGGATATTGCGCGGCTTATTAATAGGAAATATGGGAAGAGTTATACGGCTAATTATATTTCGACTATTTTTAGGCAAAAAATTATTCCTGAGATAAATGGCGCCGCCGCTCTCCACGTTCAAATTGTACAGAGTTTGCCTTTTGAAGAAGAATTTAAGACTTGTTCTAAATGCGGCCGAGTGCTTTTGCGCGATCCTGTTAATTTTGTGCGAAAAAGCAGGGCTAAAGATGGACTTTCGAGTAGATGTAAGATGTGTGATAAGTTGGAAAGGGAGAAGAATAAGAGATGAGTAAGAGTGATAAACAAGCTGAACTATTTATTCAGCGACTGAGCAAGTTAAATGCGATTGAGGTAGTTGGCGTTGCGAAAATGCTAGGGGTTGAAGTTATAGAAGGAGAGAAGCTCGAAGGAGAACACAGAGAATTTCATGATGTTCTTGGCGAGATGATTGAGAATTTTTGCGGCTTGGGTAGAAGACAACGGCGCAATCTTTTGAAAATTATGGATAAAGCGGGGAAAGAATAATGGCTTTGAAGACTAATATACAGCCACCTAGAAAGTTTTTTATTAAGAAGTGCGCGAGGTGCGGTCAGGACTTTGGACCGGAAAACTACTCTCAAACTAAATCTTTTTTCTTTCCAGATGGGTACTTGAGTATCTGTAATGATTGTATAGATGAATGGCTGCGCGCTGACGATTATAGCTGGAGCGCAGTCAATAAGTTGTGTCAATGCGCCGATATTCCTTTTATTCCTGCTAAATGGGAAGAAATGTATGAGATAAATGGAAAGAGAGCTTTTCAGATGTATGCTGAGATTTTTCTGGGCAAGGAATATGAAGGATTTCACTGGGAAGATTATAATGATGAGTTTAGGAGATTGCGCGATCTTGGTGGAATTGAAGAGCAGTTGCCGCTGATTGCGGAAGATCATCGGAAGAAACTCAAAGAAAAATGGGGCGCCAATTATGATGATGAAGCATTAAATTATTTAGAGAATCTTTATAATGGACTACTTATGACTCAGAATGTCTCGGGCGCCCTTCAGGGCGACCAGGCATTAAAGATATGCAAAATTTCTTATGAGCTGGATAGTAGGATTAGGTCTGGACAAGATTTTGATAAGATGTTGAGTTCTTATGATAAGCTGGTTAAGACTGCTGAATTTACTCCGAAGAATGTTAAGAGTGCAAGTGATTTTGAAAGTGTCGGAGAATTGTTTAGGTGGCTTGAGAAAAGAGGTTGGAAGAACCAGTATTATGATGACGTTACTAAAGATATAGTTGATGAAACTATTATGAATATTCAGAATTGGAATCAGCGGCTTTATACTAATGAAACTGGGATTGGTGAACAGATTACGGAGAGAATTGAGGCTTTAAAATCTGCAAAGAAATTAGAGCAGACTGGTTATTATGGTTTGGAACATCAGGAATATGATTTGGATGAATATGATAATGTAGGATATGAGGAATTGTTTAAGGCTGATGAGGAATTTGAAGAAGATTTAGGGGATGATTTGAATGTCTAAAGAGTTGCTAAAAACGCACATGACTTTGGATCCCAATGTGATTCAACGTGGTGAGCGCGAAGGCATAGAATTGGATAAGGGGGTTATTCTTACTCCACAATACTTGGATAAGAATTATGATTTATTTACTAAATATGCTAATTTCTTTACGGCTTATCCTGATATTTTCTTAGACCTCATTCAGCCGAAGGATTCTAATTTTAGTTTATTCTTTTATCAGAGAATTGTTTTGCGGTCTGTTATGAGGTATAAGGAGATTTATATTAGTGCACCTCGTGCGTTTTCTAAATCTTTTATTACTATTCTTGGATTGGTTCTTCAATGTATCTTTATTCCTGGGACTAAGAGATTTATTTGCGCTCCGAATAAAAATCAGAGTGCGCAGATTGCTAAGGAAAAGTTAAGTGAAATTTTTGATAGATGGCCTTTACTGAGAAGAGAGGTAATTGGTGGGGATATTTCTGATTTACCTGGTAATTATGGTAAGGATTATGTTACTTTGAAATTTAGAAATGGTTCACAGTTTGACGTTGTGGGCGCGCTGGATAGCCAGCGTGGCGGACGTAGAAATGGTGGACTTATTGATGAAGCAAGAGACCATGATGAAATTGAAATTAATGAAATTGTTTTACCTTTGATGAATGTATCAAGGAGATTGCCTGATAATACTGTTAACGATAAGGAACCTAATCAGGAAGTAATTTGGATGACAAGTGCGGGGCTGAAGGCTTCATATGCTTATGATCATTTAATTGATGTTTTTGAAAATTCAATTATTAATCCACAAGAGGCTTTTGTATTTGGATGTGATTATAGGATACCAGTTTTGCATGGACTTTTGGATAAGACATATATTAATAAATTGAAGATGTCACCTTCTTATAGTGAAGAGTCTTTTGCAAGAGAATATTTGTCTATTTGGAGTGGCTCTTCAAGTGAATCTTGGTTTAATTATGATAAATTACAGAAATATCGTAAGATAAAAAATCCGGAAACGCACTTTTTAACTAGATCAAATTCAAGACAATTCTACATATTATCAGTAGACGTAGGCCGTATTTCTGACCAAACTGTTTGCTGTGTTTTTAGAGTCAATGTCGTACAAGGTAAATATTTAGCTACTTTAGTGAATCTTTTTGTTCTGGGGCGCACTCCAGAAACAAAACCATTTGTTATGCAGGCTACTGATTTGAAAAAAATTATACGAGCTTTTCAGCCTAAGGAGGTTGTTATTGATACAAATGGTTTAGGCGTGGGCCTTGCAGACGAGATGATTAGAAGTCAGGTTGATGAAAATGGTGAGATTCTGCCGCCGTACGGTTTCATCAATGATGATAATTATCGTAGGATTCAGCCTAAAGATGCTATATGTATTTTGTATGGAATTAAGGCAAATGGACCATTGAATTCAAGGATTCATGGTAATGCTTATTCTCGCTTAAATAGCGGGAAGGTTCGTTTTTTAATAAAGGAGCAAGAAGCAAAGAGTGCTTTATTGGCTACTAAAAAAGGGCAAAAGATGTCTACTGAACAAAGAGTTAAACGACTCATGCCGCATGAGATGACAAGTCGACTTTTCGATGAAATGTCGAATTTACGTCTAAAGCGGACGGGTGCCTCTCTTGATATTGTTCTTGAACAAATTAATTCTAGACACCCCAAAGATAAATATTCTGCTTTTGCATATGGTCTTTGGAGAATTAACGAATTAGAGGAAGAGGAATATACACGTGGTGGGCGCCGCGGTGGAGTGCGTAAACTTATATTTTTTACAGGAGGAAATTAATGAGTGAAAATATTGGTAACAATGAAATAAGCAGACTATCCTCCTTCAAAAAAGCCAATTCTAATATGATATCACTCAATAATAGAGTATATACCCCTTATTTAGATGGTTCAAGAACTACCAAGGTTAGACATAATTATACTTTGAAACAAGTAGAAAAAATTATTACTGATGGTACTCCTGAACAACAAATAGAGCTTTCACGATATTTCTTCATGAAAGACGGGCTATATAAGAGATTAGTTATTTATTATGCTACTTTATTAAAATATACTAGTATTCTAATTCCAAATCCTGGTTTTGGGAAAAATCTCTCCACATCCCATATCAAGAAAAGGTATTTTAATGCCTTGAATTTCTTAGAAAAGGCTGATCTTGTTAATAAATTTAATTATATAGCTCAAAGGGTTTTTGTTGATGGATGTTATTATGGAATTATTCAGGCGGCGGAAAAGGACAAACTTGTTATTATAGATTTGCCAATTAAATATTGTCGTTCTCAATTTAAGGATTTAGATGGGAATGATATGGTTGAGGTTGACCTTTCTTATTTTACAACTCTTTTAGATAGTGATGTAAGAGAACAAACCTTAAAAGCTTATCCGAAAATTATTCGTGATGCTTATAATAAATATCAAAAGTCTGGTTCATCTCGGTGGTTTATGGTGCCTAGCGAGGTAGCAGTATGCTTCTCTCTTTATGATGGTGCTCCATTGTTCTTATCAACCATTCCGGCAATTATGCGCTATGATGATGCCGTGGAAACAGAGGCTGAGCGCGATGCCGAAGAAATTAGAAAAATTATTGTTCAAAAAATTCCCCATATGCAAGATGGGAGATTAGTATTTGAACCAGAAGAAGCTGAAGAAATGCACCGTGGTGCAGTTAATATGTTAAAGGGCAATAAGAATATTAGTGTGCTAACAAGTTATGCTGATGTTGATGCTATTGTTTCTAAAACAACTTCTGAATCTTCTGCTAATAATTTGGAAAAAATGGTTCAAAATGTTTATAGTGAAACTGGCGCAAGTAGTCAAATTTTTGCTTCTACTGGAAGTTCTACTTTATCAACCTCAATAAAGAATGATTTGGGGTTAGTTATGGTTTTGGCTAATAAGTTTGCTTCAGCTATTACTAAAATTACAAACCAACTTTTTGCTAATAGTAATATTGATTTTAAATATAGTATTTTGCCCATTAGTTATTATAATGAGGATGAATACTTAGATAACTCCTTTAAATTAGCAAGTTCTGGTTATAGCTTACTACTTCCTGCTTTAACTTTAGGAATGTCACAAAGAGATATAACAAATATTAAAGAACTTGAAAACGATGTATTAGATATGGTTGAGAGTTTGGTACCTCCACGAACTTCTTATACAGAGTCTGGGGATGTCGGTGCGCCAAAGAAAGCAGAAGAAGATAAATCACCAAAAACATTGGCAAATGAAAAATCTTTAGATAACCAGACTGAGGGAGGCTCTAATTAATGAATAATATTACAGAGTTCCCAGTTACAGTTTATGGAAATTTAGAAAGGTTCTCTGATACTATTTCGAAAGCTCGTTGTAGAATTTTTTACACAGGGTTAAATCGTAATGGTACTTTTATTACCGAAGATTTTGCTAACTCATTATTAGAAACTATTCCCTATGCTCCCGTAAAAGGTATTTATAAAGATAGCGATTATACTGACCATGGTTTAGAACGCACTCAAGGGCGCATCTATGGGGTAGTTCCTGAAAACCCCAACCTAACATGGGAAGAACATTTAGATGAAGATGGCGAAATTAGACGATATGCTTGTGTAGATGTTTTAATTTATACAAGTTTATATGAAGAAGCTAGTGAAATAGTTGGAAAGAGCCAATCTATGGAATTATTCCCTTCTTCTATAAAAGGTGAATGGGAAAACATACAAGGACGCAGAGTCTTTAAATACACTGCGGCAAGTTTTTTAGGACTTCAGGTTCTAGGGGACAGCGTTGAACCTTGTTTTGAAGGTGCTGCGTTTTTTACTCTTTATGAATCTTTATATCAGAAATATCAAGATTTTTTAGAGAGTCAAAAGGAAAAAGGAGGACAGCAAGAAATGAATTTTAAACTTTCTGATTCTCAAAAATATGAATTACTATGGACTTTACTAAATCCTAATTATACCGAAGAGGGCGGCTGGCTTTGTGAATATGCTATTATGGATATTTATGATGACTATGCTCTTTGCTATAATTATGAAGAAGGTAACTACGAAAGAGTTTATTATACAAAAGATAATGAAGCTGATAGCGTATCTGTTGCTGAGAAAGTGAAAGTCTTTGTAATTGATGTAACTGAATCTGAGAAACAATCTTTAGACACAATTCGTGTACTAAACGGTGAAACTTATGAAAAAGTCGAAGAAGTTTTTTCTGAAAAAGAAGAGCTAATCGCAGAAAAATCTGAATTTGAACATAAAATTGAAGAGCAAGCAGAAATTATTTCTACTTTAACTTCAGAAAAGGAACAGTTTTCTGTAGATTTAGAAGCGGCTAATGAAAAGGTTGAAAGTTTAACCACTGAAAATGCCGATCTAATTTCTTTCAAAAAGGCTGTAGAATTAGCTGAAAAAGAACAAGTTATTGATTCTTATTCTAATATGCTAGGAGAAGAAATTCTTGCTTCTTATAAAGAAAAGATGGATGAATTTACTGCTATGGATTTAGATAAAGAATTAGCTTATGAACTTAAGAAGTCTAATTTTGCTGCTTTCTCTGAAAACAAAGAAGGCTTTATTCCTAAAGATATTCCTCTTCAGGGAATTGAAGGTATTTTATCTAAATATAAAAAATAATTATATGGAGGCATATTAAAATGGCTATTACAAGATTACAGATTGACGGCTATGGTCAGCTCGAACTGAACCAAGTTGCTTTTCGTAGAGATGGTCGGATTGAAGCCCAGTGTAAATTAGATGAAACTGATTTTGCTTCTATCCCCTGCGAAAATGGTATGATTCTGGCCGTGGATAATGTTAATAAAGTTGTTAAATTACCTGCTTCTGGCACAGAAGATTATCCACTTGCCCTAGTTTATACTACTGAGCATCTATATGATGAAAGAGCTATCCGTCTAAGCGATTTCAAACTAACTATTAATGATGGTTTTTATCCCAGACTAGGCTATCTATCTATTGGGGATAAGTTTATGACTAACACTATTTGTTATGATAGTTCTGATTTCGCTGCAACTTCTACTAAAACCGTAGAAGAAGTTATTGCTGATGCTTATGCAGACATTAAGACAACCCCACTATATGGGCAGGTTGATGCTTCTGGTGTTATTCAAATTACTGATACAAAACCACAGTCTGGATTGACTCTACTCGCTATTAATGGCCCTGGCGTCAATACAATGCCTGATGGTCAGCTTGGGTTCAAATTCCAGGTAATTGGTCTATAAGAGGAGGTACAAAGCTATGACTATTGAACAATTAAAAGAACTAGCACTGCACGCCGCAAAAGGCACTGCACCAGCAACCTTCTCCGTTGAAAATGTTAATGACGCTTTTATTGATGGATTAAAAGAACTAGCTGGTAATTATTATGATTTTATGCAGAATCGGTATACTGTTTATCAGATTATGACCGAAACTATTGATGAAGTTGTTCCTGCTAAGGTAGCCGATGCTCTGGGTATTTTCGCAGAAGTTCGGACGGTTGGTGATGGCGAACAGGTTGTATTTAAGAGAAGAATTGGTAAAGAAAGAGCTAAGAAGTTCTTAACCAGAGTTGGCTTATCTGGTGTATATGAAACATTCAGACTAGACAATGAATCCTTCACAGTTCCTGCTTTCGCAATCGGCGGCGCTTGCATGGTTGACTTCGACAGAATGTTAGATGGCGCAGAAAATATGGCTGAACTAATGGATATCATGACCGAAGGTCTAACTGATGCTATTTATCTAGAAGTTCAGAAAGCCCTACAGGGTGCGCTAAGTGCACAGGGTCGGCCTGCTGCTAATAAAGTAGTAGGTAGCTGGAATGCAGACCAGATGCAGAGACTCTGCAACGTTGTTAAAGCTTATGGTGGCGGCGCTACTATCTTTGCTCCACCAGAGTTCGTTGCGGCAATGGGTCCAGATGCTATTGTTCCAGTTGGCACTAACTATCAGGGTATCTATCATCCACAGGACATCGATGCAATCCACTATCAGGGTTACATCAACATCTTCCGTGGTACTCCTATCGTTCAGTTCCGTCAGTCCTTTATTGACGAGAATAATGATAAGGTTTGGATTGATCCTCAGCTTGCTTACGTTCTCCCAACTGGTGGGGAAAGAGTGGTTAAGGTTGTTCTTGAAGGTGCGACCAGAGTTATGGATTGGCAGAACAAAGATCGGTCCATGGAAATCCACTTCGATAAGAAAGTTGGTACCGCTATTTTAACACATCACAACTGGGGTATTTATCAGAATACTGCTATTACAACTCCTGTTGCTGGAAATCCCTATGGTATCTAATTAATAGAAGTTAATGAGAATGAAAGGGGAGGAAACTCCCCTTTTTCTTAAAATTGAGAGAAAAGGAGTAAGATAATGGAAAATAAACAAGTTTTTTTAACAAGCACCTCTAAAGCATATGTAGTTATTGATATTCCCGATCTTCATTTGAAGAGATTATGGGAAAAGAAGGGTGCAAAGAAGCCTATTGCTTTTGATATTTTACAACAGGCTATTTATGATCCAAGTGTGGAATATTTACTAAATCAAGGCATTTTGGTTATTGATGATATGGATGTGAAAATCGCATTGGGCTTAGAAGCAGAAGATGTAAAAGAAACTGGAAAAGTTAATCTTATTGCACTTTCTGATAGTGATATGGAAAGATATATGACTGTTATGCCGATTTATGAATTTAAAGAAAAAATTAAGGAATTGAAAAAAGAGCAAATTTTTGCCTTGACAGATTATGCTATTGAACATGAGCTGACTAATATGGAAAAGTGTGATATTTTAAAAGGTTATACTGAAATTGATATTATTAGAGCAGTGCAGTTAAATAGAGATAACGAGGGGGAATAGAGAATGACTCCTTATTGGGCGGTTTATGATGCTTTTTTGAGTAAAACTCTTGAAGATGAATGGGGAGATTGGATGGAGGATGAAGTGGAAACTGATATGCGCCAACTTCTTGAAAGCGCAATTCCACACTTTAAATTTCCTCGTGTTTCTTTAGAGAGAGATGATGAAGGCTTTATTAATGAATTGGGGTCAGAAGAAATTCAAATTTTAGCAGCATATATGAAATGTGAGTGGTTAAATCGTTCAATTATGACTTGGGAAAATGTAAAGCCTTTATATGAAGAAAGAGATTTTTCTCAAGCTAATTTATTAGATAAGTTGAAGAGTACTTTAGAAGCCGAACTTACTCATGCGGCAAGGCTTGAGGGATTTTATTATAGATCAATTAAGGGGAGAAGTTATTCTTATAGTAATTTAGCGGGAGGTAATTAAATGAGTATTGATCCCGTAAAAGAAGGTTACTATAATAAATTAAAGAATAAGCTTTTTGGCTTGCTTTGTGAGTTTGAGAAGGGCAGAGAATGGGAGAAGTTTTTAGACTCAATTTTAATTGAAGTTATGGGCTTTCCAGAAGAGGAGCATACTATTAACTATTACATTCTTTGTCATAAATTGGCTTCTCTTCGTTATTTAAGATATGAATATTTCCGTACAACAATTTTTGATTGTATGGATTTATTGGGTAAGGGTGATGTTAATGGATAGTTCTTCTAAATATTATGATATTTATTTAATGAGATTGAATAGATATGGACTTAATTATCAAGAAAGAACTCAGAAAAAAAGAGAAAGAGAATTTGAAGACTATATGCTAAAAAGTGTATATAGAATAGAATTTGAATATGATAAAGCTACTCACCCTGCAACTTTTGAAAAATATAAATACGATGAAACCAAAACATTACACTATCTTTTAACAAGAGTGAATCTAAATATTCCAAATGGTACTATTTTAATGTTACCAGATAAGGATAATGAATTAAAACCTTGGATGGTTTATTATTTAGAACACATTAAAGCCAGCGGATATAATAGATATATCATGTTAAGAATGACTCATTATCTTACTTGGATTGGTCGTGACGATGAAGAACACTCAACTTGGGGTTATATGTACGGTCAAGAAGATAATATGTTAAAAGATGAATTGCAGTCGCGCTCTCGGTCTGATGCACGATATACAGAGAATTTGAAATTAAGTTTTTTTGTTATTCCTACTAATGAATATATTCGAAAAGATGTTTATTTAGAAGTGGGCGAAGGCGCACTTAAAGAGGGGTATAGAGTTACTGGTTATGATATTCAATCTACTCCTGGAGTGGAATTTGTAACTGTTGACCCAGTTTATCTTTATGATTTAACTCCTCCACCAGTAAAAACTGCACAAGATTCTGACGAAGACTTTTATTGGCTTGAAGGGGGTAACTAATGGGAGTTAGAAATTGTCAAGAGATAGGGGAGAACTTACAGAAAATTGTTAGTCGTTTAATGGCTAATGATGATTTAGTAAATCTTCTTTATTATACTGATAAAGATCCCCTTTCACATCCTCATTTAACGGAGGAGCAAAAAAGACAAGAAATTTTTGAAAAGATGATAAAAATAAATCCTCGTGTTGGACCAAAAGAAACTGCAAACTCTATGATTGTTATTAGAGTTGCGAGAGGTAATATTAATTTAGAAAACAACGAGTTTTTAGATATTTTAATAGAAATCGAAACTTTTGTTCCTTTAACACAATGGATTATTAAGAATACTAATTTAAGACCTTTTGCAATTATGGGAGAGGTTCAAAAAAGTTTAAATGGAAAAGTTGTGAATGGATTAGGGAAAGTAGTTGGTGGTAACTTTGAGATGAATTTTTTATCAGAGGAAATGAGCTGTTATTTACAGCAATTTAGATTAACTACTTATGATTAATAAAGAGAGAGCTTTCTTTGGTTTTCCCGAAGATTTTCATAATAAGTTTTTAATTTATCCACCATTAATTAAAGATATTATTGGAAATATTGAATATCCACAATATCATCAGTTGTTAACTCTTTCTCAAGAAGATATAGAGGATGAGTTGGCGCAAGATAAAGAAAAAGACTACGGAGATTTACCTACTCCATTTGAATTTTTATTAGCTAATAGTTATCACGATAAAGAGTTTGAAAGAATAGCCAGAAATGCTTTCTATTTTTTCATTCATCAAGAGGTAACTTTTATATATGAACAAAAGAAAATATTAATTGGAGATTTGGAAGAAGAATTAGCAAGAGTAAAAGATTTATCTGAATTGATTTTTTTAGAAGAAGAGGAATTTTTTGAATTTCAGAATAATATAAGAGAGTCAATTGGAGAAAAAGCTATTGAGCCTCCTGATCCTAATGAACATCCTAAAATAAAAAGAATGAAGGCGCTCGCGCGGTATAGGGACAGAATTAAAGCTAAATCTGGAAAAGGATTAAATTTAGAAACTTTAATTTCTTCAATTTGCTGTATGGGAATTGGGATAACTCCACTTAATATTGGAGAGATGACTTATGTTGCAGCCAATACTCTTGTCATGCGTTATCAAGAAAAAGAGAAGTATGAGATAGATATACGGAGTATTCAAGCTGGAGCAGAAGCAAAAAAGATAAAACCAAAATATTGGATTAGAAATCTAGATGAATAGGAGGAAATCCATAAATGAATATTCTAGACCGCTATGGTATTAAAGAGGTTGCAGACGTAACATTCTATGACCTAAATAATGACGGTACTCCTAAAGTACCTGTTCTTTATCTAGACACTCTAAAGGTTTCTACAATTGAACAGACTGCTGAAGAAACTGATGCTCGTGGTGGTAAGGGTAATGCGGCTCTAATTTCTTGGGACTATGGTAAGGAAATTACTGTAACTCTAGAAGATGCTCTATTCTCTGCTAAATCCATGGCTATTATGTTTGGTAATGGTACTGTAAGCAATTACACTGGTAATAATGCTTATATTATGAAAACTGAACAGTTTACACCTACTGCTTTAGCTAGTGGTGCTTCTGCAATTCCAGATGAGGCTTCTGCTATTGGAAGTGCTACCACTGTAAGTGGTTGGAATCAGGCTTATATTGCACCAAATGGAGCTAAATATCTGAAGGTTAATCCTAAGTTCTATGATGCAACTGGTAATGAAGTAACAACTACTACCCAGTGGGGCGCAGTAGTAACTGCTGAAGGTTCTTTATTCTGCTCCTTCGACCTACAGGTTACTGGTGCTGTTATTGATATTTCTGCTAATAGTTTCCCTGGTACCTATTATGTAACTGGTGATACTTTTGCTAGATCCGAAGCATCTGGTAAGGATGAATTCTTCCAGTTCATTATTCCAAAAGCTAAGGTTCAGTCTGAAAATACAATTACTCTAGAGGCTGAAGGTGATCCTTCTGTATTTAACATGAATCTGAAGGTTTTAAGACCTAAAGATGGTGTTATGATGAAACTAGTTAAGTATGACCTTGCTGGTACTGCTGGCGCGGCCACTGCTGCTGATACCAAGATTTATCATAACCATTACCTAGATACAGATAATACATCTGAATTAGGTCAGTAAAAAATTAAACACTAAGAGGTGGGTGGCTGGTGCTGCCCACCTTTTTTATTGGAGGGCATAAAATGGATAATGAATTTTCGCTAAAAGAACTATACGAAGTGCGGCTTAAAGCTACTTATCCTATGGAGATAGCGGGATATTCTTTCGAAAAAGATGAAACTATTTGCCTCTTTGATAAAATTCAAATTTTTGGATTAACTGAACATAAAGATTTTATTACTGCAAGAGGCGGATATGAAAATCAAGATAGAGTATTTTGGGAAACAAATAAAGGAGTTGAAATAGGCTTTTCACAAGGAGTTTTTAATATAGTTCAGTTTGGATTGCTTAGTAATTTAAGGACTATATTATTAAATGGAGAAGAAGATTTTATTAAGATTCCACATAGAGAAGTAGTAGAAAGTGATGAAGAAGGAAAGGTAAGATTTTCTAAGAAGCCTTGTGGTTCATTTTTTGTTTATAATGTTTCTACTGGGAGAAAAATTCCCTATGAAGTAGAAGACGACCAAACTTTAATTATAGAGACCCCTTATCTCAATGTTTTATTGGATTATTATTATGATTACTCAGAGAAAACTCATATGGTAACTTTGGGTAGCGGTATAATAAATGGGTACCTTCGGTTAGAAGGTAAAACGCGTGTAAAGGATGATATAACAGGTAAGATAAGAACGGGAATTATTGAAATTCCCAGACTAAAGTTAATGTCTGGCTTGTCTATGCGATTGGGGAAAAATGCAAATCCGGTAGTTGCGAATTTTCAAGGCTTGGCGCTACCGACAGGAGAGAAAGGATCAACTTCTATTTTAAATATATTCTTCCTTGATGATGACATAGATGAGGAATAAGTAAAGTCAGCATTACTTTGTTAATGCTGATTTTTTATTTTTTAAGGAGGAAATAATGGCAGGTAATCATCTTACAGTAACTTTTGATGCTCAGATGAATGTGGGGCAAATTATTAGTGCTATTAATAGCATGAAAAAAGGTTTACAAGGATTAAAATTACCCGATAATCTTGACAAAAAAACTGCTGATATTTTTAGTAAAATGTCAAGAGAATTAGAAAATTTTCAAAATCTTAGTTCTAAAAGTATTAAAAATATGGGTGATTTTTCTAAAATAGAAAAAAGTGGCCAAAAAATTATTGAATTATATAATCAACTTGGTCGTAGTATTAACGAAGTACAAGGACTTAGTAAAGCTAATAAAATTAAGCTTCTTCCAGATAATGTTTTAAAAGATATTAATGCTGCAAATAATGCTTTAAAACAATATGAACAAACATTGAAGAAAATAGAAGAAAATACTGTTAAAAACCAAAGTGCTTTAAGTCAAAAAGAAAATTTATTAGACAAAGTAAAACAATATGAAGAATATGCTGAAAAATTAAAAAAAGCTTCTAAAGATATAGAAAAAGCAGAAGAAGAACTTAATCGTAGGTCAAAAGGTGGAAAAGTTAAAAAATCTGGAAATGAATTTGAAATTTTAAAAAAAGATGATTTAACAAAACGAATTTCAGAATTAAAAACTGCTGCTCAAGAATATAAAAAACTTATGTCAGAAATAGACCAAGGCGGAAAAATGCCGAGTTCTACTACTGTACAAACAAGTATTATTAAACTTAAAGAAGAATTAACTCAATTAGCTTCTCAAGGTGGTTCGGCTTTAGAAAAATTATTTTCTGAATTAGAAAAGATAAATGGAATAAAAACAGATGGTCTTACTCATAATCTTGAAAATGCTAAAAAACTTATTAATGATTTAACTAATAAAGAAACTGCAAAACTTGGTGAAAATTTATCTAAAGCATTTAATAATATAAAAATAAATGGGAATGCTTTTAAGGGGTTAAAAGAGGGTATATCTCAAACTAGACGTGAAGTTGAAATTATGGATGAGCGTTTTAGAGATATTAGTTCTCTTAAATATCGGATTGGTTATTTTTTATCTATGGAGGCTGCAGTAAGATTATTTAGGCGTGCATTAAAAAGCTCTTTTGATACGATAAAAGAACTAGATGCAACAATGACAGAAACAGCTGTAGTTACTAATTATTCTATTGGTGATATGTGGAAACAATTACCAAAATATACAAATATGGCTAATGAATTAGGTATTGTAACAAATGATGCCTATAAAGCAGCAACTTTATATTACCAACAAGGTTTAAACACTAATCAAGTTATGGCTGTTTCTACGGAAACTTTGAAGATGGCTCGTATTGCTGGTATTGAAGCTGCAGATGCTACTGACTATATGACTTCTGCACTTCGTGGTTTTAATATGGAGATTAATGAAACTTCTGCTCAAAGAGTAAATGATGTTTACTCTAAATTAGCAGCTTCAACTGCTTCTAATGTAGAAGAACTCTCTATCGCTATGAGTAAAACTGCTTCTATTGCTAGTAGTGCTAATATGGAATTTGAAAATACTGCTGCATTATTAGCTCAAATTATTGAGACCACAAGAGAAGCCCCAGAAACCGCTGGTACGGCAATGAAAACTATTATTGCTCGTTTTTCCGAGGTAAAAACTTTATTTTCTAAAGGACAGCTTATGGGATCAGATGAAGAAGGCGAAGAGATTAGTATTAATAAGATAGATGCCGCATTAAAAAATGTTGGAATTTCTTTAAAGTCTTTTTTACGTGGTGAAGTTGGATTAGATGATATTTTATTAGAATTAGCAAGTAAATGGGATACTCTTGATTTAGCTACGCAAAGATATATTGCAACTACCGCAGCTGGTTCTAGACAACAATCTCGTTTTTTGGCTATGATGAGTAATTATAGTCGTACACAAGAATTAGTTGAAAAAGCCTATAATGCAGAAGGTGCAGGCCAAGAACAATTTGAAAAAACCTTAGATAGCATGGAGACAGCATTAAATAGATTAAAAAATGCTTGGGATCAATTTGCTATGGGTATTTTAAATAGTGATTTAGCAAAAGGTGGCATTACTCTTTTAACGGGTTTAATTACTGGTATTAATAAACTTACAGATGGATTAGGTGGGCTTGGCGGGGCGATAGCAAAAATAGCAGTTTCATTAGGAGCTTTTCGATTAGGTAGAGGACTTTTTGATATACTAGTTACAAAAGCAAGAGGTGAAGCTGTTGCAAGCACTCTTACAGGAAGAAATTTACAAAATTTTAGACGTTTTGGTGTGGAATTTGGATCTAATATTAGAACTCAATTTAGTCAAGGAATAAAAGATTCTACTAAAAAAGTTAGTTTGCGTGATGCTTATATGCAGGCTACCATAGGGAAAGATAGTTATGCTGATGAAAAATTTTTAAGAAATCAAATAAATCGTCAGCGGATGCAATTAGATAAAAATGGAAAAAGATTATCTAAAAAACAAAAAGCAGATATAAGAAAGCAGACTAGAAAAGATGCAAAAGAAATCGCTAAAGCATATAATAAATTTGGTTCAGTAGAAGCTCGAAAAGTTGCAAATGACAAAGGTATTAAAAATATACAATTTAATCAAGCTTCTATTGATAAAGTATCATCACAAGCATTAGCATTAAGCGTGGCCGCTGGCTTGGCTGGCGGAGCATTATTAAAAATGGGTAATGCTTTAGATGAGAAAGGATATGAAAAAAGTGCTGTAGCTATAAAAACAATGGGTACGGCATTACTTGGAGTAGGAACAGTATTAAGTTCTTTTGCTATGGCCCTTCCTGGTTTAACAACATTATTTCCTGAATTAGGCACTGCAATTAAAGCTGCTGGTTTAACAGGACTTAGTGGTTGGTTATGGGTTGCTGGTATTGCTGCTGCTGTTGCAGGATTTGCTTATGTTGGATATAAAATACATAAATCAGTAAAAGAAAACTCTTTAGAAGGACAATTAGAGAAAACAACTAAGCAAATTGATAGACTAAAATCTGAAGCGACAGAAGCAAAAAGTGCTTATGATGAATTATTAAATACCAAACAATCTTATAGTGAAATTCAAGATACTGTTAATAATTTAACTAAAGGAACTTCTGATTGGACCAAAAGTATGTTAGAGGCCAATTCACAAGTAATAGAATTAACTAAAAGATATCCAGGACTTTCTAGGTATTTAGAGCTTGGTGAAAATGGACAATTATCTATAACTACAGAAGGCTGGGATTACGTAGAAGATGCAGCTTTTAAAGCAATCCGCAATTCACAAGTTTCATTATTAGCTGCTCAAACTAAACAATCTCAATTACAATTAAAAGCATCACAAAAAGATATTAACCGACAATTAGGTTATTTTATAAATGATGATATTGGTAAACTTGCATATTTTAATATTGATTGGCTTGATCCTTTTAATGTAAGAGAAAAGCAACAAGAACAATTAGATAGAGTAAATGAACTTGTTAGTCCAGAAAATTATGGAGAAACTTTTTCTTCACCAGATTCTAAAGGAGTACAAGAACTTGCTTCATTATATAGAAAAACTCCAGAAGAAATTTGGGAATTTAGGGGAGAATTTGCTAAATATAGTGCTAAAATTGGTCAAACACAATTAGAACAATTATCTTACGCTAAATCTATGGTTGCAGCCTCTGCATCTCAAAATTCTTTAAATTATAAATATTTTGACAAATTATCTGAAGGTGTATCCAAAGATTTAATTGGAAAAACTTATGAAGAAAGACTTGCTGAAGAAAGTAAAAAATTTAAAAATGTAAAAGGAGAGGATTTTTTAAATTTAGCCGAAGAATTAGGAATAACTTCTTTACTCACTGGAAATCAAAGAAAAGATTTAGAAACTGCATATGCCACTGCAAAAAATCTTGACATTGAAACAGTACGTGAGGCTAAAATAAGCAAAGATCAATTAGCAGAAGGTTTAGCTCAAGTTTCAATTGGAGATACTATCTCAGAAGGAGTTGATGCTTTAACTACTGCAATGAAAACGTTAGAGCCTGAAGTTCAACAAGCTCTCGCCAGTTTAATATCTGGTAATATTACGGATTTAACTTTTGATGAAATAAAAAATCTTAATGTATCAACTCTTGGCAAACAATTAAAGTCAGCATTAGGTCCAGAAGCTGATTCAATTATGAAGGATTTAGGATTTGATTCTATGCAATCTTTCATTAATTCTTGGGATAAAAAAACATTAGCAGAAAATTACGCTAGAAATATTAAGGGTACTTTAGATAAAATTCGAAAATATTCAAAGAATACAAAAGATGAAGATTTATTTACTAATTTTGAAGCGCAACAAAGTCGTTTTAAAAATATGGGGCTTCAGTATCAATCTATGGTAAATAATATTTTTGATTCTTTAGAAGATATTAGTGATCCTTCTGTTATTAGCGCTGGATGGGACGCTTTTTCAAATGCAATTAATGATGCTTTCATCTCAGCCGAACAAATTACTGAAATTCAAGATTGGATAACTGGTATCGATTGGTCTAATCCAATTGAAGGGGCCTATGCTTTAGGTGAAGCAGCAAATTCTAGTAATGAATATATTCAAGAAATTAGTAATAGTATGCAAGAGGTGGGTAGTTCTGCTTTTGACGCGTCAGCTCAGATGAAATATTTTCTTAAGTCTGATTTTGATTCTATAAAAGAAGATTTAAGTGATATTATTAATGCCGGAGAAGAAATTACTGGAGCAGATATTCGAGGATTAGCAAAAAATTATAAAAATCTTGACAAAATGCTTCAGAATACCGGTATGTCAGCAACAAGTTTAGGCAAGGCGCTGACTATGCTTAATAAAGGTGAATTAAAAGATTTTCAATTAACAAATGCGGTGCTTTCTGCTATTGGACGTGCGGGAGAAATTGATGATATTACTGCTTCGGTTTTAGATAGAATTTCTAATTTTGATCCAGGTTATAACGAGGGAGATATTACTAGTTTTATTGGTACTACTACTGATGCGATTTCAGATTTAATGTCACAAGGTCTCGCGGGTAGTGAACAAATAGGTAGTTATCTTGATTTTTGGTTTGGCTCTGATTGGGATGCTGGTCTTGAAACTGCTGATCAATATATTGCAAAAGTGAATGAACTTAATGCAGCATTATCAGCAAATAAAACTAATATGAGTCCAATGTGGCAAAACTTACTTGCTGGTAAAGATGCTCTTGGAAATGCAATAGACACTAGTATTTTTGATGATTATGGTTTTTCTATTGAAAATGGTCAAGTTGTAATAGGGACTGATGGCTCTCTTGAAAAAATGATTAAAGGGCTTCAAGAGGTTGGTTATACCAAAAATATGGCAGAAGCCATGATAGCAGATGAAAAAGCCAGAAATCCTCAATTTATGCTTAATTTACGTAATGCTGAATTTCCTCAAGCCATGGAATCTTTAATAGAAGAAGGAAATATATTTGAAGGATTATATGGTTCTATATTAGACCAAAGTGAAATTGATGCTGTTCTAGATTTTTATGGAAAAAATATTGGTGATTTTAATAAATATTTAGAAACCTCTGGAAAAAAAGTTCATATATTAGATTTATATGATGAAAATGGTAATATAAAAGATGTTAATGATGCACTTAATCAAATTGGTGAAGCTCTTGGATATGAAGATAAATCAGTAAATGTATTTGATAATGCTACAAAAACCTGGAAAAAAGAAGGGCAAGACGCCGGAAAACAATTTAGTCAAGGTTTTATAGATGAAAACAGAAAGACGGGAGAAAAAGTTTTAAAATTAGATGATTTTAACAAGACATTAAAGAATTTAAGAATACCTGACGAAGCACAAGAACAACTTAGAAAAGGTTTTATTTCAAGTTTTGAAAATGGGGCAGTAGATTCAATTCAATATCTTTCAGAGACGACAGGAAGATTAGAAACAGTTGAAATTCCCGCAGATTTTGATTGGAATGCAGATGATGCCTTAGAACAATTGGAAGCTATTTTTGCAGAAAATGATAAAGAGTTAGAAATAAAAATAGAAACTGATAAATTAAGAGAATCTATAACTGGCGCTTTAGAAGGTTTAACTATTGATTTTTCAGTTAATGATGGGAAAATAACTATGAGTATCAATAGTGCCATTGATGCTGCTGATACAGAAGTAGATGTTGAAGGAAATACTAAGCCTTTATCAAATGCAGTAAATAATGTAAAACTTCCTTCAAAAACAGTTGTCTTAAACTTTATACAAACTGGACTTTCTGGTATTCTTAATATGTTGCGTACAATATCTAATACCTCTTGGGGAGCAACAGTAAGAGTTGGTGGAACTTTTGCGGGAGGACTTCGTGCAACAAAAAATACTGGTAAATCTTTAGGTAGTAAAGCAGGAAATTGGGTGACAAATACTGTTAATTATATACGCGATGGACTTGCAAAAGGTATAAAAACTGCCCCTTCTAGTCGTATTGCTCTAACTGGAGAAGAAGGTCCAGAGTTGCATCAATTGGCCGATGGTGGATATTATATAACAGGTACCGCCGGACCATCTTTAGATTATGTTGGAAAAGGAGATACTATTTATACCGCAGAAGAAACTAAAAAAATTCTTTCTGGAAGAAGACGCTCAATTACCCGTCCACGTTTTGCTACTTCAAATAAAAAGAAAAAATTAGGAAGTGCAGTTGGTGGTGCCATAACATCAGGTGTACAAGAAGCTAAAAAAGGTGTTGTGGTTATTCCCGTGGGACAAAGAAGTGGAACCTCTGGATCATCTCGTAGTTCTTCTTCAAATAAAAATAGTAATGCTTCTGCTTCAAAAACTGCTGCAAATAATACAGAAAAGGCCGCAAATGATGCTGAAAAATGGGAAAACTCTTTCGATCACCTCTACAATCTAACTCAAGACATCAATGCAGAACTTCGAACCCGTGAAAAACTTGAAAAACAATATAACCGTTATCAAAAAGAACGTATCCCACTCGGCAAAACTTTAGCTCAAATTTCTAAAGCCGAACTCTATAATCTTGAACAACAAAGAAAACTTCAAGAAAAAATGTTCGAGGCTCGAAAACATGATATTGTAGCTACTGAAGAAAAGTACAAAGATTATACTCAATATGCTCATTATAACTGGCAAGACCAAACCATTGAGATTGAATGGGATAAGATTAATGCAGTTACTGATGAAGAGACTGGTAATAAAATTGAAGAATATATTAATAAGTTAGAAGAAATTCAAGACCAAATTCAAGAAGCCGAAGATGCACTTGATGATATCTATGATGAAATTGCAGAAATTAGAGAGCGCGGAGCCAAAGCAAATCAAGAACTACAAGACCAAGTATTAGATAAATTAATTGAACGTGAACAACAACAAATAGACCTTCAAGAAAAAACCAATCAAGCCATCAATGATGCTGCAAATGACTTACATGAAGCAATTAGCCGCAACATAGAAAAAATGCGGCAAGACCGCAATAATGAACGCAAGAAAGAAGACTTAACTGAAAAAGAAAGACGTCTTGCTTACTTGAAGATGGATACAACCGGCGGTAATGCTCTTGCTATTAAACAATTAGAAAAAGAGCTTAAAGAAGAAAGAGAAGAATTTAATGATGAATTAGTAGACCAAGCATTAAATAATATGCAGGAGCAAAATGAAGAGGCCGCAAAACAAAGAGAAAGACAAGTTGAGCTGCTACAAGGTGTATTAGATTTCCAAACAAAAATTGGATATTTCGCACAAAGAGCTTTAGAAATTGTTGAAGCCGGAACTAAAGATGGATTCTTGGTTGAAGATAGTGAATTATATAGTTTACTTATTACAAATAATGAAGATTATTGGAAAAAATCCGTGGCCTCAAGGAATGCTTATTTAAGTGAAATAGCCACTCTTGTTGCGGAAAAATATGCAAAGGATGAGTTAGTAAACTCTGAAAGGAATCTAAATAAAGGCGGTTATATGACTCAGATGATGAATGCTACAAGTGCGGAGCAGTTCAGACAAGCTGAAGAAGCAAGAAACGCTTATATTAATGAACATCCTGAAGAAGGGTGGGCAACAACTGGTTTTTCTGATTCTTATCAATTAGGACAAATTAATGATATTGGGTATAACGAAGAACAAATTTATGGTAAAAAAGATGAAGAAGGATATTTAATTGCAGGAACAGGTATAGATTGGCAAGCTAAAATTAATGAAGCAATAAAGAATCAAAACTGGGAAGAAGCTGCTATGTATGAAGGTTATAGAGATTTAAAAATTTCTAAATTAAAGGCAGATGACCCAGCAAGAGCAAATGCAAAAATGACTTATGGTTCTCAGGCTGCCTCAGCTTATGCAAAGGCAACTGGAAGTTTAACCTCTAGTGGTGAAAGAGGCACTGCTAAAGATCAAAGTGCATCTCATGGCGATAGCTTGCTCGAATCCAAAGCAAAACAATTATATGAAGCAAGTGTGGGCAATTTACCTGAGCCAACAACTGCTGGTGGATATATGACATTAATGCAAGAAGCAATGGATAGAGGTCGTTTTGATGAAGCCTTTGCTTATGCTAAAAAAAGAGATGCTAAAATTAGTGAAACTGGCAAAGCTTATAACGAACAAGATTCATTTAAATATGTTTATAGAAGATTTGCAGGTTATGGTAATAATTGGCAAACTGCTTGGAATGAATACAATAAAGGTAACAAGAATTATGATCCAAATATTAGAGATTACCAAGAAAAAATTAATGAAGCAATAGCTAAAAAAGACTGGAAAGAAGCTTTTAAACTTGCTGGTCAAAGAGACTATAAACTTGCTCATGATACATCAGTTTCTCAATATAAAGGCCCTCGAGATGATACCACTTGGGAATATGTATTCAGAAAATGGAATGGTCAATTTAAGACAGGTGGTTTAGTCGAAGGAACTGGTCTTGCTTGGCTTGATGGGACACCATCTCGTCCTGAATATGTACTCAATGCTGGACAGACCCAAGCCTTCTTGCGGCTGACTGATATGATTGGTAATCTTGGTTCTAGCTCAAATCAGCAAACAGTTGGTGATACTTATATCAATGTAGATATTAATGTAGACCAAATTGCTAATGATTATGATGTTGAAGCTGCTGCCAACAAAGTTAAACAAATTATTTATCAAGATAGTATGTACAGAAACGTAAACAGAATTAATCTCTTAAGATAAAAAGGTTGTATAGATAGACAGATAAGGATACTTATAGATAGATAATAAATCTATCTATAAGCCCTTATCAAGGAGGTAAGATAAAATGAGCGAGTTAAAAGGAGATTTTATAGGTTTCCAATTTGACGGGGTTCATTCTTCAGAGTTAGGAATTGTTAGAACGAGTGAAGGAAATAGGTATAATGAAAATTTATTTCCTTCAATTCAAGATAAAACAACCCAAATACCTGGAGCAGATGGAACTTTCTTTTTTGGAACTTATTTTACTCAAAGACAAATGAGTTTTTCTATTGCTTATGACCATTTAACTGATGATCAAATAAAAAGAATTAAGACTTTATTTGGAGATAAAAAAATTCATGATTTAATTTTTGATGAGCTTCCATATAAAGTTTTTAAAGTAAAAAGTATTGGAACACCAAATTTGAAATATATATGTTTCAATGAACCGCCTTCTCTTTTTGCAGATGATATTCATACAAAAGACGAATTATATAATCCAGCTATACCTGTTTCAGGATTAAGGATTTATAAGGGAGAAGGACAGCTTTCGTTTATAACATATGTTCCATATGCAAATAGTAGATACAAATTTATAGATGAATATACATTGGATACCGTACCATCATGGGGTTCTATGAATAATAGTTATGCTGAAGATGCTTATTATAATTTATATGACTGGGAAGATTCAAGTCGATTAATTAGAAGTGATACTACGAAAACCGTCACAAGCGGTGGTACTGAAGTTACGTATACTATTGATGATTATAATTTTGAAGTTGAAGAAAATAATACTACAAAATATCTTTCTCCTGGAAATATTTTAGTGTATAATGCAGGAGATATAGATACGTCTTTTAAGTTATATATTTATTTTGAATCTGGTCAATTTCCCGGTTGCGTATTAGGAGCTAGTAATAGCGATTATTTTGGAAAGATGACAGTAGCGAATTTTAATTTATTTACTGGAGATAATGGAATTTGTATTAATAGTAAATTAAATTTGATTGAAGGAGTTAAATATACTTTTGATAATAATGATAATGTAACTTCAATTGAATCAACTGGTACAATTTATAATAAATATATTACAGATGGAGATTTCTTCAAGATAAAACCAACAGAAGAACCTGTTTTAATGCCAATGGTTATTACTGATTTTTCTACTGCAACAACAAGTAAATGGTTAGGCAGTATTGATTATAAGTATTATTATTTTTAAGGAGGAGTAATGGAGTTTAATAAACCTTACAAAATAACTTTATGGGAAGATGAAACTTCTTATTTAGTTCGGCGCGGAGGTCAAGATATTGTTGTAACAGAGCCATTACCCTCTGATACAATTCGTAATACTTGGAATAGTGAGAATTGTATTGCAATCATTGGTTCAGATACTATGGATACACCAATTCGCGCCTTTGACCCAGAATTAAAATTAGAGATTAATGGGAAAAAGACATTAACTTTTTCTATTGCTTTTAAATACTGGGATTATGAAGATGAAGAGTTTAAACAGAATCCTTTTATTAACTTATTGGTGAATGAAAGGAGAGTAAAACTTTTCTATGATGATGAATGGCATGAATTTGTTATTAAACAAAAAGAAGAGAATAGTGAGAAGTATATTTTTAGTTATACTTGTGAAGATATTTATTTAACTGAGTTAGGAAGAAATGGTTATGAAGTTGAGTTAAATACTGAATTAGAGAATAATTTAGGGACTGCTGTTCAACTTGGAGAAAAAATTTTAGCAGAAAGCGATTGGGAAGTGGCTCCTATTGGTAATGGGGAAAATGATAGTGATGCTATTATTCAAACCACTAAAGAAGGATTATATTTATATACAATTACCAGCTCAATAACTGCAAAATGTTTACAAGATTTTGAATATGACGGAGTTACTGTCCAAAAAGATGAAACAAGAACTATTCCTGCTAATTCTACTATTTATATTTTTTATTCAAGTTTTATTAATAAAGAAAATCCTATTCAATTTTTCTTTGTAGATGATAGTCATTATGCATTGGATGACCATGGTTTTATTATAAATAGTCCAAATTGGTCATATACTGCGGGTAATTTACCAAGTTTTTATGGGACTACTGCCGCACTTTTAGATGAATTACAATTAAATATGTCCTCATATTTTGGTAAAAAGATTTATAATATGCAAGAAAGCATTTATCTTACCGAAATAGATAAATATTGCACTTCATATATGAAAAATAATACAAAATATTATTGCTATAAAGAAACTGAATATGCTTCTATTGCTGAAATTCAGAATTTATTGGTTAATACAGAAGCATTTTTAGAAACAAACGGATGGGGTAGTTATAATGATGACATTAATGTTTATCTTCCTACTGCTGGTGGATTAAATGGGCAGATGAGTCTTCAAATGGATTTAACACCTGGTTGGGTTGCATATGAATCTTTTGAAGCCGCACAGACTGCTCATGCAGCAGGAAAAAGAGTTTATTATATAAGTAATGAAAGATATATGCTAGTTAGACCAACAGAAACGCTTGTTTCTGGTACTACTTATTATAAAAATGAAACTTGTTACAATACCGGATTTTTTAATAATAGAAAATTATTAACAGAAATGGTAGCAAGTGATGAAGATACTTTTGTATTAATGTTGCAAATGGATAGCGCTGATGATCCCACACTTGCCGCAGTGCGCGCGGCTGTGTATGCAGAAGAAGTAGATGAGCATGGCGCGGCGAATGATTTATTAATTGAATTTACTGGACCTGGGACAGTAGACCAAGAAGGATATTTAACTTTATTTGGAAAGGTTAGAAGAACTATTTCTTATACTAATTTGGTAGATACTTATACTAATATTACTTTTTATTTATATGGCAACGGAACATATAGTATGTCTAAAGCTTTGTGTTTTAAGAAATTATTAGATGCAAACGGAGACCTTATTATTCCAGATTTACAGACAACCGCAGATACTATTATTAGAGAAAAATATTATTTCTTCACAGCAAGTCAGATAGATAATACAATTAATTCTGTTGGTGATTTAGAATACACTGCAATTCAATATAACGACAATGGTTTTACTCCTTATTATCCTTCTTCAACAGAAAAAATTACTATGATTGAAGGAAGTAAAAGTAATTATTTCAATTTAATTCAAACTATTTGTGAAAAATTTGAGTGTTGGGCAAAATTTATTGTTGAACATGATGATTACGGTGCTATTTTAACTTATTATGAATTGACCGAAGATACTACAAGGAAAGAAGGTAAAACTTATTATTCTTTTATTACGGGGACGCCACAGAGTGAAGATTATTATGATAATGAGAAATGGATTATTAATACAAGTAGTTCAGTAAGTGGTTTATATGAGAGAAAAGCATCAAAAAAAGTAGCTTTTAAAGAATATGTTGGAAAAGATAATCCTGTCGGTTTTAGATATGGAATTAATTTAAAGTCTATTGTAAGAAGTGTTATTTCTGATGAGATTACAACTAAATTAATCGTTGAACAAAATTCTAATGAATTTGCTAAAGATGGTTCTTGTTCTATTCAGAAGGCGGCGCTGAATCCATCTGGCGAAAATATGATATTTAATTTTCAATATTTTATTAATCATGGTTTGATTGATGAAGTGGAATTGAACAAAGATTTATATGGATCGGCAGATAAAACAGGAATTGCATTATTACCTAATTTACATAATATTAATAAGATTTTAGCAGATGTTACGACAGAAAAAGCGGAGTTAAAATTTGCTTTTGAAAGTGTTGATAATAGTTTATTAATTTTGGAAAATCAAGATAGCGAGGCGCAGGAAGCATTATCAAAGCTGGTTCAAGATATAGAGGCTACTGGATATTCAAATTATACTCCTGAAGAATTGGCTAAGTTTGAATATTTAAGAGATTTAGTTACTAAACAGCAATATAATAATGCTGTTATAGATACTTATGATGAGATTCTTGCTAATTTGAAAGATTTATATGTAGCATATGGTTCGAGATTAGAATATTTAACAGATCAATTTAATTCATATAATGAACAAAAGCGAGCTTTAACTAAAGAGTTTTATAAAAAATATTCTAAATATATTAGAGAAGGCACTTGGATTTCAGAAGATTATTATGATGAAGACCTTTACTATCTCGATGCTCAAATGGTTTTATATACTTCAGCCTTCCCGCAGACTAAATATACAATTAACGTGGTTGAAATTAGTGAAATAGAGGAATATGAACCTTACGTATTTAGTATTGGTGATAAGACATATATGGAAGATACAGAATTCTTTGGCTGGGATTCTAAAGGACGTCCATATAAAGAAGAAATTGTTATTTCTAAAGTTTCTTATAATTTAGATGACCCATCTAAAAATACAATTGAAGTACAGAATTATAAGACTCAATTTGAAGATTTATTCCAGCGGATTGCCGCTGAAACTCAATCTTTACAATATCACTCTGGAGAGTATGCGCGGGCTGCTAATGCTATTAGTCAAGATTATATTCTTGATGGCGTGCTGATGCAGAATAGTTTAAAGAATAACGAATTAGTTATTCAAAATGCGCTGAATCAGGCTGTTGTATGGGATGATAGTGGAATTAGTATTAGTAATTCGAGAAATCCGAATGAGATTGTAAGGTTGACTAGTAATGGAATTGTCTTGACTAAAGATGGTGGTCAGACGTGGGAAACTGGTATTACTGCAAATGGAATTAATGCTGATGTGATTACTGCTGGGCGGCTGGATACGAATTCGATTAGGATTTTTAATGGTGAGAGGCAAACGTTCCAGTGGAATAGTACGGGGATTAATGCTTATGCACAGAATAGTTCGACTCAACAAGTTGATTATAATACTTTTGTTAGGTTTGATCAGTATGGCTTGTATGGGTTAACTGCGGATGCTGATTGGAATCCGGATACTCCAACAGGGAATCCTTCATTGTCTGGTTTGGCGAAAGTTAAGAGAGATGCTTATTTTTCTTTGACCTGGGATGGGTTGAAGATTAAATTGCCTAATAGTGGGGTAAACAATGAAGTCATTAATGTAAATGATAAGTTTATTGTTTATGGTGATGGCTCTATTAAAGCAACTAATGGAGAGTTTACTGGAACTGTTTATGCCACTAATGGTACTTTTTCAGGAACTCTTTCTGCTGCAAAAGTTAGTGGTGCATTAACTGCCGCGGCTGTTGGTGGTGGTTGGATCGAAGGTGTTGGGATTAGAGTTGCTCCTGATGATAATGATCCACCTTATTATAATTTCTATGTTGGCTCTAATGGTGAGGTTAAAGCTGGCGGAGATGTTACAAATGGTCCGAATTTTCATGTTGATACAAATGGGAATGTGACAATTAAAGGTAATGTTACATTAGATAGTAATAGTGTTATTCAGTGGGATAATCTTAGCTCACAGGCTCAGGGGTATATTACTGATGCTCAAGCTGATGCAACACAAGCATTAAATGATGCTGGAGATGCCTTGGCTGCAGTGGAAGATAGTATTCAATCAAGCGTTCAGGTATGGTATGCTAAAGCAACCTCCTCTGCTCCGTCAAAACCAACCTCTGAAGTAACTTCTACTTCAACCTCTGGTGATGGTTGGCGGTTAGTTATGCCAACTTACAGTACCTCATATCCTCATTATTTTTATTGTTATCAGCAATTAAGAGGAGATGGTGAATATCAATGGACGAATGTTGTTTACGATAGAGCAGCAAGTGGTGTATATGCTTTAGCACATGGAGATTTTGTTGGAGCTGGAACAACTTTTATTAGTGGAGAGACTATTTATTCTCCATATATTATTGGCGGGATGCTAATGGCGACAGATAATTCTAATTATTATACTGTTATGCAAAATAATAGACTTGAATTTTATAATACAAATGTTTATTCTAACAATCCTCTTGGATGGATACAAGCTGGTACTTCTACAAACTCAGCTTTAAATATTGTAAGTCAATATAATATTACAATAAGCACTCCATCTACGATTACTTTTAGTGCTGCTAATATAGTTGGTTTACCAGCAACAACAGCAGTATTCGGTTAAGGTGGTGAGTAGATGGCGTATATAGAATTAAAAAGTAAAACAACAACCTCCTTAACTGTAAGATTAAATGGGCTTGGTAATTATGTATATAATGATAGAGCAACTCATTGGTTTTTAAATGGTACTGATAAGGAAACAGTGAGCGGTCCAGGCGCAAATGCTACATATGGGGCACAGTATACATTTAGTAATTTAAGTCCAAATACAACATATACTATTAAAGCAGTTGTTTATTATTATGCTGGAACATCTACACAAATGAGTTCTACAATAACGACAGATTCAGATGGTAATACTGCGAAGTTCACAACAAATTCTCTTCCTGCACCAAGCATAACTCTTTCAACCACTACATTATCTCATAATGCAATTCGTGCTACTTTTACATATGATTCAAATTATCCATATTATAGACTTCGTTGGAAAGCATCTTCTTCGTCAACGTGGATATATTCTGGAAGTTCTTATACGTCGTATAGTGCAACAGTTGATTATAGTATTGGATCTTTATCTGCTAATACACAATATAATATAGAAGTCTTAGTTGCTACTAATTCATCTGGAAGTAACTCAACATCTGGGGCCACGACAAATTCTTCTACTCTTCCACCGCAATCTGCTAATGTATCTATAACAAGTACTGGAACAACTACGGTTAATGGTAAAATTACAATTGACTCTAATTATAGATATTTACAAGCAATGTATAGAAAAGAATCTGAAACAACATTAAAATATTATCCAACTAATTTAACTTATCAATCTGGAACCAATTGGACTTTTCAAATTACTGGATTATCAACCGATACAGATTATATTCTTAATGGCAGAGGATCTGCAACTGGTGAAACTTCTTATGCTTACACAATTTTAAGTACCGGTCTTTCTTTTTATACACGACCATCATATTCAGATCTAAGTGCTACAACAAATAGTATAACTGCTCGAATATCTGGTTTATCATCTAGTTATACTGGTCAAAGAATTATATATATGGTTGCTTATCTTAATGGAACAGAAGCTGGACGAACAAATCAAACCATAAATGCTGGTGTCACAGGAAGTGTAGATGTTACTGTAGGAAATCTTTCTCCTGGAACAAATTATACAATTGAATTATCAATTTATAGATATGTTGATACTACAACTTATTTTATGGGGAGTTATTCTCGTTCTACTGAGGGATTTTCGATTACTCAATGGGACTGGGATAATGCAAACTCAACTGCAAATCCATATCCAGCAACTAAGTCAGAGACACAAGCAGCATATAATGCTTGCTATAATGGAACTGCTGTATCAAATTTTAAATGGAAAGTATGGAATGATTTAGTTTATAAAGTAAGTGAAGCTAGAGTTGCTGGAGGAAATAATGATTGGAATGAAAATTATCTTTCAATACAAAATACATTAATGTCAGATTCTAGTAAAACATTAACCGCAGCAAGATATAATTCTCTTCGATATAATATTGGTTCAATTTATAATGTTCCAAATGCTCATAAAATAAATGAAGTCAGCGCAGGCGATGAAGTAAATGGTACGACACATTTTCTTAATTTTGTAACATATTACTTAAATGCATATATTGTTTCATTAAATAGTTAAAATAAAATTTTATAATAAAAAGAAAAAGAGCGACTTAATAGTCGCTCTTTTTCCATAAGGATTGTAAAAAAGATTAAGACAAAAAAGGATAAATCGCACCGATTTGAACCGGTGTCAATTCAAACCTTTCTAATTTTTCTAATTGTTCTTCACTAAAAGTTAAATCAAAAGTTTCCCATTCAGTTGCCTGAAGTTCATCTAACTTTTTTCTACATTCATCGGCAGTTTCTTGCTTTAAAGAAACTCCTGTATCTGTCGTTTTTAATTCACCATTCTCATCTCTCTCACCATATTCAGAAATCAATTCTTCCAATTTTGTTTGATAAAATTTTGAAGCCTCGGTTGCCTCAAGATTTATTTTATGTAACTTTAAAGCTATATCAAATGGCATTTTAAGAGAGGCTAATTCAGGATAAATTGCTGAAAAATTTAATGCTTCTTGAATTGTCATTCATCTACTCCTTATTCCCAACTTATAATTTCCGGCTGTTTATTAAAATTATCTACTGCATATTTTCCAATTCCGATTGCATCGGCACAATCATTGGATACACTCACATCATACCACTCTTTAATCAACATCTGCATTGATCTTTTCTTATCTGCTCTTGTTCTCCCAGATACTCCACAATATTTTCGCCATGCCGCGGTATGACATATTTCATAAGGTATTTGTTCTTCGTATAAACAATTTAGAAGAATACCTTGAAGGCGCGCCAGCGTTTCAAACGTTGTTACGCCAACTTGCTTCTGATATTGAATACCTTCTAAGGCAACGAAATCAGGTTGCCAGTTATTTATCATACTAATTAACCAATTTTTTATGGTATTATCTCTTGCTATTTCATCATCTAACTGTGTTTCAAAAGTGCCATATCGTAATAATTTTCCATCAGAGAAAAGGCTCCAGCCGCTAATTCTTGTAGCTTGGTCTAATCCTAAAACCCTATGTTCTCCTTTCTTTTTAGGAACAAGAACCTCTTTTTGGTCTTTAAATTCATTTCTTTGACAAACAGGACACTCTCTTCTGTTTCGTAATTTTTTCCAAGTAGAATATACACGATGGCCTTCACTACATTCAAATATCATTTCAGTATCTAAATTCTTATATTCAGTTGATATAAGGCTCCAGCCATCTTTGTATAATTCTTCTTGTATATCTTCTATTTTTATTTTACTCATTACTGCACGCCAGTGCTACCAAATCCACCGCCTCTATCTTCTCCAATTTCGCTGACTTTATTAACTTCAAAGAAAGATACTTTTGGAACTTCAGAGAGAACTAACTGGCAGAATTTTTCGCCTTTTCCGATTGTGTAGGAAGAACCATATTCAATTGATTCTGGTCCAAAACCATTTGAATCATATCCAACAGCTGAAGCACCTTCAAGTATGGTTTACCAAAATGAATAGCACGAATAGGTGGATCAACATTTTCAACAATAATCCCAATCTCATCACGATAACCCGCATCTATTGTACCAGGTGTATTGGCAATGCGAAGTTTGGTTTTGAGAGCGCGGCCGCTCTTTGGACGAACCTGAAGTTCGTATCCTGGAGGAATTGCTACTTTAAGACCAGTTGGAATTAATTTGGTTTCACCTGGAGCAATTGTATAATCATCTATAGCAAACACATCCATTCCACTATCACTTAAATGAGCGTATTGTGGAATTTTTGCATTTTCATGGCACAATTCAATTGGAATTTGAATAATTCTTTTTGAAATACCCTCTGTTTCTGCCACAGCATTAGATAAGATGCCCAAGATTTGAATAAAGAAATCTTTTTTAGGCTCAGATAATTCCTCCATTTCTTTAATAGCTTCATATCCTTCATTAAAAGATTCCATTAGTTCTTCTTTTTTAATTCCTGCACTATTTAAACTTTGAAGTAGAATTAATTTATCATTAGGGCTATTTATGCTTTTTGCAAAGTTATCTAAAACAACAGAAGCAATAATTTCAAAAGAATCATCAGGTAGTGCTAAAATAGCTTCAAAATTTTCTAAAGCATCTTCACCATCCGCGAGTCCTTCAAGAATTGAAGTGATATCTTTAATGTTATCTTCATTTAATATATTTTCACTCATCGTCCCATACTCCTCCAAATTGCTGAACAAGTTTTACTACATATGCTTCATCAATGATTTCGCCTTTTGCCTTTTTAGTTTTATATGTATAACCCGCAGCGGATAAGATAAATTCTTCTGACTCTGCTTTTTCTTTAAACTTTTCAATTAGTGCTTTTGCTTCAGGCTCACTATCTGCACGAAATTCTATTGTTTGTTTTAAGATTCTTGTCATCTTTTCCCTCCTTCAAAATACGCATCAACTATTTCCTTGAACATAGGGAGATTAAGTAATAATTCATTACAAAATTCTCTCCATTCAGGGAGTCGATGATTGTATCTTTGAATATATATATTTAATAAACATCTATAATTGGTAGTTAGGCGAGCAGTTATTTTAAAGCCCGCTGGTATGTTATATAAAATTTCTAAATATAATTTATTTAGGATTTCTTTTCTTTTTTGCTGAATTTTTGGAGAATTATCTTCAGGTAATTTTGAAAGCCTATTATATTCATCAATTTTTTCTTGTACTATATCTATAATTCTTGCATCAACATATTCATTACACTGTCCTTTTAAATCAAAACGAGTAATTCTGTGCATGGTACTCTGACTTGTAACGAACTCTAAAAATCTATATCTTTCAGCCTCTACCCATGCTTTATTGGAAAAGGTAACATCAAAATTAACTCTTACTCCAGTAAGCCATTGTGCATGAGAACCATTTCCATAAGATGCTTTTACTAATTTTAGACCTCTCGTTCTATCGTTTTCTTCAAGTTCTCTATTTCCTATATCTGTTCTCATAGCATATCCGCTAGCTATCATACTTTCTATTAAATCATAGACTTTTACATTACTCAAAATCATCTAAAATTTTCTCCTTGACATAATCCCCGTAGTTATTTATGTAATAAACTTCTTTGATACCTAAATCTTTTATGAGTCTGCCGCACGCTACACAAGGTCGACTACACGCCTTCTGTCCATCTTTTAATTCACGATAAACATAGATAGATACCTTACTCCAGTCTATATCTTTTCCAATTAAAGGAGAAAGAGCATCTATTTCTGCGTGTTGCATCGCTACAGAATTTTCATAATCATCTAAGTTTCTATATATATTATATTTATGTTGAAGTGGACGGGTTTTTTTAGCATTAAATCCTGTTGATAGAATATGATTTTTCTCTACGACGACTGCGCCGACTCGAGTTCTTTTATAATCTCCTAAATAACTGATTTCCTTTGCTATATTAAAAAATCTTTTTTCTTTTTTAGTCATTTTATCACTTCTTTCTAATTATATTATACTATAAAAGAAAAAAATATTCAAGTTTTAATTTGATATTTTATAAAAAAGCCCACAATGACACCAACCATCTTCTCCTTTTCTAAAATCTTCGCACATACATTTAGTTTTTTCACTTTTTTCTAATTGACAGCAACAGTAACCATCATTGTCTTTTATGGCTTTTATAATACTATTTCTTAATTCTTCGTCAGATGTGATCAATATTTTCATTTGTTAATCTCCTTGCATATTGATTATTACTGGATAATTCTACTCCTAAAAATTCATCATAATGAGGTTTTTCATTTGGTATATACCGACCATATTTTACAATGATATTAGGAAAGTTAAATAAGTTTTTGTATAAAGTAGATAAACCATCTTCTGTTACAGTTTCCAATTCTTCTTTTGTATATCCAGTATATATTACAATATCATCATTACATTTGTAGACTCGCCGCAGTGTATCTATAAATGTAAATAATTCAAATTTAGAGTCAAAAGGTTCGAGTCCACCGCAAACAATAGCATTAGTTACTGGATTATTAACATATCGGTCACATAATTCATTAATATCTATATCTAAAATAGGAGTTTTTACTAACGAAGAATTTTGACAAATTTTTTTCCCACTTTCTTTATCACATTTAAAAGAACAATAAGGAAAAATTAAAAACATTGAAATTTTTTGATAGTTACAAATATCTTCGTCAACTATACCTCGGAGTTTCATTCTTTTTACCCTCTTTTTCTGCCGCCTTCTGAAGCCCAGCTTTAAAACCTTCTATATATTTTTTTGTCATTTCTGATTTAATATTTTCATAAATTAAAGGAAAACAATTGGCTATGAGAAACTCAAAAGAAATTTCTTCTTCAAAATCAATTCCATCTCTCTCAAGTCTATTAACTAATTCTACCAATCTTCCTAATTTGACTGTATCTAATGTCATAGCTTATTTACGTCCTCCCATTCTCTCATTTTATATTCTTCATTACGAGATTTGCTCCAAGTTTTAATTGGAGTATAAAAGCCAACAATTCTGCTGTACTCTGTATGAACAGGTTCACCACAAATTGGACAAGTTTTTCCATAAAAAGCATGATTATTTTTACAAGCCTGAATTTTTGTATTGAAGGCAAAATAAGTTAATCCTTGATCTGCAATATATTCTGTTAATCTCCATGCTTGTTCAAAGTTCTTAAATGGAGTTTCAATATTGAAATGTGCAATAGATCCGCCGTTACAATATGAATCAAACAAACTTGCAATACGGACTCTTTCTTTAAAGGTAGTTTTAATACCAAGTGGAATAAACTGATTTCCATAGAGAGGTAAATCATCAATATCTGTATCAGGATAAAGAAGTTTATCTGCTTGCATCATTTTGCTAGCCGCCTGCTCTCCTGGGATTTGTTCAAGATTGATTTTGTAATCTTTATCAAGAGCAAATTGATCTTTTGTTCTATGGATTACCTCAAAAATTTTCTTTCCAAAGTTATCAGCTTCTTCTGTATAATATACATTACCAAATTCATCTTCTTCTGTATAGCCAAAAGTTTTCATAGTTTCATAAATTCCGATAATCCCTACTGTATTATAAAGATGCTCAAAATCTACTAATCCTTTAGAGAAATTAGGTAGCAATCCTTTCTCAACATTTCTCTGAATAATATGACGAATAACATCTAGAACTTTACAATCTAATTCTACCATATCTCTCAAAGCAATTAAATATTCTTGTTCACTTTTATGTTCAAGAGCAATTCTTGCAAGATTTACTGTAGAAACCTTTACTGACCCCACCTTCAGCGCCGACCCACCAATTGAGTTGAAATAGCCTAAGTCATCAATATTACTTTTTAATCTGCAACAATTACTTAAACTTGTTACACTATCATCAATAAATAGATTAGAGTCATTCCATTTCATATTATGTTGAATACACCATCTTGCAAAATCTTCGTCTTTAAATTCTCCTTTTTCTCTCAATAAACTCATAGATAAAACAGGAAAAGTAAACATATTATGAGAACGAATTTCACTAACTACTTCCATAAATAATTTTTGAAATTCTTTTATTTCGTCTAAAGAGTCGACCATAAAAGTTCCATCAGGGAACTCGGCGCCTCCAAACAAGGCTTCCAGGTATGGCTCATCAAAGATGCTGACGTTTGTGAAGGCACTTTGCATACCGTCACGGACGTAGGGCTGGTTAACAGCGTATATGAATCGCTGTATTTGCTGACGGGCATAGTAATTGTTATCTTTTGTCGCATATCCATTTTTACAATCCTCTCTCCAAAAATAATACATATATGGAATTAAATTTGGTAAGCCGCAGGCGCCGGAAGAACGATTAGAAGTAAAACTAATAAATTCTTTAACGAAATCTACAAAAGTAGATAAATGTTTTGGTGGTTCTGCATTAAAATTTTCCAAAAAGAAAAGACCTTTTTCTGCTAAATCTTTTAAATCATAAGCAAAACAATAATGAAGAAAAGTAGAGGTGTCTGCATCGTGCATATACAGAGCTTTTGACCACTCTGCGCGCAGCCACTCATTAGCTGTTTTAAATCCATATTTTTTGTTGATTTCAAAATAAATTTTATTATAAGCGAGAAGTTTTCTATGAGATTTAGGCATCTCATTCATTAAAGTTCTCATATCTTTTGTGCCGACATTAGCATTTCCATCTACACTTGCATCAGCTACTGTTTCAGCATCTATAAAATTTGCAATAAAATCTGTATAAGAAAGTTGCTCATCTGCAAAACCATTTAAATGAGAAAATTCTTCACCATAAGTTTCTAACATTTTATTATATTGTGTGGTGAAGTTTTTATTAAGTTTTATATTAATTGTTGCCATCTCTTTCCTCCTGCGCGTTAATCCAGTCTATAGATGTTTTAAAATCCATTATTCTACCGCCATTAACGCTCATCATTGGAACCGTTGTGATACCAAGACTTTGCATTTCTTTTACATCATTTATAACTTCATAATCAGTAAAACCCGCAGTTTCTAATTTCTTGATAAGAATTTTACATCTTGGGCAATTTGTTGAATAAATTACAAGTTTCTCCATTATTACTCCTTTTCTTTAAAACAATATTCACAATATCCATCAACAAAATTATGAGAACATTGGTTTTGTAAATCCATATTCTCTTTTAAAAGCTGCGCGACCACATTATTTAAGGTAAATTGACCAGGAGTGAGTGCTTTTTCAATTAACTCATTATTTTGCTTTATTTTTTCATGAATTTCTAAATTTGTCATATGAAATTCCCTCCTACTAATTCTACTTTATTTCTTTCGTAGAACTCTTTGAATAAATTGGGATAATTTTCTACCACATAAAGAAAACTTTTTTTTGCTTTTTCTTTTGTCATTACATCTTGAAAACCAGTTATATTTTCAGTTTTTAATAGTTTGCAATATCTATATAAACCATCTGTTTGGTCGTAATTTTGATAGAAATTATTATAAGAAGAAAATAATCGAATTAAATCAACACTTTCTTGTGTAAGTAAAAAATTATCACTAACACTAAGTAAAATCTTTACATGATTATTACAACAAAAGATTACCTGTCTAAAAATTTTCAATAATTCTTCTTCTGAAAAATGGTTAGCCGTAGATGAGACAGGGTAGGGCGAATAAATTATATGTAAACCTCGTATTTCTTTGGCATATTTAGCTAAAGTATAAAAATCTTCATCATCTAAAAGTGAGGTAATTCTAAAATTACCGTAACTAGATAATTGAATTTTTCTCCAACTATCAAACTGTTCTAAATTCTTACAACGAATAGGATATTTTGTTGCTAATCTAGTTTTTCGATTTTCAAAATTGAGATATCCTAATCCTTCTTCTACTGCTGCCCGCGCGCCTTCTACATTACTTAAATCATAATCGTGTAAAAATAAAACATTTCTGCTTCCAGCTCTTTTTGCCTGATTAATAAAATACGGAGATACTGTTTTTTCATCAATAGAAAGACGTAAATGTGCAGCATTTTTAAGTGTAACATAAGCTAGAGCATTATTCTTTAATTCTTCTTCAAAAAGATGTCGATATGGTAAGTAAATCGAAAAATCAGCATCACAGGCTTCTATTTCATTTGCAAGTGCATAATATTTATTATAAGAAAAAGATAAGCCTCCATATTGAATATTACTATACTCTTTCAATTCTTCAGGAAAAGTTCCATCATAATAATCTTTTCTTAAAAAAAATTGAGAGTAGCGGTCTGGGGCAATAGAGGGAGATAATACGACTATCTCCCCCTTTCTTTTATAATAAGTTGATATTTTCATAAGTTCCAAATTAGGGATTGTTTGATGATATTTGAAAAAATCTTCATCATAAAGTCCTACTGACATTATTCTTCACCTGTTCTTGCATATGTTTTAATATTACCCTCGTCATCTATTTGAGTAATTTTTTCTACTAAATGCCAAGGAGTACGAGAATATTTCTTTGCTTGAAAGTCACTTTCTCTTCTAATACCAGTTACAATAATTTTATTCCCTCTTTGGAACATACTTTTTTCAATTACGTGCTTCTTTCCATCAGCTCCGCGCTCACTAATTTGTCTATCATAATAAGTAAATACCGCACCATAAATTTTTACTGTTACAACACCATTTTTTGTTAATAAAGTAACACTTTTTCTTGCCTTATCCTTGTCTAATACTGTTCCCATAATACGATGAATCTTAAAAATTGGGATTCTTTTTCCTTTTATATTGATAAAACGATCAATATCTGGCTCTTCACTTAAACTAAAGAAATCAGAGAAACCATTTGCTTTTTCGTTGACAGCGGCGAGCTCATGCTCATGAGAATAATATGATACTGAATCCATTTCCCATTTACTTAAACTTCCTAAACAATATTTATCCCATGTATCACTCATTAAACGTGTGTTTACTGCTTCTAACAACTCTTTATTATGTTCCTTAACATAAGGACGAATAATATTCATATGTTTTTGATAAATATTATCCCATTTTGTTTGACGAATCTTAAAACCGCTCTCTGTTTCTTCTGAAGATTCTAAATCATCTAAATCAAAATTATTTTCAAAAAAGTTTAATGCTACATTATCCATTCCATAATAAGTTGTATCCAGCTTTTGCTTCTTTATATACTTATTAAAATTATATACTCGTTTTTGTAAATCATAATTTTCCGGAATCAACCCAAAATCAATTAACATTTTCATATTTTGAAGAGTTATTCTTTTCTTTTGGTCACTAATGCTTCCAATATATTCTCTCATTACCTCAAATCTATCACCTAAAAAGTCAAATGCACCCGACTTAATGAGATTAATAACCTGAGGTTTTGTTATTTTTACTTTTTCAGTTAAATCCTCAATAGTTTCATATGGACGATTGGAAATAATTGACCGAACCAAATCTTCTCCAATCTTACTAATTCCACTTATTCCATAACGGATTGTGTTATGTTCAACATCTGGAGAAAAAGTATAAGTTGATTTATTAATATCTGGCGGCGCGATGTCAATACCCATCATTTTCATCTTACCAATTGCTGTTGCAATTTTCCCGTAGTTAGTTGATTTAACTTTTTTCTTTTTCTTCCCATCTTTTAATACGAAAACCTCTGAAGGATATCCATCACAATCTTCTTCTTCATAAGAATTTTCTACATCCTCTTCTACTTCTTCAGCACCAAATTCTTCTATTTCATTATAATAAATTTCTTCTGTATAATTATCAAAAATTTCTTCTTCATCTTCTGATACATCAGCCCCGCCGCTATCACTAATTAAACACGCACAATTCCAAAAGATTAATGGAAAACGATATGCAAGATTCATTTCTTGAAGTGCAATTAATGAATAAGCCAGCGTATGAGATTTATTAAAACCATAACCTCTACTATATGCTACTAAAATTTGCCAAACATATCCACATAAATTTTTACTGAGACCTTTTTCTCTCATATTTTCATAATATTCTTGAGTTAATTTATCATATTCAGCAGGATTTTTCTTTGCAATTGATTTACGTAATCTATCTGCCCATGTTAAATCGAAACCGCCGCACTCTGGAATCTGTACTAATCTCATAAAACCTTCCTGACTTTCACAAATTCCATAAGATAAATCTAATTCATTATGAAGAATGAGTTGTTCTTCTTCAGTTAATCCCCACTTCTCCATCTCAGCTATCCATTGTGTAGGATCTTTCTTAAATCTTGCAAATTTATTCAGCGGCTGCTCAGCTCCTCTTTCTTGAGCCATTAACCGAATAACTGAATTTAAAGTTGCTAAATCATCAACAGAAGAAGGTTTTACTAATGCGATACCTTGAATACCACTTTGCTGTTCCATTTGGAATAAAGAAAAAATCTCATGATTCCAAACCATTTCCCACATTTTTGGGTCATCTCTTTCAAGATTGTATACGCCAATTACAGATTCATAAGTTTCTTTTAATGTATCTTTTTTTTCTATTAAACCATTGTCACATAATAAATCAAGACAAATATGAATTTTATCCATCGCTTCTACTGATAACGCATCATATTTAATTAAACTTACTGCTTCATCATCATGAAGATCAAATGCTGTAATGATTGTTCCATCTGGCGACCGCATTAATCCTGTTGAGTTTGTGAATGGTTCGTCAACAAAAATTACTCCACCTGCGTGAGCGCCGAGTCTATTTACTAACCCCTCAATTTTATGAGCTACTTCCCATAATTCAGGATAATTTTCTGTCATTTCAATGACAAATTGTTTAATTGGAGAAAATCCACTTTCTTTATCTCCATACATACACTGATCAAGTGTTCTAATTAATCCTCTATCAGAAGGAATAAGAGATGAGATATAAGATGCAATATCTACATCAATACCTAATCCTCTCGCCGCAGTCAAAATAGCTGACTTAGACTTTTCTGTTCCAAAGGTTGCCACGTTTGATACCCTATCATTACCATAAACTTCTCTAAATTTATTTAAAACAGTACCTCTGCGCCCGCCTTCTATGTCAAAATCTACATCAAGAACAGATACACGATTAGGATTGAGAAATCTCCATGAGTAAGTCTGTGTTTTTTCTCTTAATGGATTAATTTGAGTGATTCCCAATACATAAAGTAAAATAAACCCTACTCCGGAGCCTCTCCCTGGACCGACTATACTTCCTGCTTCCCAGCATACATCAATAATTTGTTGAAGATTGAGGATATATGCTGACCAGCTTGCATTATTTACTTCTGAAGAAGTTTTTATCATTTCAAGATTAGAATTAATTTCATTATATGCTTCTTCATTTTGAAGATCGACATGGTCTTTAATTCCATCAATAATTTTGAAGACTATATGTTGATCTGCCATATCCTTTGAATTAAGAAAAGTTTCAAACATTGGGATTTTTTTACACCAATCTACTACTTCTTCTCTTGTTATTTCATGTTCCATTTTCTTCCATAAAAGATTTGGAATCTTCAGCGGCTTTGCTAAATCATAATCTTCACAACTATCAAAAATATTTTGAATATTTAGATACGCTTTATCTAATTCTTCTCTTGAAAGATAAGAAAAATATTTTTCCAATTCTTCTGTATCCATCATATAAGTTGAAGCATAAAAGTCATCCACTTCTCTTTCTCCATTTTGAGAATTAAGAAAAGCTTTGTGAACAAATCTATCTTCTTTCTTTAAATAATGACTATCAGTTGTGATAATATAAGGAATATCAAATTCTTCCGTGTGTTCCAATATCCATTTATTTACAAAAATCTGCTCATTATTAAAACTAGGTTGCATTTCAAAGAAAAAATTTCCATGACCAAAAACTTCATCCATCTGTACAATCCATGTTTTAATTTTCTCATATAAACTACTATCTTTTGTATCTTTCCAACGAAGAAGTTGTGTAGGGAGCGCGCCGCCTAAACAAGCGGTTGATCCAATTACATGACCTGGATTACTTCCAATTATATCAATTAAGTCTTGATAATATGTTGGAACTCGCCGCATACCACGTGCCATATAACTTCTCATCCATGCACGTGTAGATATTTCTCTAATTTGTTGATGTCCAATTGCATCTTTTGCTAATAAAATAAAGTGGAAGTATCTATCTGTGTCTGATACAAAATTATTATTATTCAATCCATTTCGAGTTAGATAAATTTCATTACCTAATACAACCTTAAAATTAGGATTATTCTTTTTTACTTTTTTATAATAATTTAAGACTTTAATTGAGTTACTAATACATTCATGGTCAGTGATTGCAACTCCAGAATGACCCAATTTAATTGCATAATCAATTAAATCATTTTCTTTTATGATACAATCACGTAAACGTATATTTGAATATTGAGTGTGATTATGACAACTTCCAGGATATGTAATGCCCATTATTCTCTCCTTTACTTAATTATTTTACCACTTTATATAATAATTATACTACAAATATAGAAAAAAATCAAGTTTAAAAGCCATACTTATTATCCCGTAGCTGATATGCATCAATAAAAATTTGTGGAGTTTCTACACCCATCCAAGTATTAATATTTCCTCTACCTACTAAATCCATTTTTATTTCGTCATACTGTTCTAATTCTTCAATTAATTCTTTTGCATGGAATTTCATATATGCGATTCCAAATTTGGTTATCTTTAAAGTATCAGAATTTTTTCCCATAATTTGATAATCATTTCTTGTAATATTTAAATCATGAATATAAATTAAAGGTTCTGGCGTGTCTTGACCCCAGCACTCTTCATATTTTCCTAAATCAAAAATAATGTCTTGAATATCGTTGTCAGCGGCCGCCCGCACAAAATTGACGTCGTAAACACCTTCTCCAAAATCAATGTCTTGTAATTCATTATTTGCCCATTTATGAAAATTACTTAAATCTCTATCTAATAATGAACAGCCAAAAGCATTGTCATGCCCTGCTGTATATTCAAACATTTCACTTTCATTTAAAAAGTCTTTGAAAGAGTCTAATGCACTTTGATTTAATCCTCTCGCACTTCCTCTAACGTATCCCTCGTCATTTAATCTGGCAACAATGGTTGGCTTTTTAAATTTTGCAGCTAATCTCATGGCACATAAACCATTTAACTCAGCTGGAAAATCATCATCTTCTTCTAATCTAATAAGTAAAATTTTATTTTCAAGTAAATCATATTTAAAAACTTTAGCCTCAAGTTTAGCCATGGCATTATCTAAAATTCTATTTTGCTTTGCTCTTGCATTAGTACATTCTCTTGTACTTTCAATCGCGGCATATTCAAGAGTGCCTTTGGCTCCCCTTTTATTAGATGGAATTTTTCTTGTCCCATCAACAAAAGCCATATATAGTCGTTCTTTTTCTTCCATTGTACCAACTCTAATCATAGCATTAATTAGTGGTACGACATAGAAAGCAACTGTAATAGGATTAATTTTGCCTCCAGTTGAATAACTTTGTTTGTCTAAAACAGATTTAAAGAAGAAGTTATTAATATTAGACAAACCTTTTTTTGCAATATATCTATTTTCTAATTGAACCATAGACCCCATATCACCAATAATACCCAGCGCCGCGAGGTCTACATATTCATCAGCATAATCTGTCCCATGTATTTGATCTAAATATCTACAAAATTGATAAACCACTCCTGCGCCAGTGAGGTCTTTATTAGGATAGTGAGTTGATAACTGATTATTTATAATTACTGCATTATCACTAAGTGGAGTATCTGTTATATGATGGTCTAAAATTAAACAAGGAAGGTTAATTTCTTTTAATTGATCATGATAACTACCATCATTACTACTTGAATCTGGAAGAATTACAAGTCTATAATTCTCATCACTTTCTAAAATTTTATCAATATGGTCTTGTAATCCATGCTGCTTATTTTCATGAAGGATATAATCAACCTGAATTGTTTCATCTATACGATGAATATACTGATGCATAATTGCAGAAGAGGTAAAACCATCACAGTCACTATCTACAACAATTAAAATTTTTCCTTTCTCTTTTATAATCCTATCTAATAATTCTGCGCCCTTCTCTATATTATCAAACAATAAAGGATCATTCAAACTTTTAGAAGTTGGATTTAAAAATTCTTCTAAATCTGAAACCCCTCTTGCTTTTAATAATTCTCTTCCATAATCTTTATGAAAATTTTCATTAACTAATCTAATCTGCATTAACTATTACCCTCCTTGACAGCAGCTTATTAAAAATATCTTCTCCTTTATCTACCGGACTATCTTTCATATCTAATAAATTTTCTGTATCATAAATAAAAGAAAAATTTCCATATAAAGAATATTTTTTACACATTTTATAAAGTTTTGAAAAATATTTATCTTCACCAGCTTTTTCTTCTTTATCAAAACAAATTACAAAATTTCTTGGGTGACATTCTTTTACTAATAAATTTATCTGAAATTTATTTAAAGTACTGCCGCAGACTGCGACCGCACAATTTATACAATCAAAATCTTCCATTTTGAGAACACTTTTTTCACTTTCAAAAATAAATACTGTTCCCGTCTTTTTTATATTTTCTTTTGTTTCGTTTAACCCATATAAATTTAAACTCAATTTATGAGCATACCATTTTTTTTCAATTTGAACAGGCATATATTTTCCTAAATTTTCTACTTCCCATTCATCGAGCGCCCGTCCTCTAATACCGACCAGTCTATTTTCAGCATCATAATGTGGAATAATTATTTTATTTTGAGAAAAAGAGAAACATATGCCAAATTTTTCCATAGTTTCTTTAGAAATACCTTCTTCAATCCATTGCTCTGGATAAATCTTAAAGAAAACATCAAGCACACCTTTATTAAATTCTGGAAGATTAATTTCCCTATTCTTTTTTCTATAATTATCTCTTAATTGATGATAAGATTCACTATTTTTTAATTCTCTAAAATTAGAACAATCTAAAACAGGTAAAAATACATCTTTATACCAATCATACTCTTGACCGCGCGCCTGATAAATATGCTCTATTAATTTAAAAATAGATTGTCCGCCACACTCTGTATAACAATAAAATAAATGTGTATCTTTATAATAATATAATTTTAAAGATGCTTCTTCAATATTACTATTATGGCAAATCGTAGGGAAAATAATTGCATTTTCAGTATTTTTATAATTTCTTACTCCAAAATGCTCCATTAAATGAATTATATCTTCATCTCTTAAATTGTCTATAATACCTTTATAATCAATCATTCGACTTTCTCTATTTCAGTTTGAAAATTATTATATTCTTCCATTAATTCCATATCCCATTCTAGTTGATATTTAAAAGTTGTGCCTACTTCAATTGGATCAAGCCGTGAATCTGTTACAAATAAGTCTTTTTTTCTTAAGTTACCAAGATTTACATTACTCCAAATTCTTAATTGATTCCATTCACCACTTCTTACTTTATAAACATCAGTTACCATATTAGGAATCTCTGTGACCTGAGTCACATCTTTAAAGAAATCAATCTCTTCTTTTGTTGGTCGAGATATAATAACTCCTATATCTGCTTTATTAATAATTGATCGACTTCCTGCTAAAGCTGACTCATTCTTAATATTAGAGTTGTCATCTCCTTTTGCATTAAGTTGCGTAGATGACATAACAAAAACATTCAATTCAACTGCTAAATCTTTTAATGCTGTTGAAAACAGAAGCAATACTTCATCATTTCTTAAATTAAAACCTTTAAACTCATTTAACAATGAAGGTGAAATATGAATATAGTCATAAAATACATATTCAATCTCATGTAGCAAAACATTTTCTCTTACAATATTTTTCATTAGAGCGATTGTTGGATTCGGCATCCTTACAATAAAAAAATTATCTTGATATTTTTCTAATACATATAATGCTTGTTTGATAATTTGTTCTTCTCTTTTTGTAAAACCACCATAACGAAATTTAGTTTCATTAAAACCAGTTAAATAAGCCAAAATCATTTTTTGAATTTCAACTATATTTTGTTCTGTTGCAACAAATAAAACCTTTTTATTACTTCCCTCTTGTATCCATTTATCTTTTGTTTCATCAAATCTAAAAGGAAAAGCCAAATAACACGCATCACCAACCGCTTGACGAGTTTTTGATACACCACTTCCACCAGACCGCAAAACAAAAATTCCTTTCCTTGCTCCTGCGCAAACCTCATTAAAATAATCTCCTTGAAGAGGAAAACCAATATCACTTTTTTCCTCAGCTTTTTCAATTATTTCTTGGATATTATAAAACGCATTTTTAATTTCAGTTGTATCATTCTTAATAAAATCCCGTTCAATTCCAAGTAATTGCTTTTTAATTCTATCTAAAATTTCCGGGATTTCCAGCTCCTCAAAATGACTATTTATTTCGAGGGCGCGCGGGTCAGTAAGATTTTCAATATAGAAATCACTAATATCAAAACCTTGCTTATTTAAATCATTAAGAAGATTAATTTTTTTCAGCTTTTTATAATAATAAGGAAAATTATTTTCATCAGAAAGTTCTTCTGCATCTTGTAGAAATTCTACACCATTATTTTTATTAAAATTTTCTTTTGCAACACTATTTGTACTTAAATAATTTTCTATATCAATAGGTTGGATTTTTGTTGCTCCATTAATATATAAATTACTAATTGCCGCAAAGATAAATTTATCATTTCTAATTGGAAAATCATCTGGAGTAAGTGAATATTTATCTGTTTCATTGAGATATTGCGGATGTTTAATCAAACAGCCTAAAACTTGCATTACTACAGTTCTATCTACAATCATTAGATATCCTCCAAACTCCACCGAACTTTTTTATCTTTTTCTTCCTTTTTAGATGTAATTTTTACTACCGGCCGCTCTCTACGTGCTTCCATTTGAGCAATAATCTTTTCCAAAGTACCTGCTTTTTTATATTCTAAATCTGTCCAATACGCCGCGGCATCTTTATATATACTGCTAACAATTCCAATACCACCTTGTGCTTTGGCTGGATCGCCATGCAACACATCATAGTAATATTGAATAGCAAAAAAGATTCCCTTTGGTGTCATCTTTTTCCCCGGTGAGGTGAAAAGATTCCATTGACTTTTTAACTTCTTAAAATCAACAGACATCTTAACATCTCTATATAAATAATCCACTAAACTTTCATACCAATAATCTTCCGGTTTATTATCTGCTTTTGGATTATATTTATTTTCTCGCCAATCTTCATAACACTTTCTATGATAATAATATTTCGGCACGGGCATAACCCATTCTGATTTGCTTAACTGTTCAGTATCAAATTTTTTCCCACAGATTCTACATTGTATGATATGGCTCATCAAATCACCCCACTTTCTCTATTTATATTATAACATTTTTTTCTAAAAAAAGCAAATTAGGAGAGTAGATGTCTACTCTCCTAACTCAAAATGAGATGATTCTATTTTATAGCATATCTTGCATCTCTAAAATCACTAAATTCAACAAATCGGATTGATCTTCTGTAACTTCCGATAATCTTGTGGGTCTGCCAAAAATCATTTCGATTTTTTTCATAACTCTTGGCATATTATTGTTCGGGTCATCTTCACCAATCAATTTTGTCCATAATTCTCTTGCTTCATCCATTAATTCATCATAAGATTTCTTTTCTTCAATCTGCTTATCCACTGAGTCAACAACAATTGCACCATGTCGTTCTTCTTCATCAACAGCATTTTTTACTGCCTCTGCTACAGCTTCATAAGTAAAATCAATTTTAGGAGCAAGATATTTAAATCTGGAACCTGCTTGAATTGTTGGAGTTGAACGAGTAATTAAATAACGATGACTCTGTTTTTTATCGTCCCACTCTTCATAACCAATCCCAATAATATCTACAAGAGCATTAACAATAGGTAAACAACGCTTATCAAGTTCAGGAGAAAGATAAATTTGTTCTTTTCCTTCTTCACCAGCTACTCTTTCTTTCATATGACAAGTAAGAATTAGCCCATAACCCATCATGGTAATCTGACGAAGAGAATTTTTGAACTCAGTATCTCTCTCTGCGTATCCACGTCCCCACTCAATATCACCAATTGTTTGTACTCCTGCACGGGCGCAAATAAACTGTGTACACAGATCCCATGCCCATCCAACAGTATCAACGGCAATATTATCAAATTTAGCTTTTACATCAGAATCAGCCAACTGACGTAAGGCTAACTTAAAATCTGACCAAGTGGAAATATCCTGGATATATGCTCCAGGTTGAGCAGAATATCCTTTTTCTGTCGCAAGAATTAGAGTCTTTGGACTTGCCGCACAGAAAGTAGTCTTTCCAAATTTAGGGCGGGCAGCCAATAATAAAGTCCGCCCGCTTAATGTCCGATTTAGAGTTTGGGGTTGAATGTTTTTTAAATCCATTTAATCACCCCTTTTCTTAAAATCCGAGGTCTAACTTGCCCTTTTGTTCAGTCGGTGCTGTTCTGGTCTTACCTTTTTCAGCACTTTCTTTCAGATTCTCCAGTCTAGCCTTTCTTTCAACCAATGCAGCCTGAATTTCTTCAATATCAAATGCTGCTCCAGCTTCGAGCGCCGCCTGAGAACCACCTGTGATAAGAAGTTCACTTACAGAAATAGTCCGAGTTGTTTCTTGGGCTTCTCCAAAATCAACCTCTTTTACCACAGTTTCAATTTTGGAAGAAAAATTCAACCTTCCATTAGCAATAACTGTATCATTATCATTCCAATACTGATTAATTGCATTAATTGCATTTGGATTAGCAACAATGAAATCAACCAAATCTACTCTTCCACCATACTGTGGAAGAACACCAGTAACTTTTAATCTACCTGTTTCAACTCCATCATATGAAGTTTCATTAGTTTTATTTGCAACAACAAAAGATGCAGAGAATGTCGCACAAGGTTTCATTTCATCTGTCCGAATCTTATTAACAAATGATGCCGTGATTCTTGGGAAAGAAACAAACCGCCCATCTCTACCATAATATTCATTCATTGTGATGCGTCCATTGGTGATTCTAATTGCATCTGCTCCGGCTTCGCCGCCCGCTGCAGCGATAGAAGTAAATTCATTCATAACTCTTTCAATGTTCTGATATGCAGGATTCTTTGCTCCAGCATTTGTATATTCAGAAGCAAACATATGAACGGGAACTTCTAAATCTGTGGGTGTACCATTAATTTCCTGCTTCACATGAACTTTGATGATTCCACCAATGGAGTTCATGGGAGAGCCATTTTTTGTGAAAGACCCATACTTGAGGTCAATTTCAGAAAGTAATCCTTCAATACGGACTGTGTTTTCTGCCTGTTTTAGCATTATTTTTTTCTCCTTTTAATTCATTTTCATTTAATTTTTTGCGTTTTGATAGTTTGTACTTACTTACTTTTGCTAAAACAACAAAAGATGGAGCCTATCCAAAGTAGGCTCCACTTTGAAGATATTTAACTATTCAGCCACAAAAGCCTTGCCTGCTTCTGTCAGACATACATAAGTAACAGGCTTTTCTTCGCCGTCTACTTCTACCTTTTCTCTAATGCACAGACCCTTCTTTTCATTGCACAGGTCGGTTACATTAGCATTTACGGATCTTGCTGTTCTGCCGGTGTGCTGTACTAATTCATCAATAGAAACGCGGCCACCGTTAGCCTTTACATAGTCGAATACTTCCTTGCTTTTTTCTGTTAGTTTGATTGCATCTGCCATAATTTTTTCTCCTTTTATCTCGCCATTTGATGGCTCTTATTTTTATTGAAAGCGTTTCTTTCACTTTCTATATATATTATATTATATTTTTTAATTTTTATCAAATTTTTACTGGAAAAAATTTACAGTAAAATTTTAAGCACAGAATCTTTTGGATTGATTTTGATTGATTTTGTTCCAAGAGTATTCTTTGTTAATAAACGTACGTCAGAAATTTTTAATTTAATTTGAGAAGAGGTTGCAGCAATTATGATTTCTGTTTCATCTGTAAGAGGTAAGAAGTCAATAAGTGAATCATCTTGCTCCACTTTTTGAAGTTTTCCACCTTTTGTTGCTCTTCCTTGAACATTGAATTCTGACATTGAAGTTCGTTTAGTTAGACCTTGTTTTGTTACACTAATAAGTTCTTTTGTAGAAGGCGCGACCGTATGTGCTGCGATAACAGTATCACCTTCATTTAGTTTAATTCCTTTTACGCCTTTTGCAATACGTCCGATTGCACGAATGTCTGAAGTAGAACAAAGTAAGAATTGTCCTTTTTCAGTTAAAATACCCATGTTTTCATTATTAATGAAGTTTACTGATACAATTTCATCATCATTATCTAATGAAATGGCTTTTAATCCTGTTTTAGATTTTTTGATGTTGTATTCAGAGAACAAGGTCTTTTTAATCATACCTTTTTTAGTGGTAAAAAGTATGTAAGGTTTAGATTGTTTTTTAGTTGATGCTGTTAGTGCGCAGATTGTGTCATAACTTTCAATGGAAATGACTGATTCAACTGGAACCTTTTCATCTATTGCCAGCGCGCTTGCTACGCAAGAAAATACATTTCCTTTCTGTGTAAAGAAAAGGAGTGTATCTGTGTTTTGACACGTAATAGAATCAACTACAAATTCACCTTTGTGTAGCTTAAGTTTTGACCCAACTCCGCCTCTTCTTTGAGTATATAAAGAAGAAGATTCAACTGCAAGAAGGTTGTTTTTATTTGTGAAGCTAATTAAAAGAGATTTTGTTTCGATCGGCTCCTCATCATCATTAGAAGTCAAATCAAGAATTTGTGTGCGTCTATCATCACCAAATTTTTCTGAAATTTCTCTGTATCCCTTCTTTAGTTCTTCTTTAAATAACTCTTCATCAGATAGAATTTTTGTAATGGCTTCTTTTTCAATAAGAAGTTTTTCTTTTTCATCTTCAAGTTTTTTTACTTCAAGACTTGCCAAACGGCTTAATTTCATATCCAGAACTGCTTTTGCTTGAATTTCATCAAGTAAAAATTTTTCCTGGAGTGCCGCAGAAGCCGCCTGAGTAGATGGAGATGATTTAATTGTCTGAACAACCTCTTCAATATTTGCTAAACAAATTAGTAAGCCTTCTACAATATGAAGTCTATTTTCAATTTTTCTTAAATCAAACTCAAAACCACGCCGATAAACTTCTCTCTGATGATTGAGATGCGCCTGGAGCATTTCTTTCCAAGTAAAAAGACGAGGATATTTGCCATGATCCAGCATTGTAAAGTTAATTCCATAGTAGTATTGAAGAGAAGTTTCTTTATATAAATATTTTAAGACACGATCAGGGTTAGCTCTTTTACTTAAATAAATTTTAATTAAAGGAGTTTTTCCTGTTAAGTCATTAAATCTTTCAATACCAGGATTATCTTCTCTGTCAATAATACTTTCTAATTGATTACAAATTGTATTAGTATAGACACCATATGGAATTTCTTTTACAATGAAGCAGCGGTCTTTTTCATCAAATTCTACTACACTTCTTAATTTACAAGCAAAACCAGTACCATTTTTAATTGACTCTTTAACTTCTGATTCATTATATAGAATCGCGCCAGTTGCAAAGTCTGGCACACAGTAGATTTCTTCAAAAGTGCAATCTGGATTATCTAATAAATGAATTAAAGCCTTATTTAATTCTCTCAAATTGAACTGAGGAATAGATGAAGCCATACCAATTCCAATACCGCTACTACCATTACAGATATTGTAGAAACCTTTTGTTGGTAATACTGCGGGAAATTGTTTGGTATTATCATAATTATCTCTCCATTCAGAAATAGTGTCTTTATCTAAATCTTTAAATAAAATGGAGGAAATTTTTGATAATCTGCTTTCCGTATAACGCATCGCAGCCCAGTTACCAGATTCAATTAATGAACCAGCATTACCTTTAACATCAACTAATGGATAACGCATGGCAAAATGTTGGCCTGCGCGCATTATAATGCCTTCACAAGAGCTATCTCCATGAATATAATAATCAGCCATAGCCATACCAACAGCATTAGCAGTCTTTTTAAATGCTTTATCATTGGTTAATTTTCTCTGAAGCATTGAATAGAAAATTTGCCTTGCTGATGGTTTTAATCCATCACGAACATCGATTAAGGCACGTGACTGAAGGACAGCACCTGAATATTGTACCATTGAGTCTTTTATTATTGATTTAAAATCACTCATTTTAGTTCTCCTATTCACTAACTTTACTAAAATCTACATTATTCATGATGAAGTTTCTGCGTGGCTCAACTTTTTCACCCATTAAATCATACAATAATTCAATAGCATTTTCATCATATTCCATTACATCAATTCTCTGATATTCTTCAGTAAACATAGAATTATGAGCAGTTTCAGAATCAAGTTCACCTAAACCTTTTGCTCTTGTAACATTTCCCTTAATTTTATCTCTTACTTTATTAAATTCATCATCTGTAAAGTAATAAGATTCTTTCCCTTTATTTTCTACAATATACAGCGGCGACCGCAGCCAACATAAACGTCCTTCTTTAATAAAATCAGGCGCAAGATATGCTATTGCAGCCATAATCAACAACCCTATGTGGTGTCCATCTGAATCTGCATCTGTACAAATTGCCAACTTTCCATATCGCAGCTTTTGACTGTTATATTTTCCTGGTACTATATTCATAGCACTTAATAACAATTTGATTTCTTCATTTTGAAAGACTTTTTCTTCAGGATTACTTAAGCAGTTAATAATTTTTCCACGAATTGCAAGTAAGCCGTATTTAGTATAATCTCTTGCTTGAGAAAGACCTCCCATTGCGCTATCACCCTCAACAATAAGTAGTGTTGAGTTTTGTCCTAAAAATTCTGCATCTTTTAACTTATCAGAAGCAAAAACTTTTTTCTTTTGATTCTTTTCAATGTCTTTTGTAGCTTCAAGAACTTGTTTTCTTGCTTTTTCCGCGGCAAGTTCAGCCTTCATTTCTTTTGTTAGTAAGTCAAGAATCTTTTCAAATTCCTCTTTATGCCGCCTTTCAAAATCTTCAAGCATTTGAGTGGTGGCGCGCTGACAAAGCCCTCGAAGTTCTGGATTGTTTACTTTTGTTTTAGTTTGGTTAGCAAAAGAAGGATTTGGTACTTTACAACTAATAGCATAATGTAATCCATTTCTCGCTATTTCTGGAGTAAAAGCGCCTTTAAATTTTTTTTTGAAGAAATTAGTTAAAGAAGTCTTTACTCCCGTTAAAGAGGTTCCGCCTTCGCTATTTCCTAAACCATTAGTAAATACATACCATTCTTCATTACGGGTCGCCGCCCACTGCATAGCAATTTCACATTCAATTCCATTTTCTTCAAGGGTTACATAAAGAGGAGTTTTATGAATTGGTTTTTTTACATTGTCTTTTAAAAAGTCAATTAAACCATTATTAGATTTATAAATTACTTTTTTGTTTGTTATTTTATTTATTAAGACAAACTCAACTCCTTTTGTTAAGTAAGACCAATTTCTACACATTTCTAAAAGATCATCAAAATGTACTTCAATTGGTTCTAAATTATAAACCTCAGGAGAAGGAATGAAAGTGACAATAGTTCCATGTTTATCTGGGTCACATGGAAGAATAGTAAAGTCTTTTTTTACTCCATCTTTTAAAGTTAAGGTAGCTTGCATCCCATTACGAAAAGAGTGCGCTTGAAAATAAGAAGAAGATAATGCTACTCCCTTACTTCCTATACCATTCTGACCCGCAACATTTTGGTAAATTTTTTCATTAAATTTACCACCTGTATGTGGGAGAGTATAGATTGCTTCCATAGCTTCTGTTCCATCTTCACGAATGCCAAAAGGAACGCCACGTGCGTTATCTGTAACTGTGATCATGTTATTTTTATCTAATTCAACAATAATTTGATCGCCATATCCCATTGTTGCTTCATCTATTGAATTAGTAATAAGCTCTCTGACACATTGGAGTACACCTTGATTATCTGCACTGCCCATGTACATCGCAACTCTGGTTCGCACTGCTTCTAAAAAACTTAATGTTTCTATGTTATTAGCATTATATTCCATTTACTCCTCCTGTTCATATTATTCTTTATTATATAATAACATAATTTTAATGAAAAATCAATTTTTTAGTAGAAAGGAAAGTGATGGAGTAGGAGAAGTAATTTTCTACTTTTTTATGATAGATTTTTTAAGAAAAGGAGGAATAGATAATGGCTGTTAAGTTAATGTCTGTTAATGGAGTTAGTAATTGTAGACAAGCTAAATATATAGTTGATAGTGAAAATGATATATATGATATTCCAGAAGAAGATTTAGTTATGGGAACAGAGATTTATATAATAGAATCTGGTCAGACTATTTTTGTTGGTTCTGAAATAGAAGAATCTGGTTTTGATAATGAAGAAACTTCTGATGAATAGGAGGGGAAAATGGCTTTTTTAAAAGTAAAAGAAGGAAATTCTTATAATGTTTGTATACAACATTTTTTAATTGACAGTATTGATGATTTAGATGAAATTGAAGCTTCTTTTAATCCACATTTTGGAGATGAAGCAGAAACCATAAGTGGAGAAATCTATGTAAGACATTCTGATGATTATGAGGGAAATTTATGGGAACAAAAACAGAATAGTGACACTATTATTAAATAATTCTAAGGAGGAAATGAATGGATAAGGAAACAATTTTAGATTATGCTACCAATACTCCGGAAAATACAAATAGGAATGTGTTGGGGAGTATGGTGGATTCTCTTCTGAGAGAAAATAGTGGAGATAGATTACCAGACGTGACAGCAGATGACAATGGCGATATTTTAACGGTTATCGATGGTGCATGGGCAAAAGCTGAACCGGCAGGCGGAATCATCACGTTGTACGCTGTTTCCCCGGAAGAATCTGATCCGGCAATGGCAGAATTCCCACACTACAGTCAGAGTGATTGGACGAATTTAGCCGAAAGCGGTTTATCCACAACGGAAAACGGCACGGCTATGACATACTCCGAGTTAAAGGAACTAATTGAATCCGGTGTTAGAGTACAGATTTATGTACAGGAATATGATTACTATAAAGCCATTTTATATCCGGATGTCGCCGAAATTTCCACTGTGCCAAATGAATCTAATTTAATAACTGCGTCATATAAGGCTGATGATTATGTGTTCGGCGTGGCGTTTAGAGTAGGCGGCGTAACCTAATTGAGCAGTAAACAAAAAGAAGAAAGCAAATGAAAAAAATTTGAAAGAATAAAAGGAGCAATCTAAATAATCAACACAGATAAAATTATTCTTTTTTTTATAAAATAAAAGCCTCTAATAATAGAGGCTTTTTCTTATTCCCAATTAACTACTTCTTTTTTCTTCTTCTTTTTTTTC
>JAFYNK010000075.1 GCA_017548125.1 Bacteroidales bacterium | reverse complement strand
TTTCTGTAATTAAATAAGCCATGAGAAAGATAGTATTTTTTACCACATTATTAATATTTTTCGTCAAAGGTATAGTAGCTCAGCAGTACGTATCGACGGAACCATTATTTAAAAATGCTGTCATAGAAGAGTTTACAGGAAGAAGCTGCCAGGCATGTCCTTCATCACATGTAACAATAAACGAATTGATGAGAAGTTATCCTGGAAGAGTGTTCGCAATGTATATTCACCCGAATGGAATTATAACGTATCCTAACTTTGAAACTATTGATGGTCAGACCATCTATCATGCTCTGACAGGCTCTGGTCTTCCCAACGGAATCGTAAACAGATGCACTAACAATGGAGGTGGTTTTGTAATAGAACATGTTTATGAGCAAACTAATGAAGAAGCATTGTGTAATATTGGCGGCAAGGTCGTTATTGATGAAACAAGCAGGACTGCAACCATAACGGTAGAAGTTTATTATACAGACGATAGTAATGTTGATGCCAACTATCTCACTATAGCCATGTTGCAAGACAGTATATGGGGTACACAAAGTAATGGTGAGAATAATATGGAACAATATTTAGATGGCCTATATTGTCACATGAATGTCCTTCGCGATATCATTACTCCGACATGGGGCGAAGAGATAAGTCCAACAACAGAAGGTACTTTGATAACCAAGACATACAAGTACACTATTCCTGAAATAATAGGTGATCCAAACGGCGTAGAAGTCAATATCAATCATCTGAGATTTATCGCTTTTGTTACAAACCAAATGAACTCGTATAAATCGTTTCCTATATTGAATTCCTGCCGTTTGCCATTACTAATAAAAAGCCAGAACAATGTTTTTCCTCATTTTGAAATGGTTACAGAGAAACGTCCGGATTTGTGTTCTAATTACAGGACATTTAACATTGACATGATAAATAGAGGATTGGATGGACTTACGTCAATAAAGATGTTGATGAAAATTGATAATGGAGATACATTCGAATATGAATGGACTGGCAATATAGCATCTTATGACGTGGAAAGAATTGAGTTTGATATGGAAGTGCCGGTAGGAACTCATGAAATCGAATTTAATATTATTGAAGCTAACGGCATTGCTTTCAATCATTCAAATACAATAACAATCACTCGTGATGAATGGCATGCAATATACGTTGAGAATGAAAATGACGAAATTGTATTAGAATTGATGCAAGATAAATTTGGCAGCGAGACGACTTGGCAGATTGTTGATGACAGAGATAATATTATAACATCCGGCGGACCATACGATTATTTCTTCGGACAACCTACAGCTACGGAATTACATGAGATACCTCTTCAACTTCCATTGAATCAATGTTTAAGATTTATCATATCAGATTCTGCAAGAAATGGAATATGCTGCGACTTCGGTGAAGGATATTACAAGATAATAGACGGTCATGGTAATGTCGTTATTGATGGTGATGGAGATTTTGGGGCTAAAGCTTCTCATATCTTTACATTAGAGGTGGGAACCGACGTCAATGAGGTTGAAGAAGACGCATTTGAAATTTATCCTAATCCGGCAAGAAACATTGTTAAACTTTCAGTTGATGGACATAATATGTCATCTGTAAGAATATATAATTGTTTAGGAATGTTGGTCGAAGAAATAACAGCAGGGGCACAATATGCAACAGATGAAATAGAAATCAATGTCTCAGACTATAAATCAGGAATTTATTTCATCAATATTTACGATAATAAAGGTAATATCGCAACGAAGAAGGTTTCTGTAATTAACAGTTAAAGATGTGAAATGAGTAAAAAAAACACTGGAATCTTGGGATTCCAAAATTCCAGTGTTTTTAAAAAATCAATCAATCTTAAGCACCAATCCTTTAAGGTATGCGCCTTCTGGATGATATATGTTGACAGGATGATCATCTGGCTGATCGAGCTGGAATATTATCTGAGCCTTGCGACCTGCTTCTATAGCTGCTGCCATCACGATGCTTTGGAACTGAGCCTTATCTACAGCCTGAGAGCAGCTGAAAGTGAACAAGAGTCCGCCTTCTTTTATCTTTTTCATCGCTTCGAGATTGATGAACTTGTAACCTTGCAGGCCTTTATGTAATGACTTATGATTTTTCGCGAATGCCGGTGGGTCGAGGATGATGAGGTCGAACTCGCCTTTTTTCATATTTTGAAGGAAGAGCTTAGCGTCTTCTGCAACGCATGGATTGTCCTTGATGTCATATCCGTTGAGAGCGATGTTCTTCTCACAAGCAGCGATAGCTTTTTTAGAACAATCAACAGAGACCACTTTGTTAGCACCGCCTCTGAGTGCTGTCACAGAGAAACCTCCTGTGTAGCAGAATGTGTTGAGGACGTTCTTGCCTTTAGCGAGCTGACGAACCAAATCACGGTTATATCTTTGGTCAAGGAAGAAGCCCGTCTTCTGACCGCCTTCCCAGTCAACCAAGAACTTAGAGTCGTTTTCCAACACGAAGTCATCAGAATTCTCGCCAATGAGATAACCGTCTTCCACGGCTTCCTTACCCATACGCTGCATTGCCTCAGCGCTCTTGTTATAAACAGAATTGATGCCAAGACCTTCAACGGTCATCAAGGCATCCGCTATATTTTTCACGTTAAGCGCCATGCCTTCTGTCTGAGCCTGAACGACAGCGGTCTTATTGTAAATATCGATTATCAAACCAGGGAGATTGTCACCTTCAGAATGCACGAGACGATAGCAGTTAGTATGTTCGTTATCCGTCAAACCCATCAACTTGCGGAGTTCGAAGGCTTTGGTGAGACGTTCTTTCCAGAAGAATCTGTCAATCTTTCTGTTATCAAAAGCCAACACTTTTACGGCTATATTACCAGCTTCAGCAAAGCCTGTTCCGAGTATATTGTTCTTATAATCCACTACTGTAACGATATCGCCAGCTTGTAAGTCAGCCGCTGCCGATTCAATAGCGCCAGAGAAGATCCAAGGATGGAAACGTCTTACGGCTTCGTCTTTGCCTCTGCGAAGTTTTATTATTGGGTATAAAGGTGATGAGTTCATAATTAGAGCTTTTATTTTTTATAATCTTCCATCTACAATATTTCTGTCCAAAAATCCTTTGACATCATAAATGACGCTGTTTTCTTTCATCAACGACTTGATGTCGATTTTCAAAAAATGTTCGTGAGCCACAGCTAAGACAGCCGCGTCAAATAACTCATTAACAGTCATTTCATTGACAATATCTAAACCATATTCTTTCTTAACAAGAGCTACATCAGCCCATGGATCATAAATAGTGATATTGTCGGTAAATTCTTTTAATGTTTGTATAATATCGAAAACCTTGGTGTTACGAATATCAGGACAATTTTCTTTGAAAGTGATTCCTAGTATCAGAATCTTAGCGTCCTTTACAAGAACACCCTTTTTATTCATCAGTTTAATAGTCTGATTTGCAACATATTCTCCCATACCGTCGTTGAGATGTCGTGCCGATGACATTATACGCGGCATCACGCCATAGACTTGAGCTTTCTGTATGAGATAATATGGGTCAACACTGATACAATGTCCTCCTACAAGACCTGGATTCAGTTTAATAAAATTCCATTTTGATGAAGCTGCTTCAATAACATCGTGAGTATCAATTCCCATCGCATTGAAAATCTTTGCCAATTCATTCATAAAGGCAATGTTGACATCTCGCTGTGAATTCTCAATTATCTTAGAAGCTTCCGCCACTTTTATCGACGACGCTTTATGCGTGCCGTTAATTAAAACTGTATTATACACATCATCAACAAGATCTGCAATCTCAGACGTTGAACCTGATGTCACTTTCTTGATTTTCTCAACGGTATGCGTCTTATCTCCTGGATTTATTCTTTCAGGCGAATATCCTGCGAAGAAGTCAACATTAAATTTCAAGCCTGATACTTTTTCCACTACTGGAATACACTCTTCTTCTGTGACACCAGGATAAACCGTTGATTCATAGACTACGACATCATTCTTCTTAATAACTTTTCCTACTGTCTCACTCGCCTTTACTAAAGGTGTCAAATCTGGATGATTATTCTCATCTATTGGAGTTGGAACTGCGACAATGTAAAAGTTAAATTCTTTTAAGTCTTCTATTTTTGTTGTACATCTAAATCCGTGATTGTCAATAGCATCTCTCAGCAAAAAATCATCGACTTCGAGTGTAAAGTCGTGACCTTCATTTAATTGATTAACACGAGTTTCACTAAGATCAAAACCTATTGTCTCGAACTTAGTAGAAAAAAGTCGTGCGAGAGGAAGTCCCACATAACCAAGACCTATGACTGCTATTTTGATGTCTTTCATTAGAAAATTATTAAGATTACAAAGATAAAAAAGATTATTTATTTAACGAAAATATTTTTAACTAAGGCTATTGAACTAAAACCATTGAACCAACACTTATCCCATAACTCCTAATCAAAAAAAACTTGTTGTCTCGTAGTCTTGCCGTCTTGTTGACTTTTTTCCTATCTTTGCAAATAAATAAAATTTCGTAAAATGAGAGCTTGTTTCATGGGTTTAGGTTACATCGGTCTGCCGACAGCGATAATCGCTGCTAAACACGGCATCGATGTGGTTGGAGTGGATATCAATAAGAATGTGGTTGAGACCACCAACAAAGGTGTGCTTCATATCATTGAACCTGGCATGGAACAGCTTCTTCAAGATGTCATCGCCAGCAGCAAGTTCAAGGCTTACACCGAACCTCAAAAATGCGACGCTTATTTCATCGTCGTGCCAACTCCATTCAAAGGCGACCACGAACCAGACATCTCCTACGTGGAAGCTGCCACTCGCATGATAATTCCATTTCTGAAACCTGACGACCTCTTCGTCATAGAATCGACATCGCCGGTGGGAACGACAGAGAAGATGATGTCGCTGATATATGAGACTCGTCCAGAACTTAAAGACAAGATTTTCATCGCTTATTGTCCTGAACGTGTGCTTCCTGGAAACGTAATCTTTGAACTCGAGAACAACGACCGCGTCATCGGCGGCGTCAACGAGGCTTCGACCGAAAAAGCGAAAGAGTTTTACCAGATATTCGTGAAAGGCGCTCTTCATTCAACAAACAGCCGCACTGCCGAGATGTGCAAACTCACCGAGAACTCCTCTCGCGACGTGCAGATAGCCTTCGCTAACGAGTTGTCTATCATCTGCGACAAGGCAGGAATCAATGTTTGGGAACTCATCGACTTGGCAAACAAACACCCAAGAGTAAACATACTTCGTCCAGGTTGCGGCGTGGGCGGCCATTGCATCGCCGTCGATCCTTATTTCATAACAGCTGATTATCCAAAAGAATCGAAAATTATCGCAACAGCAAGAGAGATAAATAATTACAAGGCTCTCTGGTGCGCCGAGAAAGTGAAAAGCTGTATGCTTGAGTTCGAACTTAAAAACCATCGCAAACCAAGAGTAGCAATGATGGGTCTCGCCTTCAAGCCTAATATCGACGATTTAAGAGAGTCTCCTGCTAAGTCAATAACAACCAACGTGATACAGGCTTGCAACAATCCTGACATCATGGTGGTGGAACCTAACGTAAAAGAAAATAATCTCTTCAAACTCACTGATTATAAAGTGGCTTACGAAACAGCTGACATAGTGGTGTTCCTCGTAAATCATCGTGAGTTTGCTGAACTTAACTACAGAAAAGATGTCATCATATTAGATTTCTGTGGTAATATTATGAACAAATAAATCTCGCAATATGAAAAAGGTAATGTTGGTTTTTGGAACACGTCCTGAAGCAATAAAAATGGCTCCACTCGTGAAGAAATTTCAGGAAAACACTGATTTTCAGACTATAGTATGTGTTACAGCCCAACATCGCGAGATGCTCGACCAGGTGCTCGACATCTTCGAGATAAAGCCTGATTACGACCTCAACATTATGAAACAAGGCCAGGATTTGTACGACATCACTTCGCGTGTCATGCTCGGACTCCGCGATGTCCTCAATGAAACAAATCCCGACATCGTCCTCGTCCACGGCGACACTACCACCTCAATGGCTGCTGCCTTGGCTGCTTTCTACAAACAAATCCCAGTAGCTCACATAGAAGCAGGCTTGAGAACCAACGACATATACAGTCCATGGCCAGAAGAGATGAACAGAAGAATGACAGGCAGAATCGCCACTTATCATTTCTCACCGACAGAATTAAGCAGACATAATCTCTTGAAAGAGAATGTTTATGACAAAAATATCATCATTACAGGCAACACTGTAATTGATGCGTTGTTTTGGGTTGTTAATAAAATAAAGAACGACAATAAACTCGCCAAAATATTAAACGACAATATCAAAGAAAACGGCTACAACCTTGACCGTCAGAAGAAAATAGTTCTTATCACAGGTCATCGTCGCGAGAACTTCGGCGAGGGATTCAAAAACATCTGCTGCGCTATCCGCGACCTCTCAATAAAATATCCAGATGTCGATTTCGTATATCCTATGCATCTCAATCCTAATGTCAGAAAACCTATTTCTGAGATTTTCGACGGACAACATCTAACCAACGCTTTCTTCATCGAACCTCTTGATTATCTTAACTTTGTATTCTTAATGGAAAAAGCTGACATTATCTTGACTGATAGCGGCGGCATCCAAGAAGAAGCTCCAAGTCTCGGCAAACCAGTTCTCGTCATGCGTAACAACACAGAACGTCCTGAAGCTCTCGACGCTGGAACAGTGAAACTCGTCGGCACCGATTACGATAGAATTGTAAATGAAGTATCTGAATTGCTTGACAATGAAAGTGAATATAAAAAAATGAGTCACGCTGCCAACCCTTACGGCGACGGCTTAGCCTGCCAAAGAATCGTCAATTTCATGAAGAATATCTGATTTCATGACAAATCCACATTCTCTATCAAATTGATTTTCTTTATCTTGACAAAGCATATTCAAAAATATCGCTATCGTCTTTCCCAATTTGCCTTCTAAATGTGAACCCGATGAAGCATTATAAAATTGCAATACTTCTCTGCTTGGCGTTATATCATTTGTTTTCTTAATGAAATTTAACAAATCAAAATCGTTATCTGCCAATTTAACCAAATTGTTTTTAACAAAATTATAATCATCAAGTACTTTATTGTCCGACATATTATAAAGAACAGTAGGACAATACATTATGGAAGCATCGAGGTGTATTGCCGATTCATTGGAAATCATAAAGTCGATGTTGGCAATGAAATCGAAAGAACTTTCTTCTTTTGGATTTGAAATAGAAATGTTATTTTTTATTAACCATTCCGTGTCAAGATGCTGATAACGCGGATGAGGACGTAATATTAAATCGTTATATCCTTCATTTTTAAGGAAAAGACAAAGACTCTTTACTTTTTCAAAATCGTCTAACATATTGATTGCTACGCCAATTCTCTTAACTTCACCATTTCTTTTAACAATCTTATCATATAGAAAATCGAAGCGTACGCCACCTGAAAGATAAACCTCGCCATTAGGTTCTCCAGCAAATAGATATTTGTCTAACGACTCTTGTCCATCGAGGAATGAATAGGTGAAATCCAGACGAGGAAAGCCTTTTTTCACAGAAGCATGTTGAACGTAAATAGTCTTTATCCCTTTTTCCAAAGCATTGAAAATCAAACATCTGTTGATGTCATTATGGTCGTTTGCCAAGACTAATACTTTGACCTTATATTTGTCGAGCATTTCACCTGCCACTTTATAAAGTCCGTAAGTTGTCCAAAGTCGTGTGAAATATTTAATAATGAGCGACTTATCTTCTTGATTAGATTTATTGTAAAGTTTTATTAAGGTAAAAATATAAGGGATGCTATTCCACCAAGCGCGTCTTTTATGCACATCGGTGACGTGGTTATTTAGATATAAATACGAATCTTTTTCTACATTATTAATTATAGGTTCTAGCGAGCGACGATTATTGAGTGAGACGCCAAAAAAAACCAAGCCTTTATAATTGAGTGGCAATGACTTATATTTAAAATGGACTATAAATGTATAATAAAACAACTGTCCAATGAAAATACAGATCTGCTTGAATAATGAAGGCTGTTTTTCCTTCACTATCTTTGATATTTCATTGATTTTCAGAACGTCTAAATCGCTGTACCTCATTAGAAAAATTGTTTTTGGTCTTTCAACTTATTATATTGCTCTATATCTCTCATTTTAAACACTTTAGCAGGATGACCACCAGCCACTGACAAGGCAGGAATATCTTTTACAACCACGCTGCCAGCTTGAATAACAGAGCCTTCTCCTATTTCAACGCCAGGAAGCACTATCACGTTATTTCCAAGCCAGACATTGTCTTTAATCAATACATCTTTGACAATCACTGTGTTATCGTATGGAATCTTTGTGCCGTTTTCATAGTTATGATAATCTGTCATTATTTGGCAATTAGTTCCAGAATGGAAGTTGTCGCCTATTGTACAACGACCTTTTCCTGTGATTTTCATACCGTTAAAGTTAACGTTATAGCCAAGATGCGTATTATTGTTAACAGTAGAAAATCCATTTACCGAAAGTTTACCTTTGCAACTCTTAGCCTTGGATTTTACAATATATCTAAATAAAAATTTAGGTTTGAATATTCCTATGATAAATTTCTTTAACATATTCCTAAAATTTTTTCTACAAATTCACGAAAAACGCCTTCTCCCCCATTCTTTGTCATCACCATCTGCGCATTTTTTTTGATGTATTCAGGAGCTGAATTTGGCGTTGCAGAGATGCCTGCGTTTTTCAAAAGTTCAACATCGCCTAAGTCATCGCCAATATAAGCAATATCTTCTAAAGTGATATTCAATTCTTTACAGAGTTTTTCTGCTATTTCAAGTTTATTTTTAACGCCTTGGAAAAGATAATCGACTTTGAGTTTGGCAGCTCTTCGTGCGACAATCTCAGTATCCTCGCCTGTAATTATCCCTACAGGAATCTCATTTTGGTGAGCGAAGAGAACGCCAGCGCTGTCGTAAGTGTGGAACTTTTTCCACTCGTTGCCCGTTTGGTCATAATACATTCCGCCATCGGTCCAGACACCGTCAATATCTGTTAATATTAATTTAGGTTTCTTCATCTATTCTAAATTTTGAGGATAAATAATTTCGTTTCTTGGTATTTCAATTTTCACCTTCTTACCAATAACAGACTGTCTCTCAGACCATTTAAAACCATCGCCTGGACTTAAGAGATGAATATCGTTTTCTGTAATAACATCGCCTACTTTAAGATCACGATTTGTAGCAATGGAACGTTCGAGCTTTATCTTACTGCTTAAAACATCAGGTTCGATAAATATTTCTTCTTTTCCCATCGACATTTCAGTGATTCTTATATCTCGAATCATGCGGTTGACGCCGTCAGGACCCAAAGAACCTGCTTGGTCTGTTCCTTTCATTCTTCTGTCGATAGTGACGTGTTTTTCAATGATTTCCGCGCCCATTGCTATTGCTGCTATCGGTGCAGAAATTCCTATTGTATGATCAGAAAAACCAATTTTATATTGTGGATAATTGTTTTTAAGATATTTTATCGTATTGAGATTCAGGTTGCTAGGGTTTGTTGGATATTGAGAGACGCAATGAAGAATTGAAATGTCGCTATGATATTTCGTTATCACTTCCAATGCCTCGTCGAGTTCTTTTTTTCCTGCCATTCCTGTTGATAAGATGATCGGTATTTTTGTCTCGGCAAGAGCTTCCAATAAAGGAATATTTGTCACGTCGCGACTTGCAACTTTCAGATAATCAGGAGTAAAATATTTCATTATGCTCAAGCATGAAGGAGCGCATAATGTTTCAACGAAATCGAGACCTTTTTCTTTGGCGAACTTATAAACCTCGTAATGTTGTTCGTCGGATAATTCAAGGAAAGCGCGATGTTCGCCGTAAGTCCTTCCAAATGAATTAGGTGAGTCGTAAACACGCGACATCTGTGAATCTGACAATTCATGAGCGAGGTCACGTTTTGTCATTTTCACGGCGTTCATAGGTTGTAGGTCGATGCCGAAATATTCTTCCTTGACAGGTCGTGAAATCAACTCGACAATGAGTTTAGCAATATCGACAGAACCGTTATGATTTTGTCCTATTTCACCTATTATATATGTTCCGTTTTTCATAATTACTTCTGATTCTTTAAAATTTCCTTTTTCATTATCTCTAAATAATGCGGGTTATCTTCAAGAAAATCAATAACATTAAGAGATGTAAAGTTTGGGATATAATTATTTAATTTGCCATAAATCTCTTTTTGAATGTCAAAATCCACTTGAGTGTCGATGGTGAGTCTGATATCCTTATGTCTATCAATTTCTGGAATTATATTGAAGAAGTTCACGTCGAATTTATCTCTATTTGCATAAATGAAATTTGTGACGTGTTCGTGATAGAGATTCTCGTCAGTGAGAGTTTTTACCTTTTCTAAAGCGCTGAGTTTCACCGCTTCTGCCCAGAATCCATAGTGCGTTTTTATTGAAGGTGTTCCATCGGATGTCATGTATGACAGATAATCGCAATTGAATTTCTCAAATTTTTCGATAAGCAGTTCAATATAAAAGACATCGAGGAAAGGATTGTCGGCGCAGACTCTGATGATATTTTCTGCGTTGAATTCTTTGGCAGCGTCGATAAAGCGTTGAAGCACATCGTTTTCCGAACCTCTGAAGTAATTGACGCCATAGCGTTCTGCTATCTCAACCAAGACGTCATTATTTTCATTGACGGAAGTAGCGAGAATGATGTCGTTTTTATCAAAAGCAGCTGTTAATTTTTTTAAGAGCAATGAGAAAATACCTTCGTTTTCGTAGAAAGAAAGTATCATTTTCTGAGGCAGGCGTGTGGAGCCTGTTCGCGCTTGTATGATTATTTTAGTGTTGTTCATTTTTCAAAATCCTCTCAATTAAATTAACATATTCTTTTGCTAAAGCTCTTCGTGAATATTTTTTAACGCTTTCATTCTCTTTCGTAACAAGTTGATTCTCTTTATATTTATTAAATAAATCAAGAATTATTGCTTTCATTCCTTCTTTATCTTCGAAGTCGATGATGCTTCCAGATTTTGTCTCATCGAGAATTATTGCTGTGTCGCCGTCTTTTGGACCTATTGCTAAGATAGGACGTCCCGATGCCATATATTCAAATATTTTTCCCGTGAGTATGCCTTTTGCGTTAGGCGAATTGTTAACAAAAAGTAACAAAACCTGTGATGAACTTTGTTCTATTATAACCTTTTCATGTGGGATATAAGGAATTATCTCGACATGATTTTCAAGATTATTTTCTTTTATAGAAATCAAGACGGAATTGTCAACTTGTCCTATGAGTCTAGTCTTTAATAAGTTAGAGAAATCAGGAATATTATTATCTTTTATAAGTTCACCGAGAGCCGCCCAGAATTTAGTAGCGTTTCTTGCTGCACCTATGATTCCAACATGCGACATGGTGAATTTTTCCGACAAATCGGATTTTGTCTTAAGTTCTTCAATATTAAAGTCATAGCCATTTGTTATGACGGCAACATCTTTTGCCCCGTGACTTTCCAAACCTTTCGCCCAGTCCCAACCAACGGTCACGACTTTATTAGCTTCTGTAAGGACTTGATATTGAAGTCTATGATGTTTTTTAAGACTTCTGTTTGTTAATTTTAATTCACTAAAGAAATCAATGTCGGTCCATGGATCGCGGAAGTCAGCAATCCAAGGAATGTTAAATTTCTTATGTAATTCCTTAGCGATGAGATGCATGGAATGAGGAGGTCCTGTTGAGATGATGGCATCGACAGGATTCTCTTGCAAATATTTTTTAAGGAATCTCACCGAAGGTCTTACCCACCAGCAACGTGCATCGGGAATGAATAAATTTCCTCTTAACCAGATACTTACGTTTTCTTTCCAGGCAGATTTCTTTTTTCCTTCGTTGATGAATCCTGCTTTTATCTTCTCATCTTTCTTGATTCCTAAAAACTTTTTATAAAAAGAATAAGGCTCGATGATAGGACGTCTGATAACTTCTGCTTCAGGCGCGACGTCTTTCTCCAGCGATAAATCTTCCACAGGATATTCCGCGCCATCAGCTGTGTAAATAACAGGCTGCCAACCATTTTCAGGCAGATATTTCGACATCTTCAACCAACGTTGAACGCCGGAACCGCCTGATGGAGGCCAATAATATGTTATGATTAAGACGCGCTTCATTTTAATTCATAATTCATAATGCACAATGCATAATTATTGTTCTGAAGTTGATTTTCTGCAACTTACAAAGATTGCTGCGAATAATCCCAAGATTAAAATCAACGAACTTACAAATTGGATTGTGTTGCCGACTTTCCAGATTTTAGGTTCATAACGCATCATAATCTCATGATTTCCAGCAGGAACAACTGCTGCTCTTAAGATATAGTCTGCTCTGATCAATGGACTTTCTTTTCCGTCAATCCACATTGTCCAGCCTTTGCTTGTCCATATTTCAGAAAATACAACCAACTCGTCTTTTAATGAATTGAAGTTGTAAATCAATTCGTTAGGTTTGTATGATGTTAACTGTATTGTTCCGAATCCTGATGTTGGATTGAAATCGCCGATAACATTTTTAAACTCTTCATTAACGATTGCTGTTGACTTGACGTTGGTATTTTCAATCGCTGCGATTTCTTCGTTTGGAGTCGCAACCCATTTAATGCCAGATACTAACCAAGCATTACCAAAAGCATCAGGATTTGGCATCGCAACAGGTTTGTTGTTATTCTGAGGATAAATCAAATATTTTGTGTTCAACATATTAAGCACGTTCCAGAAACCGTCGCTACCGACATTGTTACCACCTAAATAATGATTTATAATATCTTGATAACGACGAAGTTTTGCGCCGTGATAACCGCCAATTGATTTGTGGAAATATGATGTGCTTGCATCGTTGAAAGTACTTGTTGTAAGATTCATCACTCTGTAATCCAAGCTGTTATCTTGTAAAATTTGTTTGTCGATTTCTGACATCACGAAAGGTTTTTCAAAACGACGTTTGTCGATGAAATTATCGTTGTTGAGGTAACGTTTGTTGATTGGGAACATATCCATAACCACCAAAATAGCGAGTATAGCAAAGACAGCGTTGTCTTTTAATTTGCCTTTTATGTTGAGTAACAATATTATAGCAGCGATTGTGATGAAGAAGAAACTTCTTATTGCGTCTTTCTTGAATATTGCCATACGTACCTTTTCCAATTCGCTTGCAAACATCTGATATACTGCACCATCCTTACCTGCACCAAGTTGAGCAAACTGCGCTGCTTCGCCTTGACTGAGGAAGTTGAAAAAGACTTGAGGTGCGAGATAGAATACAAGACATAAACCTGCTGTCAATCCGAAAGATACGTAGAGATAATACATATTTTTCTTCAATATTTCAGGATTTCTCATCACTTCAGCGAGAGCGAAGAATGCTAGAATTGGCATACAAACTTCCGCGATTACGAGTGTCATTGAGACAGCTCTGAACTTGTTGTACATTGGGAAATAATCGAGGAAGAAGTCGGTGAATCCCATGAAGTTTTTGCCCCAACTCAATAATATTGAGAGGATTGTGGCAGCGAGGAGAACCCATTTTATTTTTCCTTTTACAACAAATAAACCAAGTACGAATAAGAAACAAACTATCGCGCCTACGTAAACAGGTCCGCTTGTTCCTGGTTGGTCGCCCCAGTAAGCATTATTTTGAGCTATCATAGAACGATAACGAGGGTCGGCATTTTCCAAAGCAGGGTTGTCGTTGCCGATGTATGCAGAAGCGCCGCCTTTCACATTAGGAATCATGAGACTCCATGTCTCACCGATACCGTAACTCCATTGTGTGATATAATCTCTGTCGAGACCGCGTGTCTGATTTTCAACGTTTTCTGTGAGTACAGGCTTGCCGCGCATTGTCTCTTTACCGAATTCGTAGTTGGCGTAAAGAGTTGTTGTACTTGTCATTACCGCCAAAACTGCAACTATTGCAAGAATACCGCTTGCTTTGAAGAAGTCTAAATATTTTTTAGTTTTTATTGTCTCTATTAACTCTGCGATGACCATAATCAGAACTATCATAAATAAATAATAGGTGATTTGGATGTGGCCAGCCCTGATTTCGAGTGCCAATGATATTGCCGTAAGCACAGCGCCCCAGAGGTATTTACCTTTGTAAGTCATTATGATACCAGCTATTACAGGTGCCATATATGCCATGGCGACCGCTTTTGAGTTGTGACCAGCGCCCATGACGATGAAGAGATATGAGGTGAAGCCGTACGCCAACGCGCCGATGAAACTGATCCAAATTTTACAATCTAAAACAAGCAGCAGGATAAAGAAACCAAGCATACTGATGAAGACCGACATTATAGGGCTTGGAAATCCTAAGCCTATGATTTTCTGTACATAAGTCATGAGGTTGCTATTCTGTTGAACGCCGATATTCCATGCAGGCATACCACCGAACATAGAGTTAGTCCACAATGACTGTTCGCCTGTCTCTTCTCGGAAGTCGTTGATTTCTTGAGACATACCTTTATACATCTCAATATCGTGCTGTTTTATTCTCTTGCCTTCCAAAATAGGAGTGAAATAAACCAAAGTTATAAGTGCGAATGCTATAATCGCGAAGAGTATTCCGAGGAACTGTTTATTTGTGAATATATTTTTCATAATAAATTTTAATAAACGACTTTAGTTTTTAATGTTTTACCTTGAGTTTCAATACTTATAAAATAAATGTCATTATTTTTTAAGACATTTGTCAATTCAAAAAGAGGAATCTCGTTCATTCCAGCAGGCAATATTCCGAGGTCTTTGACGAAAAGTTGCGCGCCTCTTATGTCGGTCACTTTCAATGTCACTTGAGAAGCAGTCTTGTTCTCGAAGCTGCATACGCTATTGACGTTAAGAGGGTTAGGGAATATTTTGAGATTATTGTCTTGAGATTTTATTTTATTGACATAAGTCACGCTTGATTCGTAGCAGCCCATATCGACTCTGCTGCCAACAATTCGCGGCATTCCGAGAAGGTCGGTTGCAGGCATCATCAAACCTGTTGTATCTATTGTTCCGCTGTTGATTGCAGGACTGCCATCTTGAAGCTGGAAGTTACGAGCGACAGTGTCGATGAAGAGAGGATCGACTTCGAGCATTGTTGGGAAATCATAGACTGCAATATATTGATTGCCATGAATTTGTTTAAATCCGCCTTCGATGATAGTGTTGTAAAATTCAGGAGCGCAGTCGGAACCCCAGACGAAGATCTGTGAGCCGTCGGTGATTGCACCGCTGCCGCCTAACCAATCGTTGCCCCAGATGATACAGTTTTTGAACACCGGTCTGGCCTCGCTGTAGAACTGCATAGCGCCGCCGCCAGCACCAACGCAGTAATTATTCACCATCGTCACATTTTGAATCAAAGGAGATGTTGTCGCCATTGCCATAGCGCCGCCATAATGCTTGACGATATTATTGTTAAACAGCGCATTAGAAACTCTAACGTCGTAGTCGTTACTACGCTGAATCCCCATGCCAGCAGCGTTTACAGCGAAATTGTCTTCAAAGACAGCCCTATTTACATCAACATAGCAGCTGTCGAAATTAACGCCGCCGCCATAACAAGTGTTACAAGTATTATCGTGGAAATACATATCTTCCATCTTTACAGAGCATCTATGAAACTGGAAACCAGCGCCGTGGGTGTAGGAGCCATCATTAGTGAAGGCGATGTTGGCATCAACTTCGCAGTTTGTTATTAAGATGTCGGAATGTTCTGCATAGAGAGCGCCGCCTTTCTCGCGAGTGTGGTTACAATAGAAAGTACAGTTGTCGATCACTGCATAATCGGTGTTATAGATTCTCACCGCACCGCCGCGTGTCATGTCTTCAGCAGCTTTGCCGTATGAAAAATGGCAATATTCAAGTCTTAATGTATCTTTAACATCTTGGAAGACGAGGCCGTTCCAGCCGCCATCGCCGCAATCCCAGCGATAGAAACCAGTGGTGTCGGTAACGGTGAAATATATTGAGTCGTTTTCACATCCAACAGCTTCGAAAGAACCATTGACAATGATGCTGAAATAATCTTTGAAAATAACTTTCGTTCCCTCAGCGATGATGAGTCGGCTGTCTTCCTGAACGATAACGTTATCGACGACGAATACGGTATCGCAATCCCATATACCATTCTGATTTCCTGACACTTCACAAGATTGTGATTTGACTAGAAATGGAAGAAAAAGCAATAAAGTCAATAAATATTTTTTCATGATGATAAAAATTAAAAACTACTTTTAGAATCTACAAAAATAATCATTTTTCAACAACAAAAAACTTCATTTATATTTATTAGGTATTTTTGTTTATGATAAAGAATTTTGATTTATATTTGTGGGGAAAAATTAAGACTTCTATTTTCAGAGTCTATTAACAGAATAATAATTTTTAACAGATAAAAATATGAGTAACCAGAAAAAACTTTTTGAGGAATTTCCTGCGGTATCAACCGAACAATGGGAATCCGTGATTCAAAAAGACCTTAAAGGAGCCGATTACGACAAAAAATTAGTTTGGAAAACGGCTGAAGGCTTTTCGGTAAGACCTTATTACCGCGCTGAAGATCTCAATTCAATTGCATGGAACAACGTAGAACCTAACCAGTTCCCATACGTTCGTGGCAACAAGACAAAAGGTAACGAATGGCTCATCTGCCAAGACATCAACGTTACTGACTGCAAAGCTGCTAACGAAAAAGCAACAGACGCTCTCAGCAGAGGCGTCAACGCTATCACATTCCGTCTTGAATATGACAAACACTACACCGACACAGAATTATCAGCATTACTCAATGGCATCAATGCTGAAGAAGTTGAGTTAAGTTTCTACAATAACAAATATCATTTACCACTTTTAGAACAACTTTCAAGAATCCCTGGTTTACACGGTTCTTTGAATTATGACCCATTGACACGTTACATCCGTCGTGGCACATGGTTCATCTCTGAAAGCACAGACATGGAATTAGCATACATCTTGTCAAAAGCTGAAATGCCTAACTTCCAAACAATCGGCGTTAACGCACACGTCTTCACAAATGCAGGCGCAACCATCGTTCAAGAAATGGCTTTCGCTTTAGCTATCGGCGCTGAATATTTAGACAAACTCACAGATACAGATTTAAGCATCGACGCTATCCTTCCAAAAATGCGTTTCAACGTTGCAGTAGGTCAAAACTATTTCATGGAAATGGCTAAGATGCGTGCTTACAGAATCTTGTGGGCTAACATCGCAAAAGCATACGGCGCTAAAGAAGAAAACGCCAAGATGCTCATCCACGCTTTCAACGCACAAATCAACATGAGCTTATATGATTCATACGTCAATATGTTACGTACAACAACAGGAACAATGTCAGCAGTTCTCGGCGGCGTTCACTCATTTAGCGTAACTCCATTCGACATGGTTTATGAATCATCAACAGAGTTTGCAGAACGCATCGCTCGCAACCAACAACTCATCTTGAAAGAAGAATCACACTTCGACAAAGTCGCTGACCCAGCAGCAGGTTCATACTATATTGAAAACCTCACCGACTCATTGGTTAAAGCAGCTTGGAATTTATTCCTCCAAATTCAAGAAGAAGGCGGTTACCTCGCAGCATTGCGTAACGGCACAATCCAAAAGATGGTTAAAGACAACGCAGCAAAACGCCTCAACAACGTAGCAACACGCCGCGAAATCATCCTCGGTACAAACCAATTCCCTAACTTCACAGAGACAATGAAGTCAAATCCAGAAGCATGGGTATTCGAATCAAGCGACCGCCGTGATGAAAACGCTGAAATCGACACTATCGTTACTTACCGCGTTGCTCAACAATTTGAACAATTACGCTATGCAACAGACGTATATAGCCAAAGCAACAAACGTCCTGTTGTATGGATGTTAACATACGGCAACTTGGCAATGCTCAAAGCAAGAGCTAACTTCGCTTCTAACTTCTTCGCTTGCGCTGGCTTCGAAGTAGTTGACAACGCTGGATTCAAGACTGTTGAAGACGGTATCGCAGCAGCTAAAGAAGTTAAACCTGAAATCGTTGTCATCTGCTCTTCAGACGAAGAATATGGCGAAGGCAACGCTCTCAAGATCTACGAAGCTCTTAAAGACCAAGCTATCGTCGTTTTGGCAGGTAACCCAGAAGGTACAGCCGACGAACTCAAAGCAGCTGGCATGGAATACTTCATCCACGTCAAGAGCAACGTCTTAGATACATTACAAGATTTTCAAAAGAAATTAGGTATAACAAAATAAAGAAAGGAGTAAACGATGAAGCCAAATTTTAAAGATATAAACATCAACGTTATACCTCAGACAGAAGACCCAAAAGAATGGGAAAATAAAAACGGTATCAAACCAGAATGGGAAACTGTTGAACATATCAACGTACGTCCTGCTTACACATCAGCTCAGCTCGAAGGCATGGAACACCTCAACTATGCAGCAGGTATCGCTCCTTACCTCCGTGGACCATACTCAACAATGTACGTGATGCGTCCTTGGACAATCCGTCAATATGCAGGTTTCTCAACAGCTGAAGAATCAAATGCTTTCTATCGTCGTAACATCGCTGCTGGACAAAAAGGTTTGTCAGTTGCTTTCGACCTTGCTACACACCGTGGCTATGACGCCGACCACGAACGCGTTATGGGTGACGTCGGTAAAGCTGGTGTAAGTATCTGTTCAGTAGAAGACATGAAAGTCTTATTCGACCAGATCCCTCTCAACAAGATGTCAGTTTCTATGACAATGAACGGCGCTGTATTGCCAGTATTGGCATTCTACATCGTCGCTGCTTTGGAACAAGGCGCCACCTACGAAGAACTTCAAGGTACAATCCAAAACGACATCTTGAAAGAGTTCATGGTTCGTAACACATATATCTATCCACCTGAGTTCTCAATGCGTATCATCGCCGACATCTTCGAATTCACATCTAAGAAGATGCCTAAGTTCAACTCTATCTCTATCTCTGGCTACCACATGCAAGAAGCTGGTGCTACATGCGACATCGAGTTGGCTTACACATTGGCTGACGGTTGGGATTATCTCCGTACAGGTGTTAAATCAGGTCTCGACATCGACGCTTTCGCACCACGTCTTTCATTCTTCTGGTGTTCAGGCATGAACCACTTCATGGAAATCGCTAAGATGCGTGCAGCTCGTATGTTGTGGGCTAAGATCGTCAAGACTTTCAATCCTAAGAGCGACAAGTCATTGGCACTCCGTACACACACTCAAACATCAGGTTGGTCATTAACAGAACAAGACCCATTCAACAACGTAGCACGTACATGTATCGAAGCTATGGGCGCAGCACTCGGCCACACACAATCATTGCACACCAATGCTTTGGACGAAGCTATCGCTCTTCCTACAGACTTCTCAGCACGTATCGCTCGTAACACTCAAATCTACATCCAAGAAGAAACTAACGTATGTAGAGTAGTTGACCCATGGGCAGGTTCATATTACATTGAATCATTGACAAAAGAAATCGCCGACAGAGCTTGGGAACACATCATGGAAATCGAAGCTATGGGCGGCATGGCAAAAGCTATCGAGACAGGTCTTCCAAAGATGCGTATCGAAGAAGCAGCAGCTCGCAAACAAGCTCGTATCGACGCTGGCAGCGAAATCATCGTTGGTATCAACAAGTTCCGTCTCGAACATGAAGACGCCATCGAAACTCTCGAAGTCGATAACACTGCAGTTCGCGAATCACAAATCAAACGTCTCAACGACCTCCGCGCTAAACGTAACCAAGCTGACGTTGACCGTTGCTTAGCAGCTATCACAAAAGCAGCTGAAACAGGCGAAGGCAACTTGTTAGAATTAGCAGTTGAAGCAGCTAAATGCCGCGCAACATTAGGCGAAATCTCTATGGCTTGCGAAAAAGTAGCAGGACGTTATAAAGCAGTTATTCGTACAATATCAGGAGTTTATTCTATGGAAACAAAAGGTGATGCTAAATTCGCTGAAGCAGTCGCTAAAGCTGACGAATTTGCTAAGATCGAAGGACGCCGTCCTCGTATCATGATCGCTAAGATGGGTCAAGACGGTCACGACCGTGGCGCTAAAGTCGTAGCAACAGGTTACGCTGACATAGGCTTCGACGTCGATATGGGACCATTATTCCAAACACCAGCAGAATCAGCACGTCAAGCAGTTGAAAACGACGTTCACATCCTCGGCGTTTCAAGTTTGGCAGCAGGCCACAAGACTCTCGTTCCTCAAGTTATAGAAGAACTTGAAAAATTAGGCCGCCCTGACATCATGGTCGTCGTTGGTGGTGTTATCCCTCCACAAGATTATCAATTCTTATATGACGCTGGCGCAGCAGCTATCTTCGGACCTGGCTCTGTAATCAGCGACTCAGCAATCAAGATGTTAGACTTACTCTTAGCAGCAGCTAAATAAGAATAACACCAATAAATACAAAAATGCCGCCTATATATTTATAGGTGGCATTTTTATTTTTGACATTTCGTAGATGAATCATTCAAACGTATCGCACATTACGAGTTGCAAACGCTTCCTTATGACAAGCTATAACTTTTATACAAAAGAAAAAAGGCACCTTTGTAAGTGCCTTATTTTGTGTCTTTTAGCGATTTTTGCTTTCTCTTATTTTTGTCCCTAGTATCGGGTAGGGGATTCGAACCCCTGTTTCGACAGTGAGAGTGTCGTTACCTGACCGACTAGTAGAACCCGACATCGTTTTTTGCGCTGCAAAGATAAATATTTTTCTTTTTTTGAATCATAATACTTAATATTTTTTTAGAAAAAAAATCATCTCTTCTATGCTAATTATTTATCTTTGCATCAAATGAATTGGTTTAACACTATAATAGAAGACGGCAAGACGAAAGTCTTTGACCCTGTAAGGAAAATATACTGCGCCCTGACACCGGAAGAGAAAGTCAGGCAGATGACTCTTTATTATCTTGTAGAGAAGAAAAACATTCCTGCCGGACTCATCGCCGTGGAATATTCCATAAAGGTCAACACTCTGGCAAAACGCTGCGACATAGTAATTTTCAGCAAAGAAGCAAGACCGATAATGATAGTGGAATGCAAAGCCGAATCTGTGCCTATCACACAAAAAGTCCTCGACCAAGCAATAAGATATTATTCCGGACTTAATGTCGATTATATTTTATTAACAAATGGCAAATCGATGTTCTGTTATCATATCGACATTGAAAATCAGAAGCTAGAAGCTCTCAGAGAGATTCCAGCCTTTTAAACAAAAGGCTAATGGTTAAGTTTGCGACTTCAGAAAATAATCAGGAATGCTATTATAATATGTATAAGCAATAATGCTGGAAGTCCTAAAAAGAATTTAGCATGCTTTGTCTTATGCCTGAAAAGATACATCGCAGCTAGTCCTCCAGCCGCACCGCCTAATGCCGACAACAATACAAGTGAAGACTCCTGAATCCTGAATTTATTATTTTGTGCTAAATTTTTATCTATCCAAAATGTGACCAATGTCACTATGTTAATCAAAAAGAAATATATTATTAAAAATCTCAACATATAAATTTAATTAAAAAACTTTAACTAACTGCCATTAGTCTAAAGGCTAAGGACCAATGACCAAAGAATAAAAAACCTTAGCCATTAGCCCTTAGTCATTTGTTATCAGAACGACAAAATCGTCTCTTTAATAATTTCTATTGCCTTACGTAATTCCTCTTCTGTGATTACCAATGGAGGAGCGAAGCGTATGATATGACGGTGAGTTGGTTTTGCCAAAACGCCGTTTTCCTTCATCTTCATACAGACATCCCACGCCTCTTTGCCGTCTTTAGGCCTGATAATAACCGCGTTGAGGAGACCTTTACCACGCACCAATTCTATCATTGGGCTGTCAATTTTTTTCATCTCTTCGCGGAATATATTGCCAAGATATTCAGCTCTTTCCATAAGGTTTTCATCTTTAACGACTTGAAGAGCGGCCATACTTACTTTAGCAGCAATAGGATTGCCACCGAATGTTGAACCATGTTCTCCTGGCTTGATATTCATCATGATATAATCGTCGGCCAACACTGCGGAAACAGGGACGACGCCGCCACTCAAGGCCTTACCTAATATAAGAATGTCAGGACGTACGTTCTCATGGTCGCATGCCAACATCTTACCAGTACGGGCGATACCGCTCTGAACCTCGTCGGCCATGAACAAGACGTTGTATTTCTTACAGATGTCATAACATTTTTTAAGATAACCTTCGTCTGGAACATACACGCCAGCCTCACCTTGAATTGGCTCTAACAAAAATCCTGCGATTTTATGTCCATGTTCAGCCAATACTGCCTCCAAAGCATCAGAATCGTTGTAAGGAATACGGATGAAACCTGGAGTAAGAGGACCATAATTTGCGTATGAATCAGGGTCGTTCGACATTGTAATGATTGTAATTGTACGTCCGTGGAAGTTGCCTTCACAGCAAACGATTGTCACCTCATCATTTGGAATACCTTTGCACACCGTTCCCCAACGACGCGCCAATTTCAAAGCCGTTTCGTCAGCCTCAGCGCCTGTGTTCATCGGAAGAACCTTGTCGTAACCGAAATACTCAGTGATATATTTTTCCCAAACGCCAAGACAGTCGTTATAAAAAGCACGTGAACTTAATGTCAGATTCTGCGCTTGGTCGCATAACGCCTTTATAATCGCAGGATGACAATGTCCTTGATTCACTGCCGAATAAGCTGATAAAAAGTCATAATATTCCTTGCCTTCAACATCCCATACTTTAGCGCCTTTACCTTTGGCTAAAACAACAGGAAGTGGGTGATAATTATGTGCGCCGTATTTGGCTTCTAACTCCATAGCTAGTTGTGATGTCATTTTTTCCATGTTATTCATTTTTTAGTTTGTTATTAATTTGTTTGCTTGAATTTTTCAATTCAAAAAAGTTACTTACAAAGATATGTTTTTTTTATAAAAACACAAAATTTTTGATTTATCTTTGTAGCAAAAGAAAAAATTATGATTAAATCAATGACAGGCTACGGTAAAGCCGAACAAATATATTTGACAAAAAGAATCGTTGTTGAGATTAAAACACTGAATTCTAAACAATTAGACTTATCTTTAAAATTACCTCAAGAGTTGCGTCCTCAAGAATTGGATTATCGTAACGAGATAGCGAATATCTTACAAAGAGGAAAAATAGATGTTAGCATTTCCGTTACAGATACCAATGTCGAGCAAAATACTCACATCGAAAAAGAAGTCATCGCTTCTTATTTAAAACAAATCAAGGAAATTTCTGAAGAATATAATATTCCAGCGTCTGCCGATTTGGCTATGCTTCTATTCAAAATGCCTGGAATTTTCGTCACACCAGAACAAGAATATGACGAAAACTTCATCGAAAAAGTTAAAGAAACTTTGGTCGAGGCTTTAAGAATCACCGATGAGTTCAGAAGACAAGAAGGCGAAACTCTCAAAATAGATTTGTTGAAGAGAAAAAACCTCATCTTAGAATATCTCGGCGAAGTCACTCCTTTTGAAACAAATCGTCATGATAACATCAAAAACAAGTTAATCAAGAACTTAACAGAACTGACACAATCTGGCAAATATGACGAAAATCGCTTTGAGCAAGAATTGATTTTCTATCTTGAAAAACTTGACATCACAGAAGAAAAAGTACGTCTCGAAAAACACTGCTCATATTTTGACGAGACAATAGACGAAGAAGGCGCAGGAAAGAAACTTGGCTTCATCTCTCAAGAAATGGGCCGCGAAATCAACACTCTTGGCTCCAAAGCTAACGACGCTGACATTCAACGCCTTGTCGTAAAAATGAAAGATGAACTCGAAAAGATAAAAGAACAACTTTTCAATATTCTTTAATTATGAGAAAAAACAAAATCGGTCTATTCTTCGGTTCGTTCAATCCTGTTCATAACGGACATCTTATGATTGCTAACTATATCGTAGAATATACCGATTTGGATTCCGTCTGGTTCGTTGTCAGTCCTCAAAACCCTTTTAAAGACAAGAAATCACTGCTCGACGATCATCATCGCCGCGACATGTTAGAAATGGCAGTAAAAAATGACGAGCGTTTTGAGGTCTGCGACATCGAATTCTATATGCCAAAACCTTCCTATACCATTGATACTCTTGTACGTCTCTCCGAACGTTACCCTAACAACGAGTTCTTTCTGATTTGCGGAATGGATAATCTCGCCAGCTTTAAGAAATGGAAAAACTATCAGGTCATTCTCGACAACTATCATCTTTTGGTTTATCAAAGAAAGAATTACGACGGAGGCGAACTGCTAAATCATAAGTCGGTACATGTCATTGACGCTCCTCTTATTGAGATATCTTCGACATTCATAAGAAAAGCTATTACAGAAAAAAAAGACGTAAGATATTTCATGCCGGAGAAATCTTATAAATACATGATTGACATGAATTTCTATAAAGATTAATATTTTTTCATTCTTTAGAACTTTATCTTTTTTTCGTTGTTTCTGTTAAAAATTATTATCATGAAAACAGCGAAAACTCTTGATTCACTCATGTTACTCACCGAAGAACAAGATGAACACCTTTTTATTAATATAGCAAACGCCATAATCTCTTACGGTGACAAAGCTCTGCCTTTATTAAAGGAAAAGCTTGAAAAATCCAAGGACGCTTTTTTACAACATCGTTTGGAGTCGCTGATTGACACGATAGAACACAAAAATATCATAAACAAATTGAAATCGTGGCGCGAAAAACGCGAACATGACCTGATGGAACCTTGCTTTATTTTAGCGAAATACCATTTCCCTAATGCCGACTGGTCGTGGCTGGGCTTTAAAATCATGATGATTATTGAACAGGCAGAACGCGAGATGAATCAAGAACTTACGCCATTGGAACAAGTCAAGATACTTAATCATATAATATATGACGTAAATAAATTTAAAGGCGACATAAACACCATAAACAATCCCGACTTTTATTTCATCAACACTCTTCTTCAAACACATATCGGCAATCCTCTCTCACTCGGAATGTTATATTGCATCATCGCAGAACGCCTCGACATGCCAATTTACGGAATCGATTTGCCCAATCATTTCATTCTTGCTTTTTGTAAAAAAACAGATTATTTCCCACAAATCGACGACGTTCTTTTTTATATAAATCCGTTCAACAGAGGCAACGTCTTGACAAAGAAAGACATTCGTAACTACTTGAATGAATTGAATGTCAGCCATGAATTAAAATATTTCGAGCCCTCAAAAAACACTAATATCATCAAGAAATTATTTAAAGTTTTGAGGAATTTAGAAGGATGAAAGGAATTTCATAATACATAAAAAAAGAGACGCATCAATGTGTGTTTATTTTATCGAAATCATTGATGCGTCTCTACTTGTAGTCTCGTTGTCTTGTTGTCTTGTAGTCTTACTTAAGCTCTTTAAGACAGTTTGCGATATTTGTTTCTATACGTTTCAAGATGTCGTCTGAGTCGCCGGCTTTTTCAAATTTCTTGCCTGTGACTTTTTCGTAGAGTTCGATATAACGTTCAGAGATGCTGCCGACGATTTCTGGTGTCATTTCTGGAACTTGTTGACCTTCTTGACCTTGGAAACCATTAGCCATCAACCATTCACGAACGAATTCTTTTGAAAGCTGTTTAACAGGAAGACCTTTTTCGAAGCATTCTTCATATTCGTCAGCGATGAAATAACGTGATGAGTCTGGAGTATGGATTTCGTCCATGAGGTAGATTTGATCGCCGATCTTACCGAATTCATATTTTGTATCAACGAGGATAAGTCCGTGTTTAGCAGCTATTTCACTTCCGCGTTGGAATAATTTATAAGTGATTTCTTCAATCTTGTTATAGTCTTCTTCGCTGATAAGTCCTTGACGGATAATTTCTTCGCGAGAGATGTCTTCGTCATGACCTTCGTCGGCCTTTGTTGTTGGAGTGATGATAGGTTTTTCGAAACGTTGGTGTTCTTTCATTCCGTCAGGTATTGCCACGCCGCATATTGAACGTTGACCGCTTTTGTATGTACGCCATGAGCTTCCTGTGAGATAGCCGCGGATAATCATTTCAACTGGGAATGGTTTGCAAAGGTGACCAACTGTTACCATTGGGTCTGGAGTGGCTATTTTCCAGTTAGGAACGATGTCTTTAGTCTCGTCCAAGAACAAAGCTGCAATCTGATTCAACACCTGTCCTTTGTATGGGATACCTTCTGGAAGAATAACGTCAAATGCAGAGATACGGTCGCTAGCAACCATCACAAGATATTTATTATCAATAAAATATACGTCACGAACCTTTCCGTGATATACTTTAGTCTGACCTTCGAAATTAAAATCTGTTTTTGTTAATGCTTTCATATTATTTATTATTATGATTGTTAATGTTCATTGTTTATTTTCACGACTTCATCACCGTCTCCGTTCTCTTCTTTATAATAATTCTTGTATGCGTTAACGATGTCGGTTACGAGTTTATGTCTTACCACGTCTTTTTCGCTTAGGAAAATAAAATCTATTCCCTTAACATCTTTTAACACTTCCATTGCCTGAGGCAGACCAGAAGGCTGATTTTTAGGCAAGTCTATTTGAGTTATGTCGCCAGTGATGACGAATTTAGCTGAGCGTCCCATTCTGGTGAGGAACATTTTCAGCTGTGAACGAGTAGCGTTTTGCGCTTCGTCCAATATAACGAAGGCATGGTCGAGAGTACGTCCACGCATAAAAGCTAGTGGAGCAATTTCAATAGTGCCGTCTGCCATAAACGCTTCCAATTTTGCCTGAGGCAACATATCGCGCAAGGCATCATAAAGAGGCTGCAAATATGGATCCAATTTTTCCTTTAAATCACCAGGCAAAAAACCAAGATTCTCCCCTGCTTCAACAGCTGGGCGCGTCAATATGATTCTTCTTACCTGCTTGTTTTTCAATGCTCTAACAGCCAAAGCAACCGCAGTGTAAGTCTTACCTGTTCCAGCAGGTCCAATAGCAAAAATCATGTCTTTATCTTCAGAAGACTTGACCATCAACTTCTGATTTGCAGTCATAGCCTTGATTTGCAAACCATTACGTCCATAAACCAAAACATCGCTATCATTGATGTTCTTTATGAAATCAGACTCACCAGCACTGAGCATAATGTCTTCTATGACTTTAGAACTGATATTACCATAACGTTCTAAATGCAAAATCAACAAATTGAGACGATTGATGAAATATTCCACTTCCTCGTCATTACCTATAATCTTTATGTAATCGCCACGAGCAATGATTTTTATCTTTGGAAACAAAGACTTTATCATGGTAAGATGCTGATCATTAGCACCATACAAATCACTTGGATTTACGTTTTCTACTTGAACAATTTGTTCTGACATTATAATTTACAGTTGCTTTAAAATCATTTACAAATATAATAGTAAAGAGAATAAGAATTATAAAAATGTTGATAAAATTTTTTTTTTAATATTTTTTTACTATTTCTAAAAATGTATATTTGCAACTCATCAAACGAGTATTTTATTAACAATTTATCATAATGGCAATCATAACATTAACCAGTGACTGGGGTCTTTCTGATTATTATGTTCCTGCTGTAAAAGGAGCAATATATTCTGCATTGCCAAATGTTAATATTGTTGACATATCTCATAATATCGAAGCATTCGATGTTCGTTCTGCCGCTTTCATCGTAAAAAACTGTTACAAGAGTTTTCCGAAAGGCAGCATTCACATTCTTGCCATCGACACAGAAGAATCTACCGACAACCCTCACGTTGTTGTAAAAGTTAACGAACATTATTTTGTTGGAACCGACAACTCTATTTTCTCTTTAATCATCGACCAAGACGAATACGAAGCCGTCATCATTGACATTGTCCAAGATACTGATTTCTTCACATTTAGCACAAGAGACCGCTTTGTAAAAGTCGCAGTCATGATTCACAACGGCGCCTCTTTATCAGACATAGGCAAACCATATACGATTAAGGAAAAAATTGAGTTGAAGCCATCATACGATGCCAATTCAATTCACGGATTGGTCAATTATATCGACTCCTACGAAAATCTGGTCACAAATATTTCCGAAACACTTTTCGAACAAATAAGAGCCGGACGCGATTTCAACATTAAATTATGTAGCGGGATATATAAAATCAATAAGATCAGAAGAAGCTACCAAGAAGTCCCTGAACCAGACATTCTTGCATTATTTGGCACACACGGATTCCTGGAGATTGCGCTCAACCACGGAAAAGCAGCATCATTACTCGGAATGGAACGCGATTCCGCCGTCGATATTTACTTTGAAGAAGAAAAACCTTCTACAAACGAGAATACCTTATTCTAGTTATTATCATTAATCATCCATATTTATGATAATTTTCTTTTACATTTGTCATATTGTAATGAATTAAAATACAATATGTTAAAATTTATATGTAAAAATAATGAGAAAAAACACCGAAAATCATCAAAATAGATTTAAAATTCTTAATTAATGTTAAAAACGAAAAAAGCATGATTTTTCGTTGTATATTTGCAACAATAAAGCATAAGAAAAACTAAAAAATTTAGAAACTTAAAATCAAGACTATTTAAAATGAAAAAGATATTTATAACATTAACGATAATATTTTCTTTAGTTTTTGTATCATGTCAGAAGACTAACACATACAAAGACAAATTAAAAGTGAGTCACGAACATCTTGAACCACAAGAAATTATAATAAAGAACTATTCAAAGGCGCTTTTTTCACTCGACACTGCCAATTTTGCGGAAGAAATAAGAAGCATACAGAATGAATTTCCGATTTTCTTAGAAGGCGACCTTTATGACATCAACGCCGTCAACTACATAAAAAGCTTTGCCACAGATACTTTCTGCATAAGAATAAACAAAATGGCGGAAGAGAAATTTTCAGACACAAGAAAATTATCAAATGATATAAAGTCAGTATATCAATTATTTAAACATTATTATCCTAACATCAACATTCCTGAAGAGACATATTTATATGTATCTGGCATTGATTACAACACGCCATCAATAATGATTTTTCCCAACAGCGCACTGATTAGCATGGACTTATATCTTAGCAATGAAAGCAGCATTTATGATTATATAGGAATGCCACGCTATCGTTCATATCGCTGCCAGCCTTCATTTATCACACGCGATTTAGCAGAATCACTTTATTCCACATATATTTATAAACAGCAATATCAGAAAGACGTTTTGTCGGAAATGATAGACTCTGGCAAACGACTATTTTTCATCGAAGCGCTTAATCCTTCGTTACCAGACTCTGTTTTAATGGGTTACACATCAAAACAAATGAAATGGGTCAAGGAATTCGAGAGCGATATTTGGGCTACAATGGTAGGAAATGACTTATTGTATGCCAAAGGTGCTGATGTATTTCGCAACTTATTCGGTGATGGGCCTTTTACGCAAGCTTTTTCCAATGAAGCCCCAGCTCGACTTGGCGAATATATTGGCTTACAGATAATTCGCTCTTACATGACAAACAACGATGCGAGTCTGCAAGAAATGCTGAACAACAAAGACATTCAGCAGATTTTCCAGACATCGCAATACAAGCCAAAGAGAAGTTAACTCATCTCTTTAAAGCAAAAACTAAGAACCTAAAAACCGAAATTATGTTAGTAAAAACCTTTGGAAGTGCCTTAAACGGCATTGAAGCTATTACTGTGACCATAGAAGTCAACATTGACAGAGGAGTACAGTTTTTCCTAGTCGGGCTACCTGACAGCGCTGTTAAAGAGAGTCAGCAGCGCATAGAAGCCGCATTGAGCAACAACGACTTAAAATATCCGAAGCGTAAAATCACCATTAACATGGCCCCTGCAGATATAAGGAAGGAAGGCTCCTCATACGATCTTCCTATTGCCATTGCCATATTAGCAGCTTCGGAGCAGGTAAGCACAGAACTTCTTGACAAATATATCATTATGGGCGAGCTATCATTAGATGGCAGCCTTAATCCGATAAGAGGCGTCTTGCCTATTGCAATACGAGCCATGCAAGATGGTTTTAAGGGATTGATACTTCCTTCTGCCAACGCCAAAGAAGCTGCCGTTGTTGAAGACATTGACGTTTATGGAGTTAACAACATTATGGAAGTCATCTCATTTCTCAACGGAGCCTCATCATTAAAACCCATCGAAATTTCCAGATACGACCAGAACATAGAAGACATCTATGCTTTTGATTTTGCTGATGTCAAAGGTCAAGAAAACATAAAACGCGCCTTAGAGGTGGCGGCGGCAGGATCTCACAATGTGATACTTATCGGCAGTCCTGGAAGCGGAAAGACCATGTTAGCGAAGCGTCTTCCCACCATAATGCCACCGATGACACTGAAGGAAGCGCTTGAAACGACCAAGATACATTCTGTTGTCGGGCTTCTTGGCAATGGATTGTCATTATTAAAATCACGGCCGTTCAGGAGTCCACATCACACAACGTCATACGTCGGACTTGTAGGAGGAGGCGCATACCCTCAGCCAGGAGAGATCTCTCTTGCTCATAACGGAGTCTTATTCCTTGATGAGCTGCCAGAATTTAAACGCAACGTTTTAGAGGTGCTGCGACAACCGATGGAAGACCGCGTCGTCACAATAGCAAGAGCTAAGCAAACAATCGAATTTCCAGCAAGTTTCATGTTAGTGGCAGCGATGAATCCTTGCCCCTGCGGATATTACAACCACCCTACTCAAGAATGTACCTGCCAACCAGGCGCAGTGGAGAAATATCTCAACAGAATATCAGGACCTCTGCTCGACAGAATAGACCTTCATATAGAAGTCGTTCCTGTTCCATTTGAAGAACTTTCAAAAAAGAGCGCCGGTGAAAACAGCAGCGCAGTGAGAGAAAGAGTGACACGAGCCCGACAGATTCAGACTGAACGCTTCGCAGACATTCCTGGAATGCATTCCAACTCCCAGATGAATTCTAAAATGATACAGAAATATTGTCTGCTCAACGACGAATGCTCCAATCTGCTCAAAGGAGCTATGGAGAAATTAAATTTGTCGGCACGTGCGCACGACAGAATTTTGAAAATGGCACGCACAATCGCCGATCTCGATGATTCTCTTGACATTAAAAAAGAACATCTGGCTGAAGCAATACAATATAGAAGCCTCGACAGAGAAAATTGGGGAAAGTGAGAAGAGAACTTTAGAAGTTTAACAATTGGTTGTCAACATTCATTTCTTTGGTTTGTTTTCTTATCAATAAAAAACTTAAAAGCTATGAAAAAGACTATTTTATTAATCGGATTGTTAATCCTATCATTATCGACAATTCTCACAAGTTGTGACGATGATGACGAAACCGTAATTTTAACCAATAACGTTATCACTATCGGCGACGCGGTATCTCCTATCACATCTGTTACCAGCAAAACCGAAAACGACGATACTTTTATCATCATCAATACTGATGCGATGGAATTGGTATTCGAATTTGACAAAAAAGAAAGCATTCCAACAGGAGACTTCGGACTCACTTTCGATGGAAAAAATACAGGTGTTCTAACAATGGTATGGTCTGGCGTTGAATATGTCCTGATTGGAGACCTTAGCATTTCCAAATCCAATGGCACTTATACACTGAATGCTAGCGGCAATGCCTTCTATGACTATTACACCTTCGTGCCTTTCAGCTTATATTACAACGGCAAGATAAAGTAAAATCATTAAAGGGGAGTTCTATAAATTCCCCGTTTAAATAATTTTTGACAATGATAATTAAAACTTTTACATGCTTTATGTTTTTTCTTGGAATCTTTTCGTCTTTCTTTCAATCACATAGCTCGCTATGTTCTTTCAAGAAAAACAA